>JAFGVA010000109.1 GCA_016938235.1 Bacteroidales bacterium | reverse complement strand
TGCATCGGTTACTGTAAGCTGATATTCCCAAATTCTGTCGCTGTATTCTACACCTTCATTTACTACCAGGTTTTTAATCCTGTTGTCATCGTCGCTTACATAAGTTATAGTTTTTACCTGGTCGATATGATGAACGGTTATTCCCCAGATAATATCTTCAACTAAATCGGCACCGGCTTCTCCAATTGCAATAAAATTGGTTAAATGTTGGTAGATTTCGTTTCCGCTTAATGTGTCTGTTTCTGTACTTTTTAAAGTAGATTTTGTTCCTGACTCAGTTAATGAACCCGGAATATCAACTTTAAAACGTTCCGGCAAAATACCATACTCTTTACCTTCAGGTTGTACTCCTGTATCTTCACACGAAGTGAAAAAGATTGTTGTTAATGCTACAAAAGTTCCGATGATTAAATTTCTTGTTTTCATAATTATTAGTTTTAAATTTTGTTTTCAGTTTATGTTTGTTTCATTAGTATCACACAAGAAATTATTTTTACCCCTATATGTTTTTGAAAAAAAATGCAAAAAATTCATAACATACATTAAAACAGCATGTTGTGGTGCATAAAATTTTGAAGTATATAATAGGTGCTTACTTAGATTGTTATTTTATCTTACAATAAACTACATCGATTAAATGGATAGGTTTAGAAAATATTTTGAAAAATTCTCCATCATTCCACAGGATGAATGGCATCTTGTTGAAGAACTTTTGCACGTAAGAACACTGCAAAAGAATGAGATTCTGGTAAGTGAGGGGCAGCACTATTATAAGGAGATATATATTGAAAAGGGAATACTCAGGGGGTATTATCTTACACCGAAGCAGGGAGATGTTAATGTTGTATTTTTCATGGATAACGATGTTACTTCACCAGCATTTACCAGAAATGCGAACGGTAAACACCTGATAAACTACCAGGCATTGGAATCTACTATTATTTATGAGTTTGATGCTATGGAGTTCTCCAACCTGATAAGGACAAAAAACTGGGTAAATAAATTTGCTTATGCTATTTCTGAAAGAGAATTGAAGAGAATCAGCAACAGGGAGAAAAGTCTGTTAACCAGGACTGCTGAAGAGCGTTATTTCGATTTCAGAAATGAATATCCAGGTCTTGAAAACAGGATTAGCCAGATTCAAATAGCTTCGTACCTAGGTATAACCCCTGTTTCGTTAAGTAGAATACGTGCTAAGTAGTATTTCTTATCATTTGTTAATGTTTTTGATCTGCCGATTGCAAATCTTTGTACTGTAGCATTAAACAAAACAGAGATGAGCAAAGTATCTTTCATTCTTCCATTATTAATAATCAATTTAGTTACAGGTATGGCACAGGATTTTACTGAACTTCAAAATACAATTGAGAACAAACTACTGGGAAAATTAACTCCGGGCATTCAATATTTAATTGCAGATAAAAACGGAGTAATATATGAGTATGAAGGTGGGTTTGCAAATATTGATAGCCAAACTCCGGTAACTGCAGAGACCGAAATGAAAATGTATTCGGCGACAAAAATACTCACAACCATAGCAATTATGCAATTGTACGAGCAGGGAAAAGTGATCCTGGATGAACCCGTTGAGAATTATCTGCCGCAATACAAATTTTCAGATGCGTTTACCATTCGTCAGCTATTGTGTCATACCTCAGGGGTTACTAATAAACCTTTTGTAACAAAGATTCATCTTGCAAGCGAGCATGCAGATTTTAATGAAAAAGAAGCAGCAAAACAATTAATAGAAGAAAACCTGAAGCTTAAATACAAACCGGGTAAGAAGAAAGCCTACTCTAATTTTGGTTTTCTAATTCTGGGAGAAATCGTTGAAGAAGTTTCAGGTGTACCCTATAAACAATATGTTGCAGAGAATATTCTGAATAAGATTGATTCGGGTAATCAGCAGATTGGTTTTAGTTTTAATAATAAAACCGCCAGGGCATACCAGAAAAGATTCTCGTTTATGACTGTAATTTATAAAATGGTAGCAGACAAGAAGTACTGGTTGAAGAAGGAAGGAAAATTCTACTCCTTTGAAGATCTTTACATTAATCATAGCTCATATGGTGGAGCTTTTGCCAGTTCACATGCAATGTTGGCTTTGGGTCAGGAATTGTTAAACTCCGATAACACGATTCTAAAGCCGGAAACAATTAAGGAGATGTTTACAGAACAAAAACTTTCAAATGGCAAGAATGCCGGACATGCTCTGGGCTGGTGGATTGGAGAACTTGACGGGCATAAATACTATTACCATCCGGGTGGTGGAGGCGGATACTCCTGCGAACTTAGAGTTTATCCCGATTTGGGTGTCGTATCTGTAGTTATGATGAACAAAACCCAGGATTTTTCTGACTTAAAATTATTGAGCAAATTTGACAAGCAAGTCTTAGGTATTAATAAATAAGCAGAAGCTAATTTAATTAATCGTTGAATACCAAAGTATCTCTTAAAACCATACAAACACCAAACCAACCCTGAACACCATGTTTAAAGTTTGTTGGGACATTGCCCTGTTCGGTATCAAATATTCCTCCACGCCATTCTGTTTCAATTAAGAGTGAACGAATAAATCGCTGGTGTTCATCGCTAAGAGAATATTTAGCTCGCGCTAGGGTAGTGCCTTTTGGAAATGAAATGATTTGTTTATCCGGAGCAAATGTCTGATTAATATCCAGTAAGTTAATGGTATAAAAAACCTGTGTTGCAGCACATGATCCATACTTTTCACAAAAATCGGTATTGTTAGACCAGTTATAGCTTAGGTATGTCATTGATGGGGAAGAATCATCATAATAAACATAACGGTATGCTGAGTCGTAATTTACAATAATCATTTCCTGCAATTTACTAATTGCCACGAGCTCTGCTTTTGCTGTGTCCGATTGATTATCGTAGATCACGATGAGGTAATATTCGATACCAGCTGCCCCTCTGAAAGCTTCATCCGAGATATAAACGCCAGCTTTATCATTTTTTTCCGAAAAGGTATAGGTGTTTGTGCCGGCTTTTAAAATTATTTCTGCTCCTGAAATGCCTTCCGGGGCCTGATTAAGGCTGGTTGAAGAAGAATAGAAATACACCTCATGATTTTTAAGTTCATTGGTAATGATGGCATCAATAACAGGTATTTTTCCAGATTCTTCCAGTGTCCAGTTTGTCTGTCTTTCGCAAGAATAAGTTCCGGCTATCAAGCTAAGCGTCAAAAAAATTTCAAAGAAATATCTCTTTGAGTTTTTTGTTCTGCCTCTGGTATGTTCATGAATCCGGTTCATATCACTAAAATCTCATACTGTAATTAAACGATGGAACAATACTGTAAATAAACCTGTAGGTTGGAGTTAGTTCTGTGTTTTTCTCTATATCTACCGGCACAACAATCTGGTTTTCATTGGTAATTGTTTTGTTGAAAGTTATAAAAGCCATATTCCTGAATCCGAAAAAATTGTAAAAAGCAATGTTCAGGTAATGCTGAGTTTTTCTTTCCTTTTTGTTCAGTTTAAATGTTGAACTGATATCGAACCTTTTATAGTTGGGTAGTGACTGGTTATTAATTTCGGTATAAACAGGTACCTGTTTTCCCTGGAAGTAATAAAATCCTGTAGGAGTTGTAACTCTTAATCCTGAATTAAAAACCAGGGCAGACTGAATTTCCCACCTGGGTTTTGCCTGAATACCCAGGCTTATGTTTAATTCTAAAGGCTTATCCTGTCTGCTGGGATATATTTTGTTTTCATTCAAGCCGTCAATTTGTAAAAAGCTTCTGCTGTATGCATAAGATACCTGTCCGAAAACTTTACCGGTTATTTTCTTAATCATCAATTCTAAACCATAAGCATTTCCATCGCCCTGTCTTAGTTCTCCTTCAATAAATGGATTCAACAAGGTTTCGGGGTGATAGATAAACCCAATCTGGTTATCCATTTTTTTATAAAAAATATCGCTTGACAATTCAAGGCTGTATTTATTAAGATGTTGCAAATATCCGAGGTTTACAATTCGGGCTATCTGCGGTTTAATGTTTGGTCCGCTGGGTAACCAGACATCAAGTGTATTGAATGGGCTCAGGCTGTTGTTAATCAGGTTTATGTGCTGAACCATTTTATTGTATGATAACTTCAGAGAAGAAAAATCACCGGTTTTAATCGATAACGAAATTCTCGGTTCAACATTCGAATTTGAATAATATCGTTCACCCTTTGCATAAATGATGGTGTCTGTGGGTTCATAATCAGCGCTATAGGCGATTGAGAATCCTTCTCCAACATCAGACCAGCTTGATATACGCATGCCGTAATTAATTTGCAAAGCATCGCTTATTTCATGTTCATTACCTGCATAAAGAATAAGTTCTCCGGAATTTACCTTCGAAACCTGCAAATAATAGGGCAGGTTGGGAGCGTTATAATTACCGGGATTGAAGAAATATCCTCCAATGTTTATTCCGTAGAGGGTTTTTAATTCCGGTCTTGAATAATAGGTGAATTCGGTTTTTAATGTATTACTCGATATTTGCGAATTCCAGTATATCTTGTTATCATAATCGGTATGCAGGTAGTAATCGAAATGGCTGGTTGAAAACGTTGTATTAGAAAATAATCTGGGCCCAAAAACATGATTCCATCGCATGGTTAATGAACTGTTATCCCACTGAAGCCCGTCTTTGGTATTGTTATTATTGACTAAAAGAATGTCTCTTCCCCGGTAGAGAGTCAGAAATAAACGATCGTTTTGTCCCAGGCGGATATTGGATTTTCCGGTAAAGTCAGTAAAGAAAAAATCTTCGATATCGGGGTTTAACTTTTTAAGGAAGAAACCTATCTGCGATCGTCTGAATGATAAGAAATACGAACTTCTTTTTTTCTTAAAGGGACCTTCGAAATTTACTCTTGAAGAAATAAGCCCAATGGTGGCGTTGCCGGTAAACTCTTCCATGTTACCATCTTTTGTTCGAATATCGATTACCGAGGATAAGCGCCCTCCATACTGAACAGGAAAATCAGCCTTATAAATATCGGCAGTCTTAACAGCTTCGGGTATTACCGGTGTAAAAAGTCCTAATAGATGAGATGGATTGTATAACGGAGCTTCGTCTAATAGTATTAAATTCTGATCGCGATTTCCACCCCGAACATAAAAATAACTTGAACCCTCATTATGAAAGTTAATTCCAGGCAACATATCAAGCGATTTTAAGACATCTGTTTCGCCCAGGGCTGCAACTTGTCGTTTAACCTCAAAAGGACTTATTTTGGACTGTGCAGCAAGCGATTTAAAGATAAACTCCTCTTTGTCGAAAGATGAAATAATAACTTCTTCAAGAATTGAAGGAGTGGGAGTGAGGTTAATATTCCAGACTATATTTTTATTAAGCTGAATTGTTTTTTCCGATAGGGAATAACCCAGGTATGAACTGGCCAGGTTGTATTCACCTTCTTCGAGCGATAAGGAAAAAAAACCATAACTGTTGCTTAAGGTGCCGGTTCCCGTATTTTTATTGTAAAGTGTGGCACCTATCAGCACTTCGTTTGTTTTTTCATCTGTAATATAGCCACTTATTGTGTATCGCTGTGGCTTTTGTATCTCCGGCGCAGTCTCTTCGGATTTTTTGTGTAAGACCAGGTACTTACCTACAATTTCATATTGAACATTGGCGAGTAAAAATATTTCATCTATAATGAGGCTTGTTTTAGCTGTTTTTGTATAGCTTATTGCCTGGTCAACCGGTATTTCCTGTGGGCTGTATGAGAAATCGACACCACTTTTCTGACTGATATCTTCAAGTATTTCAGCAAGTGTTGCTTCGGTATAACTAACACTAATTGTAATCTCTAAATTATTCTCCTGGGTGTATACTACTGCTTGAAGTCCCATGACAAGAACACTGAAAAAAAAGAGCCGGTATATTATTCTTGGATGCATCCTGACCCTGATAGAATTATTGTGTTGTTTTCGACCTGTATTTTTAATCCCAGTGTACTTTTAAGTACTTTAAGAACATCTGCCAAATCTTGATTTTCAAAGCTTACGGTAATTCTACAGTTTTTTAGTTTCTCTTCGAGTTGAACCGAAATATGATAGGTGTTTTCAAGAACATCAGCTACTTCGGGGAGGTCTGCATTGTTAAAACTCATTTCTAGTGTTTTCCAGGCATAATCGTTAATGTTCTCCAGTTCAATTTTTTCAACTGACAAGTTTTCTTTTTTTAGATTTCCGGTTTCGCCAGCAATGATTAAAGTTTTTACCCGGGGCTCTTTTCGGCTCGAAAGATTAACCTTTCCAGAAGTTACAGTGACCTTTACTTCGGCCTGATGTTTATAGGCTTTCACGTTAAACTTTGTACCAACTACTTCGATACTGGCCTGCCTGGTGCTTATTACAAACGGAACTTCTTTATTTGGTGTAACATTAAAAAAGGCTTCACCCTGTAGTTTGAGTTTCCTGCTACCTTCTCCGAATTTTTTGTTATAAGTAATTTTTGAATTGGCATTCAGGTTAATAATACTTCCATCCGGTAGTATATATTCTGCAGTTTCGGTATTTCCTGTTTTTTGAGAGATATACTGAGTGCTTCTTATTCCAACTATTCCCAGGCTTATAATTAAGAGAATACTTGCTGCAATAGCAATAATTCTTCCCACACCAAATACAGGTTTTTCTTTGCCGGAGATTTTAGAATTGAGGTAATTCCATTCCTTATCGATGTTTATTTCTGATTTTAGTGCGTCTGAGCCGGAATAGTTCCAGAGTTTCTCAAACCGGATATATTCTTCCTCGTTTTCCGGCATAGCTTTTCTCCACTCAGCAAGCTGTGTATTTTCAGCTTCGCTGGTCTCGCCGGCAAAGTATTTTGTCAGAAGTTCAACGGGTTCAATATGTTCTGTATTGTTATTCATAGCTTTCCGGTATTATCACACATGAAAGGTGATTTACCCCTATAATAAATTTTTATTTTTTAATAAAATGAGTATAAAAATGTATAAATAATCTTTTAAATCGGTTCTTAGCACCTTTAAAGCCTTCGACATCTGGTTTTCTACTGTTTTTATTGAGATGCCCAGTTTTTCGGCAATTTCACTGTATTTCTTTCCTTCAAAACGGTTTAGCTCAAAAATCTCGCGGCATTTTTCGGGTAGTTTCAGAATCGATTCTTTAATTTTTCCTTCCAGTTCCGAAATTTCCATTGAGTCTGTAAATTCAGAACTTTCAACTGTTAAATTACCAGTTTCAGCATCATCGCTCGAAACGAATTTTTTGTTATCGCGGATAAAATTCATACTACGATTATATACCGAAGTAAAAAGATATGATTTTGCAGGCTTCTCCCAGTCAAAATCGTTTCTGCTTTCCCATATTTTAATAAAAACTGAATGAACAATTTCTTTGCTGCTGTCTAAATCACCCAAATATTTCTGGGCAAAATAGCATAAGCCTGTAAAATGTTCGCGGAACAGTTCTTCGAACTTCTTTTTTTGTATGTGTTCGTCCTGAGTCAAGAGCGTTTTTCTTAATAGTGAAAATAGAAAGTAAATCAGTATAAAGCAAGGAGATTTTTAAACCAGGAGAATTTGTATTTAATGCATTAAAAATATTAATAACTTGTTCATTAGAAATACATATATAATACTAAACCTTATGAAATCAGAAAGTATTGATTTAATAGTTTTTCAAAAGAAAGTTTAAATACAACTATTTGAATGACAGAAAGAAAGAAGGCGTTTTTTTTAGGCGCAAGTATTACGCAAGGCAAAATTAGTAAGAGCTTTGAAAATATTTTAAAGAAGAATTTAGGGACAAGCAACTATAATTATATTAATTATGGAATTGCTGGTTATGAGTCGTTTAATGTATTGAAACAAATTAATAAAGTATTAAGTAAAAACCCTGATTTTGTTGTATTACTGGTAGGCACAAACGATGTCTTGTCGGGTTTAGATCCTAAACTTGCAAAGCTAACCAGGAAATTAAAGCATATTCCTCATGAACCAACTCTTGCAAATTATTGTAAAAATATAACATCAATAATCAGGCAGCTAAAGCAGAATTCTGGTTTGAAAATAGCCATAGCATCATTGCCCGTTGTGGGTGAGAATCTAAATTCAATCGAGAATAAAACTATTAGAGAGTATAATCTTGAGTTAAAAAAAATTGCTGAAAATGAAAATGTCGATTACCTGCCAGTATTCGAGCAGCAGTCTGATTATTTACTAAAAGAAATTAATGGAAAAGGAAAAGACTATTTAAAAGGTTCAAATATGGCTTATAAGGCTCTTTTTATGCACTTTTTACTGTTTAAGAGTTTCGACTCTATTTCGCAAAAAAATGGTTATTTATTATTAACAGATGGAATCCATCAAAATTCTAAAGGAGCATCTTTCATAGCGAATGCAATCGAGAGTTTTATAAGGGCAAATATCGGGTAAAGGAGCTTTATATTTAATTGTAAATTCGATTGGTAATAAGTTGGCGGTAATTCCACCTATACCAAAAACATTGACTTTTGAAGCGAACGCTAAATTTATTACAGTTTGATTGTTCGTGGTTTATGAAATAGTAAATTTACCGTTAGTCAATACTTTAAATAAACACTCTGCAATGAAACAGATGACATTGATTTTTTTTGTGATAATTAGCTTGAATTCCTATTCTCAAAATGATTCAAGAGGTTGGTTAAATTTAAATGGAGAGATTAAATCATTACGACAAGTTAAATACAATATAAGTGATGATAACTTGATTCAAATATCCAGCGACAAGAGACGATTTGGAGATGTATTGTTTATGAGTTTTGGACAGCAACTATTAATTGATAATACATTTATACGATTTTCAAAATCTGGAATGATTGAATACTGGACTGAGTTGGATGATTTGAATGATACTATTTTAACACTTAAATTCTTTTATGATAATGCATTGTTGCCTTCAAAGATAGAATTTATTCGAGGCGAAAATGTTGGTATGACGGCGAGCTACGTGATTGATAATTCTGGAAATTTTGTTGGTGTAAATATGGATAATATAAGTTCCTTGATTCAAAGAGATAAAGATATGAGAGTAATATCTGAGACTCTTACACGCGATAGCGATACTACTAAACTGACTTATAAGTATCATGATGATGGGACAGTTGATATACAAATGTTTGATGGTGATGAATTAATGTATTCTATATCAAATAAATTCAATCAAAATGGTGATTTTGAATTTGATGGTAGATTTAATTTCCAATATACTTTTGACAATTTTGGTAATTGGATAACAAAGACAGGTTTTTTAGATGAAACCCCTGTTATTAAATATATTAGAGAGATTGAATATTATTAACTACCGCCAACAGACAAAATACTTCATAGGCTGGAAAGTGGCATGGTGCAATCGAACTTAAGCCGCGAATTTTGTATATTTCATAACAAAAAAAGTACGATGCAACGCCCACGAAAGCATATTTGGGAACCGTTAATTGTATCCTATTTCAATATGTTTTATCTTGCATAAAACTTCTACTTTATAAACTAACCAAAATGGAAAAGAAGAATAATATTATTGCCTATTACATAATTGCCAGTTCAATTTTATGGGGTTTAACTATTGTTGTTACTGCCTTTCTGATAAAGTCTTCCGAAAATGCTACCAAAGCAATTACAATTATGGGAGTAGCTGCAGCTTTGCACCTTATTCTTATTTGGGGTCCTTTAGCTGCACAAATGAAAAAGCAAAGAGAGGGTGAAATGACTTCCAAGGATTCTAAAGACTAGTTTCTTATCTTCAAAATTTAAGCTCGTTTATCTATTTAACTTTTGTGAAAAAAAGAATAGTATTAAAACTTTCATATTTTTTAGCTATTGGGATTTTTGTTTTTGTTTGTCTTTATATTCTTGCAACTGTACTATATCCTGGTGGCTCGGAAAATAATCGCAATGCACAGGGTTTTGACTGGTTACATAATTATTGGTGCACCATGTTTGATGCTTATGCAATAAATGGCAAATTAAATCGTGCCAGACCTTTAGCTATTGCCAGTATGGTTGTTTTGTGGCTCGATTTTCTGGTGTTTTTCTATTTGTTTTCGGAAGTATTAGCCAGGAACAAAATATGGAGAATGATAATTAAAATATCGAGTATTATGGCTGTTCTTTCTGCTTCATTTTTGTATACACGGCTGCATGATTTGGTTACAAGCCTGGCAAGTTTCTTTGGTGTTTTTACAATTTTAGGAATTGTAATTTGTCTTTATAAGAGTGATCTGAAACTCTATAAAATATCAGGAATTCTTTGTATTTGCTTACTTGGAATCAACAATTATATTTATTATTCAGAGAATTTTATTGCTTTTTTACCACTTATTCAGAAAATAACATTTCTACTTGTACTATTATGGATGTTTGGTTTAAACAGAGTGATATTTTCAAAGAATAAAATATTGATTCTTCAAAAGTGAAATAAAAATCTATACAAATATTAAGCTATAAAATACAAAGGATAGTTTATTAAATGGATTCCTGATTTATAACATCTTCCAGTAGTTTATTCATCTATAAAGTCTTCTGAATGCATATACTTCAGAAGGCTTTTTTTGATATTAGGGTAGTATGATTAATATTTTTCTTCAACATACCTGTATATTTCCCATTCTTCATCTTCGGGTTCTTTTAGCCAGATAATTGATTTGTTTAAGCGTGCTTCGTACCCCTGAACTTCGATGCTGATTCCAATTTTGTCGAGTTCGTTAATTACCCATAGTGAAAATTCATCACCGTTATCGGTTTTTAAATAGGGAACTTCGTTTTTTCTGAACTTGGTAAGTGTTCTTCCGGTCTTTCGGTTTCTGAATTTTCCGATATAGGGGTCTGGATTCATGAAAACTTTTTGAAGCAAATTACAATAAAAAGAAATCGGAATCCAGTGTAATTTTTCAACTGACTATCAACAGATTATTAACAAATTTGTGTTTATAAAAGCGAAGGTTATTCTTTAAAACCAATAATTAGAAAAGCAATGTAAAACCTACTTTTACTGCGCGTAAAAATCCGCAATCTTTTCGATGACTGAATCGGGATCTATTGGTTTAGTGATAAAATCATCAAATCCATTTTTCATTATTCGGGTTTTGTCTCCAGCTTGTGCATACGCGGTAACAGCAAAAACATGAATATCTTTATTTAGTTTCTTGATTTTTTTTGTGGCTTCTATGCCATCCATTACTGGCATTTTAATGTCCATTAGTATAAGAACTTTCTTATTGTTTTTGAC
Organism: Bacteroidales bacterium; assembly: GCA_016938235.1. Taxonomy (GTDB): domain Bacteria; phylum Bacteroidota; class Bacteroidia; order Bacteroidales; family UBA10428; genus UBA10428. Next base: position 109,709 of record JAFGVA010000109.1, on the reverse strand, counting down.
ATTAGTGACATAATCAAGAGCCTCTTTCCCGTTTTTAGCCCAGAATATTTGTGCGTTGGTCCTTTTTAATACACGATAAATGAGGTTGTAATTATTTGATTCATCTTCGGCAACCACAATGAGTAAATCTTTGAATTTATAGTTTGTAATTGCTTTGTCAGATCTTTTGGTTTTCGCCTCTTTAATATCCGATATGGGTAACGAAAATTTAAATGTTGAGCCAATGCCCATTTCAGATTCAATGCTAAGCGTACCACCCATTAGTTCTACCAGTCTTTTACTGATCGATAAACCTATGCCTGTACCTTCGTAAAATTTGTTGCTGTCTCGTTCAAGTTTATAAAAGTGGTTGAAAATATTTTTCTGGTCTTCTTTGCTAATGCCAATACCTGTATCTTCAACAAAAAACACAACATCTTTGGCTTCGATATAGTAACCAAATCTTATATAACCTTTATCGGTAAATTTTAAAGCGTTACCAACAAGATTTGTAATCACTTGTCTGAAGCGTACGGGATCACTATTAATATGCGTGTTATTGTCAGCAGCCTCACAAACAAGTTCGATTTCAATGTTCTTTTGGTTCTTGATTGAAAAATAACTGTGAATTTCTTTTAAAATATCATCGACACAGAAATTTTCTTTATAAATAATTATCTGATTTGCTTCAATGGATGAGATATCAAGAATATCGTTTATCAGGGTAAGCAAGGTATCGGAATTGTTTTGAATCATTTGTGCAAGATACTCCCTCTCCTCTGCATTAGAATTTTCGGTAATAAGTAAGCTGGAAAATCCGACAATAGCATTCATGGGGGTTCTGATTTCATGACTCATATTAGCAAGAAATGCTGATTTTAATTTATCTGATTCTTCGGCTTTTGATTTTGCTTTAAGTAGTTCAGCGGTTCTTTCTTTAACTAACTCCTCAAGCGCATTTCTGTGCATTAATAATTCATCGTTCTGTAGCACTATTTCTTCTTGTTTCTCTTCAAGCAATACATTAATTTCACTAAGCTCTTCGGTTCTTTTCATAACCATATTTTCCAATTCTATTTGTCTCTTCTTTAGAAAACTTATTCTCGCAAAATAGATGCAAAAGACAGTAGTTACAAGAAGTATGAATACAAAGATTCTGAATACTATGGTTTTCCACCAGGGTGGTTTAATAATTATATTTTTACTTTCGGCCTGCTCTTGCCAGATACCATCGCCGTTTGCAGCTTTTACCATGAAAGTATACTTTCCGGGAGGTAATTGTCTGTAGGTGGCAACTCTTTCATTACCAACATAATTCCAGTCGCTGTCGTAACCTTTGAGCATATAGGCAAATTCATTGTCAGATTGGGCACTAAAGTGTATGGCACTATATTCAAAAGAGATTATATCTTCTTTGTAAGAGGGTTCAATACAGTCTTGGTAAACAATATCTTCGTATAAGTAAACTTTTTTATTAAACTCTTCGTTAATTTCAACTGACTTATGTAAAATTTTAAAATCGATAATTTTTGTTGCCGGAGGAAGGTTGCTGCTTATAATCTCATTTGGTTTGAATATATTGAATCCATTTATTCCACCGGCAAATATCTCGTTTGTCTTTTTGTCGCGCAGTAAAGCATTTATTGAAAACTCATTATCCTGTAGTCCATCGGATTCGTAAAATGCAGTAGCGATTAAATATTTTTTATTGAAACGGGTTAAGCCTTTGGTTGTGGTTAGCCACAAATTATTCATTTCGTCTTCGGTTATTCCGTTTATGGTTGGTGATGAAAGGCCGTCATTCTGATGAAAAACAGTGAAATATGGCTTACCATCATTATTGAATGTCATTTTGCACAGACCATCTCTTGTACCAACCCAGAAATTATTCTCACTATCGATAAAGAGGGTAACTACAAAATTGTTTGCTAACGATTTTGAATCATTGGGATTATGCGTATATCTGCTAAAAACTCCGGTTGACCTGTTAAGTTTACATAATCCGCCCTGTTCGGTGGCAATCCAGATGTTTCCATCTGAATCTTCAAGGGTTTTCCATATAATATTGTCGCTAAGACTATTAGGATCGCCGGGTATGTTTTTGAATTTCTCTGATGTTTTTGTTAAAGGGTTAAAACAAATTAACCCTTCTGCATAAGTGCCAATCCATATTTTACCATCTTTGCTTTGTGAGAGCGATATGATAATTTGCTTTGCATTTTCATCGAAAATATTGTTAAACCTCTGAAAACTGTTTGTTTCTCTGTTGTATTTATTCAATCCATTTTCAGTTCCTATCCAAATGTCCCCATTATTATCCTTAAGCAGGCTTCTGACATGGTTATGGCTAATTGACTCAGGATTGCTGGGAGAGCTCTGAAAAAGCTTGAAATCAGAGGTTTCCCTGTTGTAGATATTAACTCCTTCTTCAGTTCCGATCCATAAGTCGTTTTCATCTAGCAAAAGAGAATAAATTACATTGTTTACCAGGTTGTTTTCTGATTGCTTCTCGGCGTAGAAATGGGTAAACCGATCTTTGTTCAACTCTAACTTATTAAGTCCATTCCAATCGGTACCAATCCATATATTGTTAAATTTATCTTCGTATATACAATAAATGGAATTTCCACTCAGACTATATAGATCTGTGACCTGGTGTTGGTAGTTTATAAATTGAATGTCTTCATACTTTAATGAAAATGCAGAGTCAGAATAATATTTTTCCGGTAAATCAATAAAGCCCAGGCCTCCACCCCATGTCCCAACCCAAATGTCACCATTTTTATCGCAATATAAACTCATGATAATATTGTGGCTCAGGCTGGATTTATCGTTCTGGTTGCTTTTAAAGCGTATAAATTTGTCTGTTTTTCTATCCAGAAAATTTAATCCGCCTTCCCAAGTACCTGCCCAAATGTTGCCTTTTTTGTCGGAACATACCGAACTTACATCGTTAACGCTGATACTTGACAGATCAGCAGGATTGTTCAGGTAACTTTTAAAGGTGTTGTTTTTTTTATAATATGCGTTAAGTCCATTGTTAGTAGCCAGCCATAATATACCATCGGGCGATAAGTCCATGTCGGCAATTACAGACGAACTGATACTGTTCTTATTCGGGTCGGGTGTAAAATGAATAAATCGGTATTCAGCATTTCTTTCATCGGCATAATTGCCAGGAATTCTTTCCATCTTATCTAATCCACCCCAGGTTCCTAACCAAATATTTCCGTCGGGGTCTTTAATGACATTGTAAACGGTGTTGTTTGCCAGACTCTCGGGATTCGTGGTGTCATTTGAGAAATTTACAAACTCACGGGTGTGTGTAAAAAACCGATTAATTCCGGTAGTAGTAGCAACAAGTAATACACCGCTTGTGTCTTCGCAGATCGAGCGTATATGCATGCCCGAAATCGTATTGGTATTGATGTAATTGTGCTGATATCCAATAATATTAGTGCCATCATACCTGTTTAGGCCTGCGTAAGTTCCAATCCAAAGAAAACCATCGTTGTCCTGATAAAGAGCAAGTATAGAGTTTTGATTGAGGCCATTTTTAGTAGATATATGGTCGAACTTTACATTTGAAAGCTGTCCAAATAAACTGAGTGGTATTAGCAAAACCAATACAAGCCATAGGTAATATAGAACACGACTTTTGTTAATCACTGTAAAATGATTTTTCAGTTGGTTTGGGTTGTTGTTTGATAAACTTAACAAATTAATATCCAAATAACAGGTTTTGAATGGATAATACAAATTATATACAAGTGTATTTTTCAACAAATCAACCTGATATTGACAGATACTGCTTTTGAAAAAATCAGCAAGTGCAATATAGATAAGTACATATAAGGTATTACAATATTAATGCTGCAGAATAATATAGCAGGTACTTAATATAGTTCTTTCTGATACTGAGGGCAAGAATACTTCAGGAATTATCGTGAAAAACGAAACTAATATAGTCAGTCTATCGAGATTTTTTTATCCCCCCAGTTTCTTAATCAGTTTTATTTTATCTGCTATTTCAGCTTGCAGTTCATTTATTTTTGCATCTTTAGCGATAGATTCTTCTTCAACCTTCTCAAGCTCTTCTTTTAGTTCTATAAACTCAGTAATATTTCTTGAAATCCCGAAAGTTCCTATTATTTTACCTTCAGAATTTTTTAAAGGCATTTTTGTAGTTGTAACATAAGAGACTCTTCCGTCGGCATGAGTTTCTTTTTCAATTTTGTCAACTATTGGTTTTCCGGTTTTAATAATGTTTTGTTCATCTTCAAATGCAGGTCTGGCATGTTCTTCAGTGAAAAAATCAAAGTCAGATTTTCCGTAGATATCTTCAACTTTTTCTACATTGAAAACATTCTTCATTGACTTGCTGGCTTTAAGGAATTTACTTTCCAGGTCTTTGAAATAAATACTTTCTTTTGCACTGTCGAGCATTGCATTTGTAAGTGCTTCTTCAAAATGGGCTTCATCCCTTGCTATATTGGAGGCTTCCATTTGTCTTCTCAGTTCTTCCTGGGTAGCCTGCATTTCTTCAAGGTTCTGTCGGAGTTCCTCTTCCTGGGCCTGCAATTCTTCCGATTGAATTTTGTTTTCATTCAGCATGGCTTCAGTTATTTTATTTGCTTTATTAATCGCAATAACAGAGGCTAAGCTTTCAGTAAGTTTTGTTATCAGTTCTATTTTGTATTTTTCAATTTCTTTTATTGAACCCAATTCAATTACTCCTAAGCAAGAGTCTTCCTGCAATATTGGAACAAGTAAACCGTGTTTTAAGCTTGTTTGCCCTAAGCCTGATTTGAATACAAGGTATCCTTCAGGGAGGTTATCGATTTGCAAAATTTCTCTTGTTTTGTAGCAGGTTCCGATATATCCTTCTCCGGGTTCGAAAATTTTATCAAAAACAATATCAGAATCAAAACAGTAGGCAGCTGAATTTTTAATTTGAATGTTTTCGGGGTTTTTATCGTCGGCCAGATATACTACTCCGGCATTTGTTTCTGTATATTTTACTAATTCGACAATTAAATTATTCGTAAGTTCATCAATATCTTTTCTCGATGCAGCAATAATATCAGCAAATTTGCTAATACCGGAGTGCAAATAGTTAATCTCGAATTCTTTTTTGTTTTTCTCCTCAATTTCACGTTTTTGTTTTTCTATCTCATCTTTTCTTACCTGTAGTTCATTTTCTCCTTTTTCAATTTTTTCCTGCAATAGATTTTTCTCACGTAGCTGAGATTTCATACGGTTCTGAACAAAGTTATAGTAGGCAAAACCGGCAAGTCCCAATAAGAAGAATCTGAATATCCATGTTTTCCACCAGGGAGGTTTAATACGAATCACCAGCGATTTACCTTCTTTATTCCATACGCCATTATTGTTTGATGCTATTACCCTAAAGGTATATTTTCCGCGGTTCAGGTTGGTGTAAGTAGCAGTTCTTGAATCAAGATAATTCCAATCTTCCTCAAATCCTTCCAGGTAATAAGCATATTGGTTTTGTTCAGGTTGTGTGAAATGCAGCGCCGCAAAATCAATTGAGAAAACATTGTTTTTATGGTTTAAAACAATTTCATCCAACTCATTTATTGGTTTTTTTAGCACTACATCACCGTTTATTTTTTCTCCGACTTTTACTGATTTATTGAATATTTTTAAATCGGTGAGCGCAATTCTTGGTTTAAAAGGATTAACCTTTATTTCTTCAGGATAGAAAGCACTAATGCCATTCTTACCTCCAAAGAATGCCATTCCATTGGAATTTTCGAAATATGAATCATTCCAGAACTCATCACTTTGTAAGCCATCGCTTTCGTAATAGTTTGTGAAGGAGCTGTCTTGCATATTAAAGAATGAAATACCGTTGCCGGTTGATATCCATAAATTATGATTGTCATCTTCAATAATTCCGTTAATTCCATTGCTGGGCAGTCCATCTTCCATAGAAAACACCTTAAATTTCAGTTTGCTGTTAGTACTGATGTTGTTTATGGTAAGCTCTGAATCAAGTAATTGGTTTAATCCATTATTAGTTGCAATCCATAGTGTGCCTTTCGAATCCTGAAAAAAAGTGTTTATTGTATTGTTACTCAGGCTGTATTTATTAGCGCTATCGTAACTGATATTAATAAAAGCAGGTTTTGCATTGTTTTTCTGGTTGTATTGCAAAATGCTTATTCCGTTATTATTACCACCAATCCAGATATTATTATTATTGTCCTCAAAGAAAGACCACACAACATTATCACAAAGACTTTTTTTATCTTCAGGGTCATGAGTGTAATATGCAAAACTATCAAGCTGTTCAAAATATCTCCATAAACCTCCTCCCCAGGTACCTCCCCATACCATGTTCTCGCTATCTTCGAAAATTGAGAAAGTCCAGCCATTAATACCTTTTCTTTCTATAATAGTATTACCATCAGAATCAAAATCTTTCGGTTTAATTATTGAAACCTGAGTATTACCACCAGCAGCCCAGACATTGCCGTTTTTGCGCTGGACAAGGCAGAAAATGTTATTTGTGGCAATGGAATTCTCATTCTGAGCATCGTGTATATACTGATTTATCTGAATTCCATCACTGTTAAAAAGCAGTTGATTTACACCTCCATCACCCCGATTACTAACCCAGAGTTCGTTGCCAGATAAACCGTGAATTGCTGTTACCTGATTGTTAATTAAAGAGTTTGGGTTGTCTGATTGAGATTTTATATGATAAAACTTTTTGCTGTATAAATCATATTTACATAGTCCCTGGTTAAAGGTGCCAATCCACAATATTCCGGTTTTGTCGATATAAAGAGAATATGCTGTATTCTCACTAAGGGAATTTTCATCCAATTCATTGTGTACGAATTTTATCATTTCATCCTTTTCAGGATTGTACTTGAATAACCCCTTTGTTTCTACGCCAATCCAAAACTGACCTAAAGAATCTATAGTAATGCAACAGCGATTATCCGGAGCTACATTCAATTCAAAATTTTCGACGTAATTATATGTGTGGTCGATATTGTTATACTCTAATTTTAGTAAGCCCAGATTAATAGTTCCTAAGTATACATTCCCGTTTTTGTCTTCAGCTACAGAGTTATACTGACTAGTGGGAAGTACATCTCCTGCTGGAATAAACTCATAACTTTCGGTGTCGAAATAGAAAATGTGGTCACCAAGAACTAATATTTTCCCTTCATTTGTTTCAAGACCCCATGTAATCACAGACCCTTCCGGGTAGAAGAATCTTTTAAATTGTATATTTCCTTCTTCTTCAATCAAAAGGTTCAATGCATTGTTTGCACAAAACCATATGTTTTTTTTACTATCCTTAAAAATATAGGTAATATTATTGCCACTTATACTATTTTCATTTTCCGGGCTATGTTTGAAATTGTAAAATTTGTTACTCATTTTATCGTAATAATCCACACCAGCCTCGTTATTAAAGGCAATCCATATTCTGCCGGAATTATCTTCGCAAAGATGGTTAACGCTATTTTGACTTAAGCTGAAAGGATCTTTCGGGTCGTTTGAATAATTGGTCAGGTTATATCCATCGTATTTACTTATTCCTCCATATGTTGCAAACCATAAATAGCCGGTTTTATCCTGCATGGAACTATTTACTGTTGAATGAGCTAATCCGTCTTTAACAGTTATTTTATCAAATTTATGTTTAATCGATTGAGAATAACCGATTGTTGCCCATATAAATGCTAAACTAAAAAGTAATCTTAATTTTCTATTCATAAGGTTTCATTTAATCCATCATATCGGTCTTTTTTTAATGCAAGTCATTAAAGGGGTATTGGTAAAAATGGATTGTTAATACAAATAAGGCTAAAAAAAACGATAAATGCAATAGCATCAAGACTCTTGTATTGTGCATAATTAAAGTTTTATGCGGAAAAATTTCAACAAATAAGTTTGATAAAAAGACTAATTGAAGACATGTTTTAGTATGCAGTATACCTATAAAACAGACCTGATTATAGTAATCTAAAACTTCTTAAAATCTATCAAAATAAGTCAGATGACTTTCTGGCTAAGGAAAATCTCTTATATTTGTCAGCCTTAAAAAATAATTCAACATAAATAAACAATTATGAAGGGTTTAAAAATCATTGTATTAGCAAAGCAGGTACCTGATACCCGAAACGTAGGGAAAGATGCCATGAAAGCAGATGGCACTGTTAATCGGGCTGCCCTGCCGGCTATTTTTAATCCTGAAGATTTAAATGCACTAGAACAGGCTCTTCGATTGAAAGATAGTAATCCGGGCTCAACAGTAACACTGTTAACTATGGGCCCAGGAAGAGCAGCAGAAATAATTCGTGAAGGTTTATACAGAGGTGCCGATTCTGGTTACCTTTTAACCGACAGAGCATTTGCCGGAGCCGATACACTTGCTACATCTTATGCAATTTCTTGTGCAGTCAGGAAAATTAAAGATTTCGATGTAATAGTTGCCGGTCGCCAGGCGATTGATGGCGATACTGCTCAGGTTGGACCACAGGTTGCTGAAAAGATTGGTATACCTCAGGTTACTTATGCCGAAGAAATTCTTGAAACAAAGAAAAGTTCGCTGGTAATAAAGCGTCGGTTAGAAAATGGTGTGGAAACAGTTGAAGCTCCGCTTCCTTGTGTTATTACAGTTAATGGTTCAGCTCCGGATTGTCGGCCGAGAAATGCTAAAGCGGTTATGAAATTTAAACATGCCCGTACAGCAACGGAGCGCCAGGATGCTGCCGAAGATTATATTGATCTTGGCAGAGCATATCTTGATATAGCTGAGTGGAGTGTTAACGATATCGAAACTGATGTTGAACAGCTCGGACTAAACGGTTCTCCAACAAAAGTGAAGAAAATCGAAAATGTTGTTTTTCAGGCTAAAGAAGCTAAAGTTATTAATGGCGATGATAGCGGAATTGACGAGTTAATGAAAGAACTGATTTCAAACCATACGCTTGGTTAATAGAGCATGAATCTTAATTGTAGAATCTAAAAGTAACTATTGTGAATAATATATTTGTCATCTGTGAAGTAGATGAAGGAAAAGTAGCTGATGTAAGCCTTGAGCTTATGACTAAAGGTCGCTCACTGGCTAACCAGCTAAAATGTAAATTAGAAGCTCTGGTTATCGGTCATAAGCTTAAAGGTCTTGAAAATGAGCTTTATACTTATGGAGCCGATAAGGTTTGGGTAGCCGACGATTCTCGCCTGGCTGTTTATTCAACTTTGCCCTATACTTCTATTACTGTAAAACTGTTTGAAGAAGAAAAACCCCAGATTGCTCTTCTTGGAGCCTCCACTTTTGGTCGTGATTTGGGACCAAGGGTTTCTTCAGCGCTAATGAGCGGATTAACTGCCGATTGTACCTCTCTTGAAATTGGAGATCATGAAGATAAACGTGCTGGAAAAGAATATAAAAATCTTTTATACCAGATACGTCCTGCTTTTGGCGGTAATATTGTTGCAACCATTATTAACCCTGATAACAGGCCACAAATGGCAACTGTCAGAGAGGGAGTAATGAAAAAAGAGATTTTTGATCCCAACCACAAAGGAGAAGTTGTTAGCCTCGACTTAAAGAAATATGTAAACGAGGAAGACTTTGTTGTTAAAGTGATTGAAAGGCATATCGAAAAATCAAAGGTTAACATTAAAAATTCATCAATTATTGTTGCTGGTGGTTATGGTGTTGGTTCTAAAGAGAATTTTAATCTGCTGTATGAATTAGCACATCTTATAAGTGGTGATGTTGGAGCCTCTCGTGCTGCTGTTGATGCAGGCTATGCCGATCATGACCGTCAAATTGGTCAAACAGGTGTAACAGTGCGTCCTAAGTTATATATAGCTTGTGGTATTTCAGGACAAATACAGCACATTGCCGGTATGCAGGAATCATCTATGATTATCTCAATAAACAACGATCCGGCTGCCCCGATAAACAAAATTGCTGATTATGTGATTACAGGAAATATCGAGGATGTAATACCCAAAATGATCAAGTATTACAAGAAAAACAGCAAGTAATCATTTTAATCGACTTAACCTAAAAAAGAAGAAAATGGACAATTTCTATATAGATAATCCCGAATTGAAATTCCATCTTACGCACCCTCTTATGAAAAAGATTGTTGCGTTGAAGGAACGTAATTTTGCAGATAAAGAAAAATTCGACTATGCTCCATTAGACTTTGAAGATGCTATGGATAGCTACGACAAAGTGTTGGAAATAGTGGGTGATATTTGCGCAAATATTGTTGCACCTAATGCTGAAAGTGTTGATGCTGAAGGACCAGAGTTAATTGATGGTGAAGTAAAATATGCCCGTGGTACACAAGAAAACCTTGATGCGCTAATTAAAGCTGGGCTGATGGGTATTACTCTTCCTCGCCAGTACGACGGGCTTAATTTCCCGATTGTGCCTTATACTATGGCTGCTGATTTAGTATCGCGTGCCGATGCAAGTTTTGTGAACGTTTGGGGTCTTCAGGATTGTGCCGAAACAATTCATGAGTTTGCCGATGAGGACCAAAAGAAACACTATCTCACAAGAGTGTCAGGAGGCGAAACCATGGCAATGGATCTTACTGAGCCGGATGCCGGATCCGACCTGCAGGCAGTTCAGCTTAAAGCTACATTTAACGAAAAGGATGGCAAATGGTATTTGAATGGGGTGAAACGCTTCATTACAAATGGCGATGGACATATTTCGCTTGTTCTTGCCCGAAGTGAAGAAGGTACTTCTGACGGACGCGGGTTATCTATGTTTATTTATGACCGGAAATGTGGTGGTGTAAGTGTTCGTCGCATTGAGCATAAATTAGGGATTATTGGTTCACCAACCTGTGAGCTGGTATTTAAAAATGCACCCGCTGAGCTTGTTGGTCAAAGAAAACTTGGTCTTATAAAGTATGTAATGGCCCTTATGAATGGTGCCCGTTTAGGTATTGCTGCTCAGTCGGTAGGTATTGCCGAATCGGCTTACCGCGAGGCATTGGGATATGCTAAAGAACGCGAACAGTTTGGAAAACCTATCATTAAATTCCCGGCTGTGTATGAAATGCTTTCTAAAATGAAAGCTAAACTTGATGCTTCACGCTCGCTGCTATATGAAACGGCTCGTTTTGTTGATGTTTACAAGGCATATATGCATATTTCGGAAGAACGCACCCTTGAAAAAGAGGAGCGAGATGAAATGAAACTTTACCAGAAACTGGCAGATATGTATACTCCTCTGGCAAAAGGATTGTCTTCAGAAGTTTGTAATGAACTGGCATATGATTCTCTTCAGATACATGGAGGTTCAGGTTTTATGAAGGACTATCCTATTGAACGTATCTACCGTGATGCCCGTATTACTTCGATATATGAGGGTACAACCCAGTTGCAGGTTGTTGCTGCCATTCGTGGTGTAACAACGGGTGGATATCTGAAGCAAATGCGTGAATACGAAGCTGCTGATATAAAGCCAGAGCTTCAGACCTACCGACGGATACTTATTCAGATGACAGAAGAATATGAGGAAGCAGTAGAAAAGGTGATTTCAGTAAATGACAATGAATATATCGATTTCCATGCCCGAAGAATGGTTGAAATGGCAGGAAATATTGTTATGGGTTACCTGCTTGTTCTCGATACAAACCGCGACAGCAAATTCTGGAAATCGCTAGAGGTATTTTTGAAAATTGCCCGGTCTGAAAACAAAGCAAAAGCTGAGATGATACGCTTTTCGAATATCAATGATTTAGGTCGGTTTAAGCACGAATAGAATTCCCATTCTGCTTTTATAAAATATAAGCCCTGGGTTAGTTCCGGGGTTTTTCTTATTGTAATAAATACCATAATTGTGAATAATAATGAACAGTTGGTCAAAAAAAAGAATCATCTTGTCCCAAATTGCGTAAATAGCAACAGAATCAAATCCTAAAAAAATATTTTATAATGATATCACATATTCAAAAAACAATTGCGGATCTAAAAGCCAGGATTAAGCAAAATGTTCAGGTTATTAATAATAACCAGGAATGCATAAAAAGCTTAATCAGACAATCGGATTTTGAAGAGAAAAGTGAACAGTTTAGTGCTTATAATAATCAAAATAAGTCTTTATTAACTCAGAATAACGATTTAATAAACGTACAACTCACATTAATGAATTTTCTGGATAAATATAAAGATACTGCCATTCTGAGAGAGGAGATTCAGGTTATTGATATTTACTCTATTACCGACATTCAGGAAATGTTTACCCTTACAATTAAAGGAATAATAGCTTTCGATAATAAGCATCCGTATTTTAATGATTCGGCGTTTATTGACAAGCTTATAATATATTACGAAAGCGTTGAGGATTATGAGCGTTGCCAGGAATTAATCAGCTTAAAGGAAAGAATATTAAGCTAACAAACACCAGAAGAATTAATGAAAGGCGCCGTACAAATTGCAGGGCGCTTTTTTTATGGGCAGGCATCAAGAATAATCTGCTTAAGCTCTTGTTTGTTAAATGGTTTTACAATATACTTAAAAATGATTGATTGCAATTCCGGATCGTTTGCAAGTGAGGGTTCGTAATAAGCTGTAAGTAAAATACATTTCTTTGATGGATTAATGGCTTTAATTTTTCGAATAAATTCAATGCCATTCATTTCCGGCATTTTTAAGTCGGTAATAACAATATCAATATTCTCCTCATTAAAAATCCCTATTCCTTTGGCAGGAGACTCCGATTTGTAAATATTAAAGTCTTTTCTGAATGCTAATTCAAAGATGTTCAGGTTTATAGGTTCATCGTCTATATATAAAACATTAAGCATTAGTTACGTGGTTTCTATTGGTAAATATATATTAAAGATAACTTTTTTATCAATATTTTCTACGAACATTAATCCTTTAAGCTCATTAATAATCTTTTGCGAAAGGTATAAACCCAAACCGGTTCCTTTGTTGGGTGGTTTAGTGGTAAAAAAAGGATCGAATAGGTTTTTTATTATCTCATTGGGTATGGATGGGCCTGTATTTGAAATACTTAGCTTTATGTAATTGGTGTCATTGTACTTTTCGGTTTGAGTGCAAAATTCAATGGTTTCGTTATAATGCTCTTTCTTTTCATTTATTGCATCAATAGCATTATCAAGAATATTTATTATCACCTGCGATAATTGATGTTTGTCAACATTTATCCCGGGAGTGTCAGTTAACTTATAGTTCAGTGTGAGATATCCTGGTATTTTTTGTGCAATAAGCTTTACTGAAGATATAACAATCTCGTCAATATGATGTTTTTCTTCTTTAAGCATATCTTTTTGTAAATAAGACTGCAGGCTGTTTACTATTTTATTTATCCTTTTAATTCCTGTTTCAGCATGTTCACATAATATGCCCATTTCTTCCACCTGCTTTTCATCTGATTTATAATTGGATTCTTTAAGGTCATGAAGTTCTGAGTTAATTTGCTGAACACTCAGAGCAATAAAATTCAGGGGATTTCTAACCTCATGAGCCAACCCGGCAGCAAGTACACCTATTGATGCAATTTTCTCAGAATTAACCAGGGCTTGTTGTGTTTTCTTGAGTTTCTCCAGGGTTTGAGAAAGCTTGGTGTTTTTTTGTTCAACCTCATGAGTTCGTTCACCAACCTGTTGTTCGAGTTTTAAGTTTTGTCGATGAAGAAATTTGAACCTGAAATTAAAGTAGGAAAAAACAATCCCTAAGCAAATCAGAACAAATAATGAAATTGCCCACCAGGTTTTCCACCAGGGCGGATGAATCTTAAATTCCAGTTTTAATGGGGTGTGATTCCATATTCCATCGCTGTTGGATACTTTCAAACAGAAAGTGTAATCGCCGGGTTTTAGGTTGGTAAATGAAACCGAACGACTATTCTCAATATTTACCCAATCTTTATTGAACCCTTCGAGCATATATTGAAACTGGTTTTTTTCAGGATCAAAATAGTCCAGAGAAGCAAATTCAAACGAGATAAAATTGTCGGAGTATTCAAAATCAAGTTTTTCGTAGCCCTCTGATGTTTTATTAATTTGAAATGGGGTATTAAACAGTTTAACGCTAACCAATACCGGTTTTGCTAAAGTAGAATCAGGATTTACTTTTTCAGGAAAAAAGCCATTAATTCCATTAATTCCACCAAAGTAAAATTTACCGGAACTTGATGCATGAGAGGCTCCCCAAAAGAAATGGTTGTCCTGAAGTCCGTTTGACCTGGTGTAGTTCTGGAATTCTTCAGTTTTCTTATTAAACATTGAAATACCATTATCAGTGCTCATCCAAAGGTTTTCATTTTTGTCTTCCAGTATGGCAAATATTACATTATTTGGTAATCCGTTTTCTGTTGAATAGTGAATAAATTCTCCGGTTTTCTCATCAAACCGGCTTAGTCCGCCTCCAAAAGAACCTATCCAAATGTAATCTTCCTTATCAATGTATAATGATATAATGTTGTCGTTTATTAATCCCGGTTTTTTTGGATCATGTTTCCAGCATTTAAAGTCAGCCGATTTTCGCGCCGAATCTGAGAATGTCATTTTATTCAGGCCAAAGCCCCAGGTTCCAATCCAAAGATCTCCCTTATTGTCAAATCTCAGTGCATTGGTTTGAATTGAATTTCCACTTAGGCTGTTTGAGTTGTTTTGATCATTTTTATAGGAAAGAAACTCATTGGTGCCGGGATCAAATCTGCAGAGTCCGGCTTCGGTGCCAATCCATAATATTCCATATTTATCTTCAATAATTGCCTGAATTCTGTTGTCTGGAAGGGTATTTTGATGTAAGTATGCATTGGCTATTAATTGGAAATTATCCGATTCTTTGTTGTATAAGCATAAACCATTATTCCATTCACCAATCCATATTCTGTTTCTACTATCCTGGAAAATCGCATTAATATTGTTGCCTGGAAGACTTCTTTCATTACCATCAATGTGTTTATAGCTATAATATTTATTCTCCGCTCTTGAATATTTTGTAATACCATTATCTATCAACCCAAACCATAAATCTTCATTATTGTCTTCAACAATGGTTCGTACTATTCCTTTGGTCATTCCCTGTGGTGAATCAACTGAATATCGGAAAAGTTCAAACTTCGATTGAATATTTATTTTATCAACCCCACTTTCACTGCCAATCCAGGCAATTCCTTTGGAGTCGATGAAAACATGGCGGATGCGATTTTCGCTGAGTGCTGAATTTGAGCAACTACCCTGATTGTGTTTTCTAAAGCTCTTTTTTTCTGCGTTGTATATGCTTAAGCCATATTCTGTTGCAATCCAATATTCATTATCAATACGCTCTGTAATGGAGTAGGTCAGATTCGAAACTATTGAATTGACATTCGTTTCGTTGTGTCTCAGATAGTCAAAAGTGTGGCTGGCCGGATCGAAAATATTTATGCCGCCTCCAAAGGTTGCTATCCAAAGTTTGTTGTCCGATTCAATAAATATGTCATGAACTAAGCTGCTTGTGAGACTGTTTTCTTTGTTATATTCATGTTTATACTGATAAGTTTCACCTGTTTCAGGATTTAATGACACAAACCCAAAATCTGGTATCCCAATCCATAGTATTCCGTTGTTATCTTCTTCAATGCTGCGTATAGGTTGTCCTGGATTTAAGTTTAACGGACTTAATGGATTATAATGGGATATTTTGCCCGATGAAATATCGATTTCGTCAATTCCTGCACCCGAAACGCCGATCCAGATATTGTCAGATTTGTCCACCATAACAGACCAAATGGAGTTGCCACTAATCTCATTTTCTTTTGTTTTACTATGTTGGAACCGGGTAAATGTTTCGGTTTGTGGATCAAAGCAATTTAAACCTCCCCCCTGTGTAGCAATCCAAAGTAGTCCCTTGCGGTCAATTGTCATTGCCCGAATGGTATTATTCGATAAGGAATTAAGATTATCTGGTTCGTTTCGGTATATTTTATAGTTAAATCCATCGTATCGGTATAATCCGTCGATGGTACCAAACCATATAAACCCAATAGAGTCTTCAATAATAGAAAACGTAGCACTGGGTGTTTCCCCTCTTTCGTTGGTGATTTTTGTAATCTGGGTTTCGAACTGTTGTGCCGATAAAAGATAACAGATAGTAGCCGCAAATGCCAGGCTGATAATGTATTTAGGCGTAAGTTTCAAAATGGTACTTCTGTTATATTAGCTAACAGACTAAATATAGCTAAAAATAAGGGATTATAAAAGGTTAAGAATTTTAAAATAAGTTGCCGGCTTTAATGTAAAGAGCTATCTTTTTTAAATGATTTCTGAAATCAGGGAAAAGGTAAAACATGTTTTGGCATTTTAGCTGGAATGAATTTTTTAATTTAATGAAATGCCATCGTCGGTTAATGCAATTATTTTTTCTTTGTATAGCTTGCCGATAGCTTTCTTAAAGGTTTTTTTGCTCATTCTGAAAGCAGCGTAAATCTCATCTGCAGGACTTTTGTCTGTTAAATTTAGCTTCCCCTTATTTTCTCTTAAAGCATCTAAAATAAGCCGACTTGAATCTTCAACTTTATCATATCCCGGTTTATGCAGGGAAAGATCAATTTTATCATCTTCCCTTACCTTTTTTATATAAGCTTTTAGTTTTTGTCCTTGTTTTAAGGATTGAAAGACTTCGTTTTGGTACAGCACGCCCCAATGCAGATTATTAATTACAGCTTTGTAGCCTAAATCTGTTTTGCTGTGAATTATAATATCTACTTCTTCCTTTTCTTCATATTCAGGGAAAGTATTGTCGATAAACTTATCGAGTTTTGATGAAGCAACAATTCTGTCGGTTTGCTGGTCGACATATATGTAAACAAGATATGAATTGTCAGGTTCCATCGAAACCCCTTGTTCGCTATAGGGTACCAATATATCTTTTGTCAGGCCCCAGTCAACGAAAACTCCGGCTTTTCCTTTTGAAACTACTTTCAGGTAAGCACATTCGCCTACAATGGCTAAAGGTTTCTCGGTAGTAGCAATAATTCTGTCTTCTGAATCTCTGTAAAGAAAAACTCTTATAACATCATCAACAGAGGTGTTTATAGGTATGTAGCGGGTCGGAATAAGTATTTCTCCGTAGTCGTCGCCGTCAAGATAAAGGCCAAATTCAACCGATTTTACAACTTTTAGTTCGTTGTATTTACCTAGTTCTATCATTGATGCAGTATTAGTTCTTGTACCTTTCGGCACGTAATTCTTTTAATTTTGGGTCAGTAAGATACTCTTCAAAATCCATGTATTTATCTATTGTGCCTTTGGGTGTTATTTCTATTACCCTGTTACATACACTTTCAATAAATTCGTGGTCATGCGATCCCATCATAATCTGTTCAGGATACACCTTCATGTTGTTATTAAATGCCTGAATCGATTCAAGGTCAAGGTGATTTGTCGGGTGATCCATAATGAGCATATTGGGTTCCTCTAGCATCATTTTAGAAATCATACAACGCATTTTTTCACCTCCTGATAATACAGTGCTGCTTTTGTAGATATCTTCGCCGGAAAACAACATTTTACCCAAATATCCTCTCAGGAAGCTTTCATCGGTATTTGACGAAAATTTAGCCAGCCAGTCAACCAACTTTTCGTTTTTCAGAAAGTATTCAGAGTTGTCGAAAGGCAAATACGCTTTTTTTATAGTTATTCCCCATTCAAATGTGCCTGTTTTTGCCTTTTGTTCATTCATTAATATTTTAAAAAGTGCAGTTACAGCCCGGTTGTCTTTTGAGATAACAACTACTTTATCGCCTTTCTCGAGTGTAAAACTTACATCTTTAAATAAAGGAATTCCTTCAGTCTCAAATGAAAGATCTTCGACCGTCAAAATTTTATCGCCGGCTGCTCTTTCAGGCTTGAAAATAATGCCGGGATATCTTCTTGTAGAAGGAGATATTTCTTCAACTTTAAGTTTTTCCACCATTTTTTTTCTGCTGGTAGTTTGCTTTGATTTTGCAACATTGGCACTAAACCTGGAAATAAATTCCTGGAGCTCTTTTATTTTTTCTTCGGCTTTTTTATTTGCAGCTGCCTGCTGTCTCAAAGCAAGCTGACTAGACTCATACCAGAAAGTGTAATTTCCCGAGAAGGCGTTAACCTTACCGAAGTCGATGTCTACAATGTCGGTACAAATATTGTCAAGAAAGTGCCTGTCGTGTGAAACTACAATCACAGTATTTTCAAAATTTGACAGGTAATTTTCGAGCCAGAGCACGGTTTCAAGATCGAGGTCGTTTGTAGGCTCATCAAGCAACAGGTTGTCGGGATTTCCAAATAGAGCCTGAGCCAGTAAGATGCGGACTTTCTTTTTAGCATTAATGTCTTTCATTAACTGGTAATGCAGAGACTCTTCAATACCCAGGCCGCTAAGCAGTTCAGCAGCATCGCTTTCGGCATTCCAACCATTCATCGATGCAAAATCATCTTCAAGCCTGGCTGCCTTCATTCCATCTTCATCGGAAAAATCGGGCTTGGCATATAGGGCTTCTTTTTCTTTCATTAGTTGCCATAATTCTTTATAGCCCATTAAAACAGTATCGATAACTGTGTATTCATCAAACTCAAAGTGATTTTGTTTTAAAACAGAGAGGCGTTCTCCGGGGGCTATTTGTATACTACCCCTTGTGGGATCAAGTTCTCCCGAAATCAGTTTTAAAAAAGTTGATTTTCCGGCTCCATTTGCTCCTATTACACCATAACAATTTCCTGCGGTGAACTTTAAGTTTACATCAGTAAAAAGAGGTTTCTTCCCAAATTGGATTGCTAGATTCGATACTGTAATCATGTATTTATTTTTCTTTTTTTAAGGGCTGCAAAGTTACTAAAGAATTGATGTAAAACAGCATATAATCAGAATATTATTCTTATTTTCTGAACAGTTTAGTTTAAATTGAAGGGTTTTTACAGATGTATTAATTCCAATCAAGAACTGATTTATTAATCCTGAAATTTTCATTTTTTAATTGATAAACTTATATTTATAATTTTTAAGCTTAATAATAACTATTTGAAACCCATAATTATTCAAAATGTGTTTCAATATAACTAAAATCAAACCCAATGAAAATTTTCAGATTTTTATTAATTGCAGGTCTTGTGTTTTGGTCATGCAAAGGTGGAGAATCATCAGATAGTAAAACTGATGACAGTCAGAGTAAAAAAACGAAGGCTGTTAGTTTATACGATGGTGTTCCGGTTAGAGCCCTTCCGGTAAAAGACGGTAAGTATCTCACCTCGTTAAATCTTGGTGAAACAATGCTATACCTTGGCGAAACCAGGGCAGATAGTACCGATTCGAAAAATGAATTTTACAAAGTTGAATTGAGCGATGGTTCGGTAGCCTGGGCCAGAACATATGGTGTGATTATTGATGCAGAGCCTGCTGCAATAGTAGGAGAAACTCCGGTTTATAAGCGCCCCGATTTAGTGAACAAAACAAACGAGTCTTTTTATAAGCTTGAATTTGTAGCCGTAATAGCTAATAAGGGGGAATGGATTGAGGTTGTTGGTTCAAACAGGAAAAAGTCGGGTTGGATACAATCGCAATATATTTCAACTGCTAAAAATGATGTGGCTGTTGCAACACTTGCAACCAAAGCAATACTTAATTCAAATGGTGAGATTCAAATAGAAAAGGTGCCTGATTTTCTTGCCGATTTACCATACGACGAATATATCTTTAAAACCTACCTTCAGAATATAGCTGATGAGCAGGTTGAACAGGCAGTTGTAAATGCTATTGAAGAATACGAGGATGAATATTATGAGGAGGAAGCTGCAGAGGAATAATATTTTCGGATATATAATATCTTAAATACGAGGCTGCTTTTTGCAGCCTTTTTCATATGTTTATAATTTATTTTCACCTTTACAATTGATTTGTTTTTTTCTGGCTAGATGGAATTTAAAAAGGGCATAACAATTATCGGAACGGGGAATGTGGCCTGGCATATAGCTCATAAGTTTTATGCATCAGGTATACAAATTAATCTTGTGGTTGGCAGGAATGAGCAGAAGGGGAAAGTGCTGGCCAAAGGTGTGAATTCAAAATATTCAGTCGATTTTAGCGATATTCCTTTTGATACTGATTTAGTGTTGATTTGCATTACAGATAGCGCAATTTCTTCTGTTGCCGAAAAAATCTCCTCTGATATTTCAATTGCCCATACCGCTGGTAGCGTACCTTTATCGGTATTAGGGAATAAGAATAAAAATACGGGTGTGTTTTATCCGTTTCAGACTTTCAGTTATGGTGTTCGTACAGGCGAAATCGAAATTCCAATTTGCATCGAGGCAAATTCGACTGAAATGAATATTCTTTTGAACAGCCTGGCAAAGAAAATAAATTCAAAAATTTACCCGGTAAATTCCGATAAAAGAAAACTTATTCATCTGGCCGGTGTTGTAGCCAATAATTTTTCGAATTTTTTATATACCCAGGCATTTGAATTTCTCAAAGAAGAAGATATTAAACCGGAAATATTGTTGCCGTTAATTAAGGAAACAACAGCTAAATTGGAGGTTTCAGAACCTTCCGAGCTTCAAACCGGTCCAGCGCGAAGAAGAAATTCAGAGGTAATTAATTGCCATAAAGAGCTTCTTCGGGGTAATAAGCAACTTAAGGAGTTGTACAGTTTTATGAGTGATCTTATCTTAGCCTATTATAAAAATAAGGATGAGTAATTTTAAAGAGAGATTAAATAAGATAAAGGCTTTCGCTTTTGATGTTGACGGCGTTTTTACCGATGGTCAGGTATACCTGTTGCCCGGGAGTGAGTTTGTTCGCTCTGTTAATATAAAAGATGGTTATGCTGTTCAGCATTGTATTAAAATGGGATATCCGATCGCCATTATCTCAGGTGGTTCATCACAGGAAGTTTCGAAAAGATTTAATAACCTGGGGGTTACAGATATATATTTACGCTCGGCAAATAAGTCAGACGATTACGAGGATTTCAGGATTAAATACGGATTTGAGCATGAAGATATTTTATTTATGGGTGATGATATTCCTGATTTACCAGTAATGAAAAAAGTCGGAGTTCCTGCCTGTCCCTCAGATGCAGCTCACGAGATCAAAGAAGTTTCTGTGTATATTTCAGAAAGGGGAGGTGGAGATGGTTGTGTAAGAGATGTTATTGAACAGGTACTTCGTCTGCACGAGAAATGGTTAAACGATGAAGCATTCCAATGGTAAGAATCGCTAAATATACGCTTGCCTTCCTCAGGCTTATACGTTGGCAGAATTTATTAATTATTGCTGTTACCATGTATTTGTTAAGGTGGTTTGTAATGTTTCCACTACTTAAAAATGACCAGATGGAAACACAAATAAGAGAACCTTTATTTTTGTTTTTGGTCTTAGCAACCCTTTGTCTTGCTGCAGCCGGATATGTTATAAATGATTATTTCGATCGCAAAGCCGACCTGATAAATCGTCCGGAAAAAGTAATACTTGGCAGAATATTAAGTCGAAGAGCAGGAATGGTCTGGCATACAATATTAACTCTTATAGGAATATTGCTAGGCAGCTATGTTTCTTATAAAATTGGGCATCTGAAATTTAGCCTTGTTTTCTTTGTTGTAAGTGGGTTGTTGTGGTTTTATTCTACAAGCTATAAAAGGCAGGTGCTGCTGGGTAATCTGGTTGTGGCAATTCTTGTTGCCTGCGTTCCATTGATTCTGATCGTGTTTGAGCTTCCCTTGCTCATTGATAAATATTCACTTTACATAAAGTCAATGTCTGACGATTTAGATATTCTTGCAATATGGTTTGTCGGATATTCAGGTTTTGCATTTTTATTAAACTTTATGCGCGAAATTGTTAAGGATCTTGAAGATTTTGAGGGTGATTTTGCTTTTGGCCGACAAACAATTCCAATTGCCTGGGGGCTCAGAACTGCAAAAATAATTGTGCTTGTCAGTGCAGTAATTACCGGACTCTTTTTAATAATGGCCACTGTTAAACTTCGCTGGAGTATGCTAACAGTGCTTTACAGTTTTGTTTTGCTCATTTTGCCTCTTGTGGTTTTTATGTTTTCGATATATAAAGCGAGCACAAAAAAACAATATCATAATTCAAGTAATATATTAAAAATCATTATGTTATCCGGATTGCTTTACCTGGTGGTAGGAGCAAACTGGGTATTTTAGTTATTATGCTTTTACATCAGTTATTAAACGACTATAAATTAATACTTGCTTCACAATCGCCACGGCGTAGAATGCTGCTCGAAGGGCTCGATTTAAGTTTTGAGGTAATAGTGCGTGAAAATATTGACGAAAAAGTCCCCGAAGGATTACTAAAGACACAAATACCCGTTTACCTGGCTCAACATAAATCTGATGCTTATGTTGATTTATTAAATACAAAAACCATAGTACTAACAGCCGATACAATTGTATGGATTAACAACCGCGAATTGGGAAAACCACAGAACCGAAATCATGCAATTGAAATATTAAAAGAACTTTCGGGAAATATACATGAGGTTGTTACCGGAGTTTGTATCAGAAGCTCAAAGCAGCAACATAGCTTTTACTCCTTATCATCGGTACATTTCAGAAAGCTTACTGAACAGGAAATAGAATATTACATTGATAAATACCAGCCCTTTGATAAAGCGGGTTCATATGGAATTCAGGAATGGATTGGGTATACAGCTATTGAAAAGATTGATGGTTCATTTTATAATGTAATGGGACTTCCCGTACAGGCTTTAAATAATGAGCTTAACAGGTTTATCAGGAATGAAAAAAACAAAGAAAACAGCAAATATGAAAAGGTTTAATTTTTTATTGTTCTCTCTTATTGTAATAAGTATAACCGCTGTTGCAAAAGAGGGGATGTGGTTGCCACTTATGGTGGATCAAATGAGTTATGAGGATCTGAAAAACAGGGGGTTTAAACTTACTGCAGATGAAATATACAGTGTAAACCAGGCAAGCTTAACCGATGCGGTTGTAATTTTTGGTGGAGGTTGTACGGGTGAAGTAATCTCCCGCGATGGCTTGATACTTACAAACCACCATTGTGGTTTTGGATCAATACAAAGGCATTCATCGGTAGAAAACAATTATATACAGAATGGTTTCTGGGCAATGAATAAAAACGAAGAATTGCCAAACTCGCAGTTGTCAGTAAAATTTCTTGTTAGTATGCAAGGCTTTACCGGCAAGGTTATGGCAGATATCGAAAAAGATATTTCCTATGTCGAAAAGATGGCTTTGATAAAGGCTAAAATAGAAAACCTTGAGAAAAGTATAGAAGATACTTCGGCATACCAGGCATCTATTGAAGGATTTTACGAGAACAATGAATTCTACCTTTTCATGTACAATGAATATATGGATATTCGGTTGGTTGGCGCCCCACCCGAATCAATCGGCGGATTTGGTGGCGATACCGATAACTGGGTATGGCCAAGACACTCGGCAGATTTCTCTCTGTTCAGAATTTATACCGGCCCAGATGGTAAACCGGCTGAATATGCCGAAGAGAATGTTCCATACATACCTAAAAAATATTTCAGTATTGATGCCGGAGGTATTGAAGAAGGTGACTTTACCATGGTGCTTGGATATCCCGGAAGCACTTCTGAATACCTGTATTCCGAGGAACTTAAATTAATACAGGAGGCACTTTATCCCGACAGAATAAAACTCAGGGATGGCAGGCTGGAAATAATTAATTCGGCAAGAAATACAGACGAAAAGACCTATATCGATTATGCAGTAAAACAGAGTCGAATTGCAAATGCTTGGAAGAAATGGAAAGGAGTGTTGTATGGTTTTGAAAGATTCGATGTTATAGAAAAGCGTTTAGCCTATGAAGAGTGGCTCATAAAGAACAGTGGGGGGCTGAAGAACGAACTCTCGGAAATCTACGATATGTATGATGATACCTATAATGCTTTCAAACCTTTTGGGGTTGCTGTAAATTATTTCTTTGAATCGGCTATGGCTGTTGAGCCATTCCAGACAGTTCAAAAGCTTAAGAATTTATTAGAGAATCAGCCGGAAGAAACCACGGATGAAGAACTAATTTCAAAACTGGAATCTTTAAGCACTTCAACATTCGAAGGATATAATCAGAGCATCGATAAAGATTTAACAAAATTTCTGCTTCAAAGTTATATAAATGATATGGATGAATCCCTTGTTCCTCCGTCTTTAAAAGAATTGGCAGGCAGCAAAGATATTTCAGGATACATAAACAAACTCTATGAAAAGTCCTTTATCACTTCTCCTGAAGGTTTTTCAAATCTGATTTCATTGGTAAAAAAAGGGAAGAAAATCAAAGTCTCGGATGATCCCTTTGTTGTGCTTTTTGACGAATTTGTAAATGTATACAGAGAACTTTTAGCCCAGGATTATGAATATTATGGTAATGAACTTGAAAATCTGAACCAGCAATACATAAAGCTTATTCAGAAAATTGATACAACAAAACAGATATACCCCGACGCTAACTTTACCATGCGTATAACTTATGGCCAGGTTGAGGGTTATTCACCTTCAGATGCGGTAGAATACCATTTTCAAAGTTATCTTGACGGCGTTATTCAAAAAGGAAACAGTGGCAACAACGATTATATTGTACCAAAAAAACTGGTGGAAATATACGAAATAGGAGATTTTGGAAAATATGCAGATGCAAGCGGAAAAGTACCTGTATGTTTCATTGCATCGAACCATACTTCGGGAGGTAATTCGGGTAGTCCTGTGCTTGATAACAGCGGTAAACTTATTGGAATAAACTTCGATCGTACCTGGGAAGGAACAATGAGCGATTTTTATTTCGATGAGGAGATTTGCCGAAACATTTCTGTTGATATCAGGTACGTACTATTCATTATTGATAAATTTGCAGGGGCAGGCTATCTTCTTGATGAAATGGATATTACCTGGTAAGTAGAATATAAAAAGTTTTAAAAATATGGCAGTTAAACGCTTCGGTGTATCTATTGAGGAGGAAACACTGGAAAAACTCGATACATATGTTGAAGATAACCAGTTTCCGAACAGGTCACAGGCGCTTCGGTTTTTAATAGAGAATTCTTTTATTGAGCATAAATGGCAATGCAACAACGAGGTTGCAGGTGCAATAGTTTTATTGTACGATCATCATAAGAACGATATCTCTCATAAAGCCGGGCAAATCCAGCACGATTACCACAATCTGATTCTTTCAACTCAGCATATTCATCTTAGTCACGGCTTGTGTCTTGAATCGATAGCGGTAAAAGGTAAAGCAAGCGAGCTTACTAACCTTGCCGATATGTTAATCTCGTTAAAGGGAGTGAGACACGGTAAACTGGTGATGAGCCGGACTTAATGTTTTTTTTCTTTTGTCAACTATAAGAGTATTTTATCTTCTTGTTCCCGATTTAAAGAATTTGTATCTTTTCCAGGCATTATAATAGTTCCTGTTGTGTTAAGAAATGGGTATAAAATAGTATTTTTTATTGCGCTAATTTCGGGCATACCCTTGTATTGTCAGTTCTCTACACCAATTGCACCTGCTGATACACATGAATATTTTAACTACGCCCGAATTATCAGGCAGCATGGCTGTCAGATCCGGAAAGATCACAATTACATTGTTCAAGGTGGAAATGTAACAAACGACGAGTATACCTCAAGAATTATTAAGTATTCGACCAAAGGTTTTATACAGGAAATAACTTACCTGGATAAAAGCAGCCAAAAGCTATCGGTTATTTCATTTCAGTATAAAAACGGATTACCTTATCGGGAGACTGAGTTTTTGACCAATGGCGAAGTTGTGGGTCATACTGTCTATACCTACGATAGTCTGGGTTTCCTTAAAGAAAAAGTTAATTACGATCAATTCGATTACGTGATATATAAGCTGGTTTATGAAACTGATACAATGAATAATGTTATTGTTTTAAAGCAATTTTATTCACCTGGCAATATTTCGAAAACCTATATATACACTTATTCTGACTTGATATGTGGAAGGCTTCAGTCGATAATTGAGTACGATGGTGAAGCTTTCTTTAAATACAGAAAGGAGTTTGCATATAACAGCGAAAATTTACTGGAAAAAGAGATTATTCTCGACATCAATAATAACACTGAGTACTTGCTTGAACGTTTTTATGATGCAAACGGTATGCTTGAGAAAATTGATAGAGTTTTAGCAGGTGAAGAGAGGTTTCCCTGGTATAATTCGCAATACAGTGCCGAAGGTTTGTTATTGGGAGAAATAAAATACAGTTCACGCGGAAATATTATTAGTTATTTTAAATACAGCTATTATTAAACATTTATAAAAACCCACAACTATGTTTAAGAAATCATTAATACTTATTGCACTATTTCTTTTGGCTATTTCATGTGCTAAAAACAAAAAATCGGAAATTACAGAGAACGAAAAGCCCGAAACAGAAACATTTGTTTTTAAAGTCGCCCGATTGCAGGATAGTGTAGTTTCAGAGGGTATATCATCCATGATGTTTTCAATTCCGAGTCTGGAGCAGATTTATATTGGAAGAAATGATTCGGTTGTAAGAATTATGGCCCTGAAAGATTCACTTTCTGTAGAACAACTTGAAAATTTGATAGCCGAAAAGGGTGGGGAAATTATACCAATTGCTCAATAATTTTCAGGGAGAACAAATTAAACTTTGTACATTTAGTGCGCTTATATTTTTTCAGTATTAGCTTTTTCAAGATCAATTAAATACCCGAAACAATGAAAAACATCTTTCGAATTTTCCTTGTAATTGTGTTAATACCGGTTAGTTATCTTGTTATAATTATACTTTTTGGTACAATAACCAATTACAAACCTGAACCAATAGAAAATATCAGCCGGATTGAAGGAGATTTTTACCTCGAAGATACTGGCAAAGTTTATACTGCAGCGATTTGGAATATCGGCTATGCCGGACTAGGGGCAAATATGGATTTCTTTTACGATGGCGGAGAAAAAGTCAGGGATACCAAAGAAAATGTGCGTACCAACCTGAATTATATTACACAATGGGTTCGAATTATTGATACAATTGATTTCATTCTTCTGCAAGAGGTTGATGAAAAATCAAAAAGAAGTTACAGAATGAATCAGCTTGAAGAAATTAACTTATCAATGGCTCAGCATTTTCCTTTCTTTGCCTACAATTACAATGTTAAAATGGTTCCACTTCCGTTTCTCAGACCTATGGGGAAAGTGAAGTCTGGCTTACTTTCACTCACAATGCATGTGCCTCAGCAAACCGACCGGTATTCTTTTCCGGGAAATTACAGCTGGCCTAAAAGTACTTTCATGCTCGACAGATTCTTTCTGGTTAACAGGTTTAAGTTGATGAATGGGAAAGAGTTTGTGCTCGTGAATACACATAACTCGGCATACGACGATGGTTCATTACGCGCAGAACAGATGGGATACCTGAAAATATTTTTAAATGAAGAGCAGAAAAATGGAAATTATGTTTTGGTTGGCGGTGATTGGAACCAGTGTCCACCCTCGTTTAAAGATAACTTTACCGGCCATGTTTTTGATACTTCAAATGTCAGTTATGTACCAGAAAATTACCTTGATAACAGCTGGCAGTGGATTTATGATAATTCCGAGCCAACAAACAGAAGAGTTATGACACCTTACACAAAAGGAAAATGTCCTGTTACCCTGATTGATTTCTTCCTGGCCTCCGGAAATATTGAAGTATTGAATTGCCAGACAGTACCTATGAATTTTAAATTTTCAGATCACCAGCCGGTAGTAATTAGTTTTAGATTTAAATAGAATGTTAAGATTTTTTTCGTGTTTTTTTGTTTTAAGCATTTTTGTGCAAATTGTTAGTGCACAGGAATATTATATTCCAAAAAACATTAAAAATGCTTACGAAAAAAACACCAGAGACTTTTCAGGCAAGCCTGGTAAAAACTATTTTCAGAATAAATCGGATTATACAATTAAGGCCGATTTTAACCCCGGAAAAGGAATTTTGAAAGGCAAAGAATGGATAGAATATTTCAATAATAGTCCCGATTCTTTAGGTTATATTGTAATCAGACTTTACCATGATATTTTTAAACCGGGCAATTTGCGTGATGAAGATCTTTCGGAAGAATATTTGACTAAGGGAGTTGAATTACACTCATTGGTAATCAATAATATTGAATATATTGGTAACGATCAGATTTTTTCGCGCCGAAACGGAACAAACCTGTTTGTTGCATTACCTGCTTATATTTTGCCAGGTAAAAGCATTTCGGTATATGCCAGTTGGGAAACAATAATACCTGAAGGCCATGTGCACAGGTTTGGAAATTATGGCCCGTCCGATTGGTTTATTGCTTACTGGTATCCGCAAATTGCTGTTTACGACGATATCGAAGGCTGGGATGAATTAGACTATACAGGTGCTTATGAGTTTTATAACGATTTTAATAATTACGAAGTAGAAATTAGTGTACCTAAAAACCATATGGTTTGGGCAACAGGTACATGGGAGAACCCCCATAGAATCTTAGCAAAAAAGGTTTTAGAACGTTATCAGCAGGCTTTGACCGCTGATGAGAAAATACTGATTATTACAGATGCTGACTGGGCAGCGCAATCGGTTTTTACAAAAAACAGTTCACAAACTTTTAAATACAGTGTTACTGAAATTACTGATTTTGCCTTTGCTGTATCCGATAATTATGAGTGGAATGCAACTTCGGTCATTCCCAATTCAGATGATAGTTCCAGAACTGTGGTACATGCTGTTTTTCCTTCAACTTCTTCTCATTTTAAAGACCTGTCGATGGTTGGTGCCAAAGCTCTTAAACATTTTGCTGACGAAACATTTGGTATAACATATCCCTTCCCCAAGGTTGTTGTTTTTAATGGCGACGGTGGAATGGAATTTCCGATGATGGTAAATATGAGAAATGATAACATCAGGGAAAATTATTTTGTACTGATGCACGAGATATTTCACGGATATTTTCCTTTCGCAACGGGGTGTAATGAAAGAAAATACGCATGGATGGACGAAGGCCTTACCAGTTATTTGCCTATTGCAACTGAAACATATCTGGGTGGAGGTGATTATTTTCAGCTTCCGGGCATAATAAGGCGTTACGCCATGTTTGCCGGTGCTGAAAAAGAAGTTCCTTTAATGATACCGACAGTTCAGACCAGAAATTACAGCTATTATCATAACGCCTATTATCACTCTTCCGTTGCGTATAGTGTACTTGAGAATTACCTGGGACAGGAGAAATTTCGCGAAATTATCCGTCAGTTTTATATACGATGGAAAGGTAAACATCCAACAGGCTACGACTTTATATTTACCCTGAATGACTTGTCAGGTGAAGACCTGTATTGGCTTATTAATCCCTGGTTCTTCGGGCAGGGATGGGCAGATATTGCAATTGCCGGGGTTGAGCAGGATGTTAATGATGCAATCATTACACTCAATAATGTTGGTGGATTGCCTGTACCTGTCGATATTCGTCTTATAAATGAGGAAGGAAAATTATTTTCTAAAAGCATTAATCCTGATGCCTGGAAAGAAGCAGCTAAAACTCTGGATGTAAAAATTGAAAACACGGGTTCAATAAAGAAAGTTGAAATTGGCAACCCTAATTTCCCCGATACCGATTATAATAATAACTACTACACTATTAAATAAAACCTATGAACTCATCAGAACAGAAAACAAACAAAAGAAGAAGAAAGCTCTTAAAAATCTTTTCTCTTTCTTTTTTAGGATTTATAACTTTAGTTTTAATTGTAGCAGTATTATTTGCAAAGCACAAGGCAAAACTCGGCTTGCCCGATTATTCCGAAGATATTGAACTAAAGAATATCTCTCAGCCTGTTGAAGTTATACGCGATCAGTATGGTACCCCTCATATTTACGCCCAAAACCAGGAAGATTTGTATAGAACTGTAGGGTATGTGATGGCCCAGGACAGGCTTTGGCAAATGGACCTGTTAAGAAGGGTTACCCTGGGTAGATTGTCTGAGATTTTTGGTGATGATTTTGTTGATACTGACTTGTTATTGCGCTCTTTGAGGTACACTAAAAAGTCGAAGGAAATCTTAAAAACAATTGACCCCGAAATATTAAGTGCACTTGAAGCATATTGCGATGGAGTAAATCAATATATCTGGCAGAACGAAGGCAATTATCCGCTTGAGTTTCTTCTTTTAAAATCAAAACCCGAAAAATGGGAACCTTACCATTCATTAAATCTTATTGGCTATATGGCATGGGATTTAAAAGCAGGGTGGAGTCAACTGGTACTTGATAAACTTAAAAATGAACTTGACAGTAACTTATACGTGCAGCTATTGCCTGAATTGGCAAAGTATAAAACAACAATTTTCCCCGAATACAAAACCGATCTGCTGTCTGAAAACAAATTGTTAAACCTGGCTAAACTTGAAAAACTGGGGGCTGATATTCTATTTGGAAGTAACAACTGGGCTGTATCGGCACAAAAAAGCAATACAGGAAAACCCATTGTAGCTAACGACATGCATTTATCGCTTAACATCCCCGGAATCTGGATGCAAATGCACCAGGTAGTGGAGGGCGAACTAAATGTTTCCGGTCTTGCACTTCCGGGGCAACCCATGCTTATTATCGGGCACAACGACAGCATTGCATGGGGCATGACCAACACTTATGTTGATAATCTCGATTACTACGAAGAAAAGATAAATCCTGTGGATAGCAACCAGTATGAATATATGGGAGAGTGGTATAACTTCGAATTATTTAATGAAGAAATAAAAAGCAGCAGCGATTCTGTATTCATCAGAACTTTCAGGATTAATCACCGTGGTCCGGTTGTTTCTGAGGCGAAGGGAATTAAAGATAAGGTATTAACCATTCATTGGGTTGGTGATGAACCTAGCAATGAGATTGCGGGCATATACAAAATTAACAGGGCTCATAACTGGGAAGACTTTAAAAATGCTTTCAGGAGTTTTAAATCGATAAGCCAGAATGTGGTATATGCTGATTTAAACGGAAATATTGGTCTGTATGCCTGCGCCGGTATTCCAATAAGGAAAAGAAACGAGGCTTTTGAAATTCTTCCGGGCTGGACAGATGAATACGACTGGAAGGGCATGGTTCCCTTTGAGGAATTGCCTCACGAATATAATCCGGAAAGGGGCTATGTGTCATCGGCAAATTGCCGCACAGTTGATGATTCCTATCCATACCATATCGGGTCGTGGTATTCAATGCCCTATCGAATGGAGCGCATCAGAGAGAGACTTGAGGAAAAGGACAAACTTTCGGTTGAGGATTTTAAATCTATACAAAACGATCAGGTTTCAACTTTAGCCAATCGATTGGTCGAAAAGTTTTATTCACTGCTTGATTTGTCTGAATTAAGTAATACAGAAAAAGAAGTTGCAGAATTGCTTCAAAGCTGGAATGGCGATATGAATAAAGAATTAATTGAGCCCTCGGTATCGGAAACGTTTATAAAATTTTTTATTAAGAATGTTTTTTCAGATGAGATGACAGAGGATTCATATGAGCTTTTCAATGCCAATAGTAAACTTACCCGAATTGCTCTTTACAATATTCTTGAATCGGATTTTTCGCCATGGATCGATGATATTTCTACCCCGGAAACAGAAAATTTAACAGATATTGTACATGCATGTTTTACTGAAACAATTACTTATCTTGAAGGCCAGTTCCGAAGCAAACCCCAACAATGGAAGTGGAAGAACATGCATACCATAACTTTAAAACATCCACTTACTTCGGTAGAGATACTGGATAAGTTGTTTAATATGAATCGCGGACCTTATGGAGTTGGTGGAAGCTACCACACAGTTTCTCCTTATTCCTACCCGAACTTTTCTCCGGAAGCAGTGGAGCATGGTTCATCTCACAGGCATATTTATTCGTTGGCAGATTGGGATGCAACACAATCAGTGATTCCTACAGGCAATTCAGGAGTTGTTTCCAGTGAGTTTTACTGCGATCAGACGGAATTGTATATTGGTGGCAGGTACCATGCAGATTTTTTTTCAAAGGAAGCAGTGGAAAAGGCAGCTAAATATCATGTAATGGTAAAGCCGGCGAATTAATCAGCTTAGTATTTGTTGAATATTCTTTACCAGAACAAGATTATTAAGCGGGAGGGAGTATGTATTTTGCAATCCTGCTTTTTTTGCTTTATCCAGTTCTTTTACATCGTTAAAAACAAGGATTATATTGGGGTTGTTTTTAAGGTCTTCCAGTTCTGATTTGTATTCATTCAGGTGAAAAATACAAATATCATGCTTTGAATTATTAATAAACTCTTTCGGATTGAATTGCTTTTTAGTTAATGATTTTGTTTTTAAAATGTTTTGTTTGATATAGTCTGTAAAATCTTTTTCGTAGCTAAAAAGAACAGAATTCTTATTCTTCAGCAGTTTATTTATTTCTTCCGGATTGATAGAGGAGTATTTTTCCAACTCACAGACATCGTTAAATAAGGGAACGGAAAAACAAAAACGTGCTCCATCTTTATAAAAACTATCAAACCAGATGTTTCCTTTCATCTGATTAATAATACCTTTTGATATTGACAATCCCAGTCCGGTTCCACTATACGAGCGTTCTAAAGTGTCTTCGGCCTGTCTGAAACGTTCAAAAATTATTGATGCTTTTTCGTCACTAATTCCTATGCCGGTATCTTCAACATAAAAGAATAAATGGTTATCATCTTTTCTTACACAAAACCTGATTTCTCCCTTTTTAGTAAATTTCAGTGCATTTCCAATTAGGTTATAAATCACCTGCTGCAAACGATTGGGATCGGTAAATAGTGTTAATTCTTTATCTTTCAATAAGTATTCCGATGTAAATATTATATCTGTGATATGCTCCCTTTCAAATAAATTCTTATAAAATTCACTTACGCCCCTGAATATTTGAAACAGATTTACCATATGATAATTAAATTTCAGCTGGTTTGATTCAATCATCGAAATATCAATAATGTCATCAATGATCTGTAATAATTGTTGACTGTTACTTCTTACAATTGTGGCATATCTTTGTCTTTTTTCTTCTGCCAGCTGCTGCATGTTAAGCAGATCCGAAAAACCAATTATTCCATTCAAAGGGGTTCTGATTTCATGACTCATATTGGCTAAAAATGCCGATTTTAATCGGTCGGCTTCCTCGGCTCTTTTTATCTCTTTCCTAAGTTGTTTTTCATATTTTTCACGTTCTCTGATTTCGGTTTTTAACTGGTCATTACTTTCAAACAATTCTTCAGTGCGCATTTTAACCAACTCATCCAGATGAAGGTTAGTTCTTTTTTGTTGCCAGGAGGCATGAAATGCGACAATATGGCTTTTAAATAATACTCTGGATACAATATAAGCCAATATCAGCATTACTATTGTTGGAATTAAGATTTCCAATATTTCTTCTCTGGGATGATTAAAATGATAAAGGCCTGTTATAAAGATGAAGAGCGCCCAGGCCAAAGAGATAATTATAAACAGTTTTCTGTGCAAAAATAAGGTACATATAAAGAATGCTCCAATAATAAATGTTGGATTTCCCTTTCCACTTTGAACTTCGTAAACAGAGATCATTGCTGTCCAGGTTAGAGAGAAAAACAGGGTTAACATTGCAATAATTGCTATAAACCTAACCGATTTAAATACCTTAAACCAAATAATTAATGAAAGTATAATCAGCAAAAAAAAGTAAACACTGTCAACCACAAAATAGAACCTTTTGGCACCGGGTTTCCAGATATTAATATCAGATAGGTCAATAATAATGTATGCAATTACTAAGGCATTAATAAAGAAGAGAAAAGATTTAATACGATTTGTATTTAGTAGATCTAAATCGTTTAAGAATTTTCTTCTTTCAATACTATTATCAGTGATTGTTCTTGAAATAATGCTCTTTGGGAAAAACCACGTAATTTTTTCGAAATTCAACATATATGTTCCAGTCAAAACTCTTAGACCCGTTAATAACGAAAAATTAAGGTATTTTTTTATTTTATCCTAACAAAGATGTCTTGTTAGTTAACTGCGCGTATCCATGTTTCCGGATTAACTTCTCTTTTTATCTTGAGCATATATGCATCAGCTTCTGATTTAGTTGGAAACACATCGAAACTTACAGCCCAGAGAGAGCCTATTTTTCCAAATTTTTCTGAATTGTATCCTTTTTTGCTGAGTTCCAGAACAAGCTTATCTGCATTTGCTTCATCCTGAAATACACCTGCTACAACATAATATTTGGTTCCAACAATGTCCGATGGCTTTTCATCCTGATTATCATTTGCCAGTTCGTCCATAGGTTCTTCTTCTAGCATAATTTCCTGGCTATCTGTTTTTGAACCGGTAATTGCAGCATTTTCTATAGTTTCCTCGACCTGGGGTATCGAAGGAATCAGAGATTCGGTTTGTTCTTGTTTGTCTTTTTTAAAGAAAGCTCTTAATTCATCTCCAAAGAAGAAGAACCCGATAAGTGCACCATTTACAATAATTATAATAGTACCCCAGACTAAATAATGGACCCACCTGTTTTTCGGATCTTGCTCGTAGTATTCGTTTATTGGCAATGGTTCCAGGGCACTTTGAGACTCCTTTTTTATTTCTTTCTCAGGCCTGGTCTCTTCTTGTTGAATTACAGGCTTTGGTTTTGCTCCTTCCTTTTTAATTGGAGCATCAGGCCTTTCTGGTTGCGATTCTGTTTTTGGTTCCCCGGTTAAATCAAATTCAACGCTTGAAACTTTTTCTTCCTCCTGTTTTGTTTCAGGTTCCTGTTCTTTCCCTTCGGGTATTTCTTCATTCTCATGAATAAAACTTATTTTTCCCGTGGTGCTTCTGGAAAGGGAACCTATCCCCTCGAATTTCAGGATAGATTTTGTGTTTAAAGTTTTTGTATATTCTTCTGCAAGCTGTTTTATTTTGTCGGTAGCAGCTGCCTTATCAAGATGCATTTTATCTATGAGAGCATTAACAAGTGCACCATCGTTGTATTGTAAGAATTCATTAAAAATTACTCGGAATGGTGTTTTTTGTTTTACAATAAGTGCTCCAAAATCGGGTATTATTACTCTTCCGTTATCTTTAAGTAACTTAATAATTAGCTCATCCATGGTTTTGTCATTCTATATCACTCTCTCAAATTTATTAAAATATTCGCCATCAATTGATTAAAAGTTGTTAACAATTAAAATAACAGATATAGCCTAAAAAACTGGACTTTCTTATCAGGTTTTACTTTATTTGTTTAGGGAAATATTTTTAAACATATGGCATATAAAGAAATTCTTGGAATTGATTTTGGTGGATCGGGAATAAAAGGTGCACCGGTAGATACGAAAAAGGGTGTTTTAACCGCAGAACGACACAGGATTGTTACCCCCGAACCAGCCAGTCCTGAGTCTGTTGTTGAGGTTATTGAACAAATAGCTGACCATTTCAACTGGACCGGTCCTATTGGTATCGGGTTTCCGGCTGCTGTTCAGAACGGTGTTGTTAAAACAGCTTCAAATATCGATAAAAAATGGATTGGTGTAAATGCACAGAATATAGTATCGGAACGACTTAATGTTCCGGTTTGCGTTGTAAATGATGCCGATGCTGCTGGTTTTGCAGAAATGAAATTTGGCAGAGGGAAAAAGCATATGGGAACAGTATTGCTTATTACGATTGGTACCGGTATCGGAACAGTATTATTCTCGGGAGGTGAACTGGTAGCCAATACCGAGTTAGGTCATCTGTATTTAAACAATGGCAGAGAAGCTGAAGAATTTGCCGCTGATTCAGCTCGTCAACGTGATGAGCTTGACTGGACCGAATGGGGTACAAGGTTTAATGTTTATCTTAATGAAATGCATAAACTCTTCTGGCCCGAATTAATTATTGTTGGCGGAGGAGTAAGTAAGAAACCTGAAAAATTTATACATACTATTGATGTACCCTCTGAAATAGTTATGGCAAAACTAAAAAATGAAGCAGGTATAATTGGAGCTGCTCTGGCTGCAAGAAAATTCGTTAAAAAGTCGAGGTAGTATATTAGATACTGCTTTCAAAAGGTTGACGATTCAGAATTGAACGACCAAGTGTTAATTCATCGGTGTATTCAAGTTCGTTGCCTATGGCTACTCCACGAGCAATTACACTTATTTTTATCCCTGTGTGTTTAAGTTTCTTAAAGATGTAAAAATTAGTCGTGTCACCTTCCATTGTTGTGCTGAGAGCAAGAATAATTTCTTTTATTTCTGAGTTCTCTGATCTTTTCACAAGACTGTCAATATATAAATCCTGCGGGCCTATTCCTTCCATAGGTGAAATAATTCCCCCAAGAACATGGTAAAGTCCGTTAAATTGCTGCGTATTTTCGATAGACATCACGTCTTTTATGTTCTCAACAACACATATTGTTGATTTATCTCTGGCATTGCTGCTGCAAATCGAACATATATCGGTATCTGAAATGTTATGACAAACCTTACAAAAGTGAATTTTATCGAGTAGCTCGCCAATAAGCTGTGGAAATTTTCTGGCAGTCTCTTTGTCCTGTTTTAGTAAGAACAGAACCATTCTTAAGGCAGTACGTTCTCCAATTCCGGGTAATCCCGAGAATTGCTCAACGGCAGCAGCCAATAATTGAGATGGATAATTTGCTTTTATCATATATATCTGGTCACTTGCGACTGTAAAAATAGAAAATGAATAGTTTTAGCTCTAATATTTTTATCAAATAGTATTCTTTTACTATTCTTGCAGAAATAAAATTTTTATTAATGAGTCCGGAATTGGCAATTGCACTGGTTGCAGGGTATTTTATCATTCTTATTGTTGTCAGCCTGATAACTTCGAGGGGTGCTGATAATCAAACTTTCTTTATTGGCAACCGGAAATCGAAGTGGTACCTTGTTGCTATAGGTATGATTGGGGCTTCCTTATCAGGAGTTACCTTTATTTCGGTACCCGGCGATGTGTTACTGAAGAGCTTTACTTATATGCAGGTAGTTCTGGGGTACTTACTTGGCTACCTGGTAATAATTTATGTGTTGTTGCCGGTTTATTACAAGCTAAATCTCACATCGATTTATACATACCTCGGCAAGAGATATGGCAATATCAGCTATAAAACGGGAGCATCATTTTTCCTTCTGTCGAGGGTCTTAGGGGCTTCTTTCCGGTTATTCCTTGTTGCAAATGTTCTTCAACTTGTTATTTTTGAGAAGTTATCGGTTCCCTTCTTTGTTACAGTTTTGATTACCTTATCCTTAATTTATGTTTATACATTCAGGGGTGGTATTAAAACTATTGTGTGGACAGATACTCTGCAGACTGTGTTTATGCTTACGGCAGTTGTTGCAACCCTTGTAGTACTGCTTTCAAAAATGGATTTATCGCTGATAGAGGGGGTTCGTAAAATTAGTGAAAGCGGACATGGCAGAATATTTGATTTTTCAGGCTGGAAGTCTGAGACCTTTTTTGTTAAACATTTTCTGAGCGGAATGTTTATTACCATTGTTATGACTGGTTTGGATCAGGATATGATGCAGAAAAATCTGAGTTGCAGAAACCTGAAAGACGCTCAGAAAAATATGATTACCTACAGTCTGGCATTTGTGCCGGTTAATCTTATTTTTATGGCTCTCGGAGCATTGTTGTATATTTTTGTTCAGCAAAACGGGATAGCATTACCAGAGCAACCGGATAATTTATATCCATTGATTGCAACTCAGGGATATTTGCCTCTTAGTATAGGAATCTTTTTTATTTTGGGTTTGATTGCTGCCGCATATTCAAGTGCCGACTCAGCTTTGACTGCACTTACAACCTCTTTTCTTATAGATATTGTGGGCATTGAAAAATATACCGAGCCAGAAATTAAGAAAAGAAGAATTCTAACTCACCTGGCAATTTCGTTGTTGCTGGCAGTTGTAATAATCGTTTTTAAACAGGTACAAAATACAAATGTAATCAACTCATTATTAAAAGTTGCCGGATTTACTTATGGCCCCTTGCTAGGTTTATATGCTTTTGGTTTGTATACAAAACGCACAGTAAACGAAAAGGCGGTACCTTTCATTTCTGTTGTTTCTATTGTGCTGGTTATTATTCTGAATAAATACTCCGAACAAATATTGTTTGGATATAAAATGGGATTTGAAGTTTTAATCTGGAACGGATTATTTACGATTTTAGGGCTCCTGTTTTTTTCAGGATCGAAAAAACCGGATTAGAAGAAAAGAAAGTTTTGTTTTTTCAAAATCAGACTGCCTGCCGAAAATAAAACAGAATTATAGTTTAATTTTTCAGGCTCTCATATTTCTTAAAAGCAACTTGGATAATTTTATGAAGTTCTTCTCTGTTCCAGGGTTTAAGAAGATAACGATAGATTAATTCTTCATTAATGGCCTTCATCATTATGTCTGACTCAGCAAATGCAGTTAGCATTATGCAGATATACATCGGGTCGTGCTCTTTTGCTTTCGATATAAATTCCAAGCCATTCATACCAGGCATTTTTAAGTCGGAAATAATAATAGAAAGGTCTGATGATTTCTCTACAATTTTCAAGGCTTCAAAGCCAGATTCAGCAGTAATAACCTGGTAATCCTCTTCAAAATTAATTTTGAAAAGTTCAAGGTTAATTATCTCATCATCTACATATAATATTTTTGGTTTCATAGATTACCGGTAGTGTGCCACTTAAAGATATAAATTTAAATACAAGTTATATAAAAAAACAGTACTGATATATCGGTTTTGTTATTATAAAGGCACTTGTTTTTCCTGTTTTTTTGTGAAATCGTGGAATTGTAATCGATGGTATAATAGTTATTGGAGGTGGTTTAACAGGGGCTGGCTGTCTGGATATGCCGGATCTTTTTAATGAGATACGAAATCATTTTTTTTTTCTGATATTCATAAAAGGCGCATTTCCAGACTGGTGCAGGAAGTATATAATTATGATAATCAAATGGAAAAAGCTGCTTTCCGGAAAGCTTACTCAAAAGAACTGATGGTTTAAGAAACTAATAAAACTGTAATTTACGACCCTAAAGCCCGACTGGCTGTTGCAACAAGCAGGATAGGGGCAAGCATAGCTATCGCGCTTGGAACCTATGTTTTTGCACTCAATCATATTCAATAATAAACTCAGTCCGGGGTGTGTTTTGTAATTCAGATAAAGGTTCATCGATGAATAACAAAAAAGTCAGGCGGTACTTAACCTGACTTCCTTTTTCTATGTGCCGAAATATATTTTTTATTCTTCTCCTTCTAATTCTATAAGTTTTTCTTCGAGTTCTATTGACTTTTTACCGGTTTCTTCATCCATTATTTCTTTTCGTATTACCTTTTTATGCACTTTCGTGGAATCGTAATTGTATTCATATTGAAAATCATTTTCAAAATTCATAGCTTCTTCAATAATGGCTTCAATATCAATATCCTTTAGAGCATCCTGAGTTGCTGAAATGCTTAGATTTATGATTCTGTTCAGTTCATCTCCATCAATATTTATTTCAATGTTTTTCATGGCTGAGTTTACAATAGAGTCAATATTTATTGAATCCAGGGTAACTGTAACTTGTTTCATTATATCTTTATGAGCTTCCATTTCTTTTTTGGCTTTCTGCATCTCAACTTTTGCTTTTTTCATATCCTCTTTAGCAGCCTCCATTGATTCCTGAACAATTAAATCAATATTTATTTGTTTCAGTGCTGAATCTGTCTGACGCATAGCTTCATTTACAATTGCAGAAACATTCAGACTTGTCCATACCGAATCAAGACTTCGAATCACGATTTGTGCTATATCGTCGCTATTATCCGACAAGGCAATCTCAATAATTTTCTCCATTTCTTCCGAAAGACTGTCAGACGACTCACTTATTTTTATGACCTTAACTTTCACGGAATCATCTTTTTCATGGATAACTCTTTGAATTATCCGATGATTAGGTTTTACTTCTTTCTTTGAAGATGTTGATACTGATACTGTTGTTTTATTTGAAGGATCGGGAAACTCTTGTGTTTCGGGGGCATATCTTTTAAGATTTTGACTGTCAAACGTAAAGGACAGTAAAATGAGACTGATAAAAATAATTGACGCTGCTAAAAATCCTTCGGTTACATTTTTTTTCATGGTGTTTATATTATTAATCCTTTTTATTCTGTGTAATAGTGAACCCTCCTTGCCGGGGAAAGCAACAGAGTAATAGTATTTGTTTTTTAGAATAAGCTCCTCTGAACTTGCTAAGGCTTTCATATATGTTAGCTTATCGCCTGTCAGCCGAACAGCCAGATCATCGCAGCTATGTTCGCGTTCATCTCTTATTATTCTTGAAATCAGCCATATTCCCGGATGGAAAAAGAATATGATTTCAATCATCGACTGAATAATATTCAAAAGGTAATCGTGGCGTTTAATGTGTGCCAGTTCATGTGCTATTACTGCTTCGATTTCATTTACTGAAAGTCCGGTAAAAATTGATACCGGGAATAAAATAACAGGCTTAATATGTCCGATGACCATTGGTGCTTTAGCTAACGAAGATTGTAAAGCCTCAATTTTTTTGTTTATACCAATTTTGTTGCAGTAATTATTCACTTTTTGCAGCCAAAAGGAGTCTACCGACATTGTTTGTGTTTTTCTGAGCTTATGAATTTGCAACATGCCGCCAGACATTCTTAAAAAAAACACAAAAACTCCTGCCAGCCAAAGAATAAAAACGAGAGGAAAATTGCGCTGCATAAATGCCCGAAACTCAATCTTTTTAATTCCGGTTTTTGATTTTCCGTCGGTTTGTAAGCTCTGGTTCGACAAGGTTTCATTAAAAATTCGGGTTATTTGCTTCGGAGACTGTAGGATAGCTTGTTTTATCTGCTGTTTTTCTTTCGCATACTTATAGGAAGAATAAAAAGTGCCCGAAGCCCATAATAATGCAGAAAACAAGGCAGCAAAAGCAAGTGCGTATCTTGTATTTGCCGAGGTTTTTTGAAACACAAACAAAATACTGATGAGGAGAATGGCAATAAGAGCACCTTGCCATAGCGAATGAAAAAGGGTCCAGCCTATTGCCTCAATAATTTCTTCAGAAAACAAATTACAGATACTGTTCATGGTTATTGGTTTTTCTCAATTTCTTCAATGATTCGCTTGATTTCATTTAGTTCTTTTTCAGAGGTCTTTTTGTTTCCAAGCAATTGCATAACCAGGCTGGAGGCAGAGCCGCCAAATGCACTGTCAACAAGTCTGTTTATAAGGTTTTGTTGAGTATCGGTTTTAGGAATATTTGTAAAATACAAGTGGCATTTACCTTCAGGCTTTCTGTCTAACATCCCTTTGGCTGTCATGTTTTGCATGATTTTAAGAGTTGTGGTGTATCCAACATTCTTTACTTTAGAGAGTTCCTTATGTATTTCTTTTACTGAGCGTGGCTCATCTTCCCATAAAACATTAAGAATTTCAAGCTCTGCAGTTGTCGGGGTATTTTTTTTGTTTTTCATAATCTACGACTTTTATCGTACAAATATATACGACAATTTTCGTAATAAAAAACAGTTCAATAAAAAATTAAAAAACGGATAGTTAAAAAGTGTTAATGCTTAGAAAACACATAAAGTTGTTTTGAATAGAAAAAAACATGCTGGCAAATTAATTCATTTATACTGTGCCTAACTGCCAGAGTGCAATATCATCATTTGGTTGGAACAAGCGAATAGTAAAGTTACAATTAAGTTTAATATCACGAATTATACAAAGACTCCCTTGGGAGTATTTATTTGTAAATTGTAAACAGGATGCTGTTAATAAGCGAGTAATTAGAATTTGAGACCCAGACTAATGAAAATCATTCTGGGCATACCGGAAATACCCAAATCTGCCCATTCATTCATAGAATCAGTTGGGTACATAATCTCGTTGTTGAATAAATTAAATGCGTGTAAAGCAGAATAAATCCCGGTGTTCTTAATGTCATTAACACGCAGGCTTGCATTTAATACAAAGTACGATGGTGTTTTAATGCTATTTCTGTAACCACCAGTTGGCGAGTCATTCCAGGCCGCCTGCATTTCATCAACATAATATCCATATAATGAAGCAGTTGTTTTGTAATGAAAGTGATTAGTCAGACTAAAATATGCGAGAATTCTTGGTGTATAACCAACTTCTATATCTTCATAACCTTCATTCTGATTTTTTGTAAGCTGATACGAAGCACTTACATTAAATTCCAAATTCTTACCGGGCCTTAACTTTAATGCGCCTTCAATTCCGGTGGTTTTGAGCTTTCCCGAATTTTGGGAAATAATGGCATAATTAGTGTCAGCAACCGAGAACCCCTTGGTTTCAATTAAATTGTCGAGTTCATTTAAAAACCCTGAAAAGTTTACCATTACTTTTTTACTTAACAAACCGGTATACTGAATTTCATAAGTAATTATAGAAGAAGGTGCTATCTGGGGTATTCTGTTTAAATCGACATTCGGGTCATTAAGGATTGAATTCAGG
Source organism: Bacteroidales bacterium (assembly GCA_016938235.1). Taxonomy (GTDB): domain Bacteria; phylum Bacteroidota; class Bacteroidia; order Bacteroidales; family UBA10428; genus UBA10428. The sequence continues at coordinate 67,183 of JAFGVA010000109.1, read as the reverse complement.
TTAGTGGTATTGTGCCTTATATTTGGAGAGGCAATAGCTGTTCCGTATAATAATTTGAAAATATGATCTTCATTCATTTTATAGAGCATTGCAAGCCTGTAAGTGATGTAGATATCATTATCGGAATATGTTTTTTCTAATGAACGAAAGTCAGGTTCTCCCATATTCACAAGTCTTTGGTAGGTATAGTCGCTAAATTTAAATGCACGAATACCGGCAATAAAATTTACATTTTCTATTGGAGTATATCGTAATTGGGTATAAGTCTGGAATTTCCTGATAGCATCACCCTCTTTCAGCCTGAATGAACTATTTCCAACATTTTTGAATGAGGGTATATCAACATCGTCTCCGGCATTTGTCATAGCATCAAACAAAGTTCCTCCCTGAATCTGGAGTTTATCTTTTAATATATATATCAGGTCAATGTTAAAATTCAATATAGAAGAATATATATGTGAGTAACCAAAAAAGTCGTCGTTATATAGTTTATATCTCGAAATGGAATTATAATCAGCATAATCAGCTTTTGCCTTAAGCTCAAGAGATTTTGTTACTGATTTGCTGTACTGAAGAAATATATTGGTTCCTGTAATTTCCAGTTTATTGCCGTCAGGGTTATGTGAAGGAGTTTCCCATAAAAAGCCCTTATTGGTATAAGAATGATTTATTGTATAACTTATTCCTTTGTAACTGCCTATAAAGTTAGAGTAGACTGTTTTTTCTCCTAACTGCCCCGCTGTAGTAGAATTATTGTTTAAACCTGACAATTGCAGTTTTGTTAAATTTGTTGCAGTGTCAATTAAATTGCTTGTCATTTTTGTGTAGGGAATATTTAACCCCTCGGTATGCCTTGCCGAAACATTAAAAGCCGCATGAAAATCATTGCTCAGATGTTCGGTTCTTATAAACAGTTGTCTCGTTGAATTTGAGCCAAATTTCATCGATACAATATTGTCGGTTGAAGTTTTCTTATCTTCCAGAGTTATAATATTTATAGCTCCGAAAAAAGCATTTTCACCATAAATAACTGACATCGGTCCTCTGATAATCTCTATTCGATCAATGGCTTCAACGGGTACATTAGCTCTCGGCATGATGTATTGATTGTTGTATCCTTCTCTGAGCACCGGCGATCCATCAACCATAATAACCATGTTCGTGAATGAACCTTCGGTAAAATAACCCCTAACCCCGAAGCCTTTCATTCCGCTCCAGTTATACTGTTCAACCAAATATAAGCCTGTAACACTGCTTAATATATCGGTTAAATTATGGTATCCGAGATCTTTTATTTCTTCACGTGTTATAACAACAACACTTGCAGGTATATCTGTTGCTTTTTCAGTTGCCTTACTTGAAGAAACAACCTGAACATTCATTAATTCTTCCAGTGAAAGATTGAAAATTTCTTTCTCCTGAGCAGATAGTGAACTTATTCCTGTCACAAAAAGTGCAAAGAATATCCAAATTTTTATTTCATGATATTTAAAAATCATGCTCTTTTAGATTCTATACTTTAAGATACAAAAATGTTTGCAAGAATAAAACAGGAAATAGTTGGCTTCTACCAAAAACTGAAACAAAGTTTTTATCGAATTTTATATGCTATTTTACTGTTTTCACAAATAAGCTTACCCTATCTGTGTTATCAGAAAATTTTACATGCAGATAATAAATACCTTCTTTGTAATTTGATACGTCAATAGCTCCAAAAGCGCTGTTAACCAGGTATGTATACAAACGAATCCCTTGTATGCTGTATATTTCAATTCGTTCAATTTCAGACTCAAATTTACAATGTAAAACATCTACTACCGGACTGGGATATAACTTTACAGCATATAAATTGTCTTCTATACCTGATATTTGGTTTGAGATCGTTATATCCATTTCTTCAGATAAATCAGAACCATCAGTGGTTGTAGCGGTAACTGTTACAGTTCCATTCTTCGTTCCTGTAAGTACACCATTTTCGTCAATAGAAGCAAGGCTGTTATTGCTAACAGACCACTTAACCGGGTAATACGAAGCTTCTTCTGGTTCAATGGTGACAATCATTTGCAAAGTACCATTGTCGGCGTCTATGAAATTATTTCCAGATTCGGTAGAAACAGAAATACTTGTTGCAGAAGCTAATCTTTTAAATGGGAACTCAATAAAGTCAAATTGCATCCAGCCCCAGGAATATTCAATAGAAATGGTGTTTTTACCTTCAAGCAATTCAATTGATAGTGTATCGCGCTGCCATTCGGCAGATGAGCCGGTAAATTTATAATCTATCCGATTTTCAGTATTACCATTTATTACAATGAAGTTGTTTTTATCACCATAGAAAACGCCAAATCCAATAATCATTTCGTAAGAACCTGTAGCAGGGCAATTTGGGATAGTCCAGGTAATAGTGCCTGAGCTGGTGTAGTCAACATATAGTCCATTGCTGGCTTCTGCATGGGTTTTAGCCGTTGCATCACCTGTTAATTGGGCTTCTTCAGCTTCGTAGCGGTAGCGTGGGGGAGTACCTACAGTAAAGATAATTCTGTCGCTTTCTTTCGAATATCCATCATTATCTGTAACTTTTGCATAAACCTTGTATATTCCGTCATCCGGCGACCAGGTGTAGGCATAGGGAGCTTCTTCGTCAGTATATAAAACACTGTCAGCAATCAATTCTCGGTACAATATAAACTCAATTTTTTCGATTGTTCCATCTGTATCTTCAGCTTCAGCAGAAAAATTTACATCGGTTCCCGAATCTAAGCCGGAACCATCGTCAGGTCCGGAAAATTCAACAGCCGGGGCATCTCCTATATTGTTATCTATGTCAACATCAGAAGTTCTGTTTAAAAAAAGATATTGAACTTCATCTTTAATAGCATTGCCGTAAGAATCAAGCCACATCCATCCCAAAGCACCTGCATAACCGCTATCGATAAGGGTTTCGTAATTACTGAAATCTCCCAGATCATCATCTCCAGGATGGAATTCTCCTATGAGAAGGGGCTTATCTAAATCCCAGTATTCACAGTTATGATTAAAAGGATTTAAAGGGAAATTGTAATGATGCACCTGGTAAAAATCAAGGTAGCCCAGAGTATCTCCACCAATAAAGTAAAGTGCTGAGTCGGAATAAAAATTTCCATCTCCCTGTTCTCCACCATCTGCTTTATCGGTCAGAGAGTGCATGTTGTGAGCACCACTTGTTACCTGTAAACTGGTGTCTATTCTGTGTATGGCTCCTGCAACACGATTTATTACCCGCTGAACATTGGCACGGGCAACATGGCCAACTCCACTCCAGCCACCCCAGAAGGCGTCCGGAATCATGCCTTCCGGTTCGTTAAATACTTCCCAGGCAATTATTCCCGGATGGTTTTTTGTTGAATCAACCATAGGTTTTAATGCATATTCAATGTAACTGTTTAAAGCATCTTCTTCTTCAAGTATCTTTCGGTTTTGTATAAGAAAAGTTGCTGCAAGGTCTTCCTTAAGCATATCAAACGACCATAAACAAAGAATTAAACCGAGGTCGTATTTACAAGCAGTATCCAGGATTTGTTTTAAATCATCAATAGCACCGGTTCCCGGGCCAATTACTGTATCGTTACTAAATTCAGGTGTTTTGGTTCCATTGGTATGTAACCACAATCGTACACTGTTACCTCCAAAATCGTGTATTTCTTTGAACACTTTTCCAAATCGTTCAAAATTCACATTTTCTGTGCCAATATCATTGGCAAAATCTATCCAGGCAAGATTGGCTCCATTCAGAAATAAATCCTGATTATTATAGGTAATCCGGTTTTTTTGCGAGTTAGCAGAGATTGCCAGACCCAAAAACAAAACAGTAATAAATATTCGGTTCATATAATTTAAGTTTTTTGCAGCGATAACTATCCATTACTTTTTGGTTAATTTCAATGTATGTTCAAGTAACTCTTTTCCTCCATATGCACCATGTCCGGGTATCACAATCTTTGCTGTTGGAAATTTATTCATCACTTTTGTTATAGTCGTTGGGTATGAATTCAGGTCTCCATCGGCTGTGTTTCCCAGATTATTAGCATACATATCCTTAACCATACATGCAGGGAACAAAATCTGTTCAGAGGGTATCCAGACTACAATATTATCCATTGAGTGAGCTGCACCAAAATAATAACATTTGATTAGTTTTTCTCCAAGTTTTAATTCTAAGGAATCTTTAAACTCATTTTCGGGAACAGGCAAGTCGTTTGTTTTGGCAATTTCAATAGTCATCTGGTTTGCATATGAATTTATACCCTTTTCCTGAATATACTTTAATCCACCCATACAGTCTTCATGCCAATGGTTAGGTATAAAACCAACTATTTCAATATTCATTGAATCTTCTGCCCATGAAATCAGTTCTTCTGTTTGTTTATCTGACCAGGGCGAATCAAAAAGAAAGGCTTGCTTGTTATCGATTAGCAACAATCCATTAGCGCCAATGCGTCCCCATTTCGGAGAGATTGTATAAGATACATGAATATATGCATCATCAGAGATTTGAATTAATTCTAAATCATCAGAAATTTTTATCTTTTTGTCTTGACTTTGAGTTAATCCATTGGCTTGAACCAACAGTAAAATAAGAAAACTATATAGTATTTTCATCATAATGTTTTTTTATTAGAAATCGGTGGAAATATATGGGATTTATTGAAATAAAAAAAGGATGCCAAATCTGACATCCTTCTTTGTGGGCGATGAGGGAGTCGAACCCCCGACCCCTTGGGTGTAAACCAAGTGCTCTGAACCAACTGAGCTAATCGCCCTAAAATATGCGCCTTTGTGTTAAAGGCGGTGCAAATATAGATGTGTTTTTTAGAATTACAAAACTTTTTTTATTTTTTTTCAAGGGCTAAATAATCAGCTACAATAAAGGTGCTGCCACCAATATATATGAGGTCTTCAGCATCAGCAGACTGTATTGCATTATGATAGGCAGAGCCCACATCGTTATAAATATTTCCAATAAGTTTGCATTTCGATGCCAGGTCAGCCACCATTGAAGGATCAGCAGAACGGGGAATATCAGCCCTGGTAAAATAGTATTTAGCATCTTTAGGCAGAATTTCAAGTATTTTGCCGATTTCTTTATCATTCACAAAACCCAGAATCATATGAAGTTTCTTGTATGCAGAGTTTTCTAGCTGATTTACAATTTCACGAATTCCAGCTTCATTGTGAGCAATATCGCATACCACCAAAGGATTATAGGCCATTTCCTGCCACCTGCCCATTAAACCGGTAGTTGTTCGAACCTGTTTTAGTCCTTCAATTATATCATTTTCAGTAACAGGGATAAGGTTTTTGGTAACTTCCAGGGCTTTTATACAGGTTCTTATGTTTTTATATTGGTAGGCACCCAGTAAGTCAGTTTCATAATCAACCGAAGAACCATTCACAGAAAATCTGTGAGAAACAGTATCATGAACCGATCGGAGCGAATACTCGTACTTAATCTCCTGGTCGGCAAAATAAACAGGAGATTCCATCAGACAAGCCCTTGAGCCAAACACTCTGGAAGATATATCATCGGTTTCGCCAATAACAGCAGGTATTCCCGGTTTAATTATTCCGGCTTTTTCCTTTGCAATATGCTTCAATTCTTTGCCAAGAAATTGCATATGGTCATGGGCAATGTTTGTAATTACTGATGCTATGGGCGAAATTATATTGGTGGTGTCAAGTCTCCCTCCAAGTCCGGTTTCTATGATGGCAATATCTACTTTTTGAGTTTTAAAATAACTGAATGCCATAAAGACTGTCATTTCAAAAAAAGAAGGTTTTATAAATTCATAAAAACACTGGTTTCGTTGAATGTATTTAATAACGTATTCCTTAGAAACAGGAATTCCGTCAACTTTAATTCTTTCGCGAAAATCGAGCAGGTGTGGCGATGTATATAAGCCTGTTTTGTATCCTGCATGTTGAAATACAGAAGCCAGCATATGGCTTACAGAGCCTTTCCCGTTTGTACCGGCAATATGTATTGTTTTAAAGGATTTATGAGGTGTTCCCGAAAGCTTATCCAATTCATAAGCATTCTCAAGATCGGCTTTGTATGCAGCACCTCCAATGCGCTGATACATAGGCAGCGACTCATACATATAGTTTAATGTTTCTTCGTATGTCATTTGAAATTTACTTGCCTCCTGTTGCAAATCAGCTCATTTTTTTGCACTTACCATTTTTCGTAGTGTATTCTGTCTTTTTTAAATCTGTCAGGTTTGCTTTTTACAAGTTCAGAATATCCAAGTGATATAACAGCAAATGGAATAACATGTTCAGGCAGGTTAAATAATTTGTGTAAAGCTTCAATCCGGTTTTCCCTGGGATAAATACCAACCCAGCAAGAGCCAATTCCCAAGCCATGAGCAGCCAATAACATATTTTGTGTTGCTGCGGAACAATCAATTGGTCCATATCCATGGTCATGTTCAAGTTGCTTATCAAAACAAATTAGAATACCAGCCGATGCGCCTACCAACATTCCTGCATTGGGGTGAACTTCTATAATCGATTTTATTGTTTCAGAATTCCGAAAAACAATAAAATGCCAGGGTTGTTTGTTTACTGCCGAAGGTGCAAACATACCGGCCTCAATTATTTGTTCAATCTGAGAGTCAGCAATTTCTTTTTCTAAATATTTTCTTATACTTCTGCGACTGAATAATGCTTCAAATAATTCCATACAAAACTGTTCATATTGTTAATAGGGCAACAAAATTAAAACAAATAAAATTCCTATATTTAATTCCTGTGCAAATATTATTAGTCGGTGATTTGACAATATATTGACAGACAGAAAAATAAAATTGAATGAGTATGGCGAAGAAGAAGAAAAAAATATTTGTGATTGACACCAATGTTTTACTACACGATTTTTTGAGCATTTATAATTTTGAGGAAAACGACATAGTTATTCCTATTACTGTTCTTGAAGAGCTTGACAAATTTAAAAAAGGAAATGATTTAATCAATTTCCATGCGCGAGAATTTACCCGTGAGTTGGATAAAATTTCAGGAGATAATCTGTTCAGCGGTGGTGTTAAACTAGGCGAAAAATTAGGTAAATTAAGTATTGAGACAGGAAAACCATTTTCTGCGCAAATACAGGCATCATTCCCCGAAAACACTCCGGATCACAGAATTCTGGCCATCGCAGAGTATATAACTTTAAAAAATAAGGATAAAAGTGTTACGCTGGTTACTAAGGACATCAACCTTCGAATGAAAGCTAAGTCGATAGGCGTAATGTCGGCTGACTATGAAAGTGACAAGGTTCAGAATATTGATGAATTTTATAAAGGTATAAGTCAGGTTGATAACGTTGACGATAACCTGATTACCCAGGTATATGAGGAGGTTGAGGGTGTTCCCATTGATTCGGTCAAACTGAATATTTTACCAAAACCCAATCAGTACTATATTCTTAAAGGCAGCAGGTCGAGTGCCATTGTGTACTACAATCCATTTCAGCATGTTTTCATGAGGGTGCTTAAACAAAAGATTTATGGAATTGACCCCCGAAATGCTGAACAAACCTTTGCTGTTGACTCTTTGATGCGCGATGAAATTCAACTTGTAACAATAACTGGCAAAGCAGGTACAGGTAAAACTTTACTGGCATTGGCAGCAGCTATTGAACAAAGGCAAAAGTACGCACAGATTTTTCTGGCAAGACCTATTGTTCCCTTAAGCAACAGGGACATAGGATTTTTGCCAGGAGATGTAAAAGAAAAGATTGGCCCTTATATGCAGCCTCTTTTTGATAACCTTGATGTGATTAAAAATAAGTTTAAATCAACAAGTAAAGATTATCAGAAAATTGAAGAAATGCAGAAGGAGGAAAAACTAATTATTACGCCTTTAGCATATATCAGGGGCAGAAGTTTGTCGAATGCATTTTTTATTGTCGATGAAGCTCAGAACTTAACTCCACACGAAATAAAAACGATAATAACCAGGGCAGGTGAGGGCACAAAAATGGTGTTCACCGGAGATATTGAGCAGATAGATACACCCTATCTTGATTTAAAATCAAACGGATTATCGTATCTTACAGATAAAATGCTTGGTCAGGATATTTTTGCTCATGTAAACCTTGTAAAAGGTGAACGAAGTTACCTGGCTGAATTAGCAAGTAACCTGCTTTAAAAAAATATAAAATCTATGTCGTCTTTTAAAGAATTATTCATTGTACGTCATGCAAAGTCATCCTGGGATTACGAAAACATTTCTGACATTGATAGGCCTTTAAAATTAAAAGGCATTCGTGATGCATACGAGATGGCCCGACGAATAAAAATCGAAAGGAAGATTCCGGATCTGATGATTAGTTCTCCGGCAATCAGGGCTCTTCATACAGCCGATATTTTTATGAGAGTTCTGGAAGATAAGTATTCTAAACTTAAAATAGATGAACGACTTTACGGAAGTGGTGTAGGAGTTATTAAAAAATTACTGGCCGAACAGACCAATAGCATTAAAGTACTAATGATTTTTGGACATAACCCTGACTTTTCCGAACTTGCAACCGTATTATCAGGAAGTTCCTATCTTGAACTTATATCCTGTGGTGTTGCCTATTTAAAGTTTGAAACTTCTGATTGGAGCTCTGTTTCTCATGAAAATATCAAAGAATTCAAAATAGATTCTCCAAAAAACGAAAACCTGGTATAAAGAGAAGGTTTAAAAACCGTATCAGTTTATGTCAAGAAAACAAAGAATAATAAATCGCGAATTAAGTTGGTTGTCATTTAATCACAGGGTTTTGCAGGAGTCTATCGATCCCATGGTACCACTCATTGAGCGTATTCGTTTTCTTGGTATTTTTTCCAACAATCTTGATGAATTTTTTAAGGTACGCGTAGCTACCATTAAACGCATGATTGATGTTCAATATGGCAAGCGAAGGGTTGAGGGAATCAAACCTCATGTTCTTATGGGCAAAATTCAGCGCAAGGTAATTAACCTTCAGAATAAGTTTGAAACGGCCTTTCATAAGATTGTTGGCGAGCTTGAGAAGCACAGTATTTTTATAATAAATGAGAAAGAGCTGAATCCCGGGCAGGAAATTTTCCTGAAAAAATATTTCAGGGAAAATGTAATGCCGGTGCTTACTCCGATAATGCTTCATAACATCGACGAATTTCCCTATCTCAAAGACAGATCGATTTATCTGGGAATAAAACTTTCCAGTACTGCAAAAAAGGTAAAAGATGAATTCGCGCTCATTGAAATTCCAACTGAAAACCTGCCTCGTTTTATAGAATTGCCTTCCGATGAACCACGCAAGTTTATTATACTTCTTGAAGATACAATCAGGTTCTCACTTGAAGATATTTTCTCCATATTCAATTTTGACACTTTCGAAGCCTGGACAGTGAAGATGACCCGCGATGCAGAGCTGGATTTAGATAATGATGTTTCGCAAAGCTTTCTGGAAAAAATGTCGAAAGGAGTATTAGGACGAAAAACAGGACAACCTGTAAGGTTTGTTTACGATAACAGTATTGCAAAAGATCTTTTAGATTTTATTATTGATCGTGTTGGTCTCGATGATGAAAACAACCTTATACCCGGAGGAAGATATCATAACTTTAAGGATTTTATGAGTTTTCCGAGTATAGGGGGAAGCGAATTGCAGTTTAGTCAGATGCCTCCAGTGCCACATCCGGCTATTATTGGACATAAAAGCATCTTTGCCGTAATGAAGCAGAAAGATTTTATGGTTCATGTTCCTTACCAGGATTTTAATGTTTTTATTTCTCTTTTGCAGGAAGCTTCAATCGATCCTAATGTTAAAGAAATATCGATAACCATTTACCGTGTTGCCCGAAACTCAAAAGTTATTAATGCCTTGATGAATGCCTGCAGAAACGGTAAAAAAGTAAATGTGGTAATCGAATTACAAGCCAGGTTTGACGAAGAAGCAAATATTTATTGGTCGAGAAAGCTCGAAGAGGTTGGCGCAACAATTTATTTCGGAATACCCAACCTGAAGGTTCATGCTAAATTACTTAGTATTGTTAGGGTTGAGGGCTATGCCAGAAAAAACTATGCCTGTATCAGTACGGGTAATTTCCACGAAGGAAATGCCGAAGTTTACTCCGACTTAATTCTGTTTACCAGCGATTCAAGACTAACAAACGAAGTGAAAAGGGTTTTTGAATTCTTCGAACATACATACAGAAATCAAACATATAAACACCTTGTTGCGTCGCCTCTTTATATGCGACGTCGGTTCTATAAACTTATCGACAATGAAATTAAAAATGCAAAAGCCGGGAAGAAAGCTTACATCATTCTGAAGATTAATAACCTGGTCGACAGGAATATCATTAACAAACTGTATGCTGCCAATAATGCCGGAGTGAAAATCACGCTTAATATCCGTGGGGTATGTTCCCTGGTTCCCGGTGTACCTGGTATGAGTGAAAATATTGAGGCCATTAGCATTGTTGACAGATTTCTTGAACATTCGAGAATAATGATATTCTGTAATAATGGCGATGAATTATTTTATATATCTTCAGCCGACTGGATGACCAGGAATCTTGACAGGCGCATTGAGATTGCCTGCCCCATATATGATAAAAATATTCAGCAGGAAATCAGAGATCTGATGGAAATTCAACAAAAAGATAATACCAAGGCCCGAATAATTGATGTTGAGCAGAATAACGATTATGTTGTAAACAATTCAAAAGTGTCTGTCCGCAGTCAGTATAAGCTTTACGATTATTATAAGGATAAATTAAATCATCGCTGATTATGTGCCATAAGTTGAAAGTTATATTTTTGTTGGCAGAATAAAAAGAGATGAATTTAGAACAGACTATTCTTAACACCGTTGAACTTTCGAAAGAAGTGGGGGCGATGATTTTAGCCGAAAGGGCAAAATTTGGTGGCCCCAGGGTTGAAACAAAAGGCAAAAACGATTTTGTTACTCATGTTGATAAAGCATCCGAAAAGGACTTAATTAAAGGGCTGTCGGAAATTTTACCGGGTTCGGGTTTTATTGCAGAAGAAGGGACAACTTTAGAGGGAAAAGAAGAATACAAATGGATTATTGATCCAATTGACGGAACTACAAATTTTATTCATGGAGCTCCCCCTTTTTGTATTAGCATTGGGTTACAGCATAATAATAAAGTAATTGCCGGAGTTATTTACGAATTAACAGCCGACGAATGTTTTTATGCCTGGGAGGGTAGTCCTGCTTTTCTTAACGGAAAACAGATTAAAGTGTCGGAAAATAATTTATTGAAAGATTCTTTGTTAGCAACAGGTTTTCCCTATACCGATTTTGGAAGAATGGAAGCCTTCATGGAAACAATGGATTACTTTTTTCATAATTCACATGGTGTTCGTAGGTTAGGTTCTGCAGCTGCCGATTTAGCCTATGTTGCATGTGGTCGCTACGATGGTTTTTACGAATATAATTTAAATCCCTGGGATGTTGCAGCAGGAGCTTTTCTTGTTGAGGCTGCCGGTGGAAAAATCAGCGATTTTGCAGGTGGTGATAATTATCTGTTTGGAAAAGAAATAGTTGCTTCCAATTCAGGAATCTTCAATGAATTTCAGGGCGTAATTAATAAAATAATGAAAACTAATTAAATGCTGACCTGGCGCGATAAAATACTGCTTTCACCATTATGGCTGATTTCAATCCTGCCACTATCGGTCTTATTTGTATTTTCTTATGGTTTAAGCAAACTGCTTTTTTATGTAATTCGATATCGCAGGAAAGTGGTTTTCACTAATCTTAGGAACTCATTTCCCGAAAAATCAGAAAAAGAAATCAGAAAAATTGCCAAAAGATTCTACTTGCATTTATGCGATTCTATTTTTGAGGCGCTTCATTTGGTTATTATGGATCCGGAAGAAGTGAAAAAGCGCTATAAACCTGTTAATACCGAATTGATGGAGGATTTATATGCGAGGGGTATCGATGTTGTTGCCTTAAGTTCTCATTATGCAAACTGGGAATGGGCCTGTAGTGCCTGGATTCAGTTGCCATACAGAACAATAGGTATTTATAAACCTTTATCAAACAAAGTGTTTGACAGGTTTATGATTCATTTGCGTAGCAGGTATGGTAGCCCGGTGGTGGCTATGAAAAACACACTCAGAGAATTGGTCGAGTCAAGGAAAAACAAGGAGCTGTTTGCAGTCTATCTGGTTGGTGATCAGCGACCTATGAAAAGGGAGATTCATTATTGGACAAAATTTTTAAATCAGGATACACCCATGATTTTAGGCCCTGAGAAGCTTGCAAAAAAATTGGATCTGGCATTGGTATTCATCGATGTAAAGCAGGTTAAGCGTGGATATTATGAATTAGAATACCACCTGCTTACCGATAAACCAAATGAACTCAACGATTTTGAAATAACTGAAAGATATGCGCGTTTAGTTGAAGCGCAGATTCGAAGAACACCCGGGTTATATTTGTGGTCACACAAACGTTGGAAACACAAACGTGAACAACACGTTGAATCTCAAGAAGAAGTGAATGAATAAAGTTTCGGTAGTAATATTAAACTATAACGGGATAAAGTATCTTAGGCAATTTTTACCATCAGTTATTGCGAATTCTCAGGACGAAGGAGTCGAAATAGTTGTTGCCGATAATTCATCCACCGATTCATCAATTCAGTTCATGAAAGAATCATATCCTGATATCAGGTTGATTGAGTTCGATACGAATTCGGGATATGCAGGAGGTTACAACGCAGCTCTTGAACAAGTCAACAGCGAATATTACATACTTCTAAATTCCGATGTGGAAGTTCCTGAAAACTGGATTAAGCCGGTTTTAGAATTCCTCGATAATAACAGAGATGTTGCGGCTGCAATGCCAAAGATAAAATCCTATACCAAGAAGTCGCATTTTGAATATGCCGGTGCTGCCGGTGGATTTATCGATAAATATGGTTATCCTTTTTGCAGGGGCAGGGTTTTAAGTTTTGTCGAAGAGGATAATAATCAATACAACGATATTGCAGATATCTTTTGGGCTTCAGGGGCATGCTTGTTCGTAAGGGCAGAATTATTTCATAAAGCGGGTGGCTTTGATACCGATTTTTTTGCTCATATGGAGGAGATTGATCTTTGCTGGAGGCTTTGGCATATGGGGCACAGAATTGTAATAGTGCCCGATTCAGAAGTTTTTCACGTTGGAGGAGGTACACTGCCAATTAATACGCCTTTTAAAATGTACCTGAATTACAGGAATAATCTTTTCCTGTTGCAAAAAAATCTTCCTTCAGAAAAGCTGTTCCCGGTTTTATTGTCCCGATTGATTCTGGATGGGGCATCAGCAATGGTATACCTGCTTAAATTATCTTTTGGTTTTTTTGGAGCAGTTTTCAGAGCTCATATGCATTTCTATAAAAACCTTCGAAAAACACATAAAAAGAGAAAGCAGATTCAGAAGTTTTGTTCACAGAAAAACATTTCCACCATCTACAATCACAGTATGGTTTTTAATTTTATTATCAGGAAAAGAAGGGTGTTTAAGGAATATAAATTTTAAATCCCCTTGTTAATAACCTTGGAGCCATGTTATTGATTCTTGTTTTTTACAAAGTAAGCAACTTTTTCCAAGGATGTTATCATATCATATTCTTCAAGATATATTTCTGGCGGAATATGAAGATTAACAGTGGTATAGTTTAATATTCCTTTGATACCGGTTTGTACCAGTATCTTAGCCATGTCTTTTGCAGCGTGTGTTGGTACTGTAAGAATAGCAATTGTAATATCTTTTGCAACCAGAATCTCTCTTAACCTGTCGATTGAATAGCATTTTATGTTGTGCGTTTCCTGTCCGATTTTCTTTGGGTCTATGTCAAAAGCTGCTACCAGGTTAAGTTTAGGTCGGTTTCCTACAAAATAGGTTGTGATAGCTTTACCCAGGTTGCCATAACCTACAACAGCAACATTGATAGGTTCGTGCGTATCAATTATCTGGCTGATAACCTGAATGAGTTCCTGTACGTTATAACCTTTTCTTTGCGATGAGCTGTAACCAATAAACATTATATCTCTTCTAACCTGCACTGCTGTAATATTCAATAATGCAGCCAATTCATGCGAAAAAATTCTGTTTGAATTATGATCGGCATAAAAGTTATTTAATGTTCTTCGGTATTGACTGAGTCTCTCAATCGTCTTTTCTGGTAGAATTTTCATTCTTGTTTTTATCTTGAGACAAAAATAACAAATAAGATCAAGAATTGCGTGAGGAATTGTTATTTTTATAACAATATTACAAGCATAATTTATTTTTATTATCTTTTGCTTGATTTCAAAATAAATCCATGCTTAAAAAAAGGTTAATTAAGATATGTCTTGGGAGCTCTTGTTATTCAAGAGGAAACAGAGAGCTTGTTCCAATAGTTCAAAAATACATTCAAAGAAAGAATCTTGAAGATAAGGTGGAGTTTTCAGGAGACCATTGCTTTGAAGAATGCAGTAACGGGCCTAATATCAGAATTGATGGCAGATTATTTCAGCAGGTAAATAAGGAGAATATCCAGATAATACTTGAAGAGCAACTTAAAGACTTGATATAAGATTGATGGACGCTTTAATAAAAATAGATTATTCGACTTGTACAAATTGTTTCACTTGTGTGCGTATATGCCCGGTTAAGGCCATAAAGGTAAGCAAGATGAAGGCATATCCCGAGGTGCAATCTAATCGTTGCATCGGGTGTGGCGACTGTGTAAATGCCTGTGTTCCCGGGGCAATACATTCCCGCAGTTCTATCGACGATGTTAAACACATTCTTAAGTCGAAACTTAAAAAAGTTGTTATCGTAAGTCCGAGTATTTCTGCCGAATTCGACGATATTACAGATTACCGGAAATTTGTGCAGATGATTAAATCGCTTGGTGTTAATTATGTAAACGAGGTTTCCTTTGCTGTTGATGTGCTTGCCAGCAAATACCAGAGTCTGTTTAACGATTTTAAAGGCAGGTATTATATATCTTCCTGCGACCCGGTAGTGGTAAATTTCGTTGAAAAATATCATCCCAAGCTTATCAGGAATCTGGCACCGTTTGTCCCTCCAATGATTGCTATGGCAAAAATTGTTCGTATGAAATACGGTCAGAATATTAAGGTTATATACATCGGACCAGATATTGCCAGTAAAGATGTAGCGCTCAAATTTAATAGTGATGGTAAAGTAGATGTGGTATTAACCTTTCCGGAATTAAGAAAGCTATTCAGTGAATTGAAAATTGACGAAAACCTGGTGGATTTTTCAGAGTTTGATGATCCAATAGGTTATAAAGGGAGCTTATATCCAATAATTAATGGTTTTATTCAGGCCGCCGATATCGATGAAAACCTCTTAACTTCAAACGTGATCTCTGTTGAAGGAAAGAAAGAAATGTTTGAATCGATTAATGAGTTTGAGAGTAATGTTAAAGTAATTCATCGGAATCTTCATGTAACATACGGAAACTCTCTTTCCGGGCCGGGCATTACAAGCAGGGGCAATAAGCTTTTTAAAGAGCACCTTGTAACCACATATGCAAATAAAAGGTTGAGTAATTTTTTCAGGGCCGAATGGTATGACAATCTTTTGAAGTATCAGAGCCTGGATTATTCCCGCGAATTCCAACCCGATGATCAAAGGCTGGATGAACCGGAACCGGAGAAAATTGAAGAAGCTCTTAAAGTTTTAGGCGGAAGAGTTGACAGACATACCGATTGTGGTCAGTGTGGTTATACTACCTGTCGCGATTTTGCAGTTGATATGGCAAAGGGCATAGTTATTCCGGAAATGTGCTCTACCTTCGCCATTCGAAATAGCAAATACTATACACAAACCCTCATGGAACTGAATGAAAAACTGGCCACCACCAGGCAGGCACTTCATGAAACTGAGGAGAAAGTTCTGAGTGAACATGATACAGCATTGCAGGCTTCAGAACTTACCGATGCTATACTTGAGAAATTAAGAGCTGGAATTGTTTTTGTCGATTATAAAATGAAAATTGTTAAGGCAAACAATACTTTTTGTACAATATTAGGCGAAGAAGCAGAAGAAATCAATGAAGTAATTCCCGGATTGATTGGTGCTGATTTAAATAAATTCTTTGCCGACGATATTTGTAATTTGTTTTCCTATGTAATTGAAAACTCTGAATCTATTGACGGCCGGGATGTCAGACATGAAAACATATTATTAAACCTTTCTATATTTCCAATTCGTGAAAACCATATTGCTGGTGGTATTGTTCGGGATATGCGTGCTCCCGAGGTACAGAAAGCAGAGGTTACCCGAAGAGTCTCTGAGGTGATTGATAAAAACCTTGAAATGGTTCAGAAAATAGGATTTTTACTCGGCGAAGGGGCCTCAGATATTGAAAAAATGTTGAATTCAGTAATTAAGATTTACGATAACGATTCGAAAAAATAAATTTCCGGACATAGCAAATGGCTGATAAATATTTTATAGAAGTTGATTATCATCAGAGGAATCACGAAGGTGAGCGTATCTGTGGTGATGTTTTCCTGTCCGGTAAGGTTCGTGAAGAAGGCCGAATTGTAATTGTTTTATCTGATGGAATGGGCCATGGCGTAAAAGCTAGTGTGCTTGCTACTTTAACGGCTACCATGGCATTAAATTTCACAAAAGAGCATCGTGAGCCATCGAAAACAGCCGAGATTATAATGAATACACTGCCCGAGTGCAGTGAACGCAAAATGAGCTACGCTACATTTACAATTATTGATATTGATTACGAAGGAAATATTACTATTCTGGAATACGATAATCCCGAAAGTATTTTAATAAGAGACCGACAGGTGATAGACCTTAAGCGAAAGAATGTTGTGCTTGAGAGCGAAAGGAACTGTGGTAAAAAACTTAAATTGTGCAATTTTAAGGGTGAAAAAGGAGACAGGATTGTGTTTGCCACCGATGGTATTGCCCAGTCTGGTTTGGGAACGCCAAGGTTTCCTTTTGGTTGGGGGATGGATAATGCCGGCCGGTTTGCTTTGGATTTGGTGAAAAATACACCCCAGATTTCTGCCCGTCAATTAGCCAGCAGGTTGGTTAATGCCGCTTTCCGGAACGATGGTTTTGCAGCAAAAGACGATATTACAAGCGGAGTAATATATCTCAGAGAACCTCGCGAATTACTTATTGCAACCGGTCCGCCGTTTGAAAAGGTAAAGGACAGGGAATTTGCAAACCTTGTGAAAGAATTTGAGGGAAAGAAAATTGTAATGGGAGCTACTACCGGCGATATTCTGGCCCGGGAACTGGAACTTAAAGTTCAGGACGGACAAGATTTTGCAGATCCCGATTTGCCTCCCTTATCTTTTCTTGAAGGAATAGATTTGTTTACCGAGGGTATTCTAACCCTGCGCAAAGTCGAAAAAATACTTACTACCTATAAAAATAATGTTGATTTAGGGCGGGGCCCAGCCGACGAAATAGTGAAACTTATACTTGATAGTGATGAGATAAGGTTTATCGTAGGAACCAGAATTAACATTGCTCACCAGGATCCAAACATGCAAATTGACCTTGAAATTAGAAGAACAGTTGTAAAGCGTATAAGCTTTATTCTTGAGGAGAAGTTTTTAAAGAAAGTTAAGCTGGGCTTCATCTGATAAATACCCTAAAATGATAGAAGGCTGCTCAAGCGAGCAGCCTTCTACCTAAATCCAACCAAACCCTACATCAAAATGTTATAAACGTAAGATGAAATCTTACAATACAAATTTATTACATCCGAACGGTAAGAATGTATGTAAAAACACCTAATTTTTCGGTGAAAATCCTCAATTAAAACCTCGTAAAAACCGACATTTTAGATCTGTTCCCATTTTTTTGCAAGAAAGTAAGAAATGAAGAGCCAAAATGTTTGATCTAAATCTCTTAAACGAAAAAAGAGGTTGACTTAAGCAACCCCTTTTCTACTAACCCTAAACTAACCCTAAAAAACTTATGAAAAAAATCTTTTTGTGTAATCTAACTATTTTGTTCTACGAGATTAAATGCAATTTTGTTATAAGGTTTTCTCCTATTTTTTATTTTTTGGTTTTCTGCTCTCATTTCTGCAAAAATTTTAAAAAGAAAAAGAGGCCGACAAATATATTTGAGCAACCTCTTTTCTACCTAAAATCCAACCAAACCCTACATCAAAACTCTTATAATATTTTTTGTCTTCTTATCTGACTTTATATATACAAATATACGTTGATAATCACACCCGGGTTAAGGGTATAAATACCTAAAATTGAGGTTTTTTACCTCAAAAATATATAGGGGAAAACCGACAGGGAATTAGCGAAGTTTAATCAACCATTGCTATTTTCATAGTGTTTATAGGGCCTCTCAGTCTCATAGGAATACCACCAACATAAACAATAATATCGCTTACTGAAACAAATCCATACTTTTTAAGTATCTCGGTTGAATGATAAATTGCTTCGTTAATATGTTGTTCGGGTTCCATATAAAATGTTTGAACACCTCTTAATAGCGACAGCTGGGTCATAATTTGCTTGTTGGGTGTAAAAGCATAAATGTTTGCTTTTGGTCTGTTCGAAACCAGCTTATATACCGAGGCTCCTCCAATAGTAAATACAACTAATGCTTTAGCTTTGGTAAGGTCGGCCATTTTGCAGGCATTGTAACAAATTGAGTCAGGCAAATAACTTGGAAGTTTTGGGTTGGGTTTATGATCATGATTAATGGTAAACTCGTTTCCTTCTGTAGCAAGAATTACTTTTTGCATACTTTTAATAACATCAATAGGGTAATTGCCCACAGATGTTTCACCACTTAACATCAGGGCATCGGCACTTTCAATTACTGCATTTGCTACATCGGTAGCTTCAGCCCGGGTAGGCCTGAAATTGGTAATCATGCTTTCCATCATTTGTGTGGCAATAATTACCGGTTTTGAGTTGATAATACATTTATTTACAATTTTTTTCTGAAGCATAGGTACTTCATCAAAAGGGGTCTCAACTCCCAGGTCGCCACGGGCAATCATAATCCCGTCAGTTACTTCAATAATATTATCAATCTCTTTAATTGCTTCAGGTTTTTCAATTTTGGCTATAACTTTGGTGTTTTTCTTCGAGTTTTTAACAATTTCTTTTAATTCAATTATATCTGTTACAGTGCGAACAAAGGATAAGGCTATCCAGTCGATGTCGAATTCTAAAACAAAATTCACATCTTCGATATCTTTTTTTGTCAGACTGGGTAATGATACTTTTGTGTTTGGGAGGTTTACTCCCTTACGTGACGATAATATACCTCCGCTGATAACTTTAGTCACCACTTCATCTCTGTTATTCGTGGATATCACCTCCAGTTTTATCTTTCCATCATCAACCAGAATTGTTTCTCCCGGCTTAACATCTTTTGGTAAGGGTTCATAGCTCATGTATACTTTCTCAGCTGTTCCGATACATTCTTCAGATACCATTTTAAGGGTGCTGCCATTGACTAATTCAACCCCGTTATTCAACACCTCTCCAACTCTTAGCTTGGGCCCCTGTAAATCGGCAAGAATTGCAACATTGGTTTCTAATTCTTCATTAAGTTCGCGTATGGTTTTGATTACTGCGACATGATCTTCATGTTTTCCATGAGAAAAATTTAAGCGGCATACATCTAAACCAGCTTTGAACATTTCGCTTAATACTTTTTTATCGCTACAGGCAGGGCCTATGGTTGCTATAATTTTTGTATGGAGGTATTTTGGTTTTAACATGTGAGTTTAAATTATTGCTTTAATTAAAGTTACTTGGTTTTCGTGACTTATGAAACAGGAGACAGAATTATTTTGAGATGCTTAGAGTTTAAATCCTAACACGGTTATATCATCTGTCTGCTCATATCCCTCCATCCATTCATCCAATATTTTCTCCAGTTCTTGTCTTTGCTTGTCCATGCTTAATTCATGCACGCGGTACAAAGTGTTTATAAACTTCCGGTTACTGAATTTTTTGTCAGTATTACCTCCAAACTGGTCTTTGAAACCATCGGAAAAAAGGTAAATAACGTCTCCCTCTTTACCTTGAAATTCTTTATTCGTAAAAGTTTTATGTTCATGGTCAGATACACCGATAGGAATCCGGTCGGCACGGATAAGGTTCAGGCGTTTTTTCTGAATATGTACCATGTTATTTATCGCACCCGAGAACTGAATGGTCAGGTTTTTTTGATCAATTACACAAAGGCCAAGATTTATGCCGTCAAACGAAGGACTTTCTTTGCTGTGCTGACTTAATGAAGTTATTACTTTAAGTCTTAGCAGTTCAAGAATCCTGCTCGGCTCGGTAACACCATAGTTTATTATAATTTCGTTAAGTGAGTTAATACCGAGTATGCTCATAATTGCTCCGGGAACACCATGGCCGGTACAATCAGCCACGGTCACAATAATTTTATCGTCGGCCTGAGTATACCAGCAAAAATCGCCGCTCACAATATCTTTGGGGCGGTTTATAATAAAATGATCGGGCAATATTTTATTAAGTAATTCTTCGGGCGGAGTAATTGCCGATTGAATTTTCCGGGCATATTTAAGGCTGTCTGTAATGTCTTTGTTCTTGCTTTGAATTAGATGCTGCTGCGCTTCAAGCTCGTCTTTCTGCCTTTGTATTTCAAGGGTACGTTCCAACACTTTCTGCTCCAGTATGTTCTTTTCAACCAGGTGTTTGTATTCTCTTCTCTTTATTAACAGGTAAATGCCAACTGCAACAGCCAGAAAAATTCCGATATAGGGCCAGAAACTTTTCCACGGCGATGTTTTTATTTTTATTGAAACTTTTGATGACTCAACAGTAACAATACCATCACCACTGGATGCATTAACCTCAAAAATATATTTTCCTTCGCTTATATTTTTATAGATAACGGAGTTGTTTGAGGTAATATCAGACCAGTCTTTATCAAAGCCTTTTAAACGATACTGGTATTTTACCAGATCGGGTTCCTTCAGATTTATACCAATAAAATCAAACTGAAGTTTATAGTTATCGGGCGGGAGTTCAATCTCTTCTTTGATTTCAGTGTCCTGACCATTTACCAGGAATGATGTGAAATTAATAATGGGTGGTTTTAAGCTGCTGTTTTCCAGGTTCGGGTTGTAACAAACCAGCCCTTTGTTGGTGCCGAACCATATTAATCCTCTTGAATCTAAAGAGGTGCTGTTCATATAGAATTCGAAGTCGGATTTTAAATGTGCATATTTTTGAATTGTTTTGATTGATAAATCACTGGTGTTTATCCGACTTATTCCACCGCGGTGTCCTATCCAGATGTAGCCATTACTGTCACCCAGCATCGAATAACAATAGTCAGAGAACAGGCCTTCCATTGTCGATATGTTTAATACAGAATCGGCATGAAGCAGGAATACTCCCTGGCCTGCCGAACCAATCCAGATTTTACCTTGTTTATCCTCAACTACCGACATCAGGGACACGATTCCCCGGTTCGAAGGTATGTTAATTCTTTTAAGGGTATTATTTTCTACACAAGAGATGGTGTTACTGATTGTTGTAATCCATATTTTATTTTTTGAGTCAATAAAAATATGGTTTACAGAATTGTGTGGTAATCCCCCCTGATTAATTGTATACCAGTTTTTTTGGCTTGTAGCAAGGTTTAGTTTGCATACTCCTTTCTTGCTTCCAATCCATATTTCATTTCCTTTACCCGTGATGGAGGTAATACTGTTTTCAAGAATTCCTTCGTGAATGGGATATGGTAATATATTTTCCTCACTAATCCGAAGTATGTAAACACCACTTTGCAAGGTGCCGATAAAAAGATTTTCGTTATTTGAATAGAGTGATGTTATCTCATCATTGGGGAGTCCTTGCTTATTTGTATAAACTGAAATTACTTTATCGCTTGCTATGTCAACCTTTATTAGGGCATTTTCGGTCCCCAGCCACTTATTTTTACTGTCAATGAAAAGAGCTTTTATATTTTGTTCTGATTTGAAATCGCTATAATTTTTAATGGAGAATGGCTGTGAAGTAATTTTTGAAATACCGGCACCAAAACTGCCGGCCCAAATGTTCCCATCTCTGTCTTCGAACAGGGTTTTTACATTGTCGCCCTGATATTGAGTGAATTTATTAAGCTTAAAACTGTCGGTTTCTTTCTCATAAATCAGCTTTAATATTCCCTGGCCAAATGTTCCTAACCAGAGATCACCTTTGTTGTCTTCAATAACCGTTTGTATATTTTCGGCATTCGTGTCATTGTTTTTAAGTACTTGTTTAATAGTAAAGCTGTTATCCCGGTTTATCAGCTTATAGATGCCATCATTCGAGGTGGCAACATAAATTCCTGAATCACTTTTTTGTTTAACAATTGAAATAATTTTGATTCTTGGTATTTCTGTAAAATACCTAAGCGTTTCAATTGCACCCTTCTCTGTAATTCTGCAAAATCGCAATCCGTCTACCGAACCTACCAAAAATTTTTCCTGGCTGAGAAATTCAAGAGCCGAAATGGTAATCTGTTCGTTCTGAAGTGGAGGTGCATTATTACTGGTAGGAATACTTAAATTAATCAGGCCGCTCAGGTAGGTGCCTGCCCAGACTTTTCCATCGGGACTTTGAGTAATACTTGTTATGCTGCTTTTTTCAGCAATATTCAGGTTGTATTGCTTGAAATACCGGCCGTTGTAAAAGCTTATATTCCCATTCATGTGGCCGAACCAGATGCCGTCTGATGTATTATAACTGCATGTAACGAAATCATCAGCCAGGGAATCTTTTACAGTGAATGCATTAATAGTAAAACCATTATAGTTATAAAGTCCTTCACTGGTTCCAATCCACAGGTACCCGTTATTTCCCTGGTTAATGGTATAAATATAGGCTTCAGACAATTTTTGTTCCGAAGGAGAAAAGATGATATAATCGTTTTGTGCTTCAACCTGCCAGAAGGTAAAGGTTAAAAAAACGATGAAAAGCTTTATGTTAAATGGGAAACACATTTTGCAGCAATATAATACATTCCAGCTACTAATTTAGACTTTCCATCTTGATTTTTGGAGAGTAAACCGGAATTCCTCCAATTGGAATAACAAAGAAGGGGAGGGTCTCGCCATACTGATTTCTGACAACAATAGCTACGTTATTGTTTTTTATTAGTGTTTTCTGATTTTTAATAAACTGTATTTCTACTGTTGTGTTTTTTTCTTCTTCAATAATCGGAAATTCGCGTCGAATCCAGTTATTTTCATTTGAAACATCGCATAAAACACCGTTTTTGGCTACTGAAATAAGCCGTATGAGACCATCGTTGTCCCAGTCGAAATTTGAAACCTGTATCGATATGGTTTTATCATCAACAAAAGGATATATCTGAGAAACCTGGCTCTGGTTATTGGCAAGTCTGAAAGTATACTCGTAGGTGAATAGGTTTCCTCCTTCTACTTCTTTATTTTCCGATGGGCTGGTACTTAGGTAATAACGATAAAGGTTGCCATCGTCGCCCGATACTCCTTCAGCAATAATTTTAAAAATTCGGGCATTGAATTTTTTAACATATTCTCCTTCCATCGGATTAAATGGCCCCATGGTGTACCAGCTTTTATCGTATTTACTTTCGTTGCCGAAAGATTTTGTGGCTATGAGTATTCCACTTTTATAATTTCCGGTGGGATCGATAGACTGGGCATCTTCGTTCGACCAGCAATCTTTACCTCCATAAACCGAAAAATTTATTTTGGTATCGAATTCACCTTTGTTTTCATCAAACTCTCCACCTGTATCGGGATCATAAATTCTCAGGTATACGGGTTTTGTGAAGGTTTCCGGAATCAGGCAGAAGAAAACCTGGCAGAAGTCATCATCGCCCCACGAAGATTTTGAGTCACCTCCAAAAGTAACCAGGAAAGGGATGTTTTCATCTTTTGCAGGTACAGGCTGCGCATAAACATTCCAGGAAACAAACAGAAGAAATAATATGATTATTTTTTTTGGCACTTTACCCATTATTCCAGAGGTTAAAGTTAAACACTCTTATACAAACACTCAAGTTTGTATACAGTTATTTATGAGCAATTTATTGTTGTTGGTTTATTAAGATAAACTCTATTCGTTTGTTTAACTCATCTGATATGTTCCCGGCTTTATCATGCAAGTTCCGGGTATCACCATAAGCTTTACAAGCAATGCTTTCAGGCGCGATACCATTTGCAAGGAAATAAGTACGTATTCCTTTTGCTACCTCCTCGGTGGTTTGTTGATTGCTTTTTGGGCTTCCCTTACCATCTTGATGCACAGCTACTTCAAGTTTTAGATTTGGATTTTTTTTCAGAAGTGAAATGAAAAAGCCCAGATGTTGGAAACTATCCTCTTTAAGGTTGCCTGTGTTGTCGATTCGTATGGCATATGAACTGAGATTTCTTAACATAGTGCTTATGCTGTCGCTTTTCATACATTCAAGTTCAGCTAACAGGTAGCAATTAATCTGGTAAATTTCAGTTTTGTTATCTTCAGATAAAGCCTTTATGATTTTTTTTGAATTATCGTTTGGGTTTTGGTAATTAAACTCATTGACAGCAAGTTGCTGGTAATCTGGATAAATAATAATTTTCTTTGTCAGGCAGTACTTTGGTGTAAATCCGAGTTCATTTTCTTCTTCAATAATACCTAAATTAAAAAAATATGTGCCGGGGTTTACAAAGTTGTGTGTAAGCTTCGTTAATGGAGCATGGTATCGATCCCCAAAATCCCACAATACTTTTTCAATCTTGTTGTTTATTTCGAGTGCATTGGTTTCTATTGCAAATGAAGTATTAACAACCGAGGCTTTATCGCAGGCAATTGTTAAGTAACCCGGGAAGTCGACAGTGAAATCATACCTTGTTTTCATGGTAAAAACACTGTCGGCAATTTTATGAATAATGGTTAAAACTGCAGAATAATTTCCAGGTTTTTCAAAGCATTGTTCAACTGTTATTCCAGCCTTTTTTATGCCAAACCCAAAATCCCATTCATGATCAAGGTGAAGGGTATCCGTAAACCTTTCGTCAGAAAACCTGAAGCACTTTTTCATGGGCTTTACTGTATCGCAATAGCCAAACTGGGGTATAATGGTTTTAAAACTGAAAATATCGGAGCTGCCTCGCCGGTTTGAAGAAAAGTAACCGGTTTCGAAGTTTTTATCAGTAATTATTGCATAATCGTCTGCTTTTGAGTTAATTTCAGTATCGAGCCGAATAGGTTTTGACCAGTTTCCGTTTATTTGCACTGAATAAAATATGTCTTTACCCCCTATGCTGTTATGGCCATCCGAAGAGAAAAAAAGTTTTCCAGATGGACAGGCATAAGGGTAAGATTCGTTCATTGCTGTATTTATTTCAGGGCCAAGGTTTTTTGGCTTGCTCCATTTGCCGTTTATCTGTTCGCAAGAGTAAATGTCGGTGCCTCCATAACCTTCAGGTAAGTCAGAAGCGAAATACAACCTGTTGCCATCTGCAGAAAGAGCAGGTGTGCCAAGCGAAAAGTTATCGTTGTTATATTCAAAAGCTATAGCAGTATCCCATTTTCCATCTTCGAATTCCGATGAGAAAATACCCAGTTTGTTTGATGGAACATTTATATCTTTTAATTTACCTTCAATCTTGTTATTCCTGGCATAATAGATGGTTTTACCGCTTGGAGTAAAAGTTGCTGAACCTTCATTCAGGATGGTGGTCAGTTCTTCAGCAAAAATTTCAGGGCTTTTCCAGCTGGACGAATCTTTTTGTTCTACATATAGAATGTTAAACAGATTCTCATTCTCACTTTTAATGCTCACAACGGCATTGTTAATGGCGTTTGAGCAGTATACCAACCCTTTATTAAACCATACAGGTGCAAAATCTTCGGCTATTGATGATGAAAAGCTGGTTTTTTCGACACTGAAACTTTTATTCTGAGTATAGCTATGAACAGGCAGGAACAAGTACAATAAAAGAATCATACCTGTGATTGAACTTGTTTTACATGTAAACTTTTCTGCCAGTTGCCGATTCATTAATAATCTGTAATGAGATTGGGCAACAAATATAAGTATCTTTTATGGAATGAGAATTAGGAAGATATGCTCAAAAATGGAGATATTAAAAGAACCTTGGGCCAATAACCCGGGATCTGAAATCAAGAATAAATTTTAAGGATATCTCATGAGAACCACCGAGAGTTTGAAATTTAATACCTGTGCTGATATCGTAATTATAAGTAAGTTTTAATTGCGGCGTAAAGGCTATTTGCAGTAAGGTTGAAATCTCATTCTTTGATCGGTATGTAATTCCTGCACTTATTTTATCGTTGTAAATAAGCTGAGCCCCTATATCAGCCTGAAAGCCATTATTTAAGTAATATTTTGCCAGTGCTGTTGGTAAAAGTTTAAGTTTCGAATCCAGTTTAAAAGTATATCCACCTACTGCATGGTAATTGTAATCAGCTATATCGTTCGAGAAATCGAGACTACCGGTTGATGTAGATGAGTTACTGAAGAAAAGGGGAATAGAGAATCCGTAGAAATAATCTTTTCCGTGGTAATAAAATCCGGCGCTAAAATTCGGACTGTTTTCTTTTTCATTAACAGCCTGTTGCATAAGATTGTCGATTTCATCGGCCATATCCAAATCCTGCCAGTTTAAGCTATAAACAGATACGCCTATGCCTATTCCCAGCGACATTCTACCTTCGCCCATCTCAATAATATAAGCATAATTGCCTAAGATTGTTGTTTTGCTGTAGTTTCCGATATTGTCATTTATTATCAGTAATCCCAAGCCTATACGTTCATTTCCGAGGGGTGAATGTATGGCTGCAGTGTTTGTTTTTGGAGCCCCGTTGATGTTTAATTTAGTCCATTGGTTCCTGTGTCCGATATAAAAGCTTAATGCATCTTCACTGCCCGCATAGGCCGGATTTATTGCCAAACCATTCGTAATGTATTGATCAGATAGCGGAAAGAGCTGGGGATATGCCAGGCAGGTGCTAATAATTATTGCAAAATGCAGCAGAAAAATTTTTCTCATACTATCTTTTAATGATTAAATAATCCTTTAATTGCTCACCGGCTGGAAGAGTTAGTATATAGAAATACGTATCGTTTGCTAAAAAATCACTGTTTTTATTGGTCCCGTCCCAATCATTCTGATAATCTGAACTGTAATAGACTTCAATTCCCCAGCGATTGAATATTACAATTTCAACAGGACTTAGGTTTTCAATGCCTTTGATGTATAATACATCGTTATCGCCATCTTCGTTCGGAGTTATTATTTGAGGGGTAATAATATCGTATATTGTAATTTCAATAGTATCGGAGCCGGAACATGATTCCATAATGGTACTGTTTACAGTCCAAAGAAATACATGCTGTTTTCCTTCTTCACTTTTTTCAAAATTAACGAGTCGGGTGTTCGCTGCCGATTCATCGGAGATTGTTCCTATGCCGGCAAGGTTTGTCCAGAATCCGGTTTCATTGTCTGGAGGAGTGTTGGCCGCTAATGATACAGTTTCAGGATTAATTAAAGTTGTATCTTCTCCTGCATTTGCAACAGGTTGCTTAACGAACTCAAGTTGTATTGATGAAGTATCTGTACATGGTCCATCCACAGCCGTCCATAAAAGTTTATATGTTCCCGGTTCACTTACCTCAATAAACGCATTGCCGGTTCGGTTATCAGGAGAGAATTCAGGCATGATTGTACCGGAAACCATCGACCAGCTACCTGGCTCTGCAGTGGCCGAAAGTGCATATTCCAGACCACAAATCAAGTCATCGTTTCCGGCAAAAGCATCCAGAGGTTCTTTAAAATCAATAATTACATTATCGGAAATAATACAGGCACCATTTATAGCAGTAAGTGTGTATGTGTATTCATTATAATTGGCTGTTACAATTCTTACTATAGAATCGCCGTATGTTTCTATGTCTCCTGAAAAACCTGCATCAGCCGTCCATGTGCCTGTTCCCAGGGAAAAGTTATAACTGAAACTTATTGTGTTATTACAAACAGCAGAGTCGTTTCCGGCAAATATTTCAGGTTCAGCATAAAAATGGATTGCAAAACTTGTATCATCGCTGCATCCGGCAGTTGTCTGAACATACCAGTTTAAATTGTATTCT
The DNA here is from genome assembly GCA_016938235.1 of Bacteroidales bacterium. Lineage (GTDB taxonomy): Bacteria > Bacteroidota > Bacteroidia > Bacteroidales > UBA10428 > UBA10428. The sequence continues at coordinate 38,997 of JAFGVA010000109.1, read as the reverse complement.
CCGGTATCACTTACTTCCAGAATGTAACTTCCGGTTTCGCTGCCAGGTGCTATGCCGGCAGTAGATTGAACAGCATGTAAGTTGCCCGTAAACGCTTCCGATTCTTCAACTATTATAGTTTGTTGAAGTCCACATGCATCTGAAGCATCAAAAATTCTGGCGACAGGCTGATAATTATAGCTTACGGAGACAATTGCAGTGTCAGAGCATCCTTCCAGCATTTCTACCCACATATATTTTTCGGTTCCGGGCTCAGCAGTTTCAACAATTAGAGAAAACTCTTCATCCATTAACATGGTGTCGGTTGCTGTAATTCTGCTCCATTGGCCTTTTGAGAATTCTAAACTCTGAATGGCATTTAGCTCATAGCTAAGACCGCAGGTATCGCCATCTATTCCTCCGTTGGCTGTTGGGACTTCCAAAAACCGGATTTTTACGGTATCATTTGATGAGCATATTTCATAGGTTTCTTCTAAAATATATGTTCTTTGCTCGTAAACAGAAGAGGTAACCCGGGTATCCAAAGCATGGGCATCATCAAAGACCGAAAGTGTAAACTCATCTGCATCGGTCCAGAATAATGAAGAACCGGAAATGCTTTGTGTTGCACTGAAAGTATAGGCCGGTCCGCAAATACTGTCATCGATACCGGCAATGGGTTGAGGTATTTCATCAAATTTAACCTGTAGAGTATCTGTTGAATTGCAAAAGCGGTTTATTTCGTTCCAGACTAATTGGTATGTTTTAAATTCGCGTGCTTCAGCTAAAGAATTGTTTTGGGTTGTATCCTCAATTGCAATTGTTTCATTGGTATTGATTTTACTCCAGAATGTTGTTGTATTGTTTATGGTTTGTTGAGCATTAAGCCTGCATGTGTCACCACAAACTTCAATATCATCGCCTGCATTTGCATTGGGTATTTCAACGAATTCGATGAAAATGGTATCTGTTAAGCTGCAAATAGTATTTGTTTCTGATAATACAAATTGATATACATCGAAGATGTTGTTATTCAGGCTGGCGGTTGGGTTTATAACAGTTTGGCTGCTAAAAGAAATGCCACTAATTGTAAACCACTGTATTTCACTTCCAGAAATACTCCGGTTGGCTGACAGAATATATTCAGTGCCACATATCGAATCGTTAAGGCCGGCATTTGGTGAAGGGTTTTCAAAGAAACTAATTCTGACGGTATCAGCAGAGGAGCAAAGGCTTTGGTTGGTTTCGGTCAGAATTATATCGTAAAAAGTAAATTCTTCGGCTGTAATTTCGGGGTTTTCCTGGGAACCTTCACCAATTTCTAAGTCGGGACCTCTATTTATAAAATCCCACGAAAAGGTAGTTCCATCAATACTTCTAACGGGATTAAGGATATATGAGCTTCCACATATGCTGCTATCAAGTCCTGCATTTGCTTGCGGAGTCTCAATAAAATTAACTAAAACAGTATCCCGGTCTGTACATGATTCATTGGTTTCGGTTATAATAAGTTCGTAGGCTCCATAGGTAGTAGAAGAAACTGAAGAACCGGGACTTGTAATATCATTATAACTTATACCTGACATGTTATTCCATGCAATTGCACTACCTTGTACACTTGAGCTTCCATTAAGCAGAACATCCAGGCCACAACTATCTGTATCTGGCCCTGCGTTTGCTTCAGGTTGTTCGTAAAAGTCAATGTCTACACTTATACTATCGGAACAAACCCCATTCACTTCTTTCCACCACAGGGTATAGTTGCCGTATGAATTAGTTGCTATAACTATATTAGCAGTTGAATCTGTTAGTGCAGTAATGTTCTGTAAGTCAGCCGGAACATCGCCGGTAAAGAAATTCCAGGAACGGCTTACAGATCCTGATTTTGCGCTTGTAAAGCCAACTAGTTGTGCATTGGTTCCGCAGGAATAATCGGGATCTATTGCGGTGGTTGTTGGTTGTTCGTAGAAATCGATTACTACTGTGTCTGTGTCAGAGCAGAAACTGTTAGTTAAAATCCATGCAAATACAAAGTCTTCACCATATTCTTCAGCAGTAATTATGGCATTATAATTATTACTATTATTAAAAGATACAGAATTTGGTCCTGAAAGCAATAACCAATTTCCCGGATATGCGCTAGGCGTTGCTTCTAAAGTATCAATTAATGCACATTTTTGATCATCGATACCTGCAATAGCTAAGGGTTGTCTTGCAATATTAACTTCAACAATATCATCATCAATGCAATCGCCATTTTCTTCTGTCCATGTTAGACTATAAACTGAAGATGAAGGATTGCCTTGTACAGGAGAATTTGGATTTGTTGGTTCTAAGATTGTTATACCCGAACCTGACCATAATCCAGTTGTGTTTGGTAGGCTGGGAGTCGCGTTAAGATTGAATGATTCCCCAAGAGTTACAAGACAATGAAAAATATCTTCACCAGCATCAGCTGCATTTTGTTCATAAAAAATAACTGTGTCGTTTTCGTGTTTTGTACATGTACCATCAGTAATATGCCATCCAAAAACATATTCACCTGCTTGACTTACAACAATACTGTCAGGAGCATTATCTGTAGAGTCAGGATAAAAACTTGTTGTACCAATACCTGCAATTTGTCTCCAGTAGCTTGTGTTTGTAGCTAAATCGGCATATAAATTCGTTATCTTATCTCCACAAGTTGTTGTAGCATTACCTATTGAGGGTTCCTCAACAAACTCTGAAGAATGCAGTCTTATCGTATTTGAAGTATCATAACAACCTGATCCTGCAAGGTATGCCCTGACCTCGCGATCTGCAGTTCCTGAAATTGAAACATTTACTGTATCACCAATTGCCCCTGCAATAACCGTCCATGCAGTTTCACCCACATTTCTCCACTGCCAGGTTATGGTTCCCATGTATTCAGATAAGATAAGAGTTGTTTCCTGATTACTACAAAGGTTGGTGTCAGAAGCAACCAAAAGGCCACCGTCTGCATCGGCACATTGAGAATAAGAAATACCGGAATCACTTACTATCTGGAAAAGTGAAACAATACAAAAAGCAACAATAAAACGAGCCCAATTCTTCACAATCGCAAAAATACAAAGAATGTGAGCAGATGATTTTTAATCTTATGAACAATTTTTTGTAAACCTAAGATATTTAAAAGGTTATAGGAAGTGATATTTAGAAATAGTTAAGTTGGAATTAATGTGGATTTAATAACCTGAAAGCTGTATTTGGTGTAATTGCAAAATCTGGTAATATCCTTTCACATTACCCCACCATACGTAATTATTCCGTCATTCCCGTAAAAACGGGAATCTCCTAAGTTTGCAAACTGATGATGCTAATTTTCAGACAGGAGAGTCCGCATCAGGTATCGAATGAGGATGAACGATGGATTGGTTATCCCCGGGTCTCTTACCTCGCCCGAATGACGATGGATTTATAGTGTTATACTATTTTCTCTAAATATACAATCTCAATAATATCCTGCATCTCTGTTTTAAAGGCTTTGTACCCGGCATTGGTGTATAGAGAAAGGTTTCGTTTGCTTTTAGCACCTGTAAAAAGTTCATACCTCTTTACCTGGTTAAACTTCTCTTCGATTGCCTGTAAGAGTTTCTTTCCATAACCTTTACCTTGTTGATTCCTGTCGACAATCAGCCTGCCAATGTAGCAGGTCTCGTTATCGGTATATGCTCTTACCGAACCAATTATTTTTCCATTAAGGCATAATTTCAGGAAGGTTTTTTTTCTGAAAGCTTCTTTTATTTCCTCAAATGTTTCCTTCATGGGAGGGATGGGGTAATAATTGTATATCTCAACTTCGGAAATATAGGAGCATTTCTGCAGGAATAGGATTTCATCCAAATCTGACTCTGTTGCAATCTCTGTTCTTGGTTCAACCGTAGCAGTAAGTTCTACACGGTTGCCTTCCGCATCCAGAATAACACTTTCATAATATCCGTCACCTGTGTTCCTTGATTCACTAACAACCACAAATCCTTCATTTCGTAATTTTATGGTCAGTTTATCAACATCCTGTTTAGTGCCGACTTCCAGGGCTATGTGAGTATATCCTGTATGTTCCGGATACGATTCGGTACTTACTGAATCCTGTTGCATTAATTCAATTCTGCATCCGGAATCGAAACTGATAAAATAGGAACTGAAGTTCTTTGAATTACGATACAAATTATTTGCCTTCCCATACAGGTGCTGAGTATAAAAGTTTTTCATCTTTTCCAGGTTCTTACACCAAATGGCAATGTGTTCTATCTTCATGCGTTCCGGTTTAAGTGGCTAATATAAATCTTTGATAAATGTTATTTCGATAGCTTTTGTTTTTTTATTTCATGATTTTTCATATCTTTGAACCCTACAAAAGCAATAGGAAAGGTATTAAAACTATTTTTTAAAAAAAATAATAACAAAACCAGAATAAACTAATTTAGAATTAAATAAATATAGAAATGTTTCCTTGGTTACTATATCACTCAATCACTCAATCACTCAATCATTCAATCATTCAATCATTCATTAATTCAATCATTCATTAATTCGAATCTAATATAAAAATCAAAATAATATGTCAAACAATCTTCGATTTGAAAGTCTGCAACTACATGCAGGACATGAGGTAGATGAAACCCTGAGCAGGGCAGTTCCAATTTATCAGACCTCTTCATACTTGTTCAATAATTCTGAGCATGCAGCCAATCTGTTTGGTTTGAAAGAGTTTGGAAACATTTATACCCGTATTATGAACCCCACAACCGATGTGTTTGAAAAACGCATGGCAGCGCTTGAGGGTGGGGTAGCAGCATTAGCTGTTTCATCGGGTCAGTCGGCACAGTTCCTGGCCTTAACAAATATTCTTGAAGCCGGCGATAATTTTGTTTCAACATCGTATTTGTATGGTGGCACCTATAACCAGTTTAAAGTTCAGTTTAAACGCCTCGGTATTCAGGTTAAGTTTGTTGACGGCGATGCAGCAGAAGACTTTGAGAAACTCATTGATGAAAACACCAAAGCTTTGTACATTGAAACCATTGGTAATCCACAGTTTAATGTGCCTGATTTTGAAGCTATCGCCGCGGTAGCTAAAAAGCATGATATACCGCTTGTAGTTGATAATACTTTTGGAGCTGCGGGTTATCTTTTCCGACCCTTAGAGCATGGAGCCAATATTGTGGTTGAATCGGCCACGAAATGGATTGGTGGACACGGTACCAGTATTGGCGGAGTTATTGTCGATGGAGGTAATTTTAATTGGGGAAACGGCAAATTTCCACAATTTACAGAACCATCGGAAGGATATCACGGAATGAAATTCTGGGAAGTATTTGGTACCGAAAGTTCTTTTGGGAATATTGCTTTTATTATCCGTGCCCGTGTAGAGGGTTTGCGTGATTATGGAAATGCATTAAGTCCGTTTAATGCCTTCTTATTGCTACAGGGGCTTGAAACACTCTCTTTGCGTTTGGACAGAATTACTTCAAACACCATTGCAATAGCCGAATGGTTAGAAAAGCTCGATTGGGTGGAATATGTGAACTATCCCGGACTTCTAAGCAGCAAATACAATGCTTTGGCAAAAAAATACCTAAAAAAAGGTTTCGGAGGGGTGCTGACTTTTAAAGTAAAAGGAGGAACAAAGCTTGCTGATAAAATTGTTAACAGTGTGAAACTTATTAGTCATCTGGCCAATATCGGCGATAGTAAAACACTAATTATTCACCCCAGCTCTACTACGCATGAACAAATGACTCTGGAAGAGCAAAAATCTGCCGGCGTTGAACCCGGTTTGCTTCGTTTATCTGTTGGTATTGAGCATATTGAGGATATTAAGGAGGATTTGTTGCAGGCGATTGAATAAACTTTTAGTAACTAATTATTAATTGAAACTCCGGCAGAACTTTTTTTGTTGGAGTTTTTTGTTTATGTGTTGTCTAAGTTTACCAACTTAAGAACTTAACATACTTAAAGTATTTAAATGGTAAATCAAACTTAGGTAATAATTTTTTATGCATCTGGCTGCCATTAAAAATCAAATCGCTATTTTTAAAGCACTTTAATTGTATAAAAACCTAATCTTGTAACCCGAATGAAGGTTATAAAGCATTGTATTGTTGTTTTTTACAGCTTAATAACTATTGGTCTGTTTGCCCAGCCTGTGGGGTCTGCAATAGAAATGAATCTGATTGCTTATAAAAGTGTACGTACTTTTATTTCAGATAATAACATTGATGCACCTGAAGTTTATAAAGACATTAAACCAAGCTGGTTTAGCCGTACCGATCCTTCATCGTATAATTTACACGTAAAGCAATTCATTGTAAACGAAGATATTTCAAAAGTCTGGCAATGCTACGAAAAAGCCAATCCAACTTATGCATGGAGTGGGCGAATGGTTGACTTTGGACTGCTTATATCGAAATATAATAATTCATTTACTTACGAAACAAAAGGAGACTTTTCCAAGATAGATACTGGTCAGGTATATTTTTTAAACCTTAAGCTTTTAAAGGGGATTTATAATATTCCCGTTGCTTTTGAGATTATTAATGTTGACCCCGAAAGTAAAATAATTGAATTTAGTTATATAAGCGAAAATAAATCGCAGGGAAAACAAATAATTCAGTTTATTGAACTCGAAAATGGTAAAACAGAGGTCATCCATAAAAGCTATTTCAGGAGCGATTCAAAATTGCGCGATGGTATATATCCCTATTACCACAAAAAAATAATTAAGGATTTTCACCACAACATGCGCAGGCTGATAAAGTATTCTTCTTAAGCGGCTTTAGAACACGCAGGCTTAACTAATTGTGCGAAATCTAAAACAAAGTTTGTTATTAGCACGCCCAAATTCCAAAAGAAATTATCAATAAAAAAAAGAGGCTATGAAAAATTTATCATAACCTCCTTAAATCTGTTAAGTCTCAAAATCAGTCAGCGTATTCAGCTAAAATATCTTTCACCATTTCTGGTGCAACTCTTCCGTAGGTTTTATCTCCAACCATTACTACAGGTGCTAATCCACATGCACCTACACAGCGCAGGCAGGCTATCGAGAACTTACCATCAGGAGTTGTTTCTCCAACTTCGGCTTTGAGTTCTTTTTTAAACTCTTCAAGAACTTTCTCTGCACCCCTTACATAGCAAGCTGTTCCTGTACAAATAGAAATGGGGTGTTTACCCTTTGGAGTCATAGTGAAGTAGCTGTAGAATGTTACAACACCATAGACCTTAGCAACAGGTATGTTCAGTCCTTTTGCAACTACTTCCTGAACTTCGGCAGGTAAGTATCCAAAGGTTCCCTGTACTTTATGAAGAACATTTATCAGCTCGCCGGCTTCGTTGTTAAACGACTGGCATATTTCATTGATTTTATCAATCTGGTCTTTTCTTAATTCAAATTTTATTCTAGACATGTCCGAAAATTTTCTAATTAATATTACAAAACAGGTTTTACTTCATGTAAATAATTTTTTTACTCTTATCTACGTAGTGAGTGTGGAGTAAATGGTGAGCTTTCTCGCTCATTGGTTTACCCAAAAACTCTTCGTATAATTTTGTAATATATGGATTTTCATGCGATTTACGGAGTTTTTTGCCTTTGTCTTCGGCGTAAATAGCTTCAAAACGTTTTTGAATAACTGATGAATCGCCATGGTGTAATGGCTGACCACCACCACCGATACATCCACCGGGGCAAGCCATTATTTCAATTGCATGGAATTCGCTTTTCCCTGCACGAATATCTTCAAGTAATTTACGTGCATTTCCAAGCCCGTGGGCAATACCTATTTTTATAGGTAAACCATCAAAATCTATAGTGGCTTTTCTAATTCCACCAAGTCCTCGCAATTCTTCAAAGTCAACCTTTTTAAGTTCTTTGCCGGTATGCAACTCGTAGGCTGTACGCGTAGCAGCTTCAATAACACCTCCGGTAACACCAAAAATTACTCCGGCTCCGGTTGACTCACCCAGAGGTGCATCGAAATCTTGTTTTTCAAGAATGGCCAGGTTAATGTTGGCTCTTTTAATCAGCGAAGCAAGTTCTCTGGTTGTAATTGAATAATCAACATCAGGATTACCGTCAACCTTAAACTCATCGCGCTGGCATTCGTATTTTTTTGCCAAACAAGGCATAATAGAAACAACAACCAGGTTTTCTCTTTTTACGTTGATTTTATCGGCAAAGTAAGTTTTTGCAATGGCACCAAACATTTGTTGCGGAGAACGGGCAGTAGAGGGAATGTCGAGCATATCAATAAACTGTTGCTCAAAAAAGTTAACCCAACTGGGGCAACATGATGTTAATATCGGAAGTTTAACAGATTTGTCACCATTTAAATGCTTGGTAAGTCTGTCAAGCAACTCTGTACCTTCTTCCATGATGGTAAGGTCAGCCGCAAAGTCGGTATCGAAAACATAATCGAAACCCAGTTCGCGAAGGGCTGTTACCATTTGGCCCGTAACACTAGTTCCGGCAGGCATGTCAAATTCTTCACCTAAAGCGGCGCGTACTGCAGGAGCTGTCTGTACGATCACGGTTTTTTCGGGATTTGCAAGGTCTTCGATCAACTGATTGGTGTGATCTACTTCAGTTAGTGCACCTGTTGGACAAACTGCCACACATTGGCCACAATAAGTACATGTAGAATCTTCAATATCCATTTCGAATGCCGGGGCAACCACCGAGTTGAACCCGCGGTTAATGGCTGAAAGTGCACCAACAGTCTGAAAGTCGTTACACATGGTTTCGCACCTGCGGCACATAATGCATTTATCCATGTCACGTATCAGCGATGGAGAGAAGTCCATACGATAGGTCGACATTTCAGCGATATCCTGGTTTGGAATATCGCGAATACCGAGTTTAACTGCCATATTTTGCAGGTCGCATTTTCCTGATTTTGCACAAGAAAGACAATCTTTAGGGTGATCGGAAAGGATTAATTCCATAACGGTTTTACGCGCGTTTAAAACACGCACCGAATGTGTTTTAACAACCATTCCTTCGGCTACTTCGGTAGAGCAGGAGGGAGCAAGGTTCCTTCTTCCTTCTACTTCAACAACACAAATACGACATCCGCCAGGTTTGTGCTCTATGCCCAGGTCTTCAAGGTGCATATAGCAGAGTACAGGAATATCAATTCCCATTTGTTTGGCAGCTTTGAAAATTGTGGTTCCTTTGGCTACCTCAACTTGTTTGTTATCTATATTAAGTTTTACTTTTTCCATGTTTTTCAGAATTATTTAACGATTACTGCATTAAACTTACATTTTTCCATACAGGCGCCGCATTTTATGCATAATGCAGCATCAATAAAATGAACTTCTTTTCTTTCGCCGGTGATTGCTCCTACGGGGCAGGCACGTGCGCATGCAGTACAACCAACACAGTTTTCATCAACAATAGAGTAAGTCATTAAATCTTTACAAACTCCTGCCGGACATTTCTTGTCAAAAACATGAGCTTCGTACTCATCGCGAAAATTGCTAATTGTAGCTAATACAGGGTTTGGAGACGATTGGCCTAACCCACACAGCGAGGTGTCTTTTATAACATTACTTAGATTTATTAACCTGTCAATGTCTTGTTTTTCACCTTTTCCTTTGGTGAGTTTATCGAGTAATTCGTGTAATCGTTTGTTTCCAATTCTGCAGGGAGAACATTTTCCGCAAGACTCTTCAACCGTAAAATCGAGGAAGTATTTTGCTACGTCAACCATACAATCGTCTTCATCCATAACAACCATACCTCCCGAACCCATCATAGAGCCAACAGCAATAAGGTTATCATAGTCGATAGGGGTGTCAAGATGTTTTTCAGTTAAACAACCTCCTGAAGGACCACCTGTCTGTACCGCTTTGAATTTTTTCCCGCCTTTAATACCACCGCCGATTTCGAATATGACTTCACGTAAGGTAATTCCCATTGGAACTTCAATGAGTCCAACATTATTTACTTTACCTGCTAAAGCGAAAACTTTGGTTCCTTTTGATTTTTCAGTTCCGATGCTTGCAAACCAAGCTGCACCGCGGTTAAATATAACAGGGATATTGGCATAGGTTTCAACATTATTTACATTGGTAGGCTTTTTTAAATAACCCTCAACTGATGGGAATGGTGGTTTTAAAGTTGGTTCGCCACGGCTGCCTTCCATGGAGTGGATAAGCGCTGTTTCTTCGCCGCAAACAAAAGCTCCGGCGCCATATCTCAGTTCAACATCGAAGTTAAAGCCGGTACCCAGAATATCATTGCCAAGTAATCCATATTCGCGGGCTTGTTTAATGGCAATTTTTAATCTTTCAATGGCAAGCGGATATTCTGCCCTGATGTAAATAAGACCATGCCCGGCACCTGTACAATAGCCATTGATAGCCATTGCCTCAAGCACAGAATGAGGGTCACCTTCAAGGATTGAACGATCCATAAAAGCTCCCGGGTCGCCTTCATCAGCATTACAAACAACATATTTTACATCACTTTGGGTTTGACGGGTAAGTTCCCATTTCAAGCCGGTAGGAAAACCGGCACCACCTCTTCCCCGAATGCCTGATTTTTTAACAACATCAATTGCTTCCTCGGGGCTCATGCTGGTAAGGACTTTGCCAAGAGCTTCATAGCCATCCCGTGCTATGTATTCTCCAATGTTTTCCGGGTCAATTATACCACAGTTTCTAAGAGCAATTCGAATTTGCTTTTTGTAAAAGTTCATTCCTTTCGAATCAGAAACTTTCTCATTTTTGTCGGGATCAACATATAGTAAATGTTCAACTTTTCTTCCCTTAACAATGTGTTCATCAACAATTTCTTTTGCATCTGCAGGCTTAACCTGCGTGTAAAAGGTATTATCGGGTATAATTTTAACAATTGGCCCTTTTTCGCAGAAACCAAAACATCCGGTTGTTACCACCTGTGCGAAATCGCTTAGGCCCTGACTTTCAATTTCTTTTTTAAGATTGCTTACTACCTGTGCGCTTTCAGAAGCTTTGCATCCTGTACCACCACAAACAAGCAAGTGTATTTTATAGTCTGACATTTTATTATTCCTCCTGTTATTTTTTATCGATGTCTATATTCTGGTAATTCATGGGTATAATTCCTTCTACCAACTCCCCACCTTTTATATACTTCTCAATAATTTCGTCGGCTTTCTTTTCGTCAACATAACCGAAAACAATAGGCTCCTTGCCTGGCAGGGTAATCTCTACTGTAGGTTCGGCATAACAATATCCCATACATCCGGTTTGAGTAACCACTGCCTCGATATTTCTTTTATCGAGTTCGTCGGCCAGGTAGTTCATGGTTTCTCTTGAGCCGGAAGCAATGCAGCAAGTTGCCATAGCAACTTTTACCTGAACCAATGATTCGGAGTGCTCGCTCTTATCGCGAAGGCTTGTCTGATTTTTGAGCTCATCGCGGAGCTTTCTTAAATCATCTAAAGTTTTAACTTTTCCCATTTTCTGTGCTTTTATATAAATTTAGCTTTTTTCTTACTTTTATTATTTATTTCCGATAGTTTAAAAAACTGATATTTAGTTATTTAAAATCATTCTATTCTGTTTTTATTTTGAAATTCATCTATCTTGTTATCAAGAAAACGAATCACCTCCGGGGTATTGATTTTTATACCTTCCAGCACTTTTTTTATTTCCTGTGTATCTAACTCAAAACGATTATTTTCGATCTGAAGGGTAAAAATAAAATCAATCTCAGGGTTCGTTCTTATCAGACCGGTTATGGTTGATTTTATATCGCCCAGGGGTTGTCTGTCAATGTTGTTGTATTCAAACAGGGCTAAAATTGTTGTGCCTTGGCCCTTTTCTGAACTAATTTCAATTTTTCCACCGGCCATTTCGGCATGTTGTTTTAATAAGGGTATTCCCATTCCTGTTTTTTTGTTTTTTGAAGTATAGAAGGGATCCAGTATTTTTTCAATTTCAGTTTTATCCATTCCTGAGCCATTATCGGAAACAACAAAACTTAAACAATCATCAATTTTTGATTCCCGGATATTTATCTCTATTGAAGAGCTACCTGCGTGAATCGAATTCTGCACAATATCTAATATGTGTAGCGATATCTCTTTCATGCCAGCCTGGTTTTTCTTCCTCCCTTGTTTTTTAAGGCCATTCGTATTTCATTCAGCGTGGGTTTAGAAAGAAAAAATTTGGTAAGCGATGATCCTACGATGTGTGGGTAATGAGCATCGGAACCTGTAATGATGGTGTAGTTCTCTAAATCTTTTTTGCTGCGGTAAACCCCTGAATTCAGTGTGGAACTCGATATTTCAATGGCATCAACCAGTAAATTCTGAGGTATAAATCCAATTTGCGAGTAGATTCCGTTAGATGGCCTTAATACATGGGCAGGAATAAATACTCCTGCAAGTTTATGGACTTTCTCCTCAACCTCATTAACTGTTGCAGAAATAGTGCTGTTAAGCCACCATTTTTCTTCTTCAAGAATTTCTTCTTTTTCGTTAACCAAAAGTTGTTGTCCGAACTTATCCGGCACATTTTCAATTTTCACCAACTTTTGGTCGATGAAGTCTTGAAAGGCTTTCGTTTTCTCAATATTTTCAAAGAACGCAAGACAGTGAATTTCTTCCAAGGTATTTACTTCTATTCCCGGAATAACTTTAATTCCTGCCTTTTCTCCAAGCTTCATCATTAATTCGGCATGTTTTGTTGAATTGTGATCCGTAATGCCTATTATGTCGAGCTTTTTATTTTTAGCTTCATGGATGATTCGTGCCGGACTCATATCCAAATCGCCACAGGGCGATAACACAGAGTGGATATGGATGTCAGCACGAAACCACCTCATGATTGCCTGATTAAGTTGTATAACCTGCCGGCAATTTCAAAGGCTGTTTCGTTTGTTCTCAGAATCGGAATTCCTTGTTGTATTGCAGTCTCAATTGTTTCCTTACCTGGTTTTAGCCCTTTAACCAGCAAAATAGCAGAAAGCTCTTTCAATGATGCAACTGCAATGATGTTATTATGCACCTGTATGGTTAACCATACCTGACCCTCTTGTGCATTTCCCATAACATCGCTTAGCAAATCGGAACAATAGCCTCCGGTAACTGTGTTTTCGAGTAAGTCCTCGCCACAGATTACCTCTAATTCCAGCTTATTTACAACTTCTGTTAGTTTCATTATATTTTGTTTCAGGCTTCAGAATTACGCTAGGTAAGTTTTCTGAAGCGGTCTTTTCCCCAAATTTTTTCTGCTCTGATTTCTTTGTCTGCCGCTACATTCAGCGATGTTTGAATGAATATACAGTCAGAGGTTTTGGCTCTGCCCTGAACAATATCCTCGGCAAGTGTCTTACATGATGGAGTTCCGCATGCACCACAGTCAATTCCGGGTAAAAATGATAATATGCGCTGTATTCTACCCATCTTTTTCATTGCCGACTCCATGTCATCATCAAGCTTTAAGATAGAGCGGGGTTCAATTTTGTCTATGCTTATTTTTCCTTTTACGAAATCGATATGATTATCAATTGTTTTATTGTTAAAAATTTTGCCTTCTATTTTATCATTTTCGTATTTGATAATTCTTTCCTCAAGCCTTTCGGTAGTAAGAAAGCGGTTCGATGAGGTTAGAATTCCTCCGGCACAACTCTGGTCACAAGCTCTCACTTCAATAAAATCGAAATTGGTAATGGTTCCGTTTTCAATACCCTCAAGAAAATCAATTGCATTGTTAATTCCGTCGATCGATAAGCACCTTCCATTAATATTTCTGGCTTCTCCACCGGTTAAACTCCATCCCATTTCTTCTGCTTTAAGCTGCTCTTTTTCAGGAACAATGCATGTTGACCGGGTTTCTTTCTTAAGATCCCTATATACTTTGTTGTATATAAGATCCATATTTATTACTCCGTTTATAGGCGAGTTTTCTTCACCTACAGGACTTTTAATTGCAGCAATTTTTGCGGCACAGGGTGTTACATAAAAGATTCCGATTTCATCTTCGGAATATCCCCTTTCCAAAAGTTCGTTTTTGAAAGAAAGGGCAGCCAAATCAAGCGGAGCTTTTAGGAGCATTATGTTTTCGACAAGACTGGGGAATCTGACCTGAATAAGTCTTACAATTGCTGGACAGAAGGATGAAATTACAGGTCTTACAGATTTATTGTTTTCTATGAATTGATTTATTTCCTCAGCCAGAATTCCGGCTCCGTGTTCGGCTTCATAAACATGAGTAAACCCCTGTTCCAGTATGCCGCTGTATATTTTTCTGGAAGAATAGTGACGTGGAAACTGACCAATTAATATGGATGAAACAAGCGCAATTCTGATTTTGTATTTAAAAATATCGTTAAAGTCATCCTGATCGATGATTATTGCATTTACCGGGCAGGCTTTCATGCACTTACCGCAATCGATACAACGTTCGGGTAATAAATAGGCTTTTCCATATCGTACACGTAATGCATCTGTAGGGCATACTCTTATACAATGTGTGCAACCATAGCAAACATCCTCCAGAATTTTTAAGGCGTGATGAAAAACCTTTTCAGTCATTTAGCTAATATAAGTTGTTAGTTCAACTGTTGTCCCTTTATTAACCACACTTGAAATCTGCAGCTCATCAACATTCTTTTTAATGTTTGGCAGTCCCATACCCGCACCAAATCCCATTTGCCGCACGGACTCTGTAGCAGTTGAGAATCCTTCCTGCATGGCTAAATCAATATCATGTATGCCAGGTCCTTCGTCTATAAATTTTATAAAAACCTTGTCTGGCATTATATTCACCAGCATAGTCCCTTTAAATGCATGAGCTACCACATTAACTTCTGCTTCGTACATTGCTACGGCAATGCGCTTAATTATTGCTGGAGCAATGTTTAATTGTTTCAGAACTTTCTTAACCTGGCTGGAAGCCATTCCTGCCCTGGTAAAATCGCCTCCTTCTATCGGGTACTCAAATTCCATTTTTAATAAACCGGATTTAAGCCAGCCTGATGTAAGATGCCACATGTTGAGAACATGGATTTCTTGCATAAAAATAAATTCATACCTTCTTCGCGCGCTAATTCAATCATTTCTTTACCAGGCTTTTTATTTCTGACAAAGAGAATGTTTTTAATCTCAGCCATTTCGGCGGTTCTTATTGTCTGCATATTTGCCAAGCCGGTAATAAGCAATAAGCCTTCGGTATTCAGCGTAAGCACATCGCTCATTAAATCAGATGCAAATGCTCTCTTCACTTCAAAATCAGAGTCCCCGGAGAGACAAATTGACTCACCATCAACCAGATTTATAATTTCCTGAATATTCATTTATTACTTTATTCCCTTTTTTGCTTTGACAAAGATACGCTATATTACTGTTATTTGAATAACAAAAATACCTGAATCCCTTAACTGGTAAAGCTTTTAATATTTTATGTTATTTGAATAACAATACTGTCGCGGTTTGCAGGTCTATTTAGAATTGATATAAATTTTTTTTAGAAATCTTTTTAAGACTCAGAGCTTTAAAATAATGGTAAAAATTACAGAATTTTGAACAGTTAAGTGAAAATATGACTTGTAAGAAAGAAGTAAACAGATTATGCAAACAGAACAACAAATTCGAAAAAATACTGTAAGAAATATAGCGAATGAAATTATGATAGCTGCAAGAACTGCCCCCAAAGCAAAGGGAGTTGATAATCTTGAAATTTTAATTGCAGATGAAAATGAAGTAAGAGTGATTGCGGATAGAATGATTGAAATAGCAGAGCGACCCAATACAAGTCCGGCATTTAAACGCGATGCCGAAAATATTCTTGAAGCAGATGCTTTAATTCTTATAGGAACAAAAGTAGATACTATCGGACTTGCATATTGTGGTTTATGTGGATATAGCGGCTGTTCTGAAAAGAGTAAATACCCGGATAAACCATGTGTCTTTAATACTATTGATTTAGGAATTGCAATTGGTTCTGCAGTAAGCAAAGCAATGGATTCGAGGCTAGATAACAGAATAATGTATACAGTAGGTATGGCCGCAAAAGAACTCAAATTGTTGGGCGGAGAGGTGAGGATAGTTTTTGGAATACCACTTAGCTCTGGTCCGAAAAATATTTTCTTCGATCGTAAATAAAAATTAATTCTGAAAAATAGTTCAACTTAAGATAAATAGCCTTGTACTTGTTGGCAGGAATCTCTATATTTAATAGTCTAATAAAGATTCCAAAAATGAAGAAGGCTACGATACTGCTATTTTTTTTGCTTTTACATATAAGTTTATTTTCGATTGAAAATAAATTTAAATACATTTTACCTGAAGATGGGCTATCTGAGGGGAATATTGCTTGCATATTTCAAGATTCAAAAGGATTTTTATGGTTTGGTACTTTTAATGGTCTAAACCGTTTTGATGGCTATGATTTTAAAACATTCTACAACAATCCCAACGATTCAACATCACTTGCGCATAATCACGTGAAATATGTTTGTGAAGATGCATTAAAAAGATTGTGGTTTGGAACTTTTGGCAACGGATTGAGCATATATTATCCAGAGATAGGGAAGTTTAAAAATATAAGTTTTGTTGTTGTTGATGGCGATTCGGTTAAACTGACCAATACAGCAGGTATTGTAAACGGCCCGGATAATACAATCTGGACTCTTGATGAAACTGCAGGCTTGTTTGTTTTTGATTCTGATTTAAACCTTATCAAAGCCTACACTCCTAAAAATGGAGCTAAATCAGGTTTCCCTAATATGTCTTATTTCGCTTTATCTTCAGATAAGGACAAAAACATTTGGGTTGGAGCTGGTAATGGAACTCTATTGGAGTATGATAGGAAAATGGAATCATTTTCGAAATTTATTTTTGATTCCAGAAAAACAGCCAACGACGATGCGATAAAAACAATGTATATCGATTCAAAAGGTATTGTTTGGATAGGAACAACATCTCAAGGGGCTTATTCTTTTGATCCTAAAACTAACACTTTTGAAAACTATCGTCAGGGACAAGGTGAAATTACCATAACCGGAAATACAGTAATGGCGTTTGCAGAAGATTGGCTTGGAAATTTATTAATAGGAATTGATGGTGGCGGATTAAATGTTTTTAATAGCATACATGGCACAATGGAACATATAGCCTATGATATTAAAAATACCCAATCTCTGAATACAAATGCGATTTATTCATTATTTCTGGATCGTTCAGAAACCCTATGGATTGGTACTTATTCCGGTGGATTAAATTACCAGGGAAGATTTAATGATAAATTTACCACTTACAAGCCAGACCCATTTGATCCGAATAGTCTGAGTTATAAAAATGTAACCAGTATTCTGGAAGATTCAGATGGCGATATATGGATTGGAACTGATGGTGGCGGAATAAACCTTATGAACAAATCTGATGGTAGTTTTGAACATTTTAAAGCAGACCTAAGTAATCCAAACTGGTTGCATACAAACGTTATCATTCACATGATGCAGGATATTGAAGGCGATATTTATGTTGGCAGCTATAACGGCGGATTGACCATATTCAACAAAGAAGACAGAATTTTTAAGCAGTACCTGCCTGATGTAAATGATTCGACTTCCATTGCTGGAATGCATCCCTGGTTTATTTTTCAGGACAGCTATGGTGAAATTTGGGTAGGTTTGCTAGCAGTAGGCCTCGATAAGTTTGATAAGAAAACGGAAACCTTTACTCATTATATTTCAAATATTGAAGATAGTACAACATTATACGGACCCAATATTAAGGTGATATATGAAGATAAGAACAGAGTTATGTGGGTTGGTACAGAGGGAGGCGGTCTGCATAGCTTCAATCGTAAAGCAGATAATTTTACACGATTTCTTGCAGGTCAGGGAGATGGTATTAGCTCCATTAGTAATAACGATATACGCGATATATTTGAGGATTCGAAAAACAGATTCTGGGTTGGTACAGCTGATGGATTAAACCTTATGGATCGTAATAGCAGAAAATTCGAGGTAATAAAAAAATCAGACGGATTAGCTGGAAACATAATTAATAACATACTTGAGGATGACAATGGAATACTTTGGATAAGCACTAATAATGGTATTTCAAAGTTTAATCCGGATGAGCGAACCTTTAGAAATTACGATAAGACCGATGGTCTTCAGGGTAATGAGTTTAACTATACAGCAGCAATAGAAAGTTCTGATGGCTTGTTTTATTTTGGAGGCAAGGAGGGATTTAGTGTTTTTGATCCAGCTACTATCGCAGATAATCCATTCAAACCGGAAATTGTAATAACCGATTTCACGATACTTAATAAGAATCAGGAGTTTGTTAAAACAAGAATAAAGGGCAATGAGCAAATGGTATCTGTGCCTTATGCTAAAAACATTGTTTTAACATATAAGGACAAGAGTATAGGTATTCGATTTGCTGCTCTCGATTATAGTAATCCTTTGAAGAATGCTTACGAGTATATGCTTGAAGGTTTCGATGAGGAATGGAATACTGTCTCTGCCATAATTCGTTCTGTATCGTATTCAAATTTAAAAGGTGGGACCTACACTTTCAGAGTAAGAGGCTCAAACTCCGATGATGTCTGGAATGAAGAAGGGGCATCGGTAGACCTCATTGTTAAACCGCCATTCTGGAAAAGAACCTGGTTTATTATTCTCATCTCCGCCTTGATTTTATTTATTGCCTACAGGTATATTTCACAACGTCAGGATAAGGTTAAGCGAGAAAAAGAGATGCTTGAGAGCAGAATTAATGAAGGTTTAAAGGAAGTCGAGATCCAAAAAAATCAGGTTCAGAAAGCAAATACTGAGCTGGAAGAAAAAATTGAAAATGAAAGACAACAGGCTTGGTTCAATCAGGGTATGAACCAGATAAGCGACGTAATAAGCCACAACAAGCAGAATCTAAACAAACTGGCTCAGGAGGTTATTATTAATCTTGTTGCGCACCTTGAAGTAGAACAGGGAGCAATGTATCTGGTGAATGAGGACTCAGAAAATGAAGCCTGCCTCGAAGTTATGGGTTGTTTTGCTCCGGATGAATCACGTATTATTGGAAACAGAATTGAAACAGAGGTAGGAAATGTCGGGGCCGCATTTTCAACAAATAAAACTATTAAATTAGATAACCTTCCTAAAGATTACTCTTATTTTTCATCGGGTCTGGGAGAAGATTATTTAAGACATGCTGTACTTATTCCTATTAGCCTTGACGAGTCAGTTATTGGGGTATTTGAACTATTATCATTCAGAGCTATTGATGATTTTAAAATAAGTTTTGTTAAAAAAGCAGGTGAAACTCTTACTTCAATTTTAACTGCCTTAAATGCTACAAGCAAAGCTCAAAAGCTGCTAGATGAACAAAAGCTGTTGGCCGAAGAGTCTGAAGCCCAGGAGGAAGAATTGCGTCAAAACCTTGAAGAACTGCAGGCTACCCAAGAAGAAGCATCGCGTAATTCTGAAGAAATGATCAGAATCGCAAAACAAAGTGAGGAAAAAGAAAAACAATACCTCGAAAAAATTAAAAAGCTTGAAGCAGAAATAAAAAAACTGAAAAAGTAATTTATCAAATATTATTTCTGTTTAGAAAGAATTTAGAGTCACCCCAGCTACTGTAACCTATTGTGTTTCCGGCTAAAGCTACTCGTGCTTCCAGGCATGTTTTACAATCTTCTGCCGAATCGTCGGTACAGGGTTTATTCTGATACAGATGATAGTCGTTTCTGTATTGCCCCGGAGTTATGTTTGGCATAATAACATTAGCACCCACTTTCAATGCTTTTTCTCTTCCCAGTTTGTCGATTGCCTGCAAAGCTGTTGCTGAGGCAATATTTATTTCCGGCATTAAAATCCGAAGAAGGGCAATCATTTTTAAAGATAGCTGAAATCTTTCAGCAAGCGGAAGAAGAGTGTGCCTGTAGTTCCAAAGCGGGGTATCACTATGCTCAATATATGGCCCCATGCCTACCATATCAATTTTATAATTTTTCATAAACAGTAGATCGTTTGCCAAATCTTCCATGGTTTGAAAAGGAAGCCCGATCATTACTCCGGTACCTGTCTGGTAACCTGCGTTTTGTAATATATTCAGACATTCAAGGCGTTTCTCAAATCTGTGATTCTTATCGTTAGGATGAAGTTTTATGTACAACTCGGGATTTGATGATTCTATACGTAATAAATAACGGTGAGCTCCGGCATTAAACCATTCTTTGTATGTTTCTTCAGATTGTTCTCCACAAGAAAGAGTAAGCCTTAATTCGTTGTTTGTTTCTTTGTGTATCTTTTCAAGCAGGCGGGTAACTCTTCGGGTAAATTTTTGGGAAGATAATTCTCCCGATTGCAGAACCAATGATGCAAATTTATTTTCGTAGGCAAATCGGGCAGAGTTTACAATATGCTCATCATCAATATTGTACCTGTTAAAATTTCGGTTTTCATGCCTGATGCCACAATAAAAGCAGTTTTTTGCGCAGATATTAGAAAACTCAATTAAGCCTCTGAAGTAGACTATATTGCCAACTGTTTTTTTCTTTATTTCTGCAGCATGCTCAAATAAAAGAGTCTTTTCTTCAGCATTTACCTGAAGTAGTATGACAAGATCTTCTTTGTTTAGTATGTTCTTCTTTAAAATATCCGATACCATTACTATAGTATATTAGAAATAGATGTCCCGTTCTCCTTGCTTAATTCTTTCAAGCCGGTTTTTTATTTCTTTAACATTTGTTTCACCGTTCAGGGTATTAAGATTTTTTTCTATCATTTGCCATCCCTTATCAAAAACATGCACAGGAGCATAGTCTTCGAGGTATTCGGCCAGAGTTAATATCGCATTCGGGGAACAAAAACGTTTAATAAATCCCGGAACAGAGAACTCCATAAAATGTTCGCCGGTTCTTCCAAGCCGGTAACAAGCTGTACAAAATGAGGGAAGATAGTCTTCTGAAAGCAGCTCGTCAATAACCTCGCTTAATGCCCTGTCGTCATTTATTCTGAATTGTTCTTTATCTATTTCCTGGTTGTTCTTTTTATCAGCATAGGCTCCAATCTCAATTTTTGTACCTCCGTCGATTTGAGAAACACCAAACCGCATAACTTCTTTCCTGATACTTGCTTTTTCTCTGGCTGTTAAAATAAGTCCTGTATATGGCACGGCAAGCCTCAGTATTGCAATTATTCTGGTAAATTCTTCATCGCTGACCAGGTATTTGGTGTCGATATTTATATCTGAGGCATCCTGAATGCGTGGAAAAGAAATGGTGTGTGGGCCAACATTATAGCAAGCTTCGAGGTGATTGGTATGCCTTACCAGAGAAAGTACTTCGAAACGCCAGTCGTATAATCCGAATAAAGCGCCAATTCCAACGTCATCCAAACCGGCTTCCTGTGCCCTGTCTAACGATGTCAGGCGATTATTATAATCCGATTTTCTGCCACTTAAATGATATTTCTTGTAGGTCTCCGGGTGATATGTTTCCTGGAAAACCTGGTAAGTACCTATTCCGGCTTCGTGCACCTTTTTAAAACCTTCAATATCAAGAGGTGCTGCGTTGATGTTTGTTCTGCGTATTTCTCCGTTTCCTTTTTTTACGCTGTAAACTGTTTTGGTGGCTTCAGCAATAAAATCGGCACTGTATTTTGGATGTTCCCCAAATACAAGTATTAATCGCTTTTGTCCAGTGTCTTCAAGGGCTTCAACTTCACTAACAAGTTGTTCTCTGTTAAGTGTACTGCGTTCGGCTTTTTTGTTTGAAGTTCTGAAACCACAATACTGGCAGTCGTTAGTGCATAAACTACCTACATATAAGGGAGCAAATAGTACGATACGATTTCCATATACTTTTTCTTTTAACAGGCGTGCCCCTTCCTTAATTTCTTCAATCATTTCGGGATCAGTTACCTGTACAAGCACTGCTGTTTCTTCTAAAGAAAGTCTTTGTTTATCAAGCGATTTAGCAATAATGCTCCTGATTGTTTCTCTGTCAGTTTTTGCATTTGAAATAAAGCTCCAAATCTCTTCCGGATCAATAAATGATTGCATGGGTTTGTCATCAATCCCATACTTTTCTGGTTTAAAAATCATCAAATTTACTTTAAGTCCTTAAATTGTGTGAACACCGATTTTACTTGTACACCATCTAAGCGGCCGATTCTACCGGTTAAAGCATTAATCTGATCATTTGTGCCTTCAACAATAAGGTTAATAACACTAATTCTTTTATCTCTGAGGGGAATGCCCTGCCGGGCGAGGATAATGCCTGAATTCATCGATAAAATGTGATTCATTGTATCGATGTTTTCCTTGTTTTCAATTAAAATAATGGCGGCTCCAATTCTCTTTTCCATCAGTATAAAATCTTAAGGATCAGAATATTTATGCTTCTTTACGGTTGATGTAATCTTCCGCTCAGAATAATTGTTACAAAAATAACACTTGATTTTAATTTAAACGCAATTAAATACAGAAAGTTAAGGTGTCGGCAAAGATTTTTTGTAACTCGTTGATTCTCATCTCAACTCCGCTTGATGTGACGGTCAGTTCGAGCGAAGTCGGGAACTTGTTCTTCAGCTAGTTTCATGCTTAATTCCGCCAAAAGGGCAGAAAGTCAGAATTAAACAAAAAAAAGCCCCGAAATTTTCGGGGCTATGTCAAAATATTTTATTTTCTAATCGGTAATTTCGGTTCTTATTTTTGTTATTTCATTCTGAAGTGGCTTAATGTCTACCAACCACTTTTCAATGAGTTTTTTGCCTTCTGGTGAATCGGGTACGAAATCAGTCGGAATTTCAATGCTTGTTGCTTCAAAAACAGTTTTAAGGTCTTTTAGACGAGTAATGTACTCATTAACAACTTCGTTGTCGGAATAATCTATTAACATTGAGATAAGGTTATTCAACGAGTATTTTTGTTCAACCAGTCTTTCAATTACATCGGGATTCTTACTTTCATTAACAACATTTGTTGCAATAAAAATTGCTTCAACCCAGCCTCCCAGAATAATTACAGAAGCAGTTGCAAAACGTTCATTATCCTTTAAATATTCTTCAGTTTCGTAATATACTTCATTGGCAATTGATATCAATGAGTCTTTGTTTGTCATATTTCGCTCGAAACGTTGTGCGGTTGATTCAAAGAAATTTTGAGGAATTCCAAGTTGTTCAGATAATATCTGCATAGATGAAAAATATTTTCCGGCAATTTCAAATTGGTCGAATACCCTGGAATAGCTTAAGTCAACAGCGTAAACACCCAGATTCATAGCTTTTTTATAGCTGGTTGTGTAGTTTGATACCTTATCTGATGGATTAAGTAACTCACTTGAGTAAACTGCACCTGCAGTTTCAAATAGCGATGATAGTTCAACGGATAAATACATGTTGTAAAAAATGGGAATACCGGTGCCAATTGTATCTAATGCACTTAATTGTTTTCCTTTATCACTAATATCAATACTATCAAGATCAACAATACTGGTTTCCTGTGTTCCTTTTTTACAGGCAGCAAATGATAAAGTTATTACCAGAAAAAATATAAACCTGACTTTCATTGTAATTTTCGTTTAATTATAATTGATAATCTGTTTGTAATGTTTTTTTAAGATATCCAAGCACAAAGAAATATTTATTTATCGAAAAACCTTGAAATTTTCTCGATTATTTCTTCCATTATAATGGGTTTTGATACATAATCATCGAAGCCGGATTCGAGATATTTTTCTTTATCTCCAGACATTGCAAATGCTGTTTGGGCTATTACCACTAAATTTGGGTTATGTTTTTTAATCTCCTGCATAGCTTCCCGACCATTAATTACCGGAAGTCTTATGTCCATAAGTACCATATCAATATCTTTATTTTTCAGGCATGCATCTATTGCTCCCTGCCCATCTTTAGCGCTTAATACTTTTGCATTTGTAGGATACAGTAGTTCGACCAGGAATTCCATACTAATTTCATCATCTTCAACAATTAGAATGGTTTTTTCGGCCCAGTTTGGTATGGTCATTTTCAGATTTTTATTTTAAGGTAAAAAATATCCTTTAACATTGCAAGTTATAAAGTTATATATATTCTTACAAATAACTTTATTAATAAAGCAATCAACTATTTTTTTTAAGTAAACTTTCTAAAAAAGCAGTAAGAAATTCCAATGCAAGATCCAGATTTTTGACAGCTTTTTCTGATATTTCTTCCATAAATTCCCATTCGAAGCCTTTAATGTGCAACAAAAAGGTGTCGGGGAAATCTTTATACATTTCCTGGCATAAGCCCAGTATAAACGCTGGAGAAACGGAGTGCATCGAGAAATTTGTTTTAAAATCAGGTTTTAATGGTTCAAACAGAAAAGTATCTATTTCTTCAACTGAAGCATCTGCGAAAATTACTGCATTGTAATTATTAAGCTCGTATGCATCTTCGATGTTAAGCTGATAGTTGGTGTCTGTATGTATCCGGGCATAGTTATTTTTTTTTGCCCAGTCACCAATTTTCTCAGCTAAAAGAACACCCAGACCATCATCCTGACGACCTGGGTTTCCATAGCCATACACAAGTATTTTTTTCATTATCGATTACGTTTCTTATCGATAATTTTATTTTTATGATCTACCAGTGTTATTTCCAGGGGCATTTGTCCGAGAGCATGTGTAGCACAGCTTAAACAGGGATCATAAGCACGTATGGCAACTTCGACCGCGTTCATCATACCTTCCGAAATTTCTTTCTGATCGTTCATTTCCCGCACTGCAACCTGGTTTACAGCCTCATTCATTGGCTGGTTGTTGTTTGTTGTTGAAACAATCAGGTTACACATGGTGATTTGGTCAGAATCATTTATTTTATAATGGTGGAACAGTGTTCCCCTTGGTGCTTCAATCAGTCCAATTCCTTCGTTTTTCTTGGTGCCTTTGGTTACCAGCTCACCTTCAAGTAAATCATTGTCATTCAGCAATTCTTTCATTTTTTCGGCCGAATGTAAGATTTCTATTAATCTTGCCCAGTGCATGTGCATAGGCTTATTCGAAGGTTTGCCGTTATTGTAGGATTTAAATAATTCAAATTCTTTTTGAGCCAGAGGTGTATCAATAAACTCAGCTGTGTTCATCCTGGCCAGCGGGCCCACTGTGTACCATCCTGCCGATTTTCCCATTTCTTTCAAATAGGGAAATTTCATATAACTCCATGAGCGCACTTCTTCATCGATGTACTTCAGGTAGTTTTGATAATCCACATCATGCAAAATTATCTTACCATCGGTATCAACAGCTCTTAAAACTCCATGATACAGGTCAAGTGCTCCGTCTTTTCTAACCAGGCTCAGGTAACTGGATGGAAAGTCAATAAACTGGTCAATAATTGCTTTGTTCTTGGTATGATAGTCTTTGAAGAATTCCAGTGCATCCTGCGCCCAGCTTATCATATTGTCAATATTCATGGGGTCTTTCCCATTCAGGAATTTTTCTTTATCTCCTGCAGAGAGATGCTTGTTTATCCCTCCTGGTATTGCACCGGTTCCATGAATTTTCTTTCCGGCTGTTGCTTCAATAATTTCTTGTCCAAATTTACGCATCATAACACCTTGTACTGCCAAATCTTTATTAGCCAGGGCAACACCTATAATATTCCTTGTTAATGGATTGCTGTCAATTCCAAAGAGCAGATCGGGAGATGCAAGATGGAAGAAATGGAGTGAGTGCGATTGAAAGATCTGTCCGTAATGCATAAGCCGACGCATTTTCTCCCCTGTTGGTGTTAGGCCTTGCCCGGTGCCTGCCCCAACAATTACGTCGAGTGCTTTTGCAGCAGCGAGGTGGTGACTAACAGGGCAAATGCCACAGAGCCGTTGTACCAGTACAGGAGCTTCCCAGTAGGGTCTTCCTTGAACAAATCTTTCAAATCCCCTGAATTCAACAATATGTAATCTTGTTTGATTGACTTTGCCATCATTGTCGATATGAATTGTAACTTTTCCGTGCCCTTCGACCCGGGTTACTGGTTCTATTGTGATTTTTTGTCCCATTTGATTCTCTTTTTAGTCGTACTTAATTACTTCATAAGGTAGTTTTAATTCATCTCCGGTGATCAGGGCCACGAGGGCATCCCAGATTAAATCGGCTCTTGGCGGGCAGCCTGGAAGATGATAATCAATTTTTACTACTTCATGACAAGGATAAACTTTGTCAAGCATTATGGGTAATTCAGGATCGTTCGGAATTATTTTTATCTGGTTACTTTCTTTTACGGAAGGGCCATTCAGGTATGCTTCTTCAAGGCATTCTCTGATTGGTATTCCGTTTCTCATGGCTGGCAATCCGCCCATGATGGCACATTCACCTACAGAAATCAGTATTTTGCAGTTTTCTCTGAAATCTTTCAGCACATGCACATTTTCACTGTTGCAGCATCCTCCTTCGATAAGGCCAATGTCGCATTTTCGTGTGAAATGTTTTATATCATTAATGGGTGATTTGTCGAATTCAACCAGGTGAATTAAATCCAGTATTCGCTCATCAATATCAAGAACAGACATGTGACATCCGAAGCATCCTGCGAGCGATGTAGTTGCAACTATTGGTTTACTCATTATGATATGGTTTTATTTTGATGAGACATTATGTTCTTCAATATCGCTTCCAATAGGTGCTTTATCGTATTTGCGTTCTCCTATTGGAATGTCGAACCCTTTTTCGCGAACAAGCAAGGCTCCTACCGGACAGATATCCATAGCTTTCATAGCCGTTTCATCGCTAAGTTCTTTCCCGAGTTTATGGTCAATACCAATTTCAACTCTGCTGCTTCTTTTCCTATAAGCGAAAATGGTTCGGCCTTTTTCATCCTGAATACCACGAATGCATCGCTTACATAAAATACACCTGTTCTGGTCTTTTATCAACTTCGGATTTGTAGCGTCGATTTCTCGTTGCGGAAATGCAAACGGATACCTGGGAGCCATAATTTTATACCTGTATGCCAAAGCCTGGAGTTCACAATTCCCGCCTTTTTCACAGGCCGGGCAGAAGTGGTTCCCCTCAACAAAGAAAAGTTCGATGATTTTTTTTCTTAGTTCATCTATTTCCGGAATGTGATTTTGAACATCCATGTTTTCCGAAACCGGGGTGGTACATGCAGTCATTAATCGTCCGTTGACTTTAACTGTGCATACCCTGCAACTTCCTTTTGGTTTAATACCGGTGTAATTACACAATGTGGGTATATAAATACCATTTTCTTTAGCCGCATCAACAAGATATTGTCCTTTTTCGGCCATACATTCACTACCGTCTATGGTAAATCTTACTATTTGGTTCATAAGCTGGATGTTTAAATGTTAGGTAACCGGTGTGTTACTTCACAAGCTTCAAAAACTGCTTTCGATAAATCGAATCCTGTATCATAATCTTTACTTTTCTGGATTTTTTCTTCGTAAAGGTGTCTGAAGTTCTTAATTGATGTAAGAATAGGGTTAGCTGCTGTTTGTCCAAGACCGCATCTGCTGGCTTTCAGAATTTGTCCCCACTCTTCCATGTCATCAATGTCCTTCATTACCCCACGGGCATTCAGGATTTTCTCAAGTTTGTTTTTCAGAATGGTAGGCAGAATGCGACAGGTTGAGCAACTTCCACATGATTCATCGATGAAAAATTCGGTAAAATTCAGTACCACTTCAGTAAGTAAATCATGTGTATTATCGAATATAATAAGAGATCCACCGGTGGCAAGGTCCTCATATCCCAGTATTCTTGAAAATTCATTTTGTGCAATCAGAGAACCTGAAGGGCCGCCAACCTGCACGGCAATAATCTTTTTAGGATTTGCTCCAACCATGTCAAGAATATCATTTACGGAGAATCCCCAGGCAACTTCATAAACGCCTGCATACTTGCAGTCGCCAGACACGCTCAGTAGTTTTGTTCCGGTAGATTCAGATGTTCCAAAGGAACGATACCATTCTCCGCCATGAAGAATAACCTTAACTACTGCACATAGGGTTTCTACATTGTTTACAACTGTAGGTTGGTTGAGATAACCTTTTTCAACCGGGAAAGGTGGTCTGTCCCTTGGTTCACCCCGTTTACCTTCAGCAGATTCAATTAACGCAGATTCTTCGCCGCAAACATAGGCGCCTGCACCAAATTGCACCCTGATATCGAAATTGAACCCTTTTTTACCTAATATATCGTTACCAAGATAGTTCTTGTCGCGGGCAGCCTGAAGTATATTTTCAAGATATTCTTCCAGGTATTTATATTCGTATCTGATATATAAAATTCCTTCTTCGGCACCTACAGCATAACCCGCAACTACCATACCCTCAAATAACAATCGGGGTAACTCAGTAAGGATTACCCGATCTTTAAAGGTACCGGGTTCTCCTTCATCAGCATTACAAAAAATATATCTTTTATCGCCCTGGGCATTCCGGCAGAATTCCCACTTCAAGCCGGTAGGGAATCCGGCTCCACCCCGTCCACGTATGTTTGAGTTTTTTATTTCATGTATAACTTCCTCTGGTTTGAGTTTGATTATTTTTTTTATAGCCTCACCGACTTTATATTCAGGATCGAGTATGGGGCCTATCTTTCGGATATTGTTTGTTACTACTGAACGTACCAATACATTCCTGTTGGCTCCGTCGCCATACGATGCCGAAAACATATCGTTAACATCTTTACCATCTTTAATATCACGAACAATTTCTTTTACACGGAAGGGTGTTAATTTGGTAAACACCTGGTTGTTTATTATGGCTGCCGGTTCCTGATCGTTCATGCCGATGCAAGATGTTTCGTAAAGACCTATTAATCCATCGGGTGTAATATGGCCAAACTTAATTCCGGCTTCTTGTTCGAAAGCTTTTGCAACCTCCTCACGGCCCATCATATTAGCAACAACACTGTTGTTGAGATAAATTGAATATTTACCTGTTTTTTCGAGAGTAAAGAAATGATAGAAAGAAATAGTCTGCTCCACATCTACCTCTGACATGTGAAGCTCTGTTGCTATCTGAGAAACACTTTCTCTTGAAATATGGCCGAACTCCGATTGAATCGCAATCAAAATATCCATCAAACGGGTTTTGTTGCCTCCATATTTATCAATAGCTTTTTGAGTGAAGCTTTTCATAGTGCGGCAATTTAGGTGAGAGTTATTTGTTAATTAGTTCACAAATAAAAATAGGATTTTAATGATTATAACGCAAGGGTATTAATAATTTAGAATAAGTTCAAATAATTCAGTTGCTTAACTAATCAGGTTTCTATGAGAAAGCACTGATTTAAATCATACAAAAAACTATCTGTAGCTCTGATGAATATCATAAACATTAAACGAATAATTTCATTTTTTTATTAAATATTTAGAAACTTAATAATTTAACAGATATGATAATTGGTTGTGTAAAGGAAATTAAGACTCATGAATACAGAGTTGGTTTGACACCCTCTGATGTTAAATCATATGTAATGCGCGGACACCATGTGTTAATTCAATCCAATGCCGGTACTAATGCCGGATTTGAAGATGAAAGTTACAGGCAGGCAGGAGCCGAAATGATGGCTGGCAGAGAGGATATTTTTTCAAGAAGTGAAATGATTGTTAAGGTAAAGGAGCCACTTCCGGAAGAGTATCCCTTATTTAAAGAAAACCAAATTCTTTATACATACCTTCATTTAGCTGCTGACAAAAGGCTTACAGAAGCTCTAATGGCGAGAAAAATTAAAGGAGTAGCCTACGAAACCATTGAAAAGGCAGATGGTCAGCTTCCGTGTTTGAAGCCTATGAGCGAAATAGCCGGTCGCTTATCTGTTCAGGAAGGTGCAAAATACCTTGAAAAAACTTTTGGTGGTCGGGGTGTTTTGCTTGGCGGTGTGCCAGGTGTTGCCAGAGGAAAAGTAGCCATAATTGGGGGAGGTATTGTTGGAACCAATGCCTGCAAAATAGCTGCAGGGATGGGAGCAGACGTCACTATTCTAGACATTGATGCCGACAGGCTGTCTTATCTTGATGATATTTTTGGTTCGAGAATTACTACTTTATATAGTACCGATGCAAATATTGAGAGTGTGTTAAAGGAAAGTGACCTGGTTATTGGTGCAGTGCTTCTTCCGGGAGCAAAGGCTCCAACTTTAGTTAACAGAGAACATCTGAAACTGATGAAAAAAGGATCAGTAATTGTTGATGTTGCAGTTGATCAGGGGGGGTGTGTAGAAACCATAAAACCAACTACCCATGACAATCCGGTTTATGTTATTGATGATGTGGTTCATTATGGAGTAGCCAATATGCCAGGAGCTGTTGCCTTGAGTTCTACAAAAGCACTTACAAGCACAACTTTGCCTTATGGATTGATGATTGCTGAAATGGGATTGGAAGAAGCATGCAAGCAGTCGCCTGATATTTATAGGGGAGTAAACCTATATAAGGGGCATTGTACTTATGAAAATGTGGCGAAGGCTTTTAATATGAATTATGTTGAATTAAGTTCTCTTTTATAGATATTATGAACCTATTGTTCACGAGCCGTTTGGGTTTAACCTGAACGGCTCTTTTATTTTATAAAAAAACCTATTTCTTCCAACGATGTTATGATATCGTAATTTTTCAGATAGATATTTTTTGGAATGTCAAGGTGTACAGAGGTGAAATTTAATATGCCTTTTATTCCATTCTGAATAAGCAACTGAATAATTTCTGTTGTTGCATCGGGAGATGTGGTGAGAATTGCGATATCAATTTCCAGTTCTTTTATTTTGTCCTGTATTTTCTGAACATGATAACAATTAACTCCGGCTATTTCTTTGCCCGTTTTCTCAGAATCTATATCAAAGCCGGCTACAATGTTCATTTTTGTTTCATTTTTTCTGATAAAAGCAGTAACAGCTCTGCCAAGGTTACCCATTCCTACAATTGCCAGATTATGTCCGTTTTCGGTATCAATTATTTTGCTAATGTGATCAATAAGTTCTTTTACATTATATCCACGCCGGTGATTGCCAGAAACTCCTATAAGCATAAGATCTCTTCTTACCTGTACCGGGGTTAAATTAAGCAGGCGTGCTAAATCATGAGAGTAAATAAAATTCTTTTCGTCTATGCTGTATTTGCTTAGTAAACGCCTGTACTTGCTTAAACGTTCCACGGTTCTTGGAGGAAGATCTTTTACTTTCACTGTTTCCACTGATGTTACAGTTGTAAATATACAATTAATGATAAAAATTCAGGTAGAAAGTAAGGAAGTCCGGCAAAGTAGATTAATTTAGAAATTCAATCTGAATTCTTCATCTCATTCTCTAAGCAATGCCTAAAACCAATGAGAATATTCTTACAACAGTTCTTGAACTCACAGGTTTAATCCAGGGTGTTGGTTTTCGGCCCTTTATTTATAAATTGGCTAAGCTTCATCGACTTACCGGAGAAGTTTATAATCAGAATAACGGGGTAATTATTCATCTTCAGGGTTGGAATGCAGATATTGAATCTTTTATAACTGAACTGCCCCTCAAAGCTCCTGAATCATCGCAAATAATTTCGTTTAAAAGATCAGAAATCTGGAAGCCTGTATATACTGATTTTTCTATTGTTGAATCAGTATCCATTGATGATTCGGTTACATTAATCAGTCCTGATATTGCTGTTTGCGAAGGTTGTATTCGCGATATGAATGAGCAGGAACATAGAATTGATTATCCTTTTACCAATTGCACCAATTGCGGTCCTCGCTTTTCGATTATCGAAAGCCTTCCTTATGACAGACAAAATACAAGTATGAAGGATTTCGAAATGTGTCCTGTTTGTGCTGCCGAATACAAGAATATCACTGACAGAAGGTTTCATGCTCAACCTGTGGCATGTAATAATTGCGGTCCTTCCTATTCTTTAATACTGAATGGAGAAACAAACGAGAAACTTCATAAAATATTATTGGCGCTGAACAAGGCATTGTCGGAATCACAGGTAATTGCTATGAAGGGATTGGGAGGCTTTCACCTGGCATGTAATCCATTCGATGAGAAGGCACTTAAAAAGCTAAGGGAAATAAAATTGCGTGACAGTAAACCATTTGCTTTGATGGTTAAAGACATAGCAACAGCAAAAAAATATGTAGAATTAAATGAGGCAGAGGAGGTACTGTTAAGTTCTTTGGCCTGCCCTGTATTATTGATTAAACAAAAGCTTTCTAATAAATTTCCTTCAGACATAAACCGTGGACTGAAGACCCTTGGAATATTTCTACCTTATCTGCCGTTTCATCATCAGTTATTTAAAAACATAAAACACGATATTTTGGTAATGACAAGTGCTAATTTTAGCGATTGTCCAATTATAATTAGTAATGAACAAGCTGTTAAAATTTTTAAAAAACACCAAATACCAATATTGCTTCATAACAGAAATATTTTAAACAGGGTTGATGATTCTGTGGTACAATTAAGCCCTAAGGGGATGCAAATTATTCGCAGGGCAAGGGGGTATGTTCCAATCCCAGTTTTGTTAAATTTTGAGGTTGAAGGCATCTTTGCTGCTGGTCCTGAACTGAGCAATGCTTTTTGCATGGGTAAGGGAAAACAGGCAATTCTTAGCCAGTATATTGGAGATTTGAAGAATTTTGAAACCATGCAGTTTTATGAAGAAAGTTATGCGCGTTTCAAGAATCTTTTCAGGTTTTCGCCCAAGGCAATTGCATGCGATATGCACCCCGATTATTTGTCCGGCAATTTTGCCAGGAAGCTGGGGGGGACGATAATACAGGTTCAGCACCATCATGCTCATATTGCGGCCTGCATGGCAGAGCATGGTCTGGATGAGCCGGTTATTGGAATAGCTTATGATGGAACAGGATATGGCGACGACAATAAAATCTGGGGCAGCGAAATAATGGTTGCTGATCTTGAGAATTACGAAAGGAAAGTTCATTTTCAATATGTTCCTGTTCCGGGTGGGGACAAAGTTTCATATGAACCCTGGAGAAGTGCTGTGGCCTATATTTCTGAGGCTTTTTCAGAGGGCACACCGTTTGGGTTACCTTTTCTGAGGCTCATTGGAAAAAATAAGCTGAAAATGGTTCTGGAAGGAATTGAAAAAAAAGTAAAAATGCCTCTTTCCTGCAGTGCAGGTCGACTTTTTGATGCTGTTTCAGCTATTCTTGGAATTTGTACACATGCTACCTATCATGCAGAAGCACCTATTTTGCTTGAAAACATTGCTGCTGAGCACGTGAATGATTTTTACAGTATTGAATTTGAAGATGTAGTATCCTGGAGTCCTGTAATAAGACAGATTGTTCAGGATTTAATCGAATCAAAAATACCGGTATCTGTAATAGCCGCTAAGTTTCATAATACGGTTGTGCAGGTGGTATTCAGATCAGTCTTGAAGCTTCATCATGAAACCGGAATAAAGAAAGTGGTTTTATCAGGAGGAACCTTTCAGAATAAATATTTAACGAAAAAAATAGTAGATTTAATGGAAAATAATGGTTTTACAACCTATCTGCCGCAACTAATTCCTTGTAATGACGGTGGAATAGCACTCGGACAATTGGTTGTTGCCGCAAAACAACTCGAAAAATGTGTTTAAGTGTACCGGCTAAAATAATTGAAATAAACAACGATATGGCAAAAGCTTCGGTTGGCGGTAGTATTATCGACGTTGGGCTTCAGCTGGTTGAAGATGTAAAGTTGGGAGATTATGTGCTTGTTCATACAGGATTTGCACTTGAAAAAGTGAATGAGGACGAAGCAATTAAAATGCTGGAAATGATTAAACAACTTACTGATAATCCTGATGATGTCACATGAAGTACCTTGAAGAATACCGTGATAATAAGTTAGCCTCGAATCTGATTAATGAAATTATAAGGATTTCAAGAAAACCGGTTCGTTTCATGGAGGTTTGTGGAGGTCATACCATGGCTATCCGAAAATTTGGTATTCATAAAATGTTGCCACCCAATATAGAGCTTTTATCAGGTCCGGGATGTCCGGTTTGCGTTACAGAACGTTCGTTTATTGATAAAGCCATTCTTTTAAGCAAAAAGAAAGAGGTAATCATTACAACTTACGGAGATTTAATACGCGTGCCGGGTACAGCTTCAAGTCTCGACCAGGAAAAGTCCTCTGGCGCTGATGTACGAATAATTTATTCAACACTTGAAGCATTAAAAATTGCTGAAGAAAATCCACAAAAGAAAGTAGTTTTCCCTGGTATTGGTTTTGAGACAACAACCCCTTCAACCGCTGTTGCTGTGTTGAATGCTAAGGTCAGACAATTGCAAAACTTTTTTATTCTTTCAGCACATAAAATCATGCCTCCTGCTATGGAAGCTTTAATTAAAGGCGGGGCTGATATTAACGGCTATATTGGGCCAGGGCATGTTAGTACAATTGCCGGCTCCAGAATTTATGACAAGCTATCAGTCGATTTCAATATTTCTGTTGTAATCTCAGGATTTGAACCCCTGGATATTCTTCAGTCTCTGCTAATGCTGGTTGAGCAACAGGAAAAGGGAAAACCATCCGTTGACATTCAATACAAAAGGGCTGTAAACTACAAAGGGAACCTTAAAGCTCAAAAACTGGTTGAAAGTGTTTTTGAAACATGCAATACCGGTTGGAGAGGTATTGGTAATGTGCCGGATAGCGGGCTTAAATTAAAAGATGAATTTAGCCGGTATAATGCAGAACTTCAATTTGAACTGGAAGTAAAAGAGGTTCCTGAACCAAAAGGATGTCTTTGCGGTAATATTCTCAGCGGTAAAAATAAGCCGCAAGACTGCAAATTATTCGGAAAGATATGCGTTCCTGAAAATCCCATTGGGGCATGCATGGTTTCTTCGGAGGGTACATGTGCAGCATATTACAGGTATAATTTTTAGCTTAAAGATAATTATTATCAGTATGTCAAATCAGAAAATATTAATGGGTCATGGAGCAGGAGGAAAGCTATCTCATCAGCTTATACAACGTATTTTTGTCAGGCATTTTTCGAACAAATCTTTGTCTGTTTTAAACGATGCATCAGTAATAAAAACATCTGCTTTTACTGCTTTTACGACGGATTCGTATGTTATTGATCCGATTTTTTTCCCGGGAGGTGATATTGGTAAACTGGCAGTAAGCGGAACTGTGAATGATTTGTTGGTATCCGGAGCTGTTCCTAAGTATTTAAGTGCCGGATTTATTATAGAAGAAGGTTTTCTGATTGATGATCTGGTTAAAATTGTTGCCTCAATGGCTGATGAAGCCAGGAAAGCTGGTGTAGAAATAATAACCGGAGACACCAAGGTGGTTAAAAAAGGACAATGCGATAAAATATTTATTAATACAGCAGGAATCGGAGATGCGATTGAATCGGAATCAAAACTCTGGAAAACCCCAAAGCTTAGAGCAGGAGATAAAGTAATAGTGTCGGGCTGCCTGGGGGATCATGCCATGGCAGTTCTTTCAGCCCGGAGTAGCATTAGTTTTGAGCGTGAGGTATTATCGGATGTAGCACCACTTAACAAACTCATACTTCCGCTTTATACAAATTTTCCCGGAAAAATAAGTTTTATGCGCGATGTTACAAGGGGTGGATTAGCAACAGTACTTAACGAAATATGTGCTGATAGTGAGTTGGGAATAGAACTCTTTGAAAATAAAATTCCGGTTCGATGCGAGGTTGAAGGTGTATGTGAAATATTTGGTTACGATCCGCTATATCTTGCAAATGAAGGTAAAGTAGTAATTATTGTTGAGAGTGAAACAGCAGAAGCAATTCTGGAACAAATTAAATCTTGCGAATTTGGTAAAAAAGCTGAAATTGTCGGAGAAATAAACAAACGTGCTCCCGGCAGAGTAATTATGAACTCGGTTATTGGCGGAACGCGCATTGTTGACATGCTGGCTGGGGAGATGTTACCCAGAATCTGCTAAACAAGTTTTGTACTTATGCACGAATTTTCATTAGCCTCAGAAATTATTGATATTGTTTTGGATTCACTCAGGAATGCAGGCAAAAAACAGGTTAACCGAATTGAACTTGATATTGGAGAATTATCAGGAGTTGAGGTTCCGGCACTTGATATGGCCTTGAAATCTCTCATGAATCATCCTGCACTAAAAAACGCAAAAATTATCAGGCACCGGATTAAAGGAAAAGCAATTTGTCTTACTTGTAAGAATGAATTTGAATTGAACGACTTTTTCTCTGTTTGTCCTCATTGTCAGGGAATATATAAAGACATCATATCGGGCAGGGAATTTAATGTTCGAAGATTGGAAGTAGAGTGATTTAGAGTGTAAAATGGATAATAAATAATAAACTCGTTGGCGGAATTAAATATGTAACTAACTGAAGAACTAGTTTCCGACTCCGCTCGAACTGACCCTCACATCGAGCAGAGTCAATATGAAAATCAACGAGTTACGAAAAAACTCCGCCAATAAGTAAATAATAAAGTTCCAGATTCCCTAAATTTACCTCTTATCACTATCTTCTTTCTCCTGACTCCTGTTAATATTATTCATTCCTGATCGTAAAGCCCTTGTACTCTTGTTTCATTTTAACTATATTTAGAGATATAAACCAAATCATTTTCAGCTATGTGTGATACTTGCGAATGCTCAGATCCCAAACAGGGGTTTACGATTTCCAGTCCTAAAGAAAACGGGAATCAAATCAAAGTTGAGGAAAAAGAAGGACATAGTCATGGCCACGGACATGGCCATGGAAATGAACATTCGCATGGTCATGCAGAAACAATAGAACTGGGTACAACAGTTTTAAATCAGAATAAACTTGTTGCGGAAAGAAACCGTGGCTATTTTCAAGCAAAAAATATCAGGGCATTTAATCTTGTCAGCTCTCCGGGAAGTGGCAAAACCACCCTGTTGGAGGTACTTATAAAAGCTTCGGACACAAAAAATGGAATTTATGTAATTGAGGGCGATCAACAAACGCTTAACGATGCGCAACGTATTGAGAACGCTGGGGCAGCTGCTATCCAGATTAATACAGGTAATGGTTGTCATCTCGATGCAGAAATGGTAAACCAGGCTGTGAAAAGTCTGGCTCCGGCAGAAAATTCACTCCTTTTTATCGAGAATGTAGGAAATCTGGTTTGTCCTGCATTGTTTGATTTAGGCGAAAGGTCAAGAATAGTAATTGTAAGTGTTACCGAGGGTGACGATAAACCGCTGAAGTATCCAAATATGTTTGAAACTTCGCAGCTTTGTATAATTAGCAAAACAGACCTTCTGCCCTATGTCAGTTTTAATGTTCAGCAGTTTAAAGAGAATGCATTAAGAATTAATCACCACCTTGATTTTTTAGAAGTTTCAGCTACTAAGAAACTTGGTCTCGCGGAAGTTTTGAAATGGATTAGTGTTTAGTTTTCAGCATAAACCATTATATATTCTACCTCTCCGGAATAGCCATTATATCCATCGCTGCCCCAATATCCGGAATCTCCGTTTGATCCGGAACTTCCGGCAGGATTACCAGAACCGCCCGATCCACCGCTGCCTCCTGAACCACCAAGTCCGCCGTCGCCACTGTCTCCGGCAATGCTGTATGCGTTTAATAAATGCAGATAAGATTCGCAACAGGGAGTATAGTGAACAAATACATCGCCACCATTACCACCGTTGCCGCCATGTCCACCATCACCACCTCGACCACCATTACCACCCTTTCCGCCTGGTTTTTGCTCATCGATGGTTACAACCGTACTGTCATTAATACGTTTTTCATAGGTATACCAGTCACCGTCATTTCCTTTACCACCATCACCGCCGCAACCCCCATTACCTCCGTCGCCACCATCGCCTCCACAAGAGTTTATTTTTATTGAACCACCGTCTGTGTTAACTAAATAACGCGAGATTAAAGAACCATTCATGTATGAGATTTCAACATACATAAGTTGTTCATGAATCATGGTGTCAAAGAAAATATCGGCAAAAACATCAAGGCAATATCCATTGTAACCATGTTTGCCATTTTCACCATTTCCACCTCTTGATCCGCAACAACCCGCCGAACCAGTGCTTCCGCTACAACCAGCATTTCCGCTAAAACCAGATGAAGCATATACGCTTTTCCGGTAATTGTCCTTGTAATCCATAACAATCTCTTTTCTGGTTGATATCATAGGTGCCTTTTTAAAAGCCAGCTCAATTCTTACTGTGTGATTAATTATTGAAAAGGGATCTTCATTGATAATTATTTTATTTCGCCAGATTCTTGCTCCGCTTATCGTAGCTATATATTCATCAGTAAGTTCATTGAGCCTTCTTAATTTGATGATCTCGGTTGATTCATTGTCGTAATATTTCACAATTGCATACTCAATATAATTGCCGGGTGCTTTTCTATAGCCGGGTTTCAAGGCAATATCCAAGCTCGTTTCATAATTCAGTGCAATTTTCTGAACCTTAAGCAGGGTTTTTGCTTTTCGTGAATAAACTTTTACAATCAGAAACCTGTCTTTTGTATATTCATCTGTTTTATGAATCCTGATTTTTCCAAACAAAAAGCAACCCCCTTCAACTTCAATTTTAAAATTCCTCCAATTTGTTTTACCACTAAGGTAACCCTTAGTATTGGCAATGGCTCCATTTTCAAGTACGGTAGTTACTCCAATCTGGAACGAGTTTCCGGGAATTCTTAATACATTCGGATCATATCTTACTACAATGTTTTCGATTTTTTTTGGCCGTATATGCCTATAACTCCTGACAAATTTTGAATAACCGGAATTGCTCGTCAGACCAATTAGAACAATCAAACTTAAAGCTTTGATTTGCAACATGGTTAAAGGTTTATATACAGTATAATAATATCAAGAATAATGCCAAATATGAGTATGTTAATCTAAAGAATTCCTCGAGGCTCTGCCTCGGGGTATAGAGGAAAGTTTGAAAACCTAAAGGTTTTCATGACGCTTTGAAAAGGCGTAATTTAGTAGAATGAGTGAGCATCTACTAAAACGACATAACAAAACTTTACTTCTTTATCATATAGTATGTCCGCTGAAATAT
>JAFGVA010000108.1 GCA_016938235.1 Bacteroidales bacterium | reverse complement strand
TCTCGTTTCAGACTTTCGACATATTTATTGCGCATGGTGGAATCAACAATTATACCTCTGCGGCCGACCACTTTTTTGCCCCTGCGAATCACATCGGAATACACAGTTGCCGGGAACTTGCTCCCATCTTTTCTTTTGGCCTGAAATTCGTTGTTTTCAGCTTTGTAATACCCAAAAAGTGCCCTTTTCGGATCAGCGTTAAGTAATTCAATAAGATTTAGCCCTTTATCGATATCTTCTGGTGAATAGCCAAATGTGTTATACCATGTTTGGTTTACATAAACTAAATTACCCAAACGATCGGTTTCATAAATACTCTGAGGCAGTAAGTTGGCAAGTTCGCGATAACGCTGTTGATTTTCTTCGGCAATTTTCAAAGCTGCATCCCTTTGCTTCTTTTCCATGGTAAGCTGTGCAACCATCTTCCTGAATTCAATGTAAATCTTCCTTACTTCCTGCGTTGAATGCCGAAGGTTAAGTTGTATAGAAGTATTGAAATTTGAACGGGTAAGCTCAGAAATATATCCGGTAAGCTGTTCGAGGTTATATACAAAATACCTCGAAGTATACACGCTAAATACAAAAGCCAAAGCTAAAAGTAAAAATGCAGTAAGACCAAAAATCACATTAAGCCGCGAATTGTAAACATTGTAACTCTGAACAGCGATCGAAATGGTATGGTTGATAGAATTTTCAAGTTTCGAACTTAATCTGTCTATATCCTGTTTGAATCCCTTATTACCGGCAAGGCCCGATTTTCTGTCGGCTGCAACAATTTCCAAAAATGTGTTTCTGTATGATTTTATCCAGCTAACCAATTGAGTTTTTTCCGATGTGGTGTATTTTGAAGAGTTTATAACAGATGTAATCAGGTTGTTACATAAAACAACCAGGCTGCCAATACTATTTGTATCATAGCGATATAAGTATTCTGTTTCAGAAAGTTTAAGCTGAAGGAGCTTGTTTTTATTCAGATTACATGAATTTTCAAGTGAGTAATAATAGCTTGAAAGTTCTCCTTCCAGTCCGAAATTGGAAAATCCACGTTGGTACATTTTAAAGACTAAGCTGTCAAGCAATATACAGTAATCGGTGTAGGTATCCCTAATGCTATGAAGAGATTCTTTAATTCCGGGATATGTATTGAGCTTCCCTGAATAGCAATTCACAAAACAACTGTCAATGCTATTTGTAAGCTGGTAGTGCGTAGTTAAAAATTTGCTTTCGCCTTTTTGATAAAAACCTTCCTGATTAATGTCGGTTGAAATAAAACTATTTACCTCGTTTTGGTCCTTGATAAACTGATATCGTAAATATTCAAGATTTTCAATGGCCTGTTTATGCTCCGATTTATTTGACCTGTGTACCTGAAACATAGTAACAGACAACACCGAAATGAGTATTGTTGATAAAACAAACCAGGTTAATAATCTGTATCTTAGGGATTTAAACATTAATAAATTGCTGATTTTCAGGCAGCATTAAAATAATAAAACCCAAGCTAACAGAAACAAGATTAAACTAAAAGTTATTCACAAGATATAAAGCTGGTTTTGAGCAAGAATAAACCCGAAAAAATCTTAAATTTTTCAGGTATTAAAATGCTCAATAAAAAAATGGAAAGGCCACAAGCAAAGGCTATTTAACAGTTCATTGCTAAACAATTATTTATCAATGTGTTCAAATTTATAATCCAATGGATCAATTACCAAAATTTTATCGCTGAGAAAAGTGGTTTTTTTAAGAACAATTTTTAGTGCTTCGTTGGCCATTATTCCTCCTGCCATTGAATTTGTAATTACCACAGGCGTTTCGGTGTTGGGCTTAGTTTCAATTGCAGCTTCTGTTGGCATAAAATCTTTCAGATCTTTCTTGTTGTTGTAGAACAATGTGGTAACTACTGCTTTATTGTTTTTAATAAAGCTTAAAACTACGGGTTTATTTGCCGATTTTGCAGCTTTGCTAATTGCATAATGCGTTTCAAAATTATTGGTAGCATCAATTATCAGGTGGTAGTTTTCAATAACCTTGTGCAGGTTTTGAGCAGTAAGCCTGATATTATGTACTTTTATTTCGGTAAACTGATTGCGGGCCTGCAGGTATTGTTTTGTTACTATTGCCTTTTGTTTTCCAATATCGTTGTCTCCATACAGGCTCTGTCTGCCCAATGTGTCTTCCTGAACAAGGGTGTCGTCACTGACACCAATAAAACCAACTCCCGCAGTTATAAGATTTTTCAGTGCTGAAGTTCCTTTACCACCTGCCCCTATTACCAAAATTCTCGAAAGTTTAATTAACTCCTGCCCCCGTTCACCAATACCTTCAAGTTTTGTTTGTTGCTCATAACGCCGTTTTTCGCGCTGGGAAATAATATCATTTGGCATACTGCTGGTTTTTAATTTGCAACTCTAAGCGGATCAGAAATACATTAACTTCAATAAACAGGCTTTTGTTCAAAAACCTGATCGTGCTTTTTAAATCTGATGGTAAATTAAATTTACTAAAATGAGAGGGGAAAATGTTGCACTTTTGTGCTTTTTTTAGGATAAAATAATATTAAATTTTTTCTCAGCAATTATTTTTCCTTTCCATTCAACAATTAAATGCCAGATGCCTGCTTTATCTTCAACGGGCAGCCAGATACAATCGCCCAGGTAAAATTTGTAATCGTTTGTACTTACATGGTAAACTCCGGTAAAATCGGGCTCAACAATCCCCTTTGAGTCTTTAAAGGGAGGATGCTTGATGCAAAAATCAAGCTTTATTCCTTTTCCCCCGGTAATGTGCAAAATCATTCCGAATTCTTTGCCCTCAATTGCTGGAATTTCCTCTGTAAATTCTTCGACCCTGGGCAAGTCTTTACTGTTTCTGTCCCAGGAGGAAAAAATTCCAAAACTCTCAATTTTTATTTGAGGCCTTAATATTGACAATTTCTTTACCGTTTATCGAAACAATTACATCTCCTTTTTTAATGCCGGCATGATATGCCGGACCGTCTGGTCGAACGAATAAATTTAAAAGAATTCGAATCGAGACTCAGGGTAAGCAGCGAATCGGTTTCCTTAGCTGTTCCAGTACCATTGACGGTTACTGCATTATTTTCATTCAACCTTCCCACCATATCAAAATTGAACATGATTTTTGCCTCGGCTAAATCTTTCAAAGGATTATTTACATAGTATTTAGAGCCCAGCAATCCCATCTCCTCAGCTCCGAATGCAATAAAAAGCAAGTTTCTTTCGGGTTTCTCCCGGGATGCTTTCTGAGCCAGTTCAATAAGCATGGCGATACCTGAAGCATTGTCGTCGGCACCATAATGTACAGCAACCGTGTCCGGAGTCTTGCTGCTTCCGCCCCCAAGTCCGAGATGATCGTAGTGCGCACCAAAAATAAGGCAATCGTCTGTATCCGAAGTTCCTTTTAGAAAGCCTGTAACGTTAGTGGTTTTCTCTTTGAACAGTTCTAATTCAGTGTGAGCATTTACCAAACAATTTGTGTTGAATGAGAATGGAGCCCTTTCAGCATCAAACTTTTTTTCGAGCTTCTCAATTGTATTATTGGTGGAACTTAAAATCTTGTCAGCTAATTCTCTTTTAATCTGAATTACCGGAACTTTTGCCGGTGAAACACCATTTTCGGGTCGAAGTTTTTTTATTTCATCTTCTTTATCATAATCAACGGTGTTTACAAATAGTACTCCGGCTGCTCCATGATAAGCAGCATTCATAACCTTGTACCAGTCGCTGCTTGATTCTGCAAAAACACTTTTAGGATTGTCTAAATCGGGATCACTTCTGAGCACTAAAACCCATTTTCCCTGCACATCTACCGACTGATAATCGTCCCATTGCAATGTATCATCTCTTATACTGAACCCATAACCCACAAAAATT
>JAFGVA010000011.1 GCA_016938235.1 Bacteroidales bacterium | reverse complement strand
GCGATGTTATTACCGATGCCCTGGTAAACAAATCGGATACTGCCCAGCTGGTTCGATTTATTGTTACGCCTTATGTACAGGGTGGTAATGGAGGTGGTTGCCCGGGTATACCTTCCATAGCTGAGGTCTGGGTAGAACCTACTCCAAAGGTTGTAATAATCCCACAAGCTGATACCATTTGCGACGGCGATGATGGTACCTTCCGGATTACAAGTCCTACAGGTGCAACATTGCCTGTGAGGTTCGACTATATACTCATTTATGATGCTGATATTACTGCCGATCCTTCAGCAGGAGAAACCATGCTGCATAAGAATGATATCAGAAGCCATACATTCGACAATCAGTCAGATACTGTGCAGCTTGTAAGAATTATTGTCTATCCTTACACTGTTGATTTGAATGATAACAAACGTTGTGAAGGCATAGCAGATACAGTGGATTTCTGGGTTGAGCCAACTCCGGTATTATATGCCTTTACCGAAGATACCATCTGCAATTTCGATGAAAGCAGTTTTGTGCTCAGGAGTCCAACAGGTGCAACACTGCCGGTTCAGTTCTGGTACCGAATTGAGCCTGTAAATCCCGATTCATTTAATATTACTTTCCCAACAACCCAGGTATATGGCTTCGGTAAAAACGACACCATCATTCACGATTTTGAAAATATAAGCGATACCGCACAACTTGTACATATTATTGCTGCTCCCTATACAGTAAGAGCCGATGGAAGCATTCGTTGTACCAATGGAACTCAAACAGCTACGCTATGGGTAGAACCAACTGCCAAAGTACATTTCAGCTATTATGCCGATACCATTTGTTCCGGATTTGAGTTTGTTAACCATCACAATTCACAGGACTCAACCCTGAGAACAGTAACAAAACCCATGGTTGA
The DNA here is from genome assembly GCA_016938235.1 of Bacteroidales bacterium. GTDB lineage: Bacteria > Bacteroidota > Bacteroidia > Bacteroidales > UBA10428 > UBA10428. Next base: position 7,482 of record JAFGVA010000011.1, on the reverse strand, counting down.
AGTACGGTTTGAATATGAAATAATTCCTGATAATCCGGCATTTGTTGATATTGACCGGGTTCCTTCAAGTGCTACAGGTATTTTGCCCTTCCATTATTTCGATGGAAACTTCAAGAATAATTCCGATACCATACAGCGGGTTGTGATTCATGTAACACCTTACCTGCTCGATGGAAATGGTAATCCTAAATGCCCGGGAATACCAGATTCTATTGTATTCCAGGTAACTCCAAACTTTACCATTCAGGACAGTGCCAGAACCTATGTAAAGTACAATATCCGATGCCACGGGAATAACGATGGTGGAGTTTACCTGTATCCAAAAGGGGGTGTTCTTGCATTCGGCTCATCATACTTCACCCAACAGGACATTGAATACACCCTCTTCGGAAGTAGCTGGCCAGCTGAATTACAGCAATACTATTCCGATACAATGAATTTCATTGACAGCCTTCCTGCAGGTATATATAATTACAATATTCAGGATATGCTGTCCGGTTGTTCTGCTTCCGACACGGTGTTATTGCGTGAACCGGAATATCCGTTTGAAGTTGAAATTCTGGAAACCAACCCGGTAACCTGTCTGGGTGCCGGAGGCGAGGTTTTTGCTCATAAAACCGGAGGAACATACTTTGCAGATGCCGGTGATACAACTGGGTATTATACTGCTTCATGGTATCAGCTAGGCCTTCTGATCGATACTTTATATGCCGATTATTATTCGCCGGCATACGAAGGCTGGTATATTGTAAGGGCACAGGATACTAACCTCTGCTACGATTACGACTCAATAAAAATTTACTCCAGAGGCAAACCCGATGACTTCTTCCCCACAGCTTTCTCTGATTATGATGAGTTTAACGTGAGTTGTACGGGTTATAACGATGGCGTTGTAAGAGCTTTTGCCACCGTTGAAGGTGAACCGCATAACCTGGTATTTGAATTGCACACTGATGAAGGAATGGTACAATCTAATACAAGTTTAAGCGAAACCTACTTCTATAATCTTTTTGCAGATGACTATTTTATTGTTGTAACCAATCCCGATAATGGTTGCAGCGATACAAGTCAATTCATCACCCTTACCGAGCCGGAATTCCCGCTATCTATAGATGAATACGATATAAGCTGGTATCACGATTCAAGCTGGAATATTTCCTGTAACTGGTCAAACGACGGATTTATTGCTTTACAAACTGTTACCGGAGGACGTCCTGATAATTATTCATACAACTGGTATAAGAATAATGCTTTACTATGCGACTGTGCCGACGATTCATTAGCCAATTTATTTAAAGGCCTTTACAAGGTAATAGTAAATGATGGTTATTGTTATGATAGTGCAGACATTGAAGTTGTTGCTCCAGACTTACTCGATTTTGCACTTCCGCACGATACACTAAATAATTTATGTAATGGCGACCAATCCGGCTATATTGAGGTAACTGCACAGGGGGGTGAACTGCAGGGAGGTGATTATATCTATTCATGGGATCATGATCCGGGACTGGATTCACCACGAGCCGAAAATCTCTTTGCCGGTTCTTATATTGTACATGTTGAAGATGGTATTAACTGTGTGGCAACAGATACAATTACACTTGTTGAACCCGATGTGCTGACCATTTATGATTCAATTGTTAAATATAATAATTATGAAATCCAGTGCCACGGAACAGAAACAGGACAGATTATTCTTGATGTGCAGGGAGGTACAGGCGAGAGAAGCTACGAATGGTATCATGAAGAAGGCGACAGTATTTATTCTGTTCAACCCAATTTGTATAATGGTATTGCAGGCAATTTTAATCTGATGGTTACAGATGTAAACGGTTGTCGCGATTCTGCTGAATATCTTCTTGTTGAACCCGATACCCTCACGCTGGTATTTCATGTTGTAAACAAGAAATGTGAAAGATTCGGAAGTATTGATGCCACGGTTGCACATGGGGTGCCAACATATACCTATACATGGGATGTGCCGGGCGAAACAAAATATTACATCGAAAACCTTGATCCTATAATAAAGGATATGTTTACCTTAACAGTAACCGATGCCAATGGCTGTATTATTACAGATTCGGTAAGATTACTTGAAGAAAGTAAAATGCAGGTTGAGATTAGCGAAGACAAGCCTGTAAGTTGTTACGGGTTCAACGACGGCATTTTAAACTTCACAGATGTGTCGCCGGGTGAAAGGCCTTTCAGTGTAGAATGGTACAGAAACAATGAACTTTTAAACGACAACGATAACGATACGATTCTGAACGAAGTAAATATTGGAACCTACATTGTATTTGTTGAAGATATCAACAGCTGCCGCGACAGAGATACAATTGAAATAACACAACCCGATCAGCTTACTGGTGATTTTATTATAACTCAGGCATCGTGCTACGATACCGCTGATGGTACAATTACACTGAACGCCCTGGGAGGTACTATCGGATATGCCTATGTTGTAAATGGAATACCGGTAAGTAATGAATACCTGACTGACCTGCATGCCGGGAATTATAAAATAGAAATTACGGATAACCGAAACTGTTATATTGACACTACTGTTGTACTTCCCGAACCCGATTCGCTTGACCTTATCGAAACGGCCAGAATTGCCCCGTCCTGCCCCGAATCTCCCGACGGTGAACTAACAGTTCAGGCGCTTGGTGGAAATAAACAATATGAAATAACCTGGATTGACAGAGATGTTACAGGAAATACGCTTTCTGAAATAACCCAGGGTTATTACCTTGTAAAGGTTGTTGATAGCATGTTCTGTAAGACAGAAAGAAGAATATACCTTGAAGCTGATAAACCATTATGCCTGACAATACCTTCGGCTTTCTCTCCAAATGGCGACGGCGTTAACGATACCTGGGAAATTATAAATGACCTTTACCAGGATATTGATATTGCTACCATTTATCCGAATCTGATAGTAAAAATATATAACCGCTGGGGACAGTTGGTATGGATTTCAGAACCGGGATACCCCGAGGAATGGAAGGGAACAGATAACTCCGGCCATGAACTGCCTGTTGACACCTATCATTATGTTATCAGTTCAAATGATATTTATAATGTAAGTGAACGTAAAATTGTAACAATAGTCCGGTAATTTCCACCGTTATAAATAATTACAAAGCAAATTTTTCATAACTATTTGCCGTAAGCTATACAAATAATTAAAAAATATGACATATTTGCCAATGTTGGAGAAAGTGTGCCTGCCAATAAAATATGTATAAAAAACTTCTCATATATACCCTACTAAGCCTGTTCTGCATAACCGGAAAAGCGCAGCAAGCTCCTTTGTACAGCCAGTATATACTTAATGAGTTTATAATTAACCCATCGGTGGCAGGTATTGATGGCATGACAGTATTTAACCTTTCGGGCCGCAAGCAGTGGCTGGGTTATGAATACGGACCCGAAACATACTCCGCCAGCTTTTCTGCCAGATTACTCAAGTCTGATAATACCATAATCGGACGGACTCAAACCCTTAACAGAAGCCGCATAAAACGTGGAGCAACCGGCAGGGTCGGATTAGGAGCTTCTTTCGCCAACGACCAAAATGGTGCAGTTGACCGAACAACGCTGAATCTTTCGTACGCATACCATATTCGCATGTATAATTCTCAACTGTCGTTTGGCTTATCTTTGCAGGGACAACAATTTAAAATAAATCCGGAACTTGCAGAATTCAGAACACACGACGGTTTTGATATCGATCCCCTGTCTGGTTTATTAGGAAAATCAGCCTATATACCTGACGCAGCTTTCGGGGTTCACTATTCAACCAAAAATTACAGCTTTGGAATGGCTGCCATGAATCTTTTTCAGTCGCCCATTAAATTTGGTGACATTGGTACTGGTTTCGAGGAGCTAAAACAAATAAGACAATATTATTACCACGGAGCCTATAAAAATTTTCTCACAGGCAGGCCAGACTGGCAAATTGAACCTTCGGCAGTAATTAGAATGACCGAGGGGCTTCAGGTAAGTGCTGACCTGAGCATTCGTTTCATTTATAACAACGAGTACTGGGCCGGTGCTTCGCTTCGTACTTCAGGCGAAATTATTGTTTTAATGGGATTGAAGTTTAACCGCATGTATTTTGGCTATTCTTTCGATTATGGTTTCTATGATATCTATAATGATAAAAATAATCTTGTGTGGGGCTCACATGAAGCAGTTTTAGCAGTTAAATTGGGCGACAGTAACCGCCGTTACCGATACTGGGAAAGGTATTAAAAGCTTTTGCAGGACTAAACGCTCACTATACCACAGTAGATCGTCATCCTCGGGCAAGCAAAGCGCGACCCCGGGATCTCCTGCCTCCACAACGTCATACCTGCGCTCAAATTTACCGTCATACCTGCGCAGGCAGGAACCGAGCCACGAAAAGTGGTGAGCTCACTGAAAGTAATCCGATCATGCGGTACCAGAAAACAGATCGCTTCGTGCCTCGCGATGACGAAAAAAAGAAAGACTAGTTCTGAGATGACATATTGGTAAGGTCTGGCGTGAACTTTGAATATAATAAAGTCAGCACAAATTAAGTAATCGTAGTTAATTACTTAATAATCCAAAGAAAAATAAGCATCTGCTTTAGTCATTACCAGGCAGGCACTCCGTGGATAAACCAAAACCTGATAAGCTGAATCCATTTCAGATATTTCAGCCTGATGAAAGGGTATATTAACCAGGGATACCTTTCCCGGATTCTTGGTTTCCCTTCCGGGAATAAAATAAGAAAGCGAATCCGTATCGCTGTTATTTATTAATAGCCAGACCTTATTATCTGATTGTTTGCTTTCCCGGCAGGCTGCAAATAAATTCCTGTTGTTTGTGTTTACTGTGTTCATTTCTCCCGTCAGCACACTTGCCCTTAGTTTTATCAGCACCTTAATATCTTGTTTGAGCCCGGCCGGAATTGATACGGTTTTACTGTGATCCTGAATGTCGGTATAATCGATTCCATAGAAGTGATTATAATACACACAAGGCTGCATGGGCGCAAAAAGAATATAGGCATAAGCTAAAAACCAATCCTTTTCAATCCATTTGTCCGATTCTTTGCCAGTATCATGATTCTCAACAAAACTCACAATTTTTTCTGCCGGCAATGCATATACCGAATCATAGCACAGGCCGGCATAATTAAGCGACTGCATATCAAAATCTGCCCCCGATGAATTACACATGGCAGTTAAAGCAAATTTTAAAGGGAAATCAAAAACCTTAGTATTTATATTGGAGCCTTTATTCACTTTTTCTGACCATTCAAAAATTCTTTGTTTTACAGACGTAAAATATTCAGCAACCATAGGCCCTGCTTTTTCTTTTTCCAACCATACCGCATCGCGCCAGTCCATGATAAACTGTTCATCGATACCTTGCACAAAATCAAGCCTGTACCCATCGTAACCTACAGAATCGATTAACCAGCGGCCCCAATCCGAAAGCATTGTCAATACTTCAGGATGATAATGATTGATATCGTGCCCAAACCATTTCATGCTTTCGGTGACCTTTTCATCGGTCATTTTTTCATTCAGGAAATCTCCTGTGTACCCGGGATGAAAACAGTTGTAGTTCCAGCAAAGCTGAGGTTCAGTTTTTTTCTGAACATAATGAATTCCTGTTGAGGTCATTACCTTTACATCGGCCTGCCCGCTTTTAATGCTGATTCCATGACATTGATTAACCCAAACCTTTTGTTCATTAAGCACATTAAAAAGATTTAGTTTTGCAAAAATGGTGTCTTCAGTATTTGCATGAACGGGCATTTTTACAGGGGCATGCTTGCAATTGGCAACATAAGATTCTCCGATGCTTATCGTTTTGTTTTCCGACAATTCCACAGCATCATTGGTCGCACTCTTCATCAATTCACTAATATCATAGGATGTTTGAAGAATTAATGTTCCATCCCAATTTTGAAAATCTTCCGTCTGATAGGGCAATACCGACAGGTTAATAATTTCTTCTGAAGAATTTGTTATCCGCCAGACAATTTCGTTAACCGGGTAGGGATAGCGCGATGTATCGGCAATTACAGCTTCCCTGTAAATATAATCCTGCAACACAGGATTTACCTCATAGTCCTTAGCCTGATAGGAATACATGTGATTAAGCACTACATCGGCCAGTACAATCATTCTTTGTTCGTTTGTGGTATCATGGGCTGTTTCGATGAGTTGTTTGAGTTCTTCGTAAGAACCAAAACGTGTTTCATGGGTACCCAACTGAAAATATTTCCCAAGATCGTAATGATCATAAATTCCGTAACCCATATCGTAAATACCCCAATTACCTTTTGACGAAGGTGGCAACCATATTTCCTTTATTCCAGCTTCTTTCAGTTCAGGTATCTTCGAAGTTAAACTGTCATACCAGAATCCGTTTTTTAATTCAGCATCTACAGGAACATCCCAGTAAAAAGCCTGCATCATGACATCTGACTGGCTAAGCAGACAGGTACATTTAATCAGAAAGAGTATAAGAATGATTTTTTTTATCATGTTATAAAATTGATAATAAAAGACAGATTACTTTGTCTCCCGATAGTTATCGTGACTCCTCGTAATGAAGTCATTGCGAGCTTGAGGCACGAAAGCGCTGCAACCGAGCTTTGCGAGCTAACTGAAAGTAATCTTTCTAAATAAATCTCAGGTTTTGTATAGTACTTACAATAAAAATGTAATTAATAAAAATCCAGCGTACCTTTCTATTATCAACATGTTTTTTAATATGACAGGGATAAATATCAGCTCCAGACAAAGTATAATCTTAAAAACTTTTAATCATGTTATGAATAAAGTGGTTGTCCGGACAGAATCTGAACAACCACTAAACATTGGGCTAATAATCTTTTAAAATTATTCTACTCATAACCCTTTGGAAACAACTAATCTAAATTTACTGTGCTGTAAATGTATAAGTTAAATCTTCTATATTGACATCAAGCCGGTATGTGCCAACGCCCGGAGATGGGATTTCAGGTGGATCTGGAGTGGCTTCAGTAGGGCGTAATTTAAGAGTCCCCCCTGTTTCATCACCTGTGTCAAGTCCCCATTGCGGTGCCCAGGCTCCCTGGTATTTCAGAATTTTCATTCCGCCAACTTTAAACTCTGTTGTTATGGTGTAAATAGCACTACTCCCATCATTTATTATGGGTAATGCATTATTCGCATTCCAATCGGCTAATGTTGCACCGCCCACGAGGTATACTGTATCAGCCTCCCGTTCTTGTTCGAACCATGGGGTGACACTTAAACTCACCACTTCAGAGGTTTGTTTAAGCTGGCCGCCAATAGCCGAGCTTACCCGAATCTTTACTGCTGTTGCTACAGCAGTTTCAATCCCAAATTTCGTCATTACCGAATTAAGCTCACTATGCGGAATTTCGAGGCTTGTTTCTGAGATTGTTCCAAGAACCTTTGGTTTACTAAAGTCCTTCGATTCAAGATCCAT
>JAFGVA010000107.1 GCA_016938235.1 Bacteroidales bacterium | reverse complement strand
GGTAGAAAAAACGAAAGAAAACATCGACAAAAAAGGCTTTATCATATGAATTACAAACGATTATAGCTTAACTAAACGACATTGAATATACAACTCCAAAATATATAGATGGAATAAATGCCCTGGAAAATTGCATTTATGCAGCACGATATATTGACAATCAGCTTTTACTTGAACATGACAATCGCCTGGGGCATGTGGCTGCTTGCGAATTATATAAACCCGATTCTTTTCCAAAGAAGCTAATTACAAAAGTAAGCATACACGACACCTTATTCAATGTTTGGGTTATATCTCCGATAAACAATGAGAATGAAATAATTGGATATGATATTGTGCAATCTTGCTGTTCGAAAATATTAAGGAGCATTATTGACTCTACCGAGTCGCTGCAAATAACAGTGAAATCAGCACTGCTGAATAGTAGCACTAATTTTGAGAAGAAACGAATAACCGAAAACGACAAGCTGGTCTTTAAGCACGACAGTGTTTTCTTTATTTCCAGGTCGGATTACTCCGATGTTTATTTTGCCATAGGAAAAAAAGATGAGTTTTTGTTTAAAGAGCTTAATTCCTTCAGAAATAGGCAGTTAATAACTATGTTTCTGATAATTATTGCTTTTAGCCTATTAATTTTTATTATTCAGAAACGCTCTCAGTTATTGTTTTTAAGAAAAAGTAAAATACTTGAAAATCTGGTTACTGAAAAAACCACGCATCTTAACGAGGTAATTCTTGAATTAGAGGACACGAATAAAACATTATCGCAAAGAGAGAAAGAACTTGTTGTGGCAAATCAAACAAAAGATAAATTTTTCTCAATAATAGCTCACGATTTAATAAATCCAATAAGCTCTTTAATGGGATTATCTGACATATTGCTTTCAAAATACAATGAAATTGACGCTGAACACAAGAAAGAACTGATTGAGGCTATTAATGAAAGCACCCAGAATACCTTCAAACTGTTAGACAACCTTTTAAACTGGGCCCGCCTGCAAAGAGGTGCAATAGAATTTAAACCCACAAGGTTAAATCTTTACAATATTGTAGAAGAGACTAAAAATTTCTTAAAAACGCAGGCTTCAAACAAAAAACAAGCAATAAAAATACTAATCCCAACGGATACTGAAATATTTGCTGATAAGGAAATGCTGACCACTATAATAAGAAATCTTATTTCTAATGCTATAAAATTCAGTAACCCCGGTGGTTCAATTGAAATTGGGGTTCGGGTTTCTGAGAAAAAAGATAATATTGAGGTAAATATTAAGGACAACGGTATAGGCATGGATGCCAAGACCAAGCAAAACCTGTTTAAAATCACACAATCTGTCTCGAAAACAGGTACTGCCAAAGAAACCGGAACAGGGCTGGGATTAATGCTCTGTAAAGAATTTATTGACAACCATGGGGGCAAAATATGGGTTAAAAGCACTCCGGAAAAAGGGAGTACTTTCAGTTTCAGCATACCACAACCCCTTAAATCCGTAAGAGAAAATGAATAACTGTTGATTATTCTTCAGTTATAACTTTCCAGGTGTCAGTTCTGAAGGGTACCGCCGGTAAACCAGCTGAATTTATTAAATTACAAACCGGATTATCGGCCCAGGCATATCTCACAGCAACAGGTTTTTCAACCTCTTTTGAACTTACAATAACCTCATCCCCTTCGATAACAGCATCGGCCCAATGAAAAATTTCATCGGCTCCGGCAACAGAAAAACCAACAAGTTTTTGGTTATTAGACGTTTTTAGACCACCAGCTATTTCACTAAACCTTACCCGGATTTTATTTCCTTCAATTTTATAATTCTGAAATACAGGACCTGAAGCAACAACCTCCATATCATAAACCATATTCTCTGCAACATCTGCAAGTCGGTTTCCAACCTCAATTTTATTTTTAGGGTGAATATTACCAGCCTCGCCTAGATCGATTATACAGGTCATACCTACATTTGGCAACATTGTAGCAATAAATTGCGATTCTCTTAACACTGCCCACATATCATCTGAAGGTTCTTCCTTTATTCCCTTATAATTCGGCAACTGAACAAATAAAAAGGGAAGATATCCCTGCTCCCATCGAATCCGCCAGTCGTTAATCATAAGTGGAAATAGTTTTCTGTAATTATAGGCATCTCCTTCATTGTTTTCGCCCTGGTACCAGATAAATCCCTTTAAGCCAAAAGGAATAACCGGGTTAATCATCGCGTTATATAAAACAGTAGGAAATTGATAGTAATTATAAATTTTAGGAATTTTAGTTTCGAGGTCTTTTTTGTATTTCCAGTCTCCCGTCAGACTCATGGTATCAGTTTCATTTGCGAGATAAATAGCATTTGCCGGCGGGTAAAGTGCTCCCCCACCCCAAATAGCAGCCATTCTCAGTGAAATAACATTTTCTCCTTCACGAACTACATCGGCCGGAATGGTATACTTGTGTTTAGGGCTTGCATTCCAGACTGTCTTACAAATTTCCGTTCCATTAAAATACAAAGAATAGTTCATTTCTGGTTGTCCAAGATTTATAGTCAGATCCTTGCCTGTAAAATCTTTCTCCAGCATAATGGTTTTTCTAAGCCAAAAAATGCCTTCATAAGATTCAGTTTCCCAATCCCGAATAGCTCCAGGCACGGTAACACTTCGCCAATCCCTGTCATTATAATTAGTAGCTGAAAATAGAGTATCTGCTCCATTTTGAGGATTAAACACAATTTTCCAGAATTTTATCTGATTAAGACTGTCTTGAATGAAATGCTGTTCAGTTATGGTATCATTAGCAAATACTCTTTCTCTAATTACTGGTTCAGATAAAAGCATTTCGCGACTAGTCCAGGCTTCGACAGGAGTTCCTCCCCAGGTAGTCTGCAAAATACCTATTGGAATATCTAATTCATTTTGAAGTTTCCTGGCAAAATAATAGGCGACAGCACTAGTCGCTTTAACATTGTTTGAATCACAAACCTTCCATGAACTTTCCAATGTGTTAATCAAGGGGTCAAAACTTTTATTATGCGGAACGTTAAAAAACCTGATTTTCGAATTATAAGCATGAGGTATTTCTGTATCGGCACCATTGGATTGTTGTACCTGCATTTCCATATTTGATTGACCCGAAGCCAGCCAGACATCGCCTACCAGCACATCTGAAAAAACCAGCTTATCTTTTACTTTTCCTTCTCCAATGACTTCCAATTTGTAGGGGCCTCCTGCATTTACCGGCGGTATTTGAACCATCCATTGCCCTTCTTTGTCAGTAAAAGTCTGTACTTTATTGTTGGCAAAAAGCACGCTTATTTTTGTTCCGGGATCAGCGGTACCCCAAACCGGTATTTCTGTATTACGCTGCAACACCATGCAATCGCTAAAAATATAAGGCATTGTAACCTGCGCATCGAGGGTAAGGGTAAAACTAATTGCTATAGCTAATCCGGCAAAAAATCTCATTTCTTATAATTTTAATTCTGAATAACAAATATATACTTAAGTTTCAATTCGAGGAAATCCATACTAAAAATGGTCAGCAATATGTTTCGCTGACCACTCTTTTTTCACCCTAACTAAACTAACCTGACTCAACATCAAAATCATTTTTATTGATGATGTTTTACCTAAAACCTAAAATCCATTCTAATGGTCATCTTCTTATTATGAATGCCCTTTTAATAAAACTCAAAAAGAGGTTTCCCGCTCTCATCGAACTTTACCTCCATCAGCCTTGCGTGCCTGTTGGGATCATATAAAGGATCGGCAATAATTTCTTCGAATGGTCTGGTATCGCTTTTTGGAACAACTGAAGGATCACCAACAGCATTTTCATAATCCCTGGCATGATAAACACATAATGGTGTTACGCCATCTTCTGCCACGGTAAAACAGTTATGTCCCGGTCCAAATATTTTCTTTTCAAAATCTGTTTTCAACACAGGATATCTCGATTTTTTCCATGAATTTCTGTTGAGCAAATCGGCATCTTCACTGGCTTCCATCATTCCCATACAATAACAGGCACCTGTGGCACTTGCTGAGAATGTAATAAATATTTTTCCTTTGTTTTTTATAACAGCCGGGCCTTCGTTAACCCAAAAACCAATTCTTTCCCAGTCATAATCGGGTGTTGTAAGCATAAACTGCACCGTTTTCAGCTTAATGGGCGATTCCATTTCGGCAAGATAAAGATTAGATGCGGCAAACTGCCCACCTGTTTTTTCTGCCCAACAGAAATATCTTTTGCCTTTATTCTCAAAAATGGTTGCATCTAAAGAAAAATCGATGAATGATTTATCATCGTTATCGGCAGCCTGCATCTGTCCTAATTCTATCCATTCATCTTTTAAAATATCCTGACCTGTACATTCAAGTACATAAGGTCTTAATTTCCATATGTTTTCTTCTTCACTACCGGCAAAATAAATGTACCACTTTCCGTCGAGGTAATGAATCTCGGGTGCCCATATATGACGGCTCATGGGGCCAGTTTCGTGTTTAATCCATACATCGAATGTCTCCGCATCCTTTAAACCTTTAATCGACTTCGATTTTCTTAGTTCAATACGATCGTAAGTTGGTACCGAGCCAGTAAAATAATAATAACCATCGGAATGTTTGTATATAAACGGATCTGCACGTTGCTCAACTATTGGTTTGTTTTTTTCTGAATCCATCCTAAATATTTAATTTAGCTTTTATTCCTTGGTAATATTTGTCTGTGATTTTGTAACGGAACATCATACCTCCCATAAGTGCATGGAATACGCCAGGGATTACAGTTAAAAGAAGTGCAAGACCCCAAAGAGCCAGATTACTTTGCACCTCTGCTTTAGGAACATAGTTAAATATATCGAGCAAGTACCCTAAAGCAAAACCGGCTATACCTGCCCCAGCTTTCTGCGCAAACGAAATACCTCCATAGGCAAGACCTGAAACCCGTTTACCTGTTTCTGCATGTCCATAGTCCACCGCTTCGGGAATAGCCGACCAGAAAACAGGCGCCTGTAAATCTACTATAAAAGATAGTACAAAATAAAAAGGAAAAGCCAGTAACATATTTCCAGGTCTAACCAACAATAACATAATAACACTCAATACCCCAACAGCAATCTGCGACCATTTGAAAAGTTTCACCTTACAGAAATATCTGGTAATAAAGTTCGAAGCGGGCATAGCCAGTATTGCTGCAATAACTCCAGTTGTTAAAAATGCAGCCCCGGTTTTTTCATCGCCTCCGAGGTAATATTTTGCATAAAATAATGCAACAGAATTACGAAGAACATAACCTACAGTTCCAACAAAACAAACATAAAGCAATATTTTCCACTGAGAGTTTTTAAAAAGCAGCTTAAGCTGTTCAACAAAAGGTTTTCTGTCTATCACATGCTCTATGCGTTCTTTGGTTGTAAAGAAGCAAAATAAGAAGAGTAATATACTCAAAAAAGCAAATATTCCCATTGCAAGCTGATAACCCCTTGCCGGATCGTTTTCTCCCAAAGTTTTTGATAAGACAGGGACAACAGAACCAACAGCAAGACCTGCAATTTTTGCCAGGAAAAGCCTGTAACCATTTGCAGACAAACTGTCTTGCGAATCGTTTGTCAGAACACTAATAAAAGATATATAGGGAATCGTAACCGAGGTAAACACAAGTGTCATAAAAATATATGTGCTGTATGCATATATCAGTTTGCCTGCGTAGTCGAAATCGGGGGTAGTGAAAGTAAGGAAAACCGAGATACCAAATGGAACAGCTAAAAACAAGAAATAGGGTCTGAACCGTCCCCATCTTTTTGATGTATACTTATCGGTTATAAGTCCCATAAGTGGATCGGTTACCGCATCGATAAGTCTCACTAATAGGAATAGTATTCCCATATGTGTGGGTTTAAGACCAAATACTTCTATGTAAAAATAACTTATAATCAGAACCATTGAGGAAAAAACCACGTTTACGGCTGCATCTCCTGATCCATACCCGATTTTCTCTAATACGCTAAGCTTTTGTGTTTGAGATTTCATTAGATTGTATTATATAAGACTATTTATCGATATAATTTTTTATAAAAGGCCACCCTTCATCATTCCATTCTAAAATATGCACCAAAAGTTTTGGTTTGCCTCTGTCGTTGACATCGTAACCATGGCTATACATATAATACACACCATCGAAGTTGTACACAGAGTTATGTCCAATGGCATAAAAATTTTCATCTCCTTCAATAAACAAGGTGCCTCCACCTTGTGTCATAGGCACTCCTTCTTTATCCAGATAGGGGCCAGTAACAGACTTCGAACGCCCAATACGAACATTGTAATTACTTTCTGACCCACGGCAACATTTATCGAACGATACAAACAAATAATAATAATCATCTTTCATGATAATAAAAGGCGCCTCAATCATTCCATTCCCGGGTTCACTATCATCTAATCCAAAATCCCTCTCACGGGCTGCAATGGTATTCCATTCCTGTGGCTCTGCAATTGTTAAGAGTTCTTCGTTTAGTTTTACAATTTTTATACCGTCCCAAAATGATCCAAAAGCTAACCAGGGTACATTGTTTTCATCAAAAATGATATTGGGATCAATAGCATTCCAATTATCACGACCAGGAACAGACTGAATTACCACTCCATGATCTTCCCATTTATAATCATTGTTAGCTTTGTCGAGTGTTGTATTTGTTGCAACTCCAATACAGGAAAGATTACTGCCAAATGAAGATACTGAGTAATATAAATAATATTTTCCTTTATGAAATACTATATCCGGAGCCCATACATGACCATTAAAATTTGGTACTTCTTTTTTGAACCATTCAGGCATTGGGTCAAAAACCCCTGGTGAATATTTCGACCAGTTTTCTTTATCATCAGAAACAGCTGACTCTAAACCCGGCCCGGTGCCAAAAATATAGTATTTACCTTCGGCTTTTATGGCAACCGGATCGTGAATAACAATTTGTTTACTCTGTCCGCATGCATTAACAAGTACTGACAATAATATAATTATAAAGAAAAAACGTTGTAGCATAGTTATATTTTTTTACCCCAAAATGTTTTGTTTAAATTTTTTTCGGTGCCGGCATATACAAATGTTACACGGCGTGGGGTGGCTTCCCAATCCACTTCACGTTCTACACAAACAATAACATCTCCTAATGTTAGTTGCTTTTTTGTTGCATCGTAACTCCAGCTGCCAGTTAGTACGCCCGACATAGTGCCGTCGGCATTGAGCGTTAGAGAAGATGCTGTATTTTGCTGGGCATAAGCGTATTCCAGATTTATGTGTTCCCAGGCTCCAACAAGAGAGTCTTTTGTAATGGTACCATAATCGGGTACGGCAGCATATCGTTCAGGCAATGCAATTGGCCACAGGTTATTGGGTTCGGACACAGAGGCCGGACACCATACAATGCGACGCACATGCCCCATCATAATGGCATTTGAGTAGGCATTACCGCCAACATTTTCAGGCAATCGACCTTGTGACATGTAGAACCATTCATCAGAATTTTCCTTCTGAAAGATTCCACAGTGTGCTATGCCTACCCATCCGAAGCTAAGATTGAATTTATAGGGATGGGTTACAATAGGATAGCTGTCACCCTCACCAGTGGTAAAATTGCGACCGGTAATGTCGTAGTAAGGGCCTTCAATATTTTCGCTTCTAACCACTCTTGTGTTGTAGGGTACATCAAGCCCATCGTAGGCTATAAACAAATAATAGTAACCATTTTTATAAATTATTTCGGGAGCTTCACTGCCCTGCCAGCGCGACGAGGCAGTGCGCGTACCAATTCTAACACCATAGCGGGCTGTTAACTCACTTACACTGTTTGCGTATGGCTCTCCGGGATTATTGAGAGGCTTACCTGATTGTGCGTCGACTTCTAATAGTGCGAAACCGCTATGCCATGAGCCATATATCAGATAATGTTTCCCCATAGGTGATACTATATACGTGGGATCAATAGCGTTGTAGTAGAAATAACCACTCCAATCCGAGGTACTGGAGCGACTGTAATCAAGGCCAAGATCTGATGATGAAGTGGTAACAAAACCCTTATCTGTCCATATTGCCCCGGCGGGATCGGTAGATTCGCACATACCAATGAAAGCGCGCTCGGTCCAGCTTCCATCAAAAGCAGCAGAAGTTGGGGTACCTGTTTTAATATAATTGTGAATAACAATGCTGTAGTACATTCTTAATTTCTCTTGCCCTCCAACGATGACACGGCGCACTACCGGCGCCCAATAACCGTATCTGATATCCTCAACAGCAATGGCATTGAGTTTCATGCGCTGACGAATGGCATTAAGCGAGTCAGCCACCCAGGAGGGTGGATCATAAAAGGGTCCGCCTACCCATTCCCAATTTACCAAATCTGTTGACCGTTTGCCTTGAAAGTGTCCGTGACCTTCATGCTCATTACCGAACGAGGCATCGGTTGCATACATATAGTAATATCCATTGTAGTATGCCACAGATGGGTCGTGAACATTAGCCAGATTCCACTCGTTTCGTTTCGACCACGAAGCTATTGATGAATAGTCATCGGCGTATGTTGGTATAGTGAATGTTGTATCGGTATCTATTATATCATCATCAGGTTTAATATTATTTCTTTCGCACCCAATAAACAATATATTAATTATGCCGATAGAACCAATCAGTAAATTCCTTAGCCCCATTTCTGATGTGTTTTATTTAACTTCCTTATCGACATACTTTATATATATCGATAAGGAAGTATTTCTATATTAAAAAAAATTACTTACTGTAAAACAACTACTGGACGAGGTGCCCCATATTTTTCTATAAAAGCTGGCCCATTATCTTCATTCTTGTTTGCCGAGTTACCTTCAAGGCTAGCATTGGCATCAAGAGTAGATTGATAAATTGGGAAATATTCATTTCCGCTCGAATAGAATTGGAAGGATGAACCGGAAGCAGTTTCTGCAGTCAGTTCTTCTTTAGAGGCTGTACCATCCAGCTTAAAATAAGCATGTTCAACCAACTGATTCAAACGGTTTGCATCGTAAAAGAATCCCCAACGGAGTAAATCGATACCACGTCCGTTTTCGCAACCGAATTCTTTTGGACGTTCAACGTTTGCTATTTGCTCGAAAAGATGATTAGCAGTCGGAAAATCGGATAGTTGAAGGTCTGGAAGTGCAACCCGCTGACGTACTTCGTTAATGTAATCAATGGCCGTTTGAGTTGGCCCATTGATTTCATTTTCGCATTCCGCAGCACGGAGTAAAACATCGCTATAACGCATCAGTCGAAGATTGATACCACAAAGTAACCCGTTATCGATAGAACTGTAGATGTTGTTTCTTGCATTAGTAAACTTCGCTATAGATATACCGCCCTGGGAAGTGTTCGATAGAGGAGTTGAAGTTATATCTTGCTGATAAATAGTATTACAACGCGGATCTCCGTCGGGATAGGCTGCAGTTGTCAGATCGGTATAATTATCATATTCAGATTCGTAAGTAACCAATGTCCAGTATAAACGTGGATCAAGGCGACCATCAATGCAGTATTCTTTTTTAAAGAGATTATACAACCATGGTGCGCCAGCCAAATCGCCCCAGCTACCCAAATCCTGAGAGGCATAATTGCTTTCCACAGCGTGCCCCTGGGTTGCTTCAGAGCTTATGTTTACCGGAGTCCATTCCTGATCGGTACCACCTGTACCATAGTCCATAAATTGAACCTCAAAAAGGCTTTCTGTATTGTTTTCGAATTCAGTTCCTTCTCTGAAGTTGGCTCCATAGTCGGATGTAAGCGCATATGTTCCATACACACCGGCAATAATATCCTTCAGTATAATGTAAGCCTCAGCATATTTATGACGAAACATAAGTGCACGAGCCATATATCCGGCAGCAGCACCGCTTGTAGCACGACCTTTAGCCCATTCACCACCTGCATTGCGCGATGGCAATATTTCCATAGCTGTTGTAAGATCGGTTTCTATTTGGTCAAACACCTCGTCCTGAGTACTGTTGGGGGCATACATAGTTTCGATGTCTCCATAATCTGCATAGTCAGTAAATAAGGGAACAGTCTGGTAATAAGTTGCCAGATTATAGTATGCTAAGGATCTAAGAAAAAGAGCCTGTCCTTTTATTTGGTTATAAGAATCCTCCGGCATATCCACTGCATCAACTTTCGACAATACAAAGTTTGCACGGTTTACTACATGGTAGTTGTCGCGCCACATCCACAGGTCACCAATTTCAATAGTTCCCGGAGAATTAAGGTTATCGTAATCTAAATACCATTGTTGAGATGAGTTCCAGACTTCATCACCGCGCACAGCATCCATAGTGTAGCCAACGCGGGCAAAGGTACCTTCGAGACGTATGCGGTTATAGCATGCTATAATTGCTTCCTGAAGCTCCGGCTCAGAATCACCGAAATCGTAGGTTGTCTGGTTGTTCGGATTCGTTACATTAAGTTGATCTTCGCAGGCTGTCATGCCTCCAATCAGAACCAATATGATTAGAATTATATTTAATCTTTTCATAATTTTTTAAATTATATTGTTAAAATGAGACGTTTAATCCGAACATTATAGTTCGTGGTGTTGGATACGAAGCATAGTTGTAACCGGGAGTGAATGTACCTCCAGCAAAGTCTACGTTGTAACCTTTGTATGCTGACAAAGTGATTAAATTCTGACCTGATGCGTATACACGAAGTCCACTTATATAGCCACCAAACCATTCGTCAGGTAAGTTATAGCCCAATTCAATGTTAGCAATTTTCAGATAGGTTGCATTTTGCAGGAAACGATCGCTGAACATATCGTTGGTAATATCACCATCAGGTTTGAATGCTACGCGAGGTATGTCGGTATTTGTGTTCTCCGGTGTCCAGGCATTCAAAAGTTCAACGTCTTTGTTAAGTGCTCCGTATGAGCTGCGCAATGTAACATCCACAAAATCTACAGCATCGAAACCTGCAGCTCCATATGTCGATATACTCAAGTCGATTCCTCTATATTCAACACGTGCATTCAAGCCATAACTAAAATTTGGTAAACCGCTGCCCAGGAATTCCCGGTCACCTTCGAGGGTAATCTCACCATCGTTGTTTATGTCTTTGTATCTTACATCGCCTGGTTGTGCTCCATTTTGAGTGACTAATCCGCCTTCGTCGTTTGAATGGTTATCTATTTCAGCTTGCGACTGGAAAATACCATCGGAAACCAAGCCATAGAACTGACCAACTTCGCTACCCACCTCTGTGCGGGAATTGCCATCGTTGCGGGGTTCGCCTGAAACGCCCAACTTTGTTACCTCATTACTAAGAGTAGAAAAGTTTGCAGAAACCTCATATTTAAGTTCGCCATCATAATTGCGATATGCAAGCAGGAACTCAAGACCTGAGTTTACTATTGTTGCGGCATTCATCTTTACAGTAGTGTTAGTAACACCTGCTTCGGCCGGAACAGCTACATCATAATGAAGCCCGTCTGCTGTTGACTGATACCAGTCGAAATTAAACTCCAATTTATTATTAAGCATGGCAAGGTCTAAACCAAGGTCAACAGTTTTCTTTTTTTCCCACCTAAGTGCTGTGTTTACATAGTTTGATACGGATGAGCCGTTCACCTTATTATTCCCAAAGCTATATGTGTAGTCAAGTCTCGCCATACCAGCCATGTAATCATAATTGCCAAGGTTCGAAGTATTACCAAGAACACCATAGCTACCACGAAGCTTGAGCAGACTGATAAGCGATTCTGACACAGAGAAAAAGCTTTCGCGGTCAATACGCCAACCTGCCGATACAGAAGGGAAGAAGTCATAATTATCATCATTCCCCATATAGAAAAAACCTAAATCTTCGTCTTTTGGAGAAAGACGGCTGGAACCATCCTTACGCACTGTTGCTGTAAGAAGGTATTTCTCATCGAAATCGTAAATTAGGCGACCGATAAACGATTCCAATACGCGTTCGCTTTCATTGGAAGAGGCATCTCTATCTTCTGCGTTGTTTACCTGCAGATAGTATGGTTCTGGCATGGTAACACCTTTACCATATAATTCGTGAGTGAGATCGCGCTCAAAAGTATGACCAACCACCACATTGATGTGATTCAGCCCGAATTTACCATCGTAATTTATATAGTTTTCGATAAGAGCATCGGTATAGTTTCGGTAACGCTGTTCAAGTGTTTCATTGTTCTTCGACAAGTAGTTAGTTGTACTCTGTATAAACGCAGGCACAAAAGTAAAATCCTTTGCAAAAGTCTTGTTAAACGACAGATTAAGGTTGTAATTTAACTTATGATTTCCGTTCTCGAGGCCAACCATATCCAGAAAGTCAACAACCGCAGAACCTGAAGCTACAAGACGGTCAACCTTCACATTTCTCTCCAATAGATTATTGGTAAGCAGAACATTCGTTACCCGCAAATCTCCATGAACATCATCATAATAGGTACCATAACCGTAAGAATCATATTGATAATCTGATGCCGCTGAAATTTTGTCGTCCAGAACCCAGGTCGATTCATCGTATGCCATAATTGTTGGAGGTGTAATAAGAGCCGAAGCCATTACAGGATATTGAGCACCATAAAGTCCCTGAACATATTCGTTAGCGTTACTGAGAGCCATATTATCCTGATCGCTGTGGCTATACACGATGTTCGTTTTAATTTTAATAAACTTAACATCCATGGTATTGTTGATGCGGGCAGTATAACGATCGAAGTTAGGACCGGCACCTTCAATTGTTCCTTCCTGGCTAAAATAGTCAAGAGCAATGTTGTAGGTATTATTTTCGCCTCCTCCTGATACATTGATGTTTTGGTTCTGACGGGTACCTGTTTTAAATGCCTCATCGTACCAATTTGTATTAACTTTTGCTGTACCATCGGTTGAGTACAAATAATTTTCGCTTGCAGGATCGTATCCTGAAGGAACAGGTTGGTTATTGTTACCGAATGCCTCAGTGATATATTCACCATATTGTTCAGCATCCATAACTTCATATACACCTTTCTTCACCTGGTCGAAACCAAAGTAGCCTTTGTAGTCAATCTTCATGGCCTGATTCTTTATGCCTTGCTTTGTGGTAATAATAACTACGCCGTTAGCAGCCCGTGAACCATAAATAGCAGCAGCAGAAGCATCTTTAAGTACCTGTATTGTTGCAATATCGTTTGGTGAAAAGTCGCGAATAGTTGTTCCCATTGGTACTCCATCGATAATATAAAGTGGATTGGAGTTACCGAATGTACTAAGTCCACGAATACGCACTGTTGGGTCTGCTCCAGGTTGTCCGTCGCTTGTAATCTGAACACCGGCAACTTTTCCTTCGAGCATGGTTGAGATGTTTGAGTGCGATACTTTTTTCATCTCTTCAGCATCGACAACAGCAACTGAACCAGTAAGATCAACCTTTCGTTGCGTTCCATAACCAATTACGACTACCTCGTCTAATTGGGCAATATCTTGTGTTAAGATTATATTAATTTCAGTTTGAGTTGTTACCTCAACTTTTTCCGGAAGATACCCAATCATAGAGAATTCCAGTACTTTCCCAACTTCAACATGAATGCTGTAGTGACCATCTATATTGGTAACCGCACCTGTTTGGGTACCCTGTACTACAACGTTTACGCCGGTTAAAGCACTATTGTCAGTGGCATCTGTAACTATACCTGTAACAGTGACAGATTGTGCATGCATTGTGTTTGCACTCAATATGATAGAGAGAACTACAATAGTCCTGCTAAGCAGTCTTTTCATAATATAACTATTTTTCATCTTATTCATTATTAACAATTACGAGATAGGATCCTTCACACACAAGTGCATAATTCAAATCAGCACTTTCTACAGTTATTCCTTCATAAAGCTGAAAGTGCGCTTCGCCGTTGTTGTATGTAACATCGTAATGTATATCAGCAGAATTATCACCATTGTTTGTTACTGTGACAACAACCTTAGAGCCATTAATATTTGGGGTGAATGTATCCCAATTCCAGTCATTTGAAAGGGCAGCTGTGACATAACCATCGCCCCATCCGAAGTTGTCCATGCGTACTACTGCATTTTCGGTTGCATCAGCTTTGCGCAGAATTACACAAGGACTGTTCCAGTTGTTAACCTCGTTGGAGTAACAGTACATTGTTAGTGTGGTGCTTGAACCTGATGCTACTGCATAGTTAGAAGAAAATTCTGACCACCAACCAGTAGTGAAGTCACTGGCTCCAACCTGACTTATACCTCTTACAAGAGTAACCGGACAATTTGCAGTTACAGTGCTTGTTGCACCATCATAAGAAATAACAGCTGCCTGAGCACCTTCCACAGCAGGAATCTCGCCAAACTCAAGAGCATTGTTTGCTATGACTCCTGTTGTACCATCGGAATATGTGGCGGTTACGACCAATCCTGTGATATCTAATATGACACCACTGGTATCGTTGTAGAAATAGTATTCAGTTATGTCTGGTAAAGTTGTAATCTCTATACTTGAAACTGAATTAACAACTTCTAACATGTAGAAAGTTGATACAGCCTGGGTGTATTCACCTTGCTTTGATTTACTATAAGCCACACTAACTATCTTTTCTCCGAGAGTAGTCATATCTGGAACGACTAAAAAAGACAAATCTGCACTATCAACTTCAGAAGAAGAACCATCAGCGAAAGTAACAGTAGCAACAGCATCACCCCAGAAGTTTGTGTCACCTATTTCAACAAAAGGAGGTATTCCTTCAACAGTAATTGAAACCGGATTTACGTCATCTACAGCAGTCATTATAGAAGGGATAAGGTATGCATTTTTCATTTCGAAATAGCTACCATCGCATATTAAGAAAGCTACGATATCTTCAGTGGCAGAAACCGGTTGTTGATATGTCATTTCTATTTTGGTACCATCTGTTCCAACTGCAGTGGCTGTTACAAAAACATTACCGGTAACAGAGTGATCAATTTTGAGTGTAACATAAGCGCCTTGAATGATAGAACGGAAGTCGTTCCAAATATCTTCATCTCCGTCGATGTCGGGATAGTTTTGAGAGATCATGGCCAGATCAAAATCATCGTTACCCCAGCCATAAGCATCGGAACGGAGAACAAAGTATTCTGAATAGTTGTCGGCATCACGGTCAGCAACATTTACAATGGCAAGATTCCAGTTGTTCCAGTTGTTAACACCAGTACCATGGTTAACATACTCCAAAACCAATAATTTATTTGCAGGAATTGTGAAGTAATCAGAAAAGTAAGCCCACCAGCCGGCACTGTTATCTTCAGGCCCGACTATCGCTGTAGCAATGCTGAGGTAAGTAGTGTCACCTGTTGCAGCACCTGCTTTTGCAGCTTCTATTGAATCAATCCTGTTTTGCAGGTCAGAAGGCGCATCAATTGAATATGGGTCCAACTTCTCGCACCCAACAAAGACTAATGCTGCTAAAACTGCTGTGCACAAAGTGCAAATCATCAGTTTAGCTGTTTTCATAAAATTAAATCTTTTCATAAGTTAAGGAATTAATAAAATCAGGTTATAAAAAATGGTTTTTCAGGCTTATCATTTTTTAGCCCGCATAGGCAAATTAGTTTTAAAACCTGGCATAAAAGTACAATCTGCAGGTAGTATTGCGGTGGACTATCGTTTTTTCATTGCGGACAAATAATCAATATATCGAAAGTGATATTAAACAACACTAAAACAACACCAGTGCATTATACCAACACCCCTGTAACCCCTAGAACAATACAGCACCCTGCATTCTAATAGGTGGCTAATTATTCAGAAAGGTTGGACAAATATTCAATTTAGCCCTGAGCATTTGATTTTATTATTTCGATAATATTTCTTTATAAACTTTTTTGATTACTTAGATTGCTAAAACCAATGAACAAAGCTTTAATATTATTTATAAAACAGAGCCTAATTAACCTTACGATTCTGGCATGATTATTCCAAAAGTCTTATAAATTTGTTTCTCATGCGTCATAGTAAAAACCAGGTATGACTATATCAGGCATAAAAGTTCTATTCTTTTCTTTGGTTATTGGATTGTCAGTATTTTCACAAAATGCACAAGGCCAGAAAAACCTAACATATCGGTTTCAGTATATACTCATTGAAGACGGATTACCACAAAATACCATAAATTGTATTGAAAAGGATCAGTTTGGATTTATGTGGTTTGGAACAAGCAATGGCATTTGCAGGTTTGATGCATATTCTTTCGAATCGTTTAAATCAGAAGAAGGATATACCAATTCACTCCCCGATAATTTAATAAGCTCCATTTCGGCCGGTAGCAATGGATTGGTGTGGATTGGATCAGCCAGGGGCCTTTCATATTACAATCACTTTACTGATCAAATTACTCAATTTACAGATACAAGTTTTAAGGGAGATCCTATCAGAAGAGTAAGTTCAATTTTAGCTTATGAGAATACGGTTTGGGTTGCAACTAATGAAAACGGGATTTACAAATTAACACTTTTCGAAAACACATATTCCATCTCGGAACATTACAGTATAAAAAACAGAACTATCAGCAATAACCAGGTAAACGCACTTTACCTGACAAATAATAAGATACTATATGCAGCAACCAATGAAGGTATACTAATACTGGATGCGGGAACAAACAAATTTATTTCTTCGCCTGATATTATGCTTCCCAACCAGACTTTTGTAAATAACATTTTTGAGGATAAACAGAATAACATGTATTTCTCAACCAACAGTGGCCTTTTTTTTTATTCCGCTGTTAATGAATCACTTTCGGAGTATACAATTAATCAAAAACCTAATTCCCTGGCCCATAATTTTGTTAACAAAGTACAACAGGATGTGGCCGGACAAATCTGGGTTGCAACATTAGGCGGCTTACAAACATTTGATCCTTTAAAAGAACAATTCTACAGTATGCCGGAGAAAGGTCCTGATAATTTTATAATTAATAATGAGTTTATTAATACTGTATATTGCGATTCAACCGGCAATGTGTGGATCGGGACAGAAAAAGGAGGAATTAACAAGTTTAATGTTTATCAAAATCCATTCAGGTTTTACACCAACGATCCGAATAACCTTAACAGTTTAAATGAAAACACGGTAAATTCAGTTTACAAAGAAGGAAATAAACTCTGGATTGGAACAGCAGGAGGCGGGTTAAACCTTTTGGATTTAAAAAATCAAAAGTTCGTGCATTTCATAAATAGTAATTACGATCCTGCAAGCATAAGCAGCAATTATATTACCTGTATTTTAAGAGGTGCGGATAACAATTTATGGGTTGGAACCTGGGGAAACGGGTTGAACGCTATTAATACAAACAATAATAAGGTTAATATAAAACGTGTTGATGAAAATGCTTCAGAATTTCAGAACAGCCCTGTAGATATTTTTATTTCCTCGCTGGTGAACGACCCCAGGGGCTTTTTGGTTATTGGTACTCAGGGCGGATTATCAATGCTTGAATATAAAACCAAAAAATTTACCACCCTGATTTCTTCGGAGAATCAATCACCTGAGTTAACCGAAATAGGTTGCATTCTTCTCGACTCCAAAGGGTATTACTGGATAGGAACACGAAATGGTTTATTTCATTTTCCGCAAAGTTCAATTCGCTCAACAAAAGACGATGAGTATATTATTAGCAACCTTCAATACTATAAACACAATGCAAATGACAGCGCATCGCTGCCCGGAGATTATATAATCTCATTTTTAGAAGATTCCATTGGCAATGTATGGATTGGAACCTATGGGAATGGCCTGGCAAAAGTTAATATCAATAATAATGGTAAGCTGATTAGTGAGAACTTTTCAGTAAATCATGGATTATCAAATAATGTTATATATGGAATAGAAGAAGACAATAAGAGTAACATCTGGCTGAGTACCGATTATGGTTTATCTATGTTAAACCCTACAAATAAAAGTTTTAAGAATTTTTTTATGCAGGATGGCCTTTTAAATAATCAGTTTTATTGGACGGCTTCATACAAAGACATGAACGGTGTTATTTATTTCGGAGGAACTGAAGGTCTTAATTATTTTAATCCCGATGAACTATATGACTATGCGTATTCACCCGCTCCCAGAATAACCAAACTTAAAATATTCAACAAAGTAGTTAAACCCGGAGAGTTTCATCACAAAAAATTAGTCTTAAATAAGCCCGTATATAATTCTGACACCATTCTTTTGAGTTATAAGGACAATAATATTTCTTTTGATTTCTCTGCATTTGACTATTATTTGCCCGAGAAGATTTACTATTCGTATATGCTGTTGGGGATTGATAAAAACTGGGTTAATGTGCCCGCCCAAAGAAGGTTTGCTAATTACAACAACCTGGGAGGTGGCACATATACCTTTCTGCTTAAGGCATCAAACAGCGATGGAATTTGGAACAACGAACCTACAAAAGTTACAATTATTATAACACCCCCATTTTGGGAAACATTATTCTTTAAAATTGGTGTTATTCTTTTTTTATTAGCTCTTACAGGTCTTATAATCTGGCTTCAAATAAGAAGGATAGTTGCGCAGAAGAAAATTCTTGAAGACAGGGTAAAAAGAAGGACTCAAAAAATTGAAGATCAAAAACTAATTCTCGAACAACAAGCAAACGACCTGATTGAAACCAATCATCAACTTGAACATCGCCAGGAGCAAATTGAACAGCAGAAAGAAGAGCTTGAAGCTAAGAACGATGAGATATCAAAACAGAGAGATGAACTTATACTTTTAAACCAGAAAGTAAATGAAATCAACCAACTTCAATTAAAGTTTTTTACCAACATTTCGCATGAGTTTAAAACACCACTTACTTTAATAATCTCTCCACTAGAGCGGCTGATTAATCAATTTAAAAATGATAAAGAAACCCACCACCTGCTGCACCTTATTCATAACAATGCACACCGCCTCTTAATTTTAATCCGGCAGTTATTGGAGATACGTCGAACCGAAACCGGAAACCAAACATTGCAGGTAGAACTTACCGAGCCCAGAACATTTCTGCTTGATATCTTTAATTCTTTTGAAGAACTAGCCGAAAAGAACAATATAGAGTATATCAACGAAATTACGCTTAACAAAACTGCCTGGATCGATAAAGAAAAACTAGATAATGTTTTATATAACCTCTTGTCAAATGCTTTCAAATTCACCCCACCGGGTAAATCAATAAAACTAAGTGCATATAATAAAACCAAAAACGAAACAGATTACCTCTGTCTTTCGGTTAAAGATACCGGTGAAGGAATTGACCCAAAACAGTTTGATAAATTATTCGACAGATTTCTGCAGGTAACAGAATCGAAAAAACATAAAAAAGCCGGCACCGGTATTGGTCTTTCTCTGGTAAAAAGCCTGGTTGAAATTATGTATGGTACTATAAATGTAAAAAGTGCTCTGAACGAGGGTAGCGAATTCATGATAGAAATTCCTGTGAGCAAAAAAGTTTTTGCCGTACATGAAATAGATACCACCGGCCAGGTATTTGAATCTAATATTAAGGAAAAAGTAGCTGTATTAACCGATCAGATTGCCGAACCTGCTGAAATTGAATATAGCGAGCAGGATGAAGATATAAATACTATACTTGTTATTGAGGATAATAAAGACATGCGGAGTTTTATTTGTTCCAGCTTATCGCAATACTACCAAGTTATTGAAGCCGAAGATGGCCAGCTGGGTTACGAGTTGGCTAAAAAGAAGTCGCCATCGGTTATTATTAGCGACATTATGATGCCCGGAATAAGTGGCTTAGATTTGTGCAAAAAGATTAAGAACAACCTTTATACCAGTCATATTCCTATAATTTTGCTTACCGCCCGCTCAAAAACCGAAGAGCAGGTTGAAGGACTTGAAACCGGCGCTGATGACTATATTACAAAACCTTTTAGTATTGAAATTCTAATTGCTAAAATCAAAGCCTTAATTGATAACCGAAACAAGCTTAAAGCCAAATTTAGTAAACTTGAAGATGTTCAACCTGAGGAATTGAAAATATCGCATCTCGACAGTAAGTTTTATGAACGTGCCAATGAGATTGTAAAGAAATACTATACTGATCCAGCTTTCGATGTCGACCATTTTGCATCAGAAATGTTTGTGAGCAGAAGCCAGTTGTATAGTAAGCTAAAAGCAATAACAAATCTATCGGCAAATGAATTTATTAATACATACAGGCTTAAAAAATCAATAGAACTCTTATCGTCAGGGACAATGCAAATAAGCGAGGTCGCCTATTCCATTGGCTTTAACGACCCAAAATATTTTAGCAGAATCTTTAAAAAGTATTATAAAAAATCGCCCTCTGACATAATTCGACGCAAAGGAGCATAAAAAAAGGTTGTCATTAAATTCCCTTTACGATAACAACCTATACTAAACAATATTGAGAAGAATAAACTGTAGTGGATATGCTTATTCCCCAATTCGCGTTAGTAAAATTTAGTTTATTCCGGAAGATAAATGACTATCTCAACCTTTCTGTATTTTTTTAGCTCTTCTTCATTTAAATCTGCCCAGTTAATTCCTTCTTTCAAGGCTTGTGAAGCACCAAAAGAAAATGTTCTTATCCGGTTTGAACCTATACCATTCTGATTCAGATAATTCTGAACCGATTCTGCTCTTCGTTTTGAGAGTTGTAGGTTGTAGTCTGCATTTCCGAGTGCATCGGTATAGCCTTTTATTGTTACATACAAGCGTTTATCTGCCTTAAGTTGCTCAACAACTTTTTTGTTGATTGTTTGCATTGCGTCCTGCGACAGGTTGTGAGCATTCAAATCAAAATTTACAACAACAACATCAAATACCGGATCGGTAATTTCTTCTTCGTTATAAATCCTGTCGCCATATCCTGTGGTATCTACCGTAATTTCCGAAAAGAATGAAGCGGTATCTAAATCAAGTGTAAAGGTACCGGGATCAAAATTCTTCTCAACATATTCTATGTCTGTTTGAATATTCATCTTCTGTTCGCTAAGCGGTACATTTATTGTATATTTCTGAATTTGAGTAAACTCAACAATTTTACTGTCGAGATACAAGCTTGATTTATAAGTAACCGGATCGGGGGTCTTTTTAGTAATATCTTTTACTGGTAACAGACTAAACGAAACCTCATCACCTTCATTAATCTCAAGTGCTTTTGACAGCAGGTTAATATCGATTAACTCACCTTCAATTGTTTCAAATTCTTCCTGTCCTTCAATGAAGCGATTAAGTGTTTTCTTGTATTCTTCGGCTGATTGTGGTTTAGAAGTAAAATCATATTTCACTTCGCGCGTTAAGGGTACAATAATCTCATCAAGTTTACCTGTTTCGGCATCTACTTTACTCACGGTTAAAATATACTCTTTACCCGGAATAATACTAACCTCTCTGGCGGTAAGCTGATTAAAAATGTCAACTTCATCTTCCGATTCTGTATTAACATTCATGCTCAGCCAGCCCGAACCTCTGCGTTCACCCAACCCGGTTGTATCTATAGTTATTTCAGAGAAAAACGAAAGCGTATCAATGCTAACCAGTACCGATGCCGGATCAAAATTATCCTGTACATATTTTATATCTGTTTGAATATTCATTTTACGCTCAGCAGTAAATGGTACATTGATAGTATATTTCTCCCTGCCGGTAAAGTTAATAGTTTGATTATCAAGCGTAATACTTGAAACAACATTCATTGCTTCTTCCTGAGCCTTACCAAACTTTTTAGCCGGAATAAGTGTAAACGACAATTCCTCGCCTTCTTTAATTTCTAATTCTTTTGATAATATTGAAATGTCAATAATCTCTTCATTTTTAGGCTGAAGGCCTTCTCTGCCGGTTAAAAATGCTGTAAGGGTTTCTTTAAATTCAACTTTCGCGTCGGGCAGTGAATTTAAATCATATTTTACCCCTTTTGTAAGCGGAACTATTATCTCTATATTCTCTCCTGTTGCCGGGTCGGGCTTACTTAGCGATAATATATATTCTGTGCCAGGTAAAATACTGATTTCCTGAGATGTTAACTGATTCTCCGGTTTAACATCAGCAGTTTTATCGGTATTTACAGCCAAAGAGATGAACCAATTGGCTCCGCTAAACAGTTCACCCTTATCAATGAAAAGGGCGTATTTCTTCGGGTTAAAATTTTCTTTTAACACAGATAAGTCTGTCTGAACATTGAAATTCATTTCTTCTTTAAGTGGCAAAACAATAAAAAACGACTGTCCATAAAGCATTACCTCTTCACCCTGAATCGACAAGGCAGATTCTCCATTCCCTTTGTAAGTTGTCAGTTTAGTCTTATCCCGCTCAAACCTGATGGTATACACTTCGCCCGAAACAAATTTAAGTTCCTTAGCCAAGGCTGTCAGATTTATTGTTCCTGTTTGGGGCTTTTGATATGCCGCAGTCATTTCATCCAAACTTTTCAGGTATTGTGCATCTAATGCTGAATTACCTGAAATAAATTCGTATTTCAAACCGGCTTCCAACTCAATTTCAGCCTTATCGACAGCTGGAGGATTTAAAAACAATTTATCTTTTTCGGTGTCTGTCAGCTTTTTTGAATAAAGTACATCCTCAGCCTTAATGTTTTCTCTTTGAATAACCAGTTTATAATTCTGCAAAGGCAAAAAACTAAATTTGTACCCATCTGAACCCGAGGAGCTTATATTGTATTCATTCCCATTCTCGATATAGAGATTGATTTTATCGCTTTCCATGGAGTGGCGTCTTCTGTACTGAAACCCCGAATATTTTATTTTTGAATCAATAACTTCAACTGAAAAAATTTTCTCTTTGCCAGAGGCATCTTCTGACTTATAATACCCTGATTGACCTAAAGTATTCAATTTAAGAGCATACTCGTCTGCTGCTGTGTTAATGTTTTTACCCAGATTCAGAATCTTTAGTGCATCATCGTTCAGATTTACTCTGAAAATATC
Source organism: Bacteroidales bacterium (assembly GCA_016938235.1). GTDB lineage: Bacteria > Bacteroidota > Bacteroidia > Bacteroidales > UBA10428 > UBA10428. The sequence goes on along the minus strand of JAFGVA010000107.1, from coordinate 24,181 downwards.
TGACCCTCCGAATCCTCCATGACCGTCAGATGTGAAATACAAAATTGAATCATTTACAATTGAGGGGTAGGTTTCATCTTTTGAACTGTTTACCTCACCACCCAGATTTTTGGGTGCAGACCATGAATCATTAATATAGTAACTAACATACAGATCCATACCTCCATTACCTCCGGGTGCATCAGAGGCAAATACCATTAAAGTTCCGGTACTGTTCACTGCAGAAAAACTTACAGAACTGCTAAAACCTCCGGGTATTATTTCTGACTCCTTAAAAGTGTATGCCTTATATTCATCCAAGTCTTCAATGCTTGCTTTATCCAACTCATTCACCGGGGTACTTAAAACAATGCTCGTGTCTTTATAAAGTTTTACACGATTGTCCATTGAACTAATATAGTTAGTGCCTGCTACCTCATCTTCGACATACTTATTATAGGCATTAATCCATTTCCGGAATTCGCTCAGGTTTTTGTTTTTGTATAAAACAAGCGCAAAATCAAGTCTGTAAGTATTATCCAGATCGGGATTTTTTTTAAATGCTATCCTGTAACATTCAATTGCCTGAGCGTACAGTTCAAGACTTTTATAGGCTTCTGCTTTTTGGAGTATGGAATATATGTTGTTAATGTCTTTAACATAAGCCATATTATAGTAAACAATGGCCTTTTCATATTCACCCCTGTAAAAATAAAAGTCGCCTTTTTCATCAAAAACATTTCTTTTATCTGTAACCTGACTAAAAGCTGTGTTACCTATAAAGAAGATCGCCAATGTTAAAAAAAGAGTTCTCATTCTTAAGTAGTTTTTACTAAACTATTCGATATACCAGATATTTGAAAGAAGTTTGGCCTGAAAATATTCACATTTTTTATGTTTTTAGGTAGTGAATACTAAATTATTGCAATAATTATCAGGAAACAACCTATTTATTTGTTTTTCTAAACAATTCGTGTTTTAAAGTATTAAATCATCAATTTGTTAATAAATTATACCAAAGAAATGGAACCAGACACTTCGTGGTACGTAGATTTACATATCAAACCACAATAAAGCATTGTTTGCAAAAAATGATATGAAACAAGCATTAAAAAATTCATCATTATTTTCACAAACAAATATGATTAATTTTTTGAGGCGGTTCCCTGCCTGTTCGGCAGACAGGCATCCAACCTTAAAAAATAAAAATAAACGGATGAAAAGAGTCTTTTGCATAGTACTGACTATTTTATCGTTTACATTAAAAGCACAATCTGATGAGGTATTTGCAGCAAACAGCAAGATAAACCACTCTGAATACAGCTACACCTCCGATTCTTCAAAGATCAGACTTTTTAGTAATTCTGAACCCCAGGGTATCAGCTTTATTGTGAATTCAAACATTAAGGCTCATTCACTTCTGATAGAAACAAATTTCAAAGGGAAATACAGAATACAATTTGTGGATTATTGGGGCAATACCATAAGAATTATTGATAATGCTTATAAAAATCAGGAAATTGATGTAACTGATTTTAAAGATTATATCCTCACCATGAACATTACCGATGCTCTTAGTCAGAAATTGCTTACCAGCCAGGTATTAAATTTAAAACGAAGAAACTATTAGATAGTTCATAGTTTATAGTTCATAGTTAGTGGTAGGCCTGACTTTCTGCATAGTAACAGCTTTTTATTATAAAGATTTTTTAACTTTGTACTAATGAATCGTAAAGATTTGATATATAATGTAAAACAATCGGTCAAATCCTTTGACCCAGAAGCTCGTGTAATTTTATTTGGTTCAAGAGCTCGTGGTGATAATGATAAAACATCTGATTGGGATTTTCTTGTATTGACATCAAAACAAATTGATGAGCCGGGAAAAAGAGAAATCAGGGACAGTCTTATTGACACAGAGTTAGAGGCTGAAGAGGTAATTAGCACTATTATTTTTTCTCAAGATATGTGGAATAATTATAGTGTTACCCCATTATACCAAAATATCTCAAAAGATGGGATTGAGCTATGAATTACAATAAAGAAGATCTAATACTTTATAGGCTTGAAAAATCTTTTACAACATTTGAGGAGGCTAAATCATTAAGCATAAGTGGATTTTGGGGAGGAGCTGCAAATAGATTATATTACAGCTGCTTTTATGCTGTAATTGCTTTGCTGGCAAAAGATGATGTTCAAGCTAATACTCATAACGGAGTTCGAACTGAATTCTTTAAAAGATACATTAAAACTGGCCTTTTGGACAAAAATTAAAGTAAGCTATACTCCAACTTAATGAATAAAAGACAAGAAAACGATTATGACGATTTTCTTGAATTCACTGAGAACGAAATAAAACCACTCTTTGAGGATGTAAATTTCTTTTTATTAAAATTAAAAGAATTAATCAACACTAAGTGATTTCGGCCAACCACTAACAGCGTGTAAAAGTAATTTACTATGAAGCACTTGGATACGATATAACCCCCTCACCCATTGCTGATAGCAAAGCGTGATTTTTTCAATAGTCAAAGAGCTTTCGCTTCGACTCAAGCACTTTTCCAAGCACTCTTCCAAGCACTTTGTTTAACGATAAATGGATTGTATTTATCGTAAACAACACTTACACACCAACCGTTACTGCTTCATAGTTACTGGTTTCTTTACTTATTCCTGTTCATTTTTAACTTTTAACTATTCACTATTCACTCTTCACTTTCAACCAATCACACCTTAAAAAAAGGCACCAAAAAGCTTTAATACTTCTCAGTGCCGTTCATTGGTATAATGAATAATATCCTACTTTATAAAACTCTCTTTTGATTTAAATATTTTGTTAAAGAGCTCCGATTTTGTTCCATCGAAAAATGTTCCCGGGTTTACCGAACTGGAAACAGCAATATTTGTTGAATCGGTATAGTATCCGTATAGTTTCAATGCTTGTGAAAGGTCTGCCGCCTCAATTGTCAGTATGTGCGAAGGTTGATTCAGTGGTTTATTTTTTTCAGCAATAAAGTTGTTGCTGTTTAAATACGATAATCCTGAAATGTAACTTGCAACAGAAGCACTGTCAGCAATTATTCCACCAAGCGTCCAAATGCTATCCTGTTTAATAAGGTCAAAATTTCCTGCCGGTGTTATACATGATAAACGGCTAAGTTTGTCTTTCGAAAAGTGAGCAAGTGTTCTGTCACGTAAATCAGAAACCTGTCTGTTAAAATTCATACTCAGGAAACCGTCTACTGCAAAAACATCTTTCTCTCCTTTTAATCTCACAAAGCTGGTCATAATTCCCTGTTGCCTTTGCATGTATGGATTTGCTGACTGTGGTGGCTGTTGATACGAAAACTTTCCAATATAAACATCGGCAAGTTCTTTTTTGCCTCCTAAAACCTGAACCCGGGTAGCGAGTGAGTCGGTAAGCTCGTATTTTGCCCACTGATCTTTACCTCGGGCAGCCATTCTTTTTGCTTTAAGTCCGGCCAGGGTTGCAAGCATGTTCTTAACCTGGTTGTTATCGGCATTATAACTACCCTGTGCATCGCTAACAAACCATTTCCCGTCTTTTTTTTCTAAGCTGACTAAATCATCTCTTCCTTTTGGATATATTGCAATGAGTGTAGCATTAGAAGTATCAAATTCAACAATTTCACTTTTAAATGAACGATTTTTTGTATTGTTCTTTTCCGGAGTAACAATAACCACCAGAGCTAACAGCACGAAAAAGCTTATTGCCAGGTACTTTATATTAATTTTATTAAACATAGCCAATCTCCCTTCTTTTATATCGTAATATACGGTTATGTTGAGCACGTAATATACCATAACCAACCGCCAGTAATATGGGTAACAAGAAATTTAAATATTTAAGAAAAGCCTTTTCCCCATCTTCCAATTCATCAATCGGACGAGCAGTAGCACCCTGTGTACGTAATTCTATCAATCCTGTATCATCTGAGAGCCAGTCAACAGCGTTTACCAGCAAGCTAATATTATCTGGCTGGGGTTCCTGTTGTCCTTCGCTAACAGGAAAATCTGCATCGGCAATAACAACCATTTTCGACTGGGAACCCAGAATTGGTCCCTCTAAAGCAGCTGCTAGTGTTAATCCGCTTAACTGAAAATCATTTTCACTCCATTGGTACCCGAGATCAATATAGCCCGATGCAGGCTTAGTTGTTGTCATTTCTGAACTAAGCAACAAAGGTGTAAAAACAACACTTGAATCGCCTGAATAATTAATTGAACTAACAAAATTTAATATTACCTGCTCCAGTCCGCTTACTACCGGGTGATCTCCAAAATTATTCACTGTTGGAATATACGGAAACAATAAAGGGCGCTGAACAGTGAAAGGTCCCTGCTGCATAGTTGCCATAACTGTAACGGCATTAGCATCAACTACAAAATTATTGTTAACATCTACACCTATGCTGTTCAACCACGATTCCAGTCCGGTATTAACCGATATTCCTAAGTTGTACCCCTGGTTCATTTGCGCATCAACCCGATTGAGCGCGGCTAAAAGATTTCCGCCCCGACTAACAAACTGCGACAACTGTTCAAGATGGTTCTGCGGGATAGAATCGGTAGGTCCAAGGACTACAATTGTATTATATTTTGACAATTCCTCGGTTGAATCGTTTAACTGTACTTCTTCAACCTGATAAAGTACGAGTAAATCTCTCATTGCATAGCGAAGTTTGCTTAACCCTGCCTCTCCATGCCCGGTCAAAAAGCCAACAATAGGTTTCTCTGTTATTGAAAGTTTCTTAATACTGCTTGTAAGGCTATATTCCATACCACTTGCCGATTGTATAACCGGAATCGCCTCTTTACTCTCGCCCATCTCTATAACAGCTCCCATGTACGCAATCTGAGCCTTCAGTTGGTCTTTCTCTCTTACCTGAACCTGCATTTGCATAATTCCTTCCTGCTGAGCTTTTGCGTCGCCGCCTTCTTCATCCAGCGGATCAATAAACTCATATACAACCATACCTTTTGAGGCCTGTGTATACTCAACCAACATATCGCGGAAGTCACGACGAATATTATCGAGTTGTGGTGGCAAATTACCAGAGAAATAAGCTCTGATGGTTACTGGCTCAATGATATCTTTCAGTATATCTTCTGTTGCGTTGCTAAGTGTATATCGCTTATCTTCTGTGAAATCCAGGCGAAAAAAGTATTTGGCTGCTAAAATATTTATAAGCACCAGAATACCCACAGTTAGCAAAATAATTGTTGAATATTTTCTTCTTGAATTCATGTTTCTGTGTGTTTTCTAATTATCGCTTAAATTTCTTCTTACCAATACTGCCTCAGCGCCAAAAAGTCCCAGAACAACTATGCTGATAAAAAAGATAATATCCTTTGAATCAACAACACCCCGAACAACTGACTGATAATGCGATGAAATACTCAACCAGTCGAGCACATCTCCGAGCAGACCTGAAAAACTCTGTGCAATCATGCTAAACAGCAGGTGAAAGAATATACCAATAAATAAGGCAAGTAAAAAAGAAACTATCTGGTTAGATGACAAGCTACTGGCAAATATACCAATACTAATATATGCAGCACTCATTAAAATTGTTCCCAGGTATCCTGTCCACACTGCACCATGGTCTATTGGTCCTATAGAAGAAATTGTGATGTAGTATGGTAATGTAAGAACCAGTGATATCAGAATAAGGAGTAATATTGAAAGAAATTTTCCTGAAACAAACTGCCAGTCAGAAACCGGTTTTGTTAATATCAGCTCAAGGGTTCCTGAGCTTTTTTCTTCTGCTACCAGCTTCATTGTAAGTGCCGGGATGAAGAAAAACAAAGTCCAGTACGCCACTCCAAAAAAAGCATCCATACTTGCTTCGGCTCTGAAAAACACGTCACCTCTTCCGTATAGCCAGGTAAAAAAACCTGTAAACCCCAGAAAAGCAATTATCATTATATATGCCAGAAGCGAATCGAAGAATGAGTTGAGTTCTCGCTTGGCTATTATCCATATTTGATTCATAATAATTTCGTATTTAGTTAGCAGTTAATTCACGGAAAATATCTTCAAGCTTTGTTTCTGTTGGGGTAAGTTCTGTAAGAAACCAGCCATTATCAACACAGGTTTGAAAAACTGCCCTTTTTGAGCTTTCTCCAACCTTGCTCTGAACTTCGAAGGTGTTTCCGCTCTTGGAAATAAAGTCAACTATTTCAACTGTATTTATTCCCTGCAGTGCTTTAAATACCTCATTGAAATTACCATTTTCAATACCAACTTTCAGTATTTCCCGGCCCTGGGCTTTCTTTCGTAAATCGCCGGCAGTACCGTCTGCAACAATTTTTCCCTTATTGATAATTAGAATCCTGTCACAGGTTGCTTCCACCTCGGCAAGTATATGGGAGCTAAGCAAAACAGTCTTTTCCTTACCAATTTTCCGTATCAATTCCCTGATTTCAATAATCTGATTTGGGTCCAGTCCGGTGGTAGGTTCATCAAGTACTAAAACCTGCGGGTCGTGAATAAGAGCCTGCGCCAGACCAACTCGCTGCCGGTATCCTTTTGATAGTTCAGCTATCTTCTTGTGCTTTTCGCCCTCAAGACCACAAATATCGACCATCTCGCGAATCCTGTCTTTTGTTTTTGATTTCTCAATTCCGTGTAATTCTGCAATGAATTTCAGGTAATCGATAACCGGCATATCGGTATACAGCGGATTCGACTCAGGAAGGTACCCAATGTTCATTTTAATCGTTTCAGGATTATCATGAATAGAAACCCCTCCAACTTTTATATCTCCCTCATTCGGCGACAAATAGCAGGTAATTGCTTTCATAGTTGTAGATTTACCTGCCCCGTTTGGCCCCAGGAAACCAAGAATCTCTCCTGTTTTAACCTGAAAGGACACATTATCTACAGCCCTTTGCTGACCGTACCGTTTTGTAATATTTTCTACTACTATATCCATGTTTGTATTTATTATTTTGCAATACAAAAGAAATAATCCGTTTTTTTTCTCAAAACGATTTTAAGATTTTTTAACGATTAATAACACTTTTTTCTAAGCCAAATAAATGATAAATATTTTAGGTATTTGTGTAAGAATATCAGTAAATTTATTACTTACCAAAATTAACAATTATGAAAAAAGAAAAACTGTTTGCCTTACTCTCTGTTATTGCAATTGTCTTTTTTTCCATTTCATGCTCAGATAAAGACAAAGATATTGACACAGATGATGAGGTAACGAAACTGGAGTTTAACACCGAGGAAGTTATCAACTCACTTCCTGACGGGCTAAAATCTTCTGACAACGAATATGCCCAGCAAGTTGTTTCGTATGTTGAAAGTGCTACGGACTGGAGCAGTTTTGCCGATAACCTCGAACCTCCTGAAGATGCCGAGATAATTTCGCTAAAATCTGCAAACACAAATAAAACTTACAAGTGGTCATGGAGTTATGGTGGCTACAGCTATGCCTTTTATTGGGAATACTCCGACGATGCTTCAAAAAGATACTGGGATTTGGATATCCAGTATAACAACGGACCACGATATAATTACATTGAAGCCTGGGAATCGAAAAGCGGAACCAAAGGCGAAATTAAATATAATTTTCAGTGGGTTTGTGCCAGCGAAGAATCAACCTCAGATTGCGAAGACCTGTATTGGGTTTACACCTGGGAAGTTGATGCTTTGAACGCATATAATTTCAAATATGTTTGGGAATCAACCGAAAGTGAATATGAATATTATCTTTCTTATGATGTTAAAGTAAATGAAAATGGCTCAGGATTTGTAAAATATTATATTAACGGCGGGTTACTTTACTACTTAATCTGGGACAGCATAGGTAACGGAAGCTGGACTTATTATTTTGGAGATCTTGAACAAACAGGTTCCTGGACAGTATAAGCGATAATTACACAGAGCGCCATTTTTATACATTGAAATACTGGGGAATATTTCCCGGGAGTAATAGTATTGACCCAAAGTACTCTTTGTGAGCGGCCTGAAAAGAAAGGAATCTGTAACTTTGTTTGCAAGGAACCTTAAAATACCTCCAAAATAAAAAAAACTCTCTCTGACCAATAGCCTGAGTTAAGCGGAACTATGCTTACTCCATTTGACGTACCACAATGAATCATCATAACCGAATCGGGTGTTACCGAATAAACCAAGCCAACATGAATTAGGCTTGAAGGATTGTATTCTGAAGATCCAAAACACACCAAATCTGCCGGTTTAATTTTTGCCGGCTTCACCGGTTTTCCACTCTTGGCCAACAACTTGGTTTTATACGGAAATTCATAGCCAAACTGACCAAAGGTCCACAAAACAAAACCAGAACAGTCAAATCCTTTTTCAGGCGTAATACCTGTATAAACCCAGGGTGTTCCAAGCACTTCTTCCGATTTCTTAATTAATTGCTCTTCCGGGGGGTTCAACCTAAGGAAGCTTATACACAACCCCCTCTTTTTCATAATTAACCTTCAGAATATTTTCAGGCATCAGGCGGTCTTAGTCTCCTCTTCCTCAAGGGCTAACTCAATAATATCCGGTTTATCGGGAAACAAGGCATAGAAAATATCCAGTGTGTCAGCTAAATATTCAGCAAAGAATGATACATGATATTTACGGCGCCTGGTATTGCGCTCAGAAAGCTCATCCATTATTTTTAATCCGGAAGTGATAATTTCATCACCAAGAGCTGTTCTCAATCCTGATAAAATAAAAATTAGTAAAAACGACTTCCTGAATAACTTCCTTCCCATAAAAAATAGCGAATACGTATTTATAAACGCATAAAATCAAAAAAATATTCTCTCAGGTATCGTGTTCATAAACTCCGGGTAGATATTGGATCTACCGATTTAATACTGTCATTCACCGAAAATTGGTTCAACCGCTTTAGAGAAAATTATAGATTTGTATTACTTTTTGGTTCGTAACTTTATAAACCATATAAACTAAATAAAATTTCAAACATACAGAAGTCTTAAAAAAAACTCTCAATGACAACGGAAGAAAGAATAAAAAAACAGCGGGAATTAATTGAAGAAATCGGCCGGTATTTTGATAAAGAGGGCATGCAGCCGATAGCCGGAAGAATATTAGGACTGCTAATGGTAATGGATAAAGAATTATTCACATTTGAGGAAATAACCAAAGAACTTCAGATAAGTAAAAGCTCGGCAAGCGTTGCGCTTAAAAACCTGGAAATAAGAGGTCAGATTGAGTACACCACACTTTTGGGAGACAGGAAACGCTACTTCCATTTAAAAAATCATGAAGCATCGAGTGTAATTGAAGACACTGTAAGGAAAATGAACGCCGCAAAAAATATGTTTAATTATATCATTGAACTTAAAGCTGACAAAAACTCAAAAAACTCCATCTTTCTGAAAGAGATGATTCGAATGTTCGAAGTCATTCTTTTCAATTTTAATAAATCAATAATTGATTATGAAAAGTCAAAGAAAGATTAAAAAACTTGTTCGAAAATTTATAAACTAATTAAATAAACATGAGACATATAGTTGGAATTGTAATCCTGACTTTTAGTTTTTTTGCCTTAGATGCACAGGATGGGGATATGATTTTTTCGCTCAAAGAAGCTCAGGAATATGCGCTTCAGAATAACAAAACACTTATTAACGCCAACAAGGATTTACTCATTGCCGATGAGCAAATTAAAGAGGCTGTTGGCAATGGACTGCCGCAGGTAAGTGGTTCTGTTGATTACATGACAAATTTTAATTACGAGTTTGAGTTTAATTTGTCAGGGTCATCATCAATCGATGCAGGACTTATTGCCCAAGCCATGCAGCAAACAATGACCAATTACCCAAACTGGACTGCTGACGACATATTAGATTATCAGGCCTCTCAGGCATTCGAAGCCATGATGCAGGATTTAGTCCCGCCCGCTACGATTACAATGGAAGACCAGGCCAGCGCCAACCTCCAAATAAGCCAGCTGCTTTTTAGCGGACAATACTGGATGGGCATTCAAATGGCTAAGCTGGGTAAGAAAATTGCTGAAAAAAGTGTTAGTTCAACCGAGCTCGATGTCAGAGAAAATGTAGCTAACAGCTATTTTTTGGCATTAGTTACCGAGAAAATGGTTCAGATTCTTGAAGGAAACAAAAACAACCTTGAAGAAATTATGAAACATACTTCAGACATGTATCGCTTGGGTATGGCCGAAGAAACCGATGTTGACCAGCTGAAGGTTCAGCTTTCACTATTAGAAAACTCTAAACAGGCCATGGAACGTAACCTGAAACTTAATTACAATATGTTCAGGTTCTTTATGGGCATGAAATCAGACACTGAATTTAAACTTAAAGACAATCTTGATTCATTTATAGCTGCAATAAATGCCAATGAACTTTTAGGCACCAACATGAGCATTGAAAATAATCCTACATACCAGATTTTGGAAGTTCAGGAAGAAATCGGACAAAAAACTGTCGACTTGCAGAAATGGTCCTATGCCCCAACCCTGGCAGGTTACTACAGCTACAAAGAAAAGCTTATGACTACAGCCTTTGACCTAAGCCCTAAAAATGCAGCCGGTCTTTCTTTAAGTGTACCAATCTTTGCCGGTGGCACAAAAAAAGCCCAGTTAAGCAAAGCTAAAATTGAATTAGATAAAATAAACCGCAATAAGGAGCTCGTAAAAGAGCAGTTACTGATGCAGGAAGATCAACTTACGTTTGATTTAAAGAGTGCTTATGAAAATTATAAAACCCAAAAGGAGAATGTAGACGTAGCAAAAAGATTAAACGATAAACTTAAACAAAAGTACACCCAGGGTTTAGTTTCCAGCCTTGATCTTACACAGGCAAATTCGAACTATTTACAAGCTGAAAGCAATTTTGTTTCAGCCACGCTTAATCTTTTACAGGCAAAGCTTAAACTTGATAAGCTTTACAACAAACTATAATTGAATAAAAAACAGTAAAAAAATAGATTACAATGAAATTATTAAACAAAATAGCATTAACTGTCCTATCGGGTATTCTATTGGTTTCGTGCAGTGCCGAAATGAAGAAAACCGGTGAGGAAACAGCCGACTCAACAGCAACTGAAAAAGTTTACCCTGTGAAAACTGAAATTATAGCATATCAGCATGTATCAAGAACGCTTGATTATTCGGCCAACTTGTCAGCTTTCCAGGAAATCAACTATGCTCCTGCTTCACCGGGACGTATCGACAACATTCTTGTTGAAGTTGGTTCACGGGTATCAAAGGGTCAGAAACTGGTCGAAATGGATAAAACCCAGCTTATCCAGGCTCAAAAGCAATATGAAAATGCGAAATTTAACTATTTAAGAATTGATACGTTACATCAGCTTGGAAGTATTTCAGAACAACAATACGAAGCTACCAAAACCCAGTATGAGGTTGCAAAAACCAGCTACGAATACCTAAAAGAGAATACCTCCCTGATTTCACCGATAAATGGCGTTGTAACCGGAAAGTATTTCGAAAACGGCGAATTATATTCAGGAGCTCCATCTGCTGCAACAGGTGGTAAAGCGGCCATTGTTTCTTTAATGCAGATTAACCCCTTAAAAGCAATAGTAAGCATTACACAGAGCTATTACCCTGACATTAAAGAAGGTATGCAGGTAGAAATTACAAATGATATTTTCCCCGACAAAAAGTTCAGTGGAAAAATATTCAGGGTTTACCCAACAATTGATGCAAGCACACGCACTTTTAAAAGCGAAATAATAATTGATAATCCTAACGAAATTCTTCGCCCGGGTATGTATGGCAACCTGAGTATTAAATTAAAGGATGATAAAGCGATGGTAGTATCTTCAATTGCAATTCTTAAACAGGAAGGCACAAATAACCGCTATGTTTTTATTAATAAAAATGGTATTGCTAAAAAGGTTGAAGTTAAACTGGGTGTTCGTTACGATGATAAAATTGAAATTATTTCTTCAGAAATATCCGCAGGTGATGAATTAATTATCGAAGGCCAGGCTAACCTTATGCAGGATTCAAAAGTGAAAGTCGTTAAAAGATAATCAAAACCGGATTTTTTAAATTTAAAAAAAGAAATTATGAGTATATACGGAAGCGCGGTTAAAAAGCCTATCACCACCATCATGATTTTCATGGCAGTGATAGTATTTGGACTATACTCCTTAGTCAATTTGCCTATTGAATTATATCCCGATATAGAATTCCCCGCAATAACAGTTTTCACATCTTATCCTGGCGCCAGTGCGGCAGATATCGAAACCAACGTTTCAAAACCATTGGAGAATGCCCTGAACACTGTCGACCAACTGAAACAGTTAAGCTCAGTCTCGCGCGACAACATCTCGGTAGTAACACTTGAATTTGAATACGAATCGGATCTGAGCGAAGCTGCCAACGACATCAGAGATGCCTTGTCTCTTGTTGAAGACGCTTTACCGGAAGATGCGGAAAAACCCATGATATTCAAATTCAGTTCTACCATGATTCCTATACTTATGTTTGCTATAACAGCAGAAGAAAGTTATGAAGGAATTGAAAAAACACTGGACGAAAAATTAATTAATCCATTGAACAGGATCGATGGAGTAGGTTCAATCAGCCTTATCGGAACGCCCATCAGGGAAGTCGGAATCAAGATAAATCCCAGAAAACTTGAAGCCTATAATCTGACAGTTGAACAAATAGGAAATATTCTGAGAGCCGAGAACCTGAATATGCCAACCGGTAGTATTAAAATGGGTGAAATGAACTACCCTTTGCGCGTCGAAGGCGAATTCAGCTCCAGTGACCAGATTGCAAATGTTGTTTTAGGAAATTATTACGGACAGGCAATTTACCTGAAAGATGTTGCTGTTGTCAGCGATTCGATAAAGGATATGACCGTTGATGAAAAAATCAACGGAAAACCCGGTGTTCGAATGATGGTTCAAAAACAATCAGGTGCCAATACAGTTAAGGTAGCTAAAGAAATCAATAAAACTATCGCAAAACTAAAAGAAAACCTGCCTCCCGATGTAGAAATAGTCACCATTTTCGATACCAGTTCGTTCATTAATGGTTCTATTAACAACCTTACAAAAACGCTGATGTATGCGCTAATTTTTGTTACCTTGGTTGTTATGTTTTTCCTGGGCAGATGGAGAGCAACCTTTATTATTGTACTTACAATTCCAATATCGCTTATTGTTTCTTTTATCTTTCTGCATCTGTCAGGAAGCTCAATTAATATTATTTCGCTGTCGGCGCTTTCTATTGCCATTGGTATGGTAGTTGACGATGCCATAGTGGTTCTGGAAAATATTGCCAAACATATCGACAGGGGCAGCACTCCGCGCGAAGCTGCAATATATGCCACCAATGAAGTATGGCTCGCAGTAATTGTAACTACTCTTACAGTTGTGGCAGTATTCTTGCCCATGACCATGGTAGGTGGAATGACAGGAGTTATGTTCCGTCAGCTGGGTTGGATTGTCTCCATTACCGTGGTTACCTCAACCCTGGCAGCAATCTCACTTACCCCCATGTTGAGCTCAAAATTATTAAGGCTGCATACTAAAAAAGAAAAACCCGGTAGATTTAGTTACGATAATACAATTGAACCCATGCTTACCAGATTCGACAACTGGTATGGAAGAGTTCTGGGCTGGAGCTTACGCAACAAATGGAAAGTATTATTTGCATCGTTTGTTATTTTCTTTGGCAGTTTGTTTCTTACCGGTAACCTGGGAACTGAATTTATGCCGGAATCGGACGAAGGGCGTTTGAGCATATATGTAGAACTGCAATCCGGAACAAGACTTGAAAAAAGTTCTGAATTGGCTGTTAAGATTGATTCTATTATTGCATCCTATCCCGAAGTGGAGCTGATTTCATATTCAGCAGGAAGTGATGAAAACGGAGGCTTTCTTTCCTTGTTCAACTCAACCGGAACCAATATCATTAATTTCATGATAGGTTTAAAGAATGTTGAAGAAAGAGATCGCTCGGTTTGGGAAATCGCCGAAGAAATCAGAAATAAATTCGCCGAATACCCCGAGATAGTAAACTTCGATATCTCAACAGGTGGCGGAGGTATGGCTACAAGCACCTCTGTTGATGTTGAAATCTACGGTTACAACATCGAAAAAACCACCATGCTTGCCAATCAGTTTGCCGACAGTATTAAAAAACTGGAAGGTGCGCGCAATGTTCAGATAAGCAGGGAAAAAGAGAAACCAGAACTGAGAATTGAACTCGACAGGGAAAAAATGTCGGCAGTTGGTTTGAATACAGCCCTGGTTTCGAGCGCTTTATACAATCGCATTTCAGGTCTTACAGCTACTCGTTACCGCGAGGAGGGAGATGAGTTCGATGTGGTGATTCGTTTCGAGGAAAAATACCGTAACTCCATTTCCGATATCGAAAATATCACACTTCAGACTGCAACCGGCAATTCTGTTAAGCTAAAAGAAATAGGCTCGGTTAATGAATACTGGTCGCCACCTAACATTGAAAGAAAACGACGTGAACGTTTGGTAACTGTTTCTGTTACGCCCTATAAAGTATCGATGGGCGATTTAGCTCAACAAATACAATCGAAAATCAACCAGGTTGATGTTCCCGGGGATATTCTGGTAGATGTTGGAGGAGCATACGAAGACCAGCAGGAAAGCTTTGTAGATCTGGCCATGCTCTTATTACTTAGTTTAGTACTGGTATATTTAGTAATGGCATCGCAATTCGAGTCATTAAAAATGCCGCTGATTATAATGATATCTATACCTTTTGCCTTTACCGGGGTTATTTTAGGGCTTCTGATAACAAATACAACACTCAGTGTTATTGCTGCATTGGGAGCAATTATGCTTGTTGGTATAGTAGTAAAGAATGCCATTGTACTGGTTGACTACATCAACCTGATGCGTGACCGCGGATATGCTCTTGATGTTGCAATTATCGAATCCGGAAAATCGCGGCTTCGTCCGGTACTTATGACTGCATTAACAACCATTTTGGGTATGTTACCACTTGCATTCAGCACTGGCGAAGGGTCTGAAATCTGGAGTCCCATGGGTATTTCGGTTATCGGTGGCTTGATTTTTTCGACTATCATTACCATGGTTATTGTACCGGTATTTTACAGGTTTATTGCCAGCTCAGGAGAACGCGACAAGAAAGATAATGTGCGTAAGAAATTCATCTTTATGGATATCTGATAGACAACCATTTTTTTTAATTGAAAGAACATACAGCTATGAAATCGATTTTTATAATATACAACCAGGCTCTAACGGAAAAAGTTGAATACATGCTCGACCGTCTAGAAATAAGAGGCTATACACAGTTTCCACAAATAACCGGACGAGGCAGTCAAACAGGTGTTCCTCATCTGGGAACTCACACCTGGCCAGAGATTAATTCGGCAACAATGACCATTGTTGAAGATGAAAAGGTTGCTGTTATCCTAGAAAAAATTCAGAAAATGAATTCTATTAACGAAGAAGTTGGAATAAGAGCCTTTGTATGGGACATTATCCAGGCAGTTTAAGATAAAAGCTCTTGAAAAAGTGCATCCGGAAAATGAGCACGAATCTAAAAACTACTAGTATTTTATATTTGTCTGTTGATTTTTTAAGTGGCTGCCCAAAGAGTAAATTTTTCGTCATTTCCAGCTTGTACCGATAATTATCGGCAGGGGATTCTCCTGATTGGATGTAAAACTGTCAATTAGGAGATTACCTTTGGTGAGGGCTTTGACGTTCCCATTTTCATGAGAATCTTTAGATCACAAACAAAGCGAGTAATGACGGTGTTTGCGACTTCTTGGGCAGCCACTTTCTTGTCTTAAAAAACCCTATTGCCATCTTGGTCAGATGGCCAGTCAAGCCCAAATCAATCATATTACATTACCTTAAAACCAGTGCCGTAATTTGGTATTATTTTTAATAGTTTGTAACTACAATTTCGTTCAACTCACCTCTTTTTTTCGCATCGGAATTAATACTTCTCCTTGCGGGTATTCTCTTAATGTTAAATCCCTTATAAAGATCGTCAAAGAAATTATCATCGGGATTTGTATTCCTGGGATCGGAATTACTCAGCATCACAAAACAGCCCTTTTTGTCAAGTCCCTTAAAAACTTCGGCCAGCTGTCTCTGGCTCTCATCGGTAAAATCGTGCCTGCTGTATGAAGTAAAACTTGAAGTTTTGCTAATTGGCCGATAGGGCGGATCGAAATAAACAAATGATTTTTCTTCGACATCTTTTAAAACGGCATCGTATGAACCACACTTGATTTCGGTTTTTTTCAGCAAACTGCTCACCAGGGTCAGGTTTTCAGAATCGCAGATTTTGGGGTTCATATAGTCGCCTGCCGGGGTGTTAAATCCACCACTGTTATTAAATCTGAAAAGCCCGTTAAAACAGGTTTTATTTAAAAAAATAACCTGGGCTGCCCTGGGTATCCAGTTATCAGAATATTTCCTGTAATTTATATCAAACCTGTCCCTGTTATAGGTTTCACGTATATCGTAATAAAAGGCTTTACGGTCATTTTTATCAAGTGGAAGATATTTTTGTTCGTATCCTAAAAGAAATTCCAGTAAAGTTGACACATCGTTTTTCACAACCTGGTATGCAAGCACCAGTTCTTCGTTTATATCGTACAGGCTTGCCTGCTTTATTCTGAACTTTTTAACAACATCGAAAAACACTGCTGCCCCGCCAGCAAATGGTTCGTAGTAATAGTTTACTTTATTGTTTTTCAATTCATCAGGATACAACTTTTGAAACTTTTCAAGCAGCTGTCCCTTTCCCCCTGCCCATTTAAGGAAAGGTTTTGCAGTATTTTTTGTTGTTTGGACAGTATTACTCATAACATTTCAAAACTAATTATTCTGCTTAATTTCTAATTGCCGGACACCTATAAAATTTAGTTTAATCCTCTTTTAAAATTAAATGTTCCACTTAATTCCGGTTTTTGGCCTGTATTAAACTGTTCAAGGGTATTTATCATGAAAGCCTGGTCTGGTTCGGAATAGCTAAAATCAATCAGAAACCTTGAAAACCCTTTATCAATAAGCTTTTTCTTCTCGTGAAACAAGCAAACCGGGTTGCTGGGGATTGTTATTGACAGACCATCGCGCTTAACAATTTTAAATTGTTTGTTTCCATCATCGGTAATAATATCATTCGCCTTCACCTTGCCTGCCGGCATTCTTGATGTAAACAATTGCGGATAAAAATACACAGGGATAATTCCGCTTCGATCGTTCCCGTTAACAAGGTTAATGTAATCATTTTCGAAAGGAAATACATGCGCATTGAAACCAAATTCCTTTAGCTGTATGATGGCAACATCGCTGAATGTATAAATGTTTTCATTAGCCAGCAGATTCACATCCTTTTTAAAGAATGCCAGTTGTGATACATGGCTAAGCATAAAATTTCTTACTCCGTTCTGTTGTAAGAACCGTATTTTATTCCTGTAAAAATCTATATTGTCTTCGAATATTATCTTAGGCAGTTCAAAAATAAGCTGGCTTTTAAATCGCCAGAGACTTCTGGTATTCGATGTTATCAGTTCCCAATCTTTTTTATTTAAATTCAGAATGGTAAAATCTGCCATCGGGGGTTCAAAATGGTTTATCCATTTTAAAGAATCGAAACGGAGATACAGCTTTGGCTGATAGTTTCTTTTCGGTTTTATTAAATTCTGAAGCCTATATTTTATCTCTCCGGGAGAAGGATATAGTAACCTGTCTTCATTAGGTTTTGGCAAACGCGAGGCAAATTTTTTGGTGTTAAAACCAACAATATAAACGCCATTGCCCTCAATAAGCTTTATTCCCTGCTCCAATCCCTTTACTGAAATTATGCTGCCAGTTGTTTTAAAATCTTTTAAAGCTACCGTGTTTTGCACGTTCCCGTCTATACTGCTGATCCGGATACGCGAAATTTCGTCAGCATCAATTTTACTGCTGAAATCAAAACCATTGTCATAAACTTTTACAACTTCTCCTGTATAGAAGCCGTTATTCGGAATTTGGGTAATAGCTTCAGAAACATTTCCACCCATGAAATAACTGGTTTTTTCGCGTCCGGTATCTCTTTCGAGTAAAATGCGGGCTTCATCTACTTTTCGGTGATCGTCTAAAACCTTTCTGTAGGCTTTTGCAACAGTATAAACATACTCCGATGATTTCAGTCTGCCCTCGATTTTCAGAGAGTTAACTCCCATTTGGGCAAATTCGGGAACATACTCAACCAATTGGTTATCTTTTAAATTGAAAATAAACTGCTTTCCTGAATCGGTTTTAAATGCCCTGCGGCAAACTTGTTTACACTCACCCCTGTTAGCGCTCATTCCGCCAAGGTAGCTGCTAAACAAGCACATTCCGGAGAAAGAATAACACAATGCCCCATGAACAAAAACTTCAAGTTCGGTGTTCGTTTTTTTACGTATTTGCTTTAGTTCGTTAAGGCTTAGCTCACGGGCCAGCACAACTCTTTTTATACCGGCAGTTTCAGCAAAATTCACGCCCATTGAATTGTGAAATGCAGCCTGGGTACTCAAATGAATTTCTAACTTTGCGAAGTTTTTCTTTATCAGATAAAACACGGCCCAATCCTGTACAATAACAGCATTTGGTTTATATTGATTAATCTGGTGCAGAATTTTATATAACAAAGGAAGTTCATTGTTTTTCAGAACTGTATTCAGCGTAATATATACTTTAACTTTGTATTTCCGGGCTAAGGACAACAAAACCGGCAGTTGTCGTAATGTGAAGTTTTTAGCTCTTTTCCTGGCATTAAAATCGCCTACCCCCAGGTAAACTGCATCTGCCCCTCCCTCTAGTGCTGCATAAAAAGACTCTATCTGGCCAACAGGCAATAATAATTCAGGTTTATACATAATATGAAAAGCCAAAAGTTGTAAACTAAACCATTATACAATAGAAATACAAAGGTTTAAAAAATATTTATGAGTAACCCCTTGAAGGGCTACATCATTTTATAAAAGAATATTTTCCTTCCGAAAGCGAAAAAGCAGGTCAGAAGCAACATTTCAAATACTTCAATAATTTTACTTCGGTCTTCAAACTTCGGTCTTCAGATTTATATCCTTAACTCCGTATTCTTCCAGAATTTCAATCACAAGTTGAGCCGATGATTTTACAAGTTCCGGACAAATTGTTTTAAACACTCCTTCTTCATTAGCCTTTTTCGCTTCCTCTTCTACACTAAGATTATATTTTATAAGTTGAGTACAATCGGTGCTTTTTTGTTTTTCTTGAAAGCGTTTCAGAAATTCCCTGGTAGCTGCGACACACTTCGCTTTTTGTTCTGCCTGGCTGCTGTCTGTATGCCCGAGGTATAAGCCTATTGCAGCTATTCCGCCGGTTACCGCTCCACAAATTCTATTGGTATACGCAATACCGCCTCCAAAGGGAGACATTATTTTAAAAGCCAGTTCGCTGTTATTGAAAAAGTCTTTTGCAAAAGGATAAAAAACCGATTGGGAACAATTCATTCCTCCAATGAAGATTTCTTCGGGTTTCATAGTATTTAAAATTTGGGTTGGTTAATAAAGACGCAATTTAGTAAAATAGAAAAAAACAGAGGTGCTTTAAAGTATTTTTAGTTTAACAATAAAACTTGTTCCTCTATCCTGATTGTTTTCGAACCATAATTGGCCTTTGAGTTTCTCGACTAAAAGTTTTGTAATAGCCAGCCCCAGACCGGAACCGCGGGTATATTTATCCTTTAACGGATTAAACTTGACAAATTTATCATAGATCTGGTACTTGTATTCATCGGGAATTCCTACCCCGGTATCAATAACCTTGAAAATATAAGAATCTGAAAGCTTTTCGATGTATAGTTTCACGCTACCTTCAATTGTAAATTTCAATGCATTATCCATCAGATTATAAAGAATTCTATACAAATTATTTTTATCGGTTTTAATGGAAGTATCATCATTTATATTAATCAGTTCGGATAATATTTCAACCTTGCCTGCATGCTTATTAAAAGCTCTTGACTGGTATTTTGTAATAAGCTCCGACACAACATCCATCAATTTAAAATCTTTAATTTCAATAAAATAGTTATCTTTTTCAAGCCTGGTTATATCGGTTATATTATCGAAAAGTTCAATTAAATAATCGGTGTTTTTAGTAATTATCCATGCATATTCTTTAAATAAGGGATCCAGATTTTCTTCATTACACATGATATCGCTAAAACCATGTATTGCATTTATAGGTGTTCTTACCTCATGCGAAACATTTTGCAGAAATTGAGTTTTTAATTCATCCGATTCTTTAACCTGCTCCAATGCTTCTTCCAGTATTTCGGTTTGCTCTTTAACCTGCTGTTTAAGTTTAGAGTTGAATTGTTTCTGGGTTTGAAACTGTTTTATCCCTAAAACAAGAATAACAACAAGTAACAAAACAACAAGTAACGATATTCTGATGCGAAACTTTTGTTTTTTATAAAGTTCCTGAGCTAATTGACTTTCTGTTTTTAATACTTTTATTTCCTGTTCTTTGAGCTCCAATTCATGAATTGTACTTAAAAATGCTATTTTATCTGTAAGCTCTTTTTTGTTAACACTGTCTATTAATTCGGTAGCCAACCTGGTATAGCTATAGGCATCTCTTATTTTTCCATGTCTGGCATATAAAATCCCCAATATTTTAAACCCTCTTTCCAAATAAAATAAAGTATTTGTTTCTTTAACACATTCAATTCCTTTTAACAACAACTTTTCAGCACTATCGGGGCGGTTTTGATTAAAATAAATATCCCCCATTGTAATTAGTGCATCACCATAAAAAGCTTTACCGATATATCTTCCTTCAGATTTTATAGCTTTTTTCAGATAAAAAAGCGATTTTTCAAAGTCTTTTTGTCCGTGGTAATTTGAGCCTATATTGTAATAAGTAAAAGCAATACCTGAGGTATCCTTTAGCTCCTCAAAACCTTTCAGAGCCGTTTTAAGGTATATTAAAGATGTGTCGAACATATCAAAGCCATTCAAATAGGCAACTCCAAAATTATGGTATAATGAAGTTATCATGTTTTTATCATTGCAGCCTTGAGCAATTATCATGGCGTTCTTGTAATAAATGAGTGCCTCACCGAATAACTTATGATAGTAAAATACATTTCCCTGGCTCATAACAGCAAAAGCCTCGCCTGCTTCATAGCCAATTGCCGAAGCCATTTTTTCAGCATCAATCAGAAGTTCAAGGGCTTTAACATGGTCTGCCATTATGCTGTAGGTTCTACCCTTCCACGACATAAAATCAACAAGAGCTATACTGTCGGCATATTGCCTGCTAAGCTCAATACCCATGTCACAAAGATTGATAGCAGTTGACGGATCTGAATTTGAATTGGATTTAACAGAAGTCAACAATAAGTCAAGCTGATCGCTCCAGTTATTTGAATTTGCGAACACCTTAGGATATAGCAAAAATGATATTATAAAGTAAATGAAATATCTTCTCATTAAAAGCTCTTATTAACCAAAACGCTCTTGCCATACTAAAGATAAATAATTTTAATATATTCTTCTATACTAATTACATTACCAAATAAAACAGGGTAACAAAAAAGGGTATCCAAAAATTCTGAATACCCCTTCCCGTCTTTCTTTTATATTCTACCCCATGGTAACAAGAACAGTATTTTCTTCTTTCATTACACCCACCGGTATTATGTTTCCTTCAATTTCCCTCCCGTTAACAGTAATTTTCTTTACGCCTTTCTGCACCTGGGCTGGGTTAAACACCTCTATGCTAAACTGCATTCCTCTAAAGCGTCTTAGCGCCTTAAAACCTTTCCAGTCTGAAGGAATACATGGATCTATCTTCAACCCGTCATATTCAGGCTGAATTCCTAAAATATATTGAGTTGCGGCAAAAAACGACCAGGTAGCAGAACCGCTAAGCCAGGGCAAACGTGAGTTTCCAAATCGCGGACTGTATTTACCATGCGTCGACTGGTTGTATACGTAAGGTTCAATTTGTCTAATCTCGGCTTTGGTATTGTATGCTGCCGGCATATAGGCTCTCCAGTATTCATAAGCCCTGTTGCCGTTTCCAAGTGTTACTTCTGCCATAACGGCCCAACCCTGTGTGTGGGTAAAAATGGCACCGTTTTCTTTCATACTTGGGTTAAACAGTGCTGACCTTACAATATGATAATCTGTATCGTAAGTATATGGCGGATTACATAATGCTACTCCATATTCCGTTGCCAGGTGCTCGTAAACCTTATCCATGATTAACTTAGCCTGCTCACCCTCTGCAGCACCACTTATTATTGCCCACGACTGGGGATTCAGGTAAATCGAACCCTCTTTGTTTTCTTTTGAACCAAACTTCATTCCATCAACACGATAGCCTCTCAGGTACCATTCACCATCCCAGGCATGTGCCTGTATGTTCTTGTCGAGTTCAGCAAGAATTGGTTCTGCCCATTTCTGCTCTTCAGGCTTACTGAGCCTATCTGCAATTTCGATATAAGTTTTTAGGGCAAACCGAAGTTGCATTGCCACAAAAGTTGTTTCGCCATCGTAGCCAAAACGCAGGCAATCGTTCCAGTCGGCAGAAAGACCACAAGGCAAGCCGTGGTTTCCGCTGCGTTCAAGATTAAACTCAATTGCCCTTCTCATGTGCCCAAGAACGGTAGCTTCACCCTTGTCGGCATAAGGAAGTACTTTATTGTAGAATTTTATATCGCCTGTTTCTTTCACATAGGCCGGAATAGTATTGAATAACCACAAACAATCGTCAGAACGATATTCTTCGTCTTTAGGAGCCTTTTCCTGTCCGGGCTTATGAGCATATTTACGAACAACAGGCATGGCTCCGCCATTTGCCACCTGTCCGGTTATCATAAGTTCAAGTCGTTCTTTCGATTCATCAGGAATATTTGAAAGTACTCCCAGTAAGTCCTGAACACTGTCGCGGTATCCAAGGCCGTCGCGTTCCGAGGCTGTATAAACCAGGCTAACTGCCCGGGACCATGCATAAGTCATCTGGCAGTTATAGGGGCTCCACATGTTCATCATGCTGTTAAACTCCGGATCAGGAGTATCAACCACCACAGAACCTATCCTGTTATGCCAGTAGGTTTTTAACTTATCGAGTTCATTCTCCAATCGATCTATACTTCCAAATTCTTTAACAACTGCCTTACCCTCTTTTCCTGCTTCACCAACACCCATCAAAACTATCAGGTCTTTCGATTCACCGGGTTCAAGTACAATATCGTTTTGAATTACACCACAAACATTATCGCCGGCCGCTTTCGTATTGGAGCATTCTCCCCTCTCTACAGTTTGCGGATTTGCATAGGTACGGTATCTGCCCAGAAAATTCTCCAAATCGGTTTCAAAACCTTTTGTTTCGCCACCGACAAAAGCCATAAATGTATGTCTTCCCTGGTCATTTTCGGCAAAATCATTGGGCATTGCCGGAATATGAATATTGGTACCATGATCAATAATTCCATCAATAAAATCCATATTGGCAATATACTGGGTGTATTGCAGGTTCAATAAATCCTGCATAGCATTCCAGCAATTAGCGTATTCTGCAAAGGAGAAAAGGCTTAATTCCCGCTTTTTTGTATCGGTATTTGTAACCTTAATAACCCAGGCTTCAAAAATCTGATCCTTGGGAACAAAAAATTTGGATTCGGTTTTTATTTTATCGTATTCCGAAGTAATAATTGTATAGGCACTACCATGGCGGCATTCCGATTTAAACTTATCGAGCGGTTTTCCAACCGGCTGCCACGAAGCCGACCAATAATCGGCCGATTGTTTATCACGAACATAAATATACCTTCCGGGCTGATCGAGAGGAATTGAATTAAACCGAATGCGGGTAAAACGTCCCATACCACCCGATTTATAAAAGCTATATCCACCTGCATTGTTTGTTATAATAGCTCCATATTCGGTACTACCAAGGTAATTACTCCAAGAACGCGGTGTATCTGGATTCGTAATTACATATTCTTTATTCTTATCGTCAAAATGTCCGTATTGCATATTATATTGATTTATGATTTTCGATGTTTGAATTATGATTTGTGATTTATGATTTTCGATATTTGAATTATGATTTGTGATTTATGAGTTTTGATGTTTGATTTCAGATTTATGATTTAATTTTCTTTTTTAGTGTTTCAATGCTTTT
>JAFGVA010000106.1 GCA_016938235.1 Bacteroidales bacterium | reverse complement strand
TGAAAGAGTTTTTCATTTTGAACCTTTACCTTCAAAGCTTATGGAAATTATTAAGCAGGGTGGACTGACTAAATATATTGGTAAGAGAGTGAATAATGAATAGTGAACAGTGAACAGGCGGTAGTATGTGATAATCAGTGAATGGTAAAAAGTATATTCAAATAATCTTAATGCTACACTTCTATTCACTTTTATCACTTCACATTTCACTTTATGATAGAAACTTTGAACTAAGAACAAGAAACTTATACATTATGGAAAACGATTATGGAATTCAACTAGCCCTAAAAGAATTAGGTATTAAAGATATTAATCCGGGCATATGCACCGGAACAGAATGGTTGGATGGCTCGGGAGAAAACATTGCATCATGGTCTCCGGCAACCGGAAAAAAGATTGCAGAGATATCAGCAGTTACGCTTGACGATTACCAGTTGGTAATTCAAAAAGCAAAAGAGGCATTTAAACGCTGGAGAACTGTTCCGGCGCCTAAGCGTGGTGAGGTAGTGAGACAAATAGGTTTGGAATTAAGAAAATTTAAAGAACCTCTGGGTAAACTGGTTAGTTACGAGATGGGCAAAATCTACCAGGAAGGACTGGGTGAGGTACAGGAAATGATTGATATCTGTGATTTTGCAGTCGGACAATCGCGGCAGCTTTATGGTTTTACCATGCATTCCGAAAGACCCGGACATAGAATGTACGACCAATATCATACTCTGGGTATTGTTGGTGTAGTTTCTGCTTTTAATTTTCCTGTTGCTGTATGGTCGTGGAATGCTATGCTTGCTTTGGTTTGTGGTGATGTAGTTGTCTGGAAACCTTCGTCAAAGGTATTGCTTTGTGGTATTGCAGTTCATAAAATAATAGCTAAAGTTTTAAAAGATAATGGCGTACCCGATGGTGTTTTAAATCTTATTGCAACAACATCAAAATACCTGGGCGACGAATTATTACAGGATAAAAACATACCCCTGGTTTCATTTACAGGCTCAACCCGGGTGGGGAAAAAGGTTGGTCGCCTTGTTGGCGAAAGGCTTGGAAGAGCAATTCTTGAACTTGGTGGAAACAATGCAATCATTGTAACTCCTGATGCAGATCTTGAAATGACCTTACGAGCTGCAGTATTTGGCGCTGTGGGTACAACCGGACAGCGTTGCACCTCAACCCGTCGACTTATTATTCATGAAAAAATTTACGATCAGTTTAAAGACAAATTGCTTGGAGTTTATAAAGGATTAAAAATTGGAAATCCACTTAACATTGAGAACCACATCGGGCCACTTATTGATAAAACAGCCGCCGGTAATTTCTTTGATGCCATAGAGCAAGTGAAGTTTGAAGGAGGTAATATAATTTACGGCGGCACACTTTATAAAAACTCCGATTGTGCTTCGGGTTGTTATGTAGTGCCATGTATTGCCGAAGTTGAAAACTCTTTTAAAATTGTTCAAGAAGAAACCTTTGCTCCATTGTTATATCTTATAAAATATACTACTTTCGATGAGGCAATAGAGATACATAATGATGTGCCGCAAGGCTTATCTTCAGCCATGTTTACTACAAACCTGCTTGAAGCTGAGCGTTTTCTTTCACATGAAGGATCAGATTGCGGGATTGCCAATATTAACATAGGAACATCCGGAGCCGAGATTGGAGGAGCCTTTGGTGGTGAAAAGGACACTGGTGGCGGACGTGAATCCGGGTCTGATGCCTGGAAAGCGTATATGCGAAGACAAACAAATACAATTAATTACAGCACAGAACTTCCATTGGCACAGGGTATTAAATTTGAAGTTTAGAAAAAATGAACCAATTAACTAGATATTTTACTTTTTTATGAAAATTGGAGTATTAAGAGAAGGAAAAGTTCCTATTGACAGAAGGGTTCCTTTAACACCTGAGCAATGTATTGAAATTTTTGGACACTATCCGAAAATTAAAATTATTGTTCAACCCAGCGGGAAAAGGGTAATTATGGATGAAGAATACGAAGAAAAAGGAATACTGCTTGATGATGATGTCTCCGACTGTGATATTCTTTTAGGCATAAAGGAAGTTCCTGTTGATGAATTAATTCCAGAGAAAACGTATATGTTTTTCTCTCATACCACTAAAAAACAGGAACATAATAAAAAACTCCTAAAGGCTATTCTCGATAAAAAAATCAGATTGATAGACTATGAATACTTGAGAGGACCACAAGGAAAGAGACTGATAGGATTTGGACATTGGGCAGGCTTAATTGGCACTTATAATGGCTTCAGAGCTTTATGTATCAGAAACAAAATGCCGGAACCAAAGCCTGTTCATAACTGCGAGAAACTGAAAAATGTTTTAAAACAGGCAACAAAAATTAATTTACCACCTGTTAAAATTGCCGTAACAGGCAATGGAAGAGTTGCCCACGGAGCTATCGAGCTGCTTGAGCATATGAAAATTAAAAAGGTAAGTGTAAAAGAATACCTCGAAACAGAAAGGTTTAACGTGCCTGTATATGTTCATATTGATGTAGATGAGTATAATGTGCACAAAGAGGGTAAAGCATTTGATTTTTCTGATTTCTTTGCTAATCCGGCGAATTATAAAGGAAATTTTGCCCGTTTTGCCAAGCAAACCGATATGCTTGTTATGGCAGCATATTGGGATCCCAAAGCCCCCGTGCTTATGACCAAAGAAGAAATGAAAGCAGAAGATTTTAGAATTAAAGTTATTGCTGATATTACCTGTGATATCAATGGGGCAATTCCATCTACACTTCGATCCAGCATAATTCAAGATCCTTTCTATGGTTATAATCCATTTACCGAAAAGGAGGAACTTGCATTTGTTAGTCCTAAAAACATCTCAATTATGGCGGTTGATAACCTGCCCTGTGAACTCCCCTACGATGCATCGGTTGATTTTGGTAATAACCTCATAAATCATGTTTTACCTTATCTTATTAAGGGTGATAGTGAGGGCGTTATAGCTAATGCCACTATAGCAGAAAACGGCAAATTAACCGAAGGCTTTAAATACCTCGAAGATTGGGTTAACAGCTAATAGCCATTCAATAAATAATAGAAAACCAGTTGTTTTGGCAACTGGTTTTTTTGTATTTCTCATTTGTTAGAATAAAAATAAACAGGAAGTTATGTTTAAAATGACTTCCCGATAACAGATTTAAACGTTTGATGTTTACCAAAATTTAAACGAAGATAAAAGCAGCAGCGATTTTACAGGCTAAAACTTTTTATTCCATTTTGATAAACTTTTTAAGTAAATTACATTTATTATTTTTAGTGCCACACCAAATATTAAAAATTGTAAAGTATGCGCAAATTGTATTCATTTTTTATTTCCTGCTCTGTTCTTTTTAACCTGAATGGACAGCAAAATTTATTAATTAATGAGAAAGGGTATTTTGAAATGCAAGGCCTTAATGTCACTGTTTTTAGTGATGTTTATCCTGAAGGACATCAGACCGGTGTCTCCATCATTCAACATGGTAGCAGGGTTGCCGCAAATGGCGATTTAAGACTGGAAGCATCTCCCGGACAATGGTCACCCATGCCTAAAGCAGGACATAAAAAAGTTGATTTAGAAAAAAGTACCATATCACAACAACTTTGGTATCCCGATAGCAGCAGAAACCGCAAAGGTTTTAATCCTGTTTTATACCCCAATTTACATTTCACCTACAATATTGAAGTAGAGGTACTTGCAGGGAGTACATTCAAAATTACAGTGAATATCGACCAACCCTTACCCGAAGAATTTATTGGTAAAGTTGGTTTCAATTTTGAGCTGTTTCCGGGTGAATTGTTTGGTAAAAGTTGGTTACTTGATTCAGAAACCGGTATATTTCCGGTTCAACCAAATGGCCCGATTGCAGACGAATTCGGCGAAAATATTTCAAGACCTATGGCTTCTGGTAGAAAGCTGTTGGTTGCTCCGGAGTGTGATAATCGCAGAATATCAATAGAATCATTGACTGGTATGGTGGAACTGCGTGATGGCAGATCTAATCACAACAACTCCTGGTTTATTGTTCGTGAAGCTTTAAAAGCCGGTGCGACAAAAAAAGCTGTTGAGTGGATTATAACACCTAATGTAATCGAAGGCTGGGTTTATAAACCTGTTATTCAGGTTTCACAGATAGGGTATCATCCCAAACAAGAAAAGAAAGCAATTGTTGAATTAGATCCTGTTGAAACTGACATCAAAATTGTGCAGCTGTATAAATTGTCGGAAAATGGAAAAACTCTGATAAAAGAAGAAAAACCGAAAGCTTGGGGAGATTTTCTGAGATACAGGTATTATCAGTTTGATTTTTCTGAGATTACTACTCCAGGGATGTATTTGGTAAGGTATGGTGATATAGAATCGAATCCATTTAAAATCGATAAAGATGTTTATAACAGAAATGTCTGGCAACCGGTTTTAGAGTATTTTCTTCCGGTTCAAATGTGTCACATGCGGGTAAATGAGAAATACCGGGTATGGCATGATTACTGCCACCTCGATGATGCACTTATGGCTCCTGCAGATACAAACCATTTTGACGGGTACAGACAAGGGTCTTCAAGTCTTACTGATTTTGAATCCCTGCAGCAGGTGCCGGGTTTGGCAAAAGGAGGCTGGCACGATGCCGGGGACTTTGATTTGCGCGTCGAATCACAGATAGGTACAATCTGGAAACTGGCTCTTATGATTGAAGAATTTGGATTGGATTACGACGCTACAACGATTTATCCGGAAAAACAACTTGTAGAGATTCATCAGCCAGATGGGATCTCCGATGCCATTCAGCAAATAGAACATGGGCTGGAGTCTGTGTTAGGAGGATATCGTTCTTTGGGACGTTTATACCGAGGCATTATTTGTCAGGATTTACGTCAGTATGTTATGTTGGGCGATGCTTCTGCCATGACCGATAATTTAAAATATAATCCCGGGCTGTCAGAAACAGAAAAAACTGCCGATGAATCTGGTAAAAACGACGACAGATGGGTGTTTACCGAAGAAAATGCCTGGCATGAACTTCAGGTTGCGGGCGGACTGGCAGCAGCATCTAGGGTGTTGGAAAAATCAAATCCCGAGCTGGCACTTGAATGTATCGAAACCGCAGAACAACTATTCAAAAACGCTAAAATGAACCAATGGGTAATTCCACAACAAATTATTGCTCTTACTGAGCTTTATCTTACTACAAAAAAAGATGAATATCGAAAACAACTCATTACAAATCAGGGCCAAATTATAAACAATCTTTCTCGTTGTGGATGGGCAGCAGCTCATGTAATGTCGCAAATTGATGATAAAGATTTTAACCAGACAATAGAAAAAGCGGTAGCCGAATATCAGAAAAATTTACTTAAAGAGCAGCAGGAAGATTCACCTTACGGAGTGCCCTATAAACCTAGGATTTGGGGTGCCGGATGGGACATTCAGCGTTTTGGAGTTGAGCAGTATTTTTTTTATAAGGCCTGGCCGGAAATAGTAGATTCAAGTTTATTTGTAAATGCACTGAATTTTATTTTAGGAGTGCACCCGGGAAGCAATACAGCTTCTTTTGCATCGGGTGTTGGTTCAGAATCGGTTACTACGGCATATGGTTTTAATAGAGCAGACTGGTCATTTATTCCAGGAGGAGTTGTTTCGGGAACTGCTCTTATCAGACCCGATTTACCCGAGCTAAAAGAATGGCCCTTTTTTTGGCAACAAACCGAGTATGTAATGGGAGGTGGATCAACAGATTTTATGTTTTTGGTGCTGGCAGTCGATAATTTGTTCAGGTGAAATACAAATTCGCATAAATAGTACTGCTTTAGTTTGTATTAATTGACAATTATCCTGTTTGTTCAGATAATATTCAGTTATATTTTCAACAAAACTAAACTGTGAAAAACATTCTAATAATTGGTGCCGGGAGGTCAACTACCTCATTGATTCATTATCTTGAAGCAAAAGCTACAATATATAAATGGTCAATAACGGTTGCTGATAAGGATCCGGAATTTTTTAATGGCAAAATTTCGGGTGCAACTAACGCAATTGTTCTTGATATTTTCGATGAGGAAAAGCTAAACCAGGAGATTTTTCGTTCAGACATAGTAATTTCTATGCTTCCGGCACGATTCCACCCAATAGTTGCCA
Organism: Bacteroidales bacterium; assembly: GCA_016938235.1. Lineage (GTDB taxonomy): Bacteria > Bacteroidota > Bacteroidia > Bacteroidales > UBA10428 > UBA10428. Next base: position 2,751 of record JAFGVA010000106.1, on the reverse strand, counting down.
TAGCCTGCCTTAAATATGCCCGTTCATTAGTAACTGCTTCCTACGAAAGTTCCGAAATCAGGGAAATGAATACCGAAGTTAAGGCAAAAGGCCTGTTATTTCTTAATGAGATGGGAGTTGATCCCGGCATTGATCACATGTCGGCCATGAGAATTATAAACCGAATAAAAGAACAAGGAAATGTAATAAAGGGATTTGAATCTTTTACAGGTGGACTAATTGCTCCCGAATCTGATAATAACCCCTGGCATTATAAATTTACCTGGAATCCGCGTAATGTTGTATTAGCAGGGCAGGGAGGACCGGCAAAGTTTATTCAGGAAGGGAAAATAAAGTACATACCTTATAACCGTGTCTTCCGTAGAACTGAACTTATTGATATTGAAAAATACGGAAGATTTGAGGGGTATGCCAATCGCGATTCAATGATATATATTGATAAATATAATTTGCAGGATGTTCCTACAGTCTATCGCGGTACATTACGCCGACCCGGTTATTGCAGGGCATGGAATGTTTTTGTTCAGTTAGGAGCCACTGACGACACCTATATTATGGATAATACAGAAAATATGACTTATAAAGACTTTATAAATTCATTTTTGTATTATAGCAAAGAAGATCCTGTAAAAACTAAATTGTACCACACAATGCATATCGATCAGGATTCAGATGAAAGGGAAAAAATTGAATGGCTGGGAATTTTCGATGAAACACCTGTTGGATTGAAGAACGCAACTCCGGCACAAATTCTGGAGCACATCTTAAAAGAAAAGTGGAAATTGTCGCCTGAAGACAGGGATATGATTGTAATGTGGCATAAAATTGATTTTGAAGACAGTTCAACCGGAAAATCTAAAAAACTTACCTCGTCTATGGTTGTAACAGGTGAAAATCAGCTAAATACAGCTATGGCTAAGTGTGTTGGCCTGCCTGTTGGCATTGTTGTAAAAATGATTTTAACCGGTCAGCTGAATTTAAAAGGTGTTCATATTCCAACAAGTAAAGAAATTTATGAACCCCTTCTTAAAGAGTTAGAGGAGTTTGGAGTTATCTTCAACGAAACAGTTTATTGATTTATTGCAAGGTTTAAATTGTATATTTATTCAGAAAATATACTAACTTGCACTTGCGCAAGCACCCTTTTGTAATTTTAGAACTAATCAAAACATGAAACCATGCAGCAGAAGATACTGTAGTGTCTTTGTAGTATCTTTTTTTTACACCTTCCTATTATTTGCCCAACCAGATAATTTATCAGATAAGGCATATAATTATGTTTTACAATCCTATGGTAGTGATCAGAAAATAGTCAATGGAAAGTTTTTCATTGATAAATACCTAAACGATATAGGACATCCCTTTTATCCCGAAAAAACATTTCAGAATGGGGAATTTACTTTACACGGTAATGATTACAAGAGGTACAAAATTCTTTATAATGTTTTCGAACAAACTATAGTTATTCAATACGATGATGAGAATGGAAAACTTATATCATTTCAACCGCCAATGGAATTCATCAGTAAATTCAAAATAAACAACCTTACATTTACAAGAAACGATTTCCTTAAGCTTGCTCCTGAATATATTTCTGAGATTTTTAAAAGCAGTAATTTCGCTTTTTATTTTAGTCTTACCAAAAAGAAATATGAATCACATCATAATATTAGCTCACTTGCCTATAAGTACTCAAATCAAATACCTTCCTATTTTATTGTTTATAAGGAAGAATCGTACAAAATAAGTAATAAAAAATCATTTGTTAACCTGTTCGATAAGTCTATTGGCAAGCAGGTATCAAGGTATATGAGAAAAAACGATATTAAATTCCCGAAATCAGATTTAGGGGAAATTCTTGTATTACTGGACTTTGTAAACGGGCTTATTGAAAACAATTAATAGATAAATACATTCCTTTTCAATGAAGAAGTTTATATTTTTTATACTATTCATAGTTTCAGGCTTAAATTCTTTCTCTCAGGAAAACACGCGTGTTACAGGAAATTTTCATGATATCAGCTTTATTGAATTTGTTGAATTTATTGAAAATGAAACGGTTTATAAGTTTTATTATGAAGAAAAATGGGTAGAGGGCATCAGCATAAACCTGTCATTAGACAATCAAGAGGTTAATAGTTTTTTACAAAGAATACTCAATAACAATAACTTAAGTTATTTTATTGACGCTGATTATCAGATTATTATTTATCCTGGCGAAATTATCACTTCCAAAATTCCTTCCTTTATTGCAAATATTCAAATTGCTGGTGAATCTGAAAGTATTGATGATCAGTTGACCGACAGAGAAAAAAAATATATCGAAGGTCAGAAAAAAATTAATATACAGGAGTTTATTGTTGGTAATCCAAACGAAAACAACAGAAATATTGCGTGTATACTGAATGGTAGAATTATTAGCAAACAATCTGGTGAACCTATAATTGGTGCAACAATATTTATTAAAGAACTTTCAAAAGGAGCCGTTACAGATCTCGATGGCTATTTTAAATTATCAGTTAAGCCGGGCAGGTACGAAATGGTTGCTAATTCGTTGTCGATGAAAGAAGAACAGTTCATTGTTAATGTTCATTCTACAGGTTTTTTCTCAATTGAGTTGGAAAAAGAATTAATGAATATTAATGAAGTAAGAATTGTTGCTGATAAAAATTCAAATGTTCGGGGCATACAAATGGGATATGAGCGGCTAACCGCAGTAACTATTAAAGAAATTCCTGCGGTTATGGGTGA
>JAFGVA010000105.1 GCA_016938235.1 Bacteroidales bacterium | reverse complement strand
CCGGCTTCAACAGAATCATCTTCTTTTTTTTCTTTCCAAGCCCCGTATTTTTCCAGTCTGCCGTGATAAGTATATTCCCATCTGGTATCATCCGGATCATTCATGTTTTTAACCCAATGATCTTTAAAGCCTTTCAGCTCCAGAACATATTCCTTTAGTTGCTCAATACCTGCCGGAAAGGCCATATGTATCATAGGTTCACTTTCGGGTTCCTCGATAGTAAGATTTAAAGTACAATCTAAACTCTCAGGATCTCCGGGTTTATCGTATTGCGTTTTAAATCTGACACCTTTGTTATATAATTCAACCAGAGCTTTTTCGAAAGCCATCGCAAGTGATTTTTCCGAAACTGAAATTACAGGTATGTTCAACATTTCATAGGTTGTTTTAAATTTCATGTTTTTAAAAGTATCGAATTAGGATTCTCTATAATAAAATGTGACAATAAAGTTTTTAGAATGTTTTCCACAACCCAAGCTTTTATAACTTTCGAAACCTGAAAAAAAGACTGGTTATGTAATTCTATTTAATCAAATTTGAAGCTAAATGTATCAAAAAGTAAAATAAGATGTGTTTGCTATTTTTTTTGATTCTTAAAAATAGTGTTATTTGTAAAATAGAAAACACGGAATAAATTCAAATAATAAAGCACAATGAAATTTTTGAGAATTGACAATCGATTATTTACTGTTTTAGTAATATTATTTTCAGTCTGCGGTGCAATTATACAGGCCCAACCCTCAGGAGGCCCTTACGGTCCGATAGAACAGACTTATGTTATACCACGAATTGCGGCTAATGTATATTATGTTTCGCCCGATGGAGATCCAAACCAAAACGGTAAAAACCTTGATAAACCAACAACTATTGAGCAAGCTTTTGAACAAGTCATTTCAGGCGATTATATCATTCTTCATGGCGGAACCTACAGAACAGGGAATTTGTATCTGAACCAGAAGGTTACCATACAGCCATTTGCCAATGAGAAACCTGTTTTAAAAGGCACCTACATTGCAAACGACTGGAGAAAGCTAAGAGAAGATATTTGGGTAACAAAATGGGAACATCTTTTCGATACTGTTCCGGCCGGCTGGTGGCAAAAACACCGTGAAGGAATGTATACACCATTACATAAATTCAATAACGACATGGTTTTTGTAAATGGTAAATTTATGCAGTCATGTGGATGGATAGGTGAAGTTGATGAAGACCACTTTTATATAGATTACGAAGCTGGCGAGGTTTATATTGGCACCGACCCAACCGATAAACTCGTTGAAATTACTGTTTTTGACATTGCTCTGCTTAGAACAACAGACGAATACAAGGGCAAGAAATCGGACGGTAAAGGCCCGGCAATCAGGGGTATTACCTTCACTCAATATGCTTACCGGGCAATTGAAATCGAAGGGTATGACCCGGAAAAAGTTTCTGATGAATCGGAACACGGAAAAGATGTGGTTGGCACAACTATTGAAAATTGTGAAATATCTTATTGTTCGAGAGTAGGAGCATATTTACGTGGCGACAAGCTAAGCATTCGTCAATGCAAAATCAGCCATACCAGTACCGAAGGACTATTTATTCTTAGCTCTAACGATGTATTGATTGAGAAAAATATTTTTACTCAAAACAACATTGAACAAATTACTGGATATTATCCGGCTGCAGTAAAAATATTTAACCAATGCTACAGGGTAACCTGTAACGACAACCTGGTCATTGATCACCCTTACTCAAACGGTATCTGGTACGACGTTGGAAATGTTGATGGAATTTTTACCAACAACTGGCTTGAAAATATAGGAATACCTGACAGAGGATTCAATAAGAAGAGTTTGTGGCCGGGAGACAACGCATTTTTCTTTGAGATTTCAAAAAATGCAATTTTAGCCGGAAACGTATTCGTTAATTGTGAACACGGAGCAACTGTGCTCAATAGCTGCAATGTTGAGATGTATAACAACACCTTTGTAAACAGTACTCTTTGCATAGGTCGTGATTCAAGAAGCGCCCAGGGTGATCATTTTGGATGGCATCCGGCATCTGGCCCCGATGTTGATGAACGCATTGGCCATGTTATAGTTAATAATTTACTCACGGCTACTGCCGACTTTCACAGGCCGCTGGTTTATGTTTGGCAACCCTCATCATTTTGCGATAAAGTGGTTGATAATCCGGTAAAACAGATGGATTTTAACAAGTACATTTTGGAAACAGAAAATGAAGATGTACCGGTAATTCTATGGAGCCCCTATAAAAATGACAATTGTCAGGTTGAGATTAACAGCCTTGCTGAACTTCAAAAAATAGATTCAAAATACGACAAGAATGGACAAATAAAAGTTCAGGCTCTACATTCTGTATTTAAAAGTCCGGAACTTGAAAATTTTGAGCTGATAAACTCAACTCCAAGCACAAAAGGAGCCTTGCTCCCCGATGTTGTTTACAAAGCGTTAAGTTTACCTCAAAAGCAGATTGGGGTTTCTGGGGCGTATACGGGGATGGAATAGTAACCCATTTTTAAACTTTTGGAAAAACTAATAAAGTTTATATCAAGATATGCACAATTAAGCCCGGCAGCAATTGCCGGGCTTAAATGCTTTGCAGAAGAAGAAAAGTCTAAGAAAAACGTGCTTATTCTTAATGCCGGCCAGGTTTGTCATAAAATCTGGTTTCTAACATCAGGCATGGTTAGGAAATACCAGTTGCAAGATGGAAAAGAACGAACCTGCTGGATACATTTCGAAAATGAAATTTTCACTTCGCTGGATAGCTATTTCAGTCAAACACCCTCAAAAGATATCATTGAAGCTTGTGAAGAAAGTGAGATTATTTCCATTTCGAAGGAAGCAAGTAAAGAGCTCGCCCGTTTTCCGGAGTTTTTAAGTTTTACCAACGCACTAATGGGGGAACAATTTGCCAGTATCGATCGGGTTTCTAAAGAATTCAGTTTCATGGATGCTAAACAGAGGTATAACTACCTTCAAAAGGTATCTCCAAAACTATTTCAAAAAGCAAAACTCGGTCATATTGCCTCGATTATGGGCATTACTCAGGAGACCTTAAGCCGGATTCGGAGTAAAGAATGATTTTTTGATCTACATCAAAAGAAAACTAAACAGATTGCATAATCTTTGCAGAAACACAATATAATCATGTTTAATTTTCACACAACCAATGAATCCAGCATTGCTGAGTTATCCGATAAAAACCTGATTCTCGAAGATGTTTCTGATTTTGTTGATTTATTGGGTAACGCAGGCTTTCAGGGAGCAAATGGAATTATTATTCACAAATCAAACCTGAAACCTGAATTTTTCGACCTGAAAACAGGCATCGCGGGTGAAATTTTGCAGAAATTTTCGAACTACAATCAAAGATTGGCCATTGTTGGTGATTTCTCACAATACAAAAGCAAGAGCCTGCAGGACTTTATCAGAGAAAGCAACAGAATAGGGCGAATTACCTTTGTGTCAAATATTGAGATGGTATTGGAAAAACACTTAAACAAATACTCTCTGTAAGAGTTCTTCGGGATGTTGCATTAATTGTCTAATAAATCTAAACATTCGTCCACCGTGCGAAGCATCAACAATCCGGTGATCCATTACAGCAGTAATATTAATCATGCGACGGATTACTATTTCGTCGTTTACAACCACGGGTTTCTTTTTAACGCCACCCATAACAAAAACAAATGCGAGATTCGAACTGGGAAGTAAAGCCGGGTACCCTTTTTCAAGACCAATACTTCCAATGTTGGTAACCAGGTAACTGCCAAAACTATTCGCAGACACTCCAAGGAAAGGCACACTTAACCCCCAATGAACAGTAAGAATGGTATAGACTTTAAAAAACCAGTTCCTGATTGGCCAGGGCAATTTTGCCAAAAAGTTTTTCGATTGCATACTGGTGTTTTCATCTCCTTTTCTCGATTTTTGGATTTCATCCTGCATGACTTCCTGTAAATCTTTGAGCGACATTTTATCGGTATCCGGTATTTTTATCGAGCTCATATCGCCATTGGCTTTCAAAACGCTTACAACTCCATCAATCGAAGGTCTTTGCACTACTTTTCCTCTGCGTATATAAACATTTAATTCAGGCACTACTGTTTTTAATCCCCGTGCCAGAATAAGTACAAAAATATGGGTTAAAGTTATCTTCAATCCTTCTTTACGCTTTTCTGAAATGAACTTCTCCAACTCAGTAACATCTAATTCAACCTCGCCATAAATCTTTGAATCAATTGGCTTTTTATAAATTGTAGAAGCTACCTTTCGCCAATCGGTATTTAATTCTTTATTCGATTTCATGATCTAAAAATAAAGTTTAAAAAGGAAAGTACAAATTACCGTAAAGACACTATGTGCAATTAATTCCTGTTAAGCTGATCTCTGAATTCTGAAGGAGAAACACCTTTAAACTTCATGAAAGACCTGTTAAATGTAGAAAGCGAATTAAACCCGCTATCGTAAGCAATACTTTCAAAGTTCAGCTCCTTTTTCAAGCTAATTAATTTGCATGCCTCCTCTACCCTGTATTTGTTTATAAAATGACTAAAACTCATCTTGTGTTCACTATTTATAGCGTGGGAGATATAGCTCCGGTTAATTCCGGTTTTCTCAACCAGGTCCCAAACCTTAAGACCTGGCTGAAGATACATTTCGTGTTTAACGATTACGGAATCAATTTTTGATATAATATTCTTTGTATTTAAAGAAACATTCTTGCTTTCATCAAACCTGGTTTGCTCATCTAATTGATCTATAATTTTCCCAATTGAGGGTTGTTTTGCCGCTTTTAGCCCAAGTATTAAAGTAAAAATCCCAACAATCGCCATGGTTGTATCGGCATATACAGTTCTTGTCAGTAAAATCTCAGGAGGAATATAGTTCACAAAAACACCGGCTAAAGAGGTAATACAATAAGCAATATTAAATATAAATACCCATCGGAGATCAACATCGGTGTTTTCACTAAACATGTGGGCAATGTTCTTTAAGTGAGTTCTTAGGAGAAAATATACCAGAAAGAAATAGATAACTGCCTGTGCGGTATGAATGTATTTACTTATAAGGGTTATTGTCTGAAGGAGACTAATCAGATTCGATTCTGAGTCATAACCATACATATAATATTTAAAATATTCCGTTACCTCATTTTTATCTAAAATTATATAAACAGCCGAAGAAATTATAAATACAAAAATTGCAGGAGAAGAATGCAATAAGAATGATTTCTTGTTGATTTTGTTTTTAACAAGCGTTAAAATATAAAAATAGAAAACCGGATGAAGCAATAATAAGCATGCCATATAATAGCTGTCGAGATACCGGTATATCGAATATAGTTTTTCCTGATAAAGAATTATCATAATACTAAACTGAAAAACTAAAAAGAAAAAAAACAAAAGCGATTCTTTGGATAAATCGCTTTTATACTTCCCTTCAAGAAACAATTGAAGAGTAAATACAAGTGCAATGCAGCAAGGTGCAATTAATGCAATAGAATGTAAATTTACCATAGCTAAAGTTACATTTTTTTACCTTTTGCACAGTGTTTTTACTTTTTGACGGGTTGTTTTCACTTTCATAAGTTTTATTTGTCACATAAAGGTGTCAACCTATCAAATCTCCGTTAAACGCAGTCATTGTATCGTTGTTGATTTGACATTTTATTGTTAGGCGCATTAAATATGTATGGAAAACCAGGCTAATAGAAAAGGAGATAATAGCCTGGTTTTCTTTTATTAAAAAATCTGAACAAACAGGTTCGGCGCTATTTATCCGAACGACTCATCTTTATCTGTCCCTTATTTTTGAGGCAAATTAAAATAGTAAAGATGAAAATACTAATTCTTTATGCCTCAAGAAAAGGCTGGACCCAAAAGTCGGCCGAAACCATGTCAGACTACCTGAATACCTTGGAACGAGTATGTGCTCTGAGCTGCAATCTAAGAATGGCAACATCCTCATCTATTAAGATTGAGGAATTTGATATTTTAATCCTTGGCTGCTCAATAATGGCCGGATTCTGGAAACCAGGCACAAAAAAATTCCTGAAGAGAAACAAACATAAAATCAACAAACTGGCCTTATATGTTTCGGCCGGGGCAACTCTTGAAAAAGCAAACCGGGGAAAATGCAGCCTCGAAGAAGCTGTTAATCTGGCTATCAGCAAATACATAGACCCCGTTAAAAAGAAGTATAAGATTAATACCATTCTTGATGGAGCCTTTGGTGGTCAATACGACAGCAATGGAAGAATAATTTTTAATAGCTGGAAGAAAGAAGATGTAATAACTTGGACTCAAAACTTAGTCTCCAATTCAGGCTAAATTTTCGCTTTTATTATTTATACTCATTCTAAAGCAACCAAAAGGCATTATTTTTCCTCTATTGGTAAAAATCAACCCTATGAAACGAAACATCTTAAAGCAATTAAACCGGCTTATTGCATTTAGCCTTTCAATTTTAGGTATCGGAGCAACTTTTACAGCCTGCGATAATGGAGGTGCAGTTGAATATGGCGTACCCAACGCAAATTACAAAATCAACGGAAAAGTAACTTCAGAAACCACCAGTGAAGCCATTAAAAACATCCGGGTAAGTTCGGAATACGACACCGCTTATACAAACGAAAACGGTGAGTTTGAAATTATACAATCAGAATTTCCTCTGGATACAGTAACTATTCAATTAAAATTTTCTGATGTTGATGGAACAGGCAATGGCGAATTCAAAGAGAAGGACACAGCTGTTGTTTTTATCGACCCTGAATACAAGGATGGAGAAGGCTCATGGTATAAAGGTACAGCAAGTAAAGAATTTAATATATCATTAGAGGAAGAAAACTAAATCAAAGCGATGAGTAGAAAGGTTTTAAAGGGCTATAATCGGTTTATTGCTGCAATCTTTTCTATTCTGGGCATTGGTGCCGGTTTTTTGGGATGCGAACCCTTTGCAACAGCCTATGGCCTACCTACTGCAGACTTTAAAATAATCGGAAAAGTAACTGCCCAAAGTACACAAACAGCTATAAACAATATTCGTGTTGAATTGCAAAACGACACTACCTATACCAATGAAAGTGGAGAATATGAAATAACTTCTTCCCAGTTTCCGGATGACACTGTAGTTTTTCCCATAAAATTTACTGATATCGATGGCTCTGCAAATGGTGAATATCAAGAAATTGATACCAATATTACTTTTGTTAACCCTGTTTATAAAAATGGCGATGGTAAATGGTATATAGGTGAAGTAACAAAAGAATTAAACCTTAAGCTAAAAGAAGATAAACAATGAGTTCAAAACCCTCGTTCAGGCAAAAAATCGGATTCGAACTTTTTAGAAAATACCGTTCAAATGCTCAAAAAATTCACGATTTAAACTACATATTCTGGGAATGCACGCTTAAATGCAACCTGAACTGTTTGCATTGTGGAAGCGATTGCAAAAAAGAATCCGCTGTAAAAGACATGCCAGTCGAAGATTTCATTAAAGCCATTGATGATATAACACCCATTGTGAATCCGAATAAAACAATGATTGTATTAACTGGTGGTGAACCACTTATGCGAAACGACATTGAAAAGTGTGGAAAAATGCTTTACGATCGTGGGTTCCCCTGGGGCATGGTTTCAAATGGTTTCAATTTCAAAAAACAAAGACTTCAAATACTGCAGCAAGCAGGCTTGCGTTCGGTTACCATTAGTCTCGATGGACTGGAAGAGTCACACAATTGGTTACGTGGAAATACAAGAAGTTATGAGAATGCGATCGCTGCAATTAAAAACCTTGTCTCATTCCCAGACATAAGGTTTGATGTTGTTACTTGTGTAAATCAGAAAAACATCAACGAACTTGAAGAGATTAAAGAACTGCTTTTATCCATGGGTTTAAAAGAGTGGCGTATTTTCACCGTTTTCCCTATTGGCAGGGCTAAACAACATAAAGAATTACAGCTTGACCCTGTGGAATTTAAAGCTGTTTTCGATTTCATAGCCAAAGTAAGAAAGAGTGGTGAAATAAAATTGAATTACGGTTGCGAAGGTTTCCTTGGCGGTTATGAAGGGAAAGTACGTGATAATTTATTCTTCTGCCGGGCAGGAATACAAGTAGCATCGGTTCTGGCCGATGGTTCAATTTCGGCATGCCCTAATCTCAGAGAAAACTTTATTCAGGGAAATATATACAAGGACAGTTTCAGAGAAGTTTGGGAAAACCGGTATGAAAATATGCGAAACAGAAAGTGGTTAAAAACGGGTGAATGCGCTACATGCAAGGATTTTAAATACTGCGAAGGAAACGGATTGCACCTAAGAAACGAAAAAGGGGAACTTCTGCTTTGCCATTTAAATAAGATAAAAGAGGGTGAAAAAATAGAAAAAGATTGAAGTCCGAAATCGGAAGCTTGAAGATCTTCATAACTTTCAACCTCGGACTTCCGACTCCAAAATTCAAACTTATAAAACATGATTCTTGCAGAAGCTCAAATACAGGCTATTCCGGATAATAATGAAGAAAATATCTGTATGCATGAATAGTACAGAGCAAGGATTAATAATTGTGCAAAAAAATCAGCAATGAATGGTCGGGAAAAATAATTCATGATTAGATTATCATTGTAATTATATTTGGTATTAGTTTATAGTATCATTTTGTAAACCTGCAGACCAATCTTATGAAAACCCCTAACACTACAAGAGTTCAAAGAGAATACATTGGACGAATTAATAAGGTTATGGATCATATTGAGCGAAACCTCGACAAGAACCTTAGGCTTGAATCTGTTTCTGAAATAGCCTGTTTCTCACCATTTCATTTTCACAGAATTTTCTCGGCAATAACAGGCGAAACACTGAACAACTTCATAAACCGCAAACGAATTGAAAGTATCGCTGCCTGTTTAATTCAAGACAAAGATTTGGTTATTTCAGAACTAGCCTATCAATACGGATTTAATAGTTCGTCTGTCTTTTCAAGAGCCTTTAAGAAATATTATGGTATCAGTCCAACCGCGTTTAAAAACAATTCAGAAAAATATAGCAAGATAAGCAAAACCTCTAGCAAGAATGGTAAAAAGAATGTAAGCTTCGAAAAATACATTTGCAACATTACTAACATTAAAAACTGGTTAAAAATGAATGCAAAAATCGAAGTTAAAGAAATGCCCGAATTCAAACTTGCTTATGTTTCGCATGTCGGCGATTTTAATCTTATTGGTCAGGCGTATGAACGTCTAATGAAATGGGCAGGGCCAAAGGGTTTGTTTAATAACCCTGATTTCCACACAGTAACTGTTTATCACGACGACCCACAGGTTACTGAAATCTCTAAAGTAAGGCAAAGTGCATGTATAACACTACAGAAGGAAATAAAACCCGATGGAGATATTGGTTACATGACCCTTTCGGGAGGAAAGTTCGCAGTTGGTCGCTTTGAAATTGGAGCAATGGAATTTGAGCAAGCCTGGAACAGCATGTGTGTCTGGGTTACCGAAAATGGGTTTTCTACACGTGGTAAGGATTTTTATGAATTGTACCACAACGATCACACTCAACATCCCGAACAAAAATTCATTCTGGATATTTGTATTCCTGTAAACTAAAAAAATAGCATTAACATTATTAAGCGCATACAATTGGTTGAAATTTTCAACACAATTTTGATGCGCTTTTTGTTCTTTAACCAAGTTATTACGTAATTTTATAGCATATGAAAAAGAGAGTAGCTCTTGTATTATCGGGAGGTAGTGCCCGTGGTATAGCACATATTGGAGCAATTGAAGAACTGGAAAGGAATGGTTTTGAGATAAAATCTATTGCCGGAACCTCAATGGGTGCTCTTGTTGGAGGGGTTTATGGTCTTGGAAAGCTTGAAGAATTTAAAAACTGGTTGTTTACACTGGATAAATTTAAGGTTTTCAGCCTAGTTGATTTTACACTCAGCGCACAGGGCCTTATTAAAGGCGATAAGGTTTTCAACCGGATGAAGGAGTTTATTACCGATTCTGAGATAGAAGATCTCGAAATAGATTATGCAGCAATTGCTACTGATATTAAAAACAAAAAAGAAGTTGTTTTTAAAAGCGGGAGCATTTACAATGCAATCAGGGCATCAATAGCTATTCCCACTGTTTTTACACCGGTAAAAAAAGACGGGCAGCTTCTCGTTGACGGAGGTGTTTTAAACAACATCCCGGTAGAACATGTTTCAAGATCAAGAAGAGATATTTTGGTTGTTGTAAATGTTAATGCCAACAAAGCAATTGAAAAACCTAAATTCACAGAAAAAGAAAGTGAAGAACAAACCAGCATTTACCAGAAAAAATTAAAAGAATTCTATCAACACCTCAACATCTTTCATAATAATCATAAGGAAGAGAAACTTGGATATTTCGATTTGATAAATGAGACTCTGGGCATGATGATTAACCGGATAAACCAGGAAGCCCTTAATAAATATAAACCGGACATTATGATTGAAGTATCGAGGGATGCCTGTGGTATGTTTGATTTTTACAAAGCCGAAGAATTAGTTGAAATGGGCAGACTGGCTGCAAAAGATTCTATTGAGAAATATATTAGTAAGAAATCATTGTTTCGCTAATTACCCTCTACATTATTCCATAACATAAGACTGTCGGTTGCCAGGGAATAGAAATCGGGACAGGTATTTAAACCAGCAAATCCACCAAACTCACAAACGATTTCTCCATCACAACCATAAACAACAGCCAGAGCATCTGGACACATATAACAACTATTTATCATAAAGACCGTTTCTCCTTTATAATTATATTGAATAATTTGAGCACCTGTTAAGTTTTCCATAGATTCTAAATGAAATTCTCCTTTTCAATTTTAATAACAGCCGGCCTTAAATACCTTCCTGTAAAATAAAGCTTTACAAGTAAAACAATGCCTTCATCATTTCCATCCTGCATCATATCGCTTATTTCAATTTTATCGGCAAAATCGGTATAATAAGTAAATATCGGTTCTACGCCGGTAGTATCGTATTGGTATATTGCAACAGAGTTAGAATTGGTAGTTCCGGCAAACAACATAGATTCGGAACCATCGAATACAACTTTTCTTGCTACAACTTTAGCATTTGGCACCAAATCGTATAACTGATGCTGGGTAAAATCATTAAAATTCTGACTGGCATTAATATTAATATTCATGTCGGATGCAATGTAATTATGCCCCCCGTAATACCGCGTAAATGCAAAGCTTGTACCTTCTTTATGAACCAATGAACTTATAGCATCACGGGCCTGGAAGGAATAAATATCGCCACCTGTTGGACTGGCATTATTGTTAAAGAATACTGTACGGAGTGTGTAATTTGCCATGCAATTTGCATAATATCCACTTTCTGAGGCATTGATCCATTCACCAATAAAAAACGGAAATTCGGTTCCGGTTTTATTCATGTGAGCCTGAATCTGGGGCATCATATCAGAGTTCACAGTAAGCGCCGAACCACTCAGATATTTTAATGAGCTGTTAAACAGAGAGAGGGTTGAAGAACGTGATACAAAATCATAGCCCAGCACAACCAGCTGTTCTTTTGAATCTTTAAAAATTGCCAGGGGCATTGTAAGATTCAGATCGGCTCTGCTTATGTCTCCAGTTGTGGGATTAACCTGGAGGATATATCCATTGTTTTGACCATCCATAGCTGCAAACATATATTGCCCGTTAATTTCAATAAATCCATTTGCCGGAGCCAGGTACTGAGTTTCGGTAGTCCAATCCAACTCACCGGTTTCGCTTGTTTTTATAATAACTGCCGAAGGATATTCAAAAAGGGAGCTGTCATTTTTCAATCCGCTGAGAATAAGAAATCCTCTGTCATCGGTTTGAATTATTCCTGTTGGATAATAGGCCAGTTGTTCACTCGGATTATTATAAATTTTTATAAATGAACTCTCAGGATGGATGTCTTTCTGATTGATTTCGCATGCCATAGCGCTAAAAAGGGCGAAAGCGAATAGTATATAATTCTTCATCTTTGTCTGGTTTTGGGATAAACACATTCGAGACTTTTGTGCAAATTCGATTGCCCAATTGAAAAGAGAACCGATACCGAAGCATTCAGATTATGTTGCCGGATATCGCTTTGAGCATAAGGTGATGTAAGTGAGGTGTTGTACCTGTCGGCTTTGTTATTGATAATATGAAGAACATTATCAAACCCCAGGGTTAGCAGCAAATCAAAATTATTAAAAGAATATACTCCGCCGCCCACCGGACCGGCTGAAAACCTGGGATGAATAAACGAATGATTACCTGCTCCCCCTTGCCGTAACAGGTAGCTAAAAGCACCCTCAACACCTAAAAAGGGTTTAAAATTACCAGCCCCCATATTCCATTTGAATTCAAGCGGTAACTGGAAATACCTCAATAAAAAAAAGGAGTTTTCTTCGAGGGTTTCTGTACTAAAAACAATTTCATCGGTTCGTGAAAAGTTAAAGGAAGCAACGCCAGGCTTAAAAGCCAGTATCAGACTATTAAATGCAAATTCGCCATGAAAAAAGAACTGGCTGCCCGGGTTTGTAAATAAAGGTGAATATTCACTTTCATATTCAGTCCCGGATAAGTCTTCATACAAGGAAAAAGTATTTGCTTCCTGAATGAGTGAGAAGTTAACACCTCCACCAAAACCATAATTGAATCCTGGAGGTTCAATTGAAAACAACAGCTTTGTTACAAGTAGCAACAAACCTGCCGTCAGACTAGCTCTTGTCATAATTTTGTGGTTTCCTTAAAATATAACGTTAATCAGCCTAAAAAAGTTGTTACTGGTTTATTTTATATACCAACAAACAGTTGAGCAAACAAAATGTTCGATTATTATTTAGAAAACGATTAGCCCCCCTTTTTTAACAAACAGAAAAGGTGATGGTTAATATTCAGTCATCCTCTTTTTGGTCAGAATCTTGTTACTAAATAGTAAGATAGAAAACTATGAACTTTTTCAAAAGACTATATACCCGACGTAAAGAATACCTGAAGAAATTTGGGAGGTTAGGATTCCTGTTTCTTCTGCTTAAAGGAATTGGATGGCTAATAACAGGCTACCTTATTGCAAAGTAAAAACTATATTACTTTAAATTCTGCAAGCAGGCTTTCCATCTGAATTTGTAAGGCAATTGCTTCACCTTTTGCCTTTTCGGCGTAAGTAGCATCTTTAGCTGCAAAAATAATAGAGCGCGATGCATTTACAATGAGCCCGCATTGCTTATTCATGCCATATTTTGCTACTTCTTCGAGTGAACCGCCCTGGGCACCAACCCCTGGCACCAGTAAAAAGTGCTCCGGAGCCAACTGTCTGATGTTTAACATCATAGACGCTTTTGTTGCGCCTACAACATACATCATATTTTGCTCGCTGCCCCATGTTTTCGATTTCTCAATTACCTGGGTAAACAATGGTTTTGAATCAGCATTGCTAAAAAACTGAAAATCCTGAGCTCCGGCATTTGAAGTTAAGGCAAGAAGAATTACAAATTTATCCTGAAACTCAAGAAAGGGTTTTACAGAATCTTCGCCCATGTAGGGTGCCACAGTTACCGAATCAAAATTCATATTCCCGAAAAAAGCTTCGGCATACATTTTCGAAGTGTTCCCAATATCACCTCTTTTAGCGTCAGCAATCAGAAATATTTCAGGATAGTTTTTACGAATATAGCTAAGGGTATCTTCCAAATCTTTCCATCCTTCGAGGCCTCTCGATTCGTAAAAAGCAAGGTTTGGTTTGTAAGCAATGGTATAGGGAGCAGTTGCATCAACAATAGCCTTGTTAAACTCTAAAACAGGCCTTTCACTTTTTAAAAGATGCTCGGGAATTTTTTTAATGTCACTATCGAGTCCGACGCATAAAAAAGATTTCTTCAGTTTAATTTGATCTATCAGCTGCTGTAATTTCATCTGTTAGTTTTAGTTTAATCCACTTTCTTTTAATCGTTCGGCATTTTCTGCCATCTGCAGTTTATCAATTATTTCTTCGATATCGCCGTTAATCACAGCCTGTAAATTATACATAGTAAGATTAATACGATGATCCGTCATCCGGCCTTGAGGATAATTATAAGTACGAATCTTAGCTGAGCGGTCGCCCGAAGAAACCATTGTTTTTCTTTTTGCTGAAAGTACATCCATCTGCTTCTGGTATTCCAGGTTATAAAGCCTTGTCCGAAGCTCTTTCATAGCTTTGTCGAGGTTCTTTAACTGAGACTTTTGATCCTGGCAGGTTACAACGAGACCCGATGGTATATGAGTTAGTCTGATGGCAGAATAGGTTGTATTTACCGATTGCCCTCCGGGACCCGACGAACAGTAGGTATCTTTTCTGATGTCTTCTGGTTTTAAATCAACATCAAATTCGTCGGCTTCGGGCAAAACGGCTACAGTAGCTGCAGAAGTATGAACACGGCCCTGAGTTTCGGTTTGTGGCACACGCTGAACACGGTGAACTCCGGATTCGTATTTCATGATACCATAAACACCCTCGCCACTTACGGTAAAGATTATTTCTTTAAATCCGCCAACTGTACCTTCGGTTGTACTGGTTACTTCAATTTTCCAGCCTTTGGTTTCACAGAATTTGATATACATTCTATATAAGTCGCCAGCAAAAATACTGGCTTCATCACCACCTGTGCCTGCACGTATCTCAACAACTGCATTTTTACTATCCTCCGGATCGGTAGGCAGTAGAAGGATTTTAATTTCTTCTTCTAAAGGCTCGACCTTTTCAAGGAGTTCATCCAGTTCCATCTTTGCCATTTCCCTCATCTCTTCGTCTTTCTCGGTTGAAAGTATGTCTTTGGCATTTTTGATGTTGCTTAACAAATTCGAATAATTACTATAAGCTCCTACAACAGGCTCAAGCTCTTTATACTCTTTGTTCAGCTTTACATACCGCTGCATATCCGAAATAATATCGGGTTGAGTAAGCAACTTTCCAACTTCTTCAAACCTCTGTTGTACCCCTTTTAATTTTTGCAGAATAAAATTCTCGCTCATGTCTACTTTTTGACTTTAATATTTAAACTCGCCATGCTCACTTTTGATGGTGAGTTTTTTGGTATCTGATGCCTCTACCCTACCAATAATCTGAGCATCGACATTAAAAGATTTTGATATATCAATAATGGTTTGGGCATATTGTTCCGGTAAATATATTTCAAACCTGTGCCCCATGTTAAACACCTCGTACATTTCGTCCCAGTCGGTTTCTGAATACTTCTGCAAAAGCTTGAATAATGGGGGTGTCGGGAACATATTATCTTTAATAATATGAAGATTATCAACAAACTTCAACACTTTTGTCTGGGCACCACCCGAGCAATGAATCATCCCGTTTATATAGGAATATAATTCATCTAAAACAGGCTTAATAATTGGCGCATATGTTCTTGTAGGTGAAAGGAGCAATTTCCCGGCCGTTACATTAACTTCCGGAATAATATCTGTTAAATCGTACTTGCCTGTATAAACCAAGGAACTTGGTATTAAATCATCATAACTCTCGGGATATTTAATTGTCAGGTGATTTTTAAACAAATCGTGACGTGCCGAAGTAAGACCATTACTACCAATTCCACCGTTATACTCCTCCTCATAACTGGCTTGTCCAAAAGAAGAAAGTCCAACGATTACATCTCCGGGCTGAATTTTATTCTCCACAACCCTATCGCGGCGCATACGGCATGTAACAGTAGAATCAACAATAATTGTTCTCACAAGGTCTCCAACGTCGGCAGTTTCTCCTCCTGTAAGATAAATATTCACACCGTATTTACCCAGTTTTTCTAATAGTTCATCGTAACCCTTTAAGATATGCATGATCACATCTCCGGGAATTTTTATCTTGTTTCTGCCAATGGTTGAAGAAAGTAAAATATCGTTGGTTGCACCAACACAAAGCAAGTCATCAATATTCATAATAACTGCATCGGTAGCAATGCCTTTCCAAACAGAATAATCTCCGGTTTCTTTCCAGTAAATGTAGGCAAGAGATGATTTTGTGCCTGCACCATCGGCATGCATAACAGTACAATAATCATCATCTTTACCGAGATAGTCCGGTAAAATTTTACAAAATGCATTGGGGAATATCCCTTTATCAAGGTCTGCAATTGCATTATGAACATCTTCTTTCTGGGTTGATACCCCCCTTTGACTATACCGATCGGCTTTACTCATTGTATTTGTGTCAGTTTTCGTGGTGCAAAAATAAAAAAACTTCTCAAGTAAGGAGCACGAATTTTGCTTAACTCTTTGATGTTTTGCAAAATAAATATAAACTTTTGAGTATCAATTGGGAGAAACAACCGGGTTTTAGGGCTTAAACAAAAAAAGCCATCATCGCTGATGGCTTTTTTCTTTACTATGACTCACTAATAAATATACCTAATAACTAATTTTTTGTTTTTATTTGATCTAAAAATTCCTGACGGTATTCCCGTTCTTTAAATTTTCCGTGAAAACTACTCGTATAGGTTGAACTGTCCTGATCCTTAATTCCTCTTAGAGTTACACACATATGATCGGCTGTTATTGCTACAGCAACATCTTCGGTATGAAGCACTTTCTTAAGTTCTTCGGCAATCTGAACGGTAAGTCTTTCCTGCACTTGGGGACGTCGGGAAAAGAAATCGACTATCCGGTTAATTTTTGAAAGTCCAATTACCTGTCCGTTAGAAACATAGGCCACATGAGCTTTGCCGATAATCGGAACAAAATGATGTTCACAGAACGAATGAACCTTGATGTCCTTTTCAATAAGCATTTCTTCGTAATTGTATTTGTTATCGAAAAGTGTAACCGAAGGTCTGTTTTCGGGATTTAATCCGCTGAAAACCTCGTTTACATACATTTTTGCCACCCGATTCGGAGTTTCTTTCAAGCTGTCATCTTCTAAATCAAGCCCAAGTATTTTCATTATTTCTTCGAAGTGTTTTGAAATCAGATCAATCTTCGACTGATTGTCTAAGGCATTCGAATCCAAAACATATTTAAATTCTTCGTCGCTGTTTTCTACCGAAATAATTTTCAGGTAATCACGCGCATTTTTAATTTGTTCCTGCACCTGTAGTGCAGAACTATTATTATTTGGTGCCATAATTCTTGGGGTTTTAAGATTATTGGTAGTCTTTAAGTTTTTCCATTAATTTCTTCCTGGTGAAGAAAATCCGGCTTTTAACTGTACCGATTTTTAAATCAAGTTCATCAGCAATCTCTTTGTATTTAAATCCCTGGGTATGCATCAGAAAAGGAACTCTGAACTCATCTTCCAATTCAGAAATAGCCTTATTAATTTCTTTAGTAGCATATTCCGACTCAGGTGAACTGCCAATACCTTCTTTGTTAATGTTAAGATAATACAAGTCCTCGGTATTATCGAAGGTTGTGTTGCTTTTACTTGCCCTGCGATAATTATTTATGAACGTATTTTTCATTATGGTGAAAGTCCAGGCTTTCAGATTTGTATTATCAATAAACTTATCGCGGTATGATATTGCTTTAGCGAATGTTTCCTGTAATAAATCTTTAGCGTCTTCTCTGTTAGACGTCAAGCTTAAAGCAAAACGTTCAAGGTTGGTACTTAAGCTTGTTAACTGGTAATTAAATTCAATGGCTGTCATGTCTGTTTATTTTTTATCAGTTAAATTGTTTAACAAACTTAATATTTTATTAAACATTCTGCAAATTTTTTATGTTAATTTTATTTTAATTTATTCTAAATAACATAGCATGCTATTCCTATATATTTGTTTTTCATGCTTTTATACTATTATATTGTATTCCGAAAAATGAAAATTGATTTGAGAATTTTGTTTAACCTGAAATATTTATTGTTTAACTTAAATTAAACACTGAAAGGTGAAACAACTTCGTTATTTCACCTCAAAACCAGTAATAATAAGGTTCTAAGATATTTTTTCGATATAATCGATGAAGTTTGTTATGCTGGGTAGCACAACGAGGTTTTCTTTATCTGAAGTAAAAGATTCGACCTGCTGTCCGGTGGCTAATATTATTTTATCCGGGAATTCAGCACTTACCTTATTCAGGTAGTAATTCACTTCTTCTCCGGGCATAGAGCCTACAATACTTGTTACAATATAGTCAGATGGTTTAAGTTTATGTATTGCCTTTAAGCTTTCAACGGGAAGGACAGCACCCAGATACAATACTCTGAATCCTCTTTTCTTTAAAAGATAGTGCATAAACAAAAGACCAAGCTCATGCATTTCTTTTTCGGGAAGGTAAAGCGTAAAACTCGCTATTCCAGGATCTGTTGTTGAAACAACACTATCTATTGCGACTATCAGTTTCTGACGGACCAGGTTTGAAATAAAATGTTCCTGAGCAGGAGTTATGGTGCCTGTTTGCCACATTATTCCAATCCTGTAAAAAAAGGGATAAAGGAGGTCTGTCACCATTTTCTCAAAACCCATTTGAATTATTGCCCTTGAGAGCACTTTATCGAACATACTTTCGTCCAGATCAATCAAAGCAATGTACAGGCTCTCCAACTGGCTGTCTGCATTATTTGTGTCGGTAGTAAGCTTATTAACCAGTGCTAAAATTTCATTATTATCAAGCTGGGCAATTTTTGAAACCTTCAGTCCATTCCGGTTAAGGATAGAAATATTTAACAGCTTTTTTAATTCAGAATCGCAATAAGTACGGATATTGGTACTGGTACGTTCCGGATGGATTAATCCATAACGCTTCTCCCAAATTCTTATTGTATGGGCTTTAATCCCCGATAGTCTCTCTAAATCTTTAATTGAATAGCTTCCCATGCATACTAATTGTTGCAAATACTACTAAATAACAATTAATCTGCTTAATGGTTTGAATTTTTGTTAAAATTTTTTCAATAAACTTTAAACAAAACTTAAGGTTTTGAAATGAGTGAGACACCATCTCTCAATGGTATAATAGTAACAATAACCCGCTTATCGTTTTTAACAAACTCATTAAATTCGTGAATAGCCCTGGTTTCATCGTCCCAACTGCTTTGATTTTCTGTAACTTTGCCGTTCCAGAGCACATTATCTGCCAGAATTACCCCACCGCTTCTAACTTTATCAATAATTAATTTGTAAAATTTTAAGTAATTCTTCTTATCGGCATCGATAAACACCAAATCAAACACTTCGTTCAAGGTTGGAATTATTTCAAGCGCATCGCCCAAAACCCTTTTTACCGAATTTTCTATGCCTGCTTTTTTAAAATATTTCTCTGCCAAAGGACTTACTTCATCATTTTTATCAATGGTATACAATAAGCCTCCCTGCCTCAACCCTTCTGCCAAACATATTGCAGAATAGCCAGTAAAAGTACCGAGTTCAAGAATCCGTTCCGGCTGCATCATTTTACTCAGTGTTTTTAAAAGAATTCCCTGTGGGTGTCCCGAAATCATTCTTGGATTTAAAACCTTTATATGCGTTTCACGGGTCAGTTCCGCTAACAATGAATCTTCTTCGGAAGACTGCTTGAGAATATATTGCTCTATATGGTTAAGAAAATACATAACTGAAACCTTAATTATAAATAAGTGTTGACAGTTTATCGGGATGAAGAACATCCTGAGCAACTTCCATTATCTGGCTGGCTGTTATCGAATCTATCTTTTTAAGTATTGTATCCAGTTCATCTACTTTATTATATACCAGAAGACTTTTCCCAAAAGACAACATTTGGTTTTCGTTATTATCTGCCGATATAGCAATCTGCCCTTTAATCTGATTTTTAGCCCTTGAAAGCTGAGTTATCCCCAAAGAGTTATTACATAGCTTCAGGAGCTCCTTCCTGGTAATTGAAAGACTCTTGTTTACATCCTTATTATCAACCCCAAAATAGATACTAATAATGCCAACATCGGAGTATAAGGTATAATTTGACTCTACATTATAGGCAAATCCTTTCTTCTCCCTTAATACAAGATTTAGAAGTGAATTTAATCCGGGACCACCAATATAATTGTTTAACAAATGAAGTATTAATCTTCGGTGGTCGTTATGACTGTATGCATGCCCGCCGATAAGACAATGTGCCTGGTGTGTATCTTTCTTTATTTCTCTGAATTCGGGATGAAACCCATTTTTAATATAGGGTATTCGGCTTTTTACCAAAGGTTTTAGGCGAATATCTCCGAAGTAAGCTTCGAATTGCTTTTTTACTTTACTAAAAGGCTGACTGCCGACTGATGAAACAACCATTTCTTCGGTTGAATAATGATTCGAATAGAAACTCTTAATAAAGTCGGGCTCAAATTTCAGAAGGCTTTCTTCGGTGCCGAGAATATTTCTTGCAATTGGATTACCTTTAAAAATCAGTTCTTCAAAATCATCAAAAATCAACTCTACCGGAGAATCTTTATACGAATTTATCTCATCGAAAATAATTTCTTTTTCTTTCAGAATTTCTTTCGGTGGAAAAATGGAGTTGAATACAATATCGCGAATCAGTTCAAATGCCCTGGCATAATAATTATTGAAGAAGGTTGTATGGATACAGGTTTCTTCTTTTGTAGTATAGGCATTCAGCTCACCACCAACATCCTCCATTCTGCTGAGGATATGAAAGGCCTTGCGTTTTTTGGTTCCCTTAAAGATTAAATGCTCAATAAGATGTGCCATGCCGTGCTCCTGCTCATCTTCATCTCTTGAACCCGTATTAATTATTAAACCACAATGAGCAACTGGCGACTGCACCTGTTTATAAATTAACCGAATACCATTTGATAATGTATGTGTCTGAAATTCCATCCCCTCTAAAAAATTACGTGGCTACAAAAGTATAAACCTTTTTGGAATAAATACCGGCTTTAAAATATTGTTTATCAGCCAAATATTTTAGCAACAAAAAGCGAAAGCCGGGTTTGCCGAAAAAAAAACAAGAGACTTTTTGGCAGTAAACAATTTTTATTTACATTTGCACCGCTGTTTAAGCAAGGTGCCATAGCTCAGTAGGTAGAGCAACGGACTGAAAATCCGTGTGTCCTTGGTTCGATTCCGAGTGGCACCACAACCCCAGGTCTTTTTGACTTGGGGTTTTTGTTTTTTAACTATCTTGTAAATATGCATTACTGCTATTTGATTTACAGCTTAAAGTTAGATACGTATTATATCGGTGAAACAGAAAATGTAGAT
>JAFGVA010000104.1 GCA_016938235.1 Bacteroidales bacterium | reverse complement strand
ATCTTCCAAAATACAGCTTGTCAAAGAACTTGTTTATTGATAGTTATTAACTATTTTTCACTAACTAAACGACATTGAATTGAGAATGCAGAATCTCCAGTATGCGCTTATTTAGATGACTGGAAGGAGATCATTTAGAATGACGAATTCCGATTCTTTGTCACTGTTCACTGTTCACTGTTCACTCTTCACCATTCACCATTCACACTTCACACTTCACTGTATACTGATTAAAACAACTTTCACTATATTTACACCAATGAAAAGGTTAATTTATTTTTTAGCATTCATAATGACAGTGAGCATGTTGCATGCCCAGATTGTTGATGAGCTCGTTATTCCGGACAGTAGTGTATTCATGTCTCATACAAAATTACCTGCAAAGAAACTGCAAACACATGTCGATTTGAATATGGGGTATATGCTTTCAGGTAAGGGTTACGGTGGACCGATAATGAGTATTTCGCCTTATGTTTCATATCCGGTTTCAGAAAGAATGTGGTTCAATGCCGGCATTTCTGTTGGATATAGCCCGTATAATCCTTTTTATTATTATGATAACAGCCATAATCAGAACAACATGTTACCCATGACAAGAATGTTTTTATTTGCACAGGGAAACTACAGGGTAAACGAACGTTTAGTTGTAAACGGAACCGCTTACAAGCAGGTATTTGATGTACCCAACTCAAACAAATCGCTGTTTCCGGCAACAAACATTGATTATTCCGGCATGTCGGTGGGGTTTAATTATAAAATAACGAAGAATATAAGCTTTGGTGCACAATTACAAATGAATTCACCTAACAGACCCAATTATTATTCACCGCTCATCCAACAGAATTCTTTTTACAATCCATATTCAAACTGGTAATACGAATCGCCTTTTATTGTATGACTTATTCAAAACTTTCCCGATTTTTTATGAAAAACTAAAACCAACAAATCTCATATTAAATGAAACTCCTGCTTATTGCACTTGCCCCTGTTTTCATAATAGCTGCATATATCTATTTCAGAGATAAATACGAGAAAGAACCAATCCGGCTTTTACTGTTAACTTTGTTTTTAGGATGTCTTACGGTTTTACCTGTTATAATGCTTGAGAGTTTCCTGGAGCGTTTTAAACCCGATTCAAATTCAATTTTTATTGCCCTTTACGATGCTTTTGTTGTTGCCGGTTTTTCTGAAGAATTATTCAAATTTCTGTTTGTTTTTCTTTTAATATGGAACAATAAAAACTTCAATGAAAAATTTGATGGTATTGTTTATGCCGTTTTTGTATCGTTAGGATTTGCAGGCATTGAAAATATTATGTATGTATTTCAGCATGGTGAACTGACTGGGTATACAAGAGCTGTTGTATCGGTACCGGGACATACTTTTTTTGGTATTACAATGGGCTTTTACCTGGGTCTGGCCAGGTTTTACAGCAAGCAACGCATGGAGTTTTTAATTAAGGCTCTTGCTTTCCCTATTGTTCTTCACGGAATATTTGACTTTATTTTAATGCTGGGCGATGCAAGATTAATGGTGTTGTTCCTGCCATTTGTTATTTACCTGTACATCGATGGATTTAAAAAAATGAAAAACCTGTCGACACGCTCCATATACAGAAAATAGCTTATTTCTTTTCTTTACCAAGCAACCGCACATTAACAATTTGCATTTCTTTATCAACCGCCTTACACATATCGTAAACAGTAAGAAGTGCAACATTTACAGCTGTTAGTGCCTCCATTTCCACTCCGGTTTTATCGTTACATTTAACAGTTGCGGTTGCAGTAATACCATCGGTGTGAGTTTCAAGCTTTACTTCAATAAAATTTAACATAAGCGGATGGCAAAGCGGTATTAATTCCGATGTTTTTTTTGCAGCCTGAATTCCGGCAATCTGAGCTACTGTTAAAACATCTCCTTTTTTCACCAGATTTTGGTTTACGAGTTGTATAGTTTCGGGTTTAAGTATTATTTTACCTTCAGCAATGGCGCTGCGTTCTTGTATGGGCTTATCTCCAACATCAACCATTTTTGCTTTCCCGGTATTGTCGATATGTGAAAACTTTTTTACCACAATTAATGGATTAAGAGGATTCGTATTTCATTTCCGCATTGAATTTCAAATTCACCAATTTCAAAGATACCAAAACCATCAGCTTTATGAATTCCGGCAATATGAGCCGAACCATGGAACTCGATAAGTCTGGCAGTGCCGTTATCTAAATATACCGGGAAGAATTGGATACGCTCCGCTTTTTCACGCTTTTTATCCTGCATTAACATGGTTTTAATAATGCGCGGAGAATATTTATTTCCCATGAACTTGTAAATAAACGGTCGCACAAGCAATTCGAACTGCAACAACGAAGAAACGGGGTTGCCCGATAAAGCAAAGCAGAACTTGTTTTCACCTGCAGCAAAAGCAACCGGCTTTCCCGGCTGGATAGCCATATTATGAAAAAGTATTTTAAGACCTGTTGAATTTAAAATTTCCGGAACATAATCCTTATCTCCCATAGAAACTCCGCCTGTCAGAATAAGAATATCTGAATCTGTTAATGCTTTACTGATTGCTTTTTCAATTTCAGCCTTATTATCTTTTACTATTCCTAAGTACTTAACAGTGGCAGGAATTTGCTTAAGCTGCGCCTGAATATTGTATGAATTGCTGTTTCTAATCTGAACCTCATTGGCTTTTTGGTCAGGCTCAACCAACTCATCGCCTGTTGTAATAATTGCTATAACCGGCGCCTTATAAACTTTAAGCTTTAGTTTTCCAACCGAAGCAGCCAGACCTACAGATGCAGGATGAATTAATTCGCCACGTTTAATTACAACATCGCCCTTTTTAACGTCTTCGCCCTGCAGACAGATATTTGATTTTGTGTTTTTCGCTGTAAACCGGACTGTGTTTTCATTTACCTTTTCGGTATATTCTACCATGATTACGCAATCGGCACCTTCGGGAACTCTGGCTCCTGTCATTATTTTTGAACAGGTAGCTTCAGTAATCTTTTTTTGAGGAATCGATCCGGCAGAAACAGATTCAATTATTTCCAGCTCCCTGTTCAGATCAGCCAGCCTACATGCATACCCATCCATTGCCGATTTATTAAAAGGTGGCATATCTGCATCAGAAACAAGATCTTCGGCAGCCACAAACCCAACGCTATCAATAATATCCAGTTCAATTACACGGAATGCGAAGTTACCTGTATTTATTATTTTTAAAGCCTCCTCGTATGTTATCATCAGTTATTATTTAATTGCCAGCCTTCATTTCCGGCATTAAGTTCTCCCATTGTAATATCGAAACCATTAACAGCAAATGTAACAATTCTGTCAGCAAGGTTTAACATTTGATTGTCATCTATAGAGCAAACCTTGCAATATAATTGCCGAATCATTAGAAATACACCCGGTATTACATAATCTCTTAATCCTGCCGATTCACAAACAATAAGGCTATTGGCAGGTACCAGGGACAAAAACTTATTAAAACCAACCAACAAAGAATCCATCTCAGCCTGTATCAGGAAAGCCTGCTCTGCTCCTGCTGCCAGCATTCTTGAAGTATCTTTTTTTGTTTCCATAGATTTTTCTTCGAGAATCTGCCAGTTTTCTCCCTCTTCAATTACCAAAGAACTCCCCGTGTCAGCGTGGAAATGCGGACTCACCTTCAGGGCAATAATTTTGTTTTCACGACTGAAATGCGATATTATTCTGCAAGCCAGGGTAGTTTTACCCACGTTTTGCTGCTGACCAGCTATCATCAGCATTTTAGACATTTTAACCAACTCTTCATTCTTTGACATCGCGCTTTGAATTTACATTTTTAAATAGCTCATTTTCTGCCAGTAAGATACTTTTGCTTACTCTTAACTTTTTTGTTTCTGCAAGCTTTAGCAAGTCCATCATCTTGTAATTTCCTGTTTTAATCTGAGATTCAATTTTTGGTAGAACTGAATTGCTATAAATGGCAAACAATGGCTGGACTTTTCCATCTGGCAATTCCGGCACCAGTATT
This sequence comes from Bacteroidales bacterium, assembly GCA_016938235.1. Classification (GTDB taxonomy): domain Bacteria; phylum Bacteroidota; class Bacteroidia; order Bacteroidales; family UBA10428; genus UBA10428. The sequence continues at coordinate 16,365 of JAFGVA010000104.1, read as the reverse complement.
TCGAATTTTCCAGTATACTCAACCATCTCTTTGCAAAGTATTCCCGAACTGTGTGGTAAATCGCACGAAACGAAAAAATAGCTATCCGCTTTATGAAGCTTCATGCTGCTGTATATACCTCCTATTGGTCCGATTCCGGGTATTATATCGGCTTGTATTTCCACACCAAATTTGTTGTATTCGGGGTTGTTTGAACTAATAATAAAATCTACAGAATTTTTTCTGAAAATATCAATTATATATTCGATCATCTGCTTTCCCTGGTAGTTTAAAAGACCTTTGTCCTCTCCCATCCTGGAACTTTTACCACCTGCTAATATTATACCCAGCATTTTCATTATAGACAAATGTAGATATTTACATTTTAATAAAGATAATAGGAATGCGAAAAAGTGAACAGTGATCAGTGATCAGTGAAGAGTGAAAAGTGATCAGTGATCAGTGAAGAGTAACTTTGAACAAGAAACCAAAAACCTAATAAAGTAATAAGTTTCGTCCCAGCTGACCACCCTGAATTACATTAACTGATGAAGCGCTTTTTAACTGAGAAGCTGTCTGTCCGAAAGAACCTGTAGATATGTAATTAAAAACACTGCTCAGAAGAGGTTCGTTTTCATCCCCCCAGTCGTATTGACTTTGATCTGACACATAGTTATCCGGAGCGAGACCATCAAAATATTCTCCATAGCCATTGGCATTTATTGATTTGGCTGTTACCGGGTAAATAGTCCAGTCCTGAAACTCGAAACCATACATAGCAACTGGTTTTCCATATGTGATATCTCCAACTATTTCTACATCCATATGGGGTTCCAGACCATTTATCACAAGTTCACTAGCCGATGCAGAATACTCATTTGTAAGAAAGAAAACGCGCTCCAGGTCTTGATTTTGTTCGTGTTCTTTAAAATATACTATGGTGTCATATTCCCGGCGTCGTTCTTTATTATGCTGCATGGTATAGTTTATTTTACCTATAGCTGATGACGGGCAGATTCTTTCTGCCAACCCCTCAGCAAGGTTTATATAACCACCTCCATTATACCGGAGATCAACAACAAGTTCATCAATTCCGGTCGCACTAAAAAAGGAAAAAGCTTCTTGTATTTCATCCTTAGCATAGCCCAGAAAACTCTGGAGTACAATATACCCTACTGTTTTATTACTAACATTATAAGTGTTACTGTATAATACAGCATTCATGAAATAGGTTTCTTTGCTAAGCGTTTTAGTATGTGTTGTACCGCTGTTGTCAACAAATTCAAAGCTTTTTGATCCGGGTGTTTCACTAAAAAAATAATCGAAACTTTCAATTTTCTTAACATCTACCCCATCTATTTTTTTTATAATACATCCTCTTCTGATTCCGGCATCAAAAGCTGAGGTATTTTCGTAGGCAAATAACACTCTCAGGTTTAAAAGATTATCCCAACCGAGATAGAATCCAAAACCATATTCTTCGCCTTCTTTAAAACGCGAACTTACAGTTACTGTTTTGTCAACAAAGCTCCATTTGTCCATATCAATTTTCAAATCATCAATCAGAGCCTGAGGATCGTCATAGCTTAGATACTCAACCTCCGGTAAAGAATCGTTCCACAAATACCAGTACTCCATTAATCCGTTAATGAAAAAATAAATGCTATCCTCAGTTGCAATGGTACCCGGTTCAATATCGTCTTTTTCGCATGATTGCAATCCGGCAATTACCACCAACAGTAACATCAAATACGTTGAGATTTTCAATTTCATTTATTTACTGATAATCAATTATACAAGCGCTTTTAATTATACAAAAATGCTAAATTTTTTTCTATTATTCTCTATTAAAACCAATTATACTGTTTTAAGTTGAGTTATATTAGCAAAGCAATATCAACAGTATAACCATGAGAAGCTTAAAATATTATATTCTTGATGTATTTAACACAAAAAAATACAGTGGTAACCAGCTTGCGGTATTTACTGAAGCTAAAGGCATAACAGGTGAAGAAATGCAGCAAATTGCCCGGGAAATTAACTTTTCCGAAACCACCTTCATAACAGGTTATGATATACAAAACAAGGAAATTGATGTTAGAATTTTTACTCCCGGCAGTGAAGTGCCATTTGCCGGCCATCCTACCTTAGGCACTGCTTCCATAGCCAACAAGGTTTTTTTTGATTCAAAAGCTGAACAACTTACGCTAAACCTTAAGGCCGGTAAAATTCCTGTTGATATTGGCGATGAAATACTTTGGATGCTGCAAATTCAGCCCATTTTCGATACAGGGTATTCAACAACTGACATAGCCAGTGTTTTAAACCTGGAAACTACTGATATTGATGACAAATTCCCTGCACAGGTTGTTACAACGGGCTTGCCTTTTATTATTGTTCCTCTCAAAAGTCTGGATGCGCTCAAAAAAGCACATGTAGATTCGAAGCTGACAAAAGCTATTCTGAATAAAAGCAGGGTTAAAGAAATCATGGTTTTTACAAATGAATGTTATAACAGCGGAGATAATATAGCGGCAAGAGTATTTGTGCAGGAAATGGGCATTCCTGAAGATGCTGCCACAGGTAGCGCTAACGGGTGCTTAGTAGCTTATCTGCTGAAAAATAATTATCTGAATTCAAATACTTTTTCAATTTCTGTAGCCCAGGGATATGAAATTGGAAGGCCTTCGAGACTCTATCTAAAAGGTAATTATTTCGAAAATAATTATACCATTCGGGTAGGTGGCACAGTTGACCTGGTTGCCGAGGGTACCTGGTATTAATATTTTAGTCCGAATTTCTTTGTTAAGCTAACCATTGGGAAGGGATAAAACTCTGCATCAGAAACTCCGGCATAATTAGTAGGTTCTTTACCAGGAATTAAACCAAAATATCCCAAACCTACCTGGAAACTCACAACATCTTTAGTTTTATTAATAAAACGTATACCAGTAATACCAAATAAAACATGAATATTTTGTTCTGAGATATCGTTATAATCCAATTCTGGATAGCCGAAAGGTTCATATCCGGTTGGATCACTAACCCAATATTCGCCATAAACGGCAGTTTTAAAAGCCGAATAATAGTTTTCTGAAACAAAATAAAAATAATCAGACATTCTGACCATGGATGCTAAATTTACAACCGGTTTATTACTTCGTGGAAAATCTTCGCCCGAAAGAAACAAACTTCCAATACCGATTGAAAAATTTTTAAATTCATTTCCCAGGGTAACTACTCCATAACCCAGATTTCCGAAAAATTTTGTACCATAGGTACCAAGAATCATCATATCGCCTAAAGCTATAGCCATTTTATCGTTCTGAAAAACAGTTAATTTGGGCGTAAAATAAAAGGGGAACCCAATAACAGTAGTTCCCATTCCAAAAGAAAAATCATTGCTTATCCCATATTGTGCATCGTGAATCAGGAAATAAAGAGTATTGTAGTATAATTCACCTTCTTCTAAGCTGTAAGCAGTTGGTGTAAAAAAGTATCTCGTTATATGCTGGTTTTTAGTAACAGGAAGCCTTGTGTCTGCAAATTCTTCCTGTTGTTTATTTTCCTGAATTTCTGTCTTTTCTTTTTCTGGTTCTTGCAGAACAACATTTTCGGCCGGGTTGTCTATTATATCCTTAATGGCATAGTTCAAAAGAATTGATTTTTCTTCGGGTAGTTGTTTTACAATTGAACTCCCTAAATTTTTAACTCCCAAAGAGTTTTTATGACAATCTGCTATATTAATAAATATAGAATTGTCTTTTTGAAAAATAGTAGCGTAATGGTATCCGCATTTTTGCTTATAATCCAATATACTTACATATTCAATTCCGCTTTCAGCAAGTTTTTTAATTAACAGACTATCGGAATACGGGTCAAGGATACCTGCACCATCATCAATCAGAAGCTTGGTTTGAGAACTAAGTTGTACTGAAAAAATAAATAAAATAATTATAACAGCGATTTTGTTCATGAGAATAAATTGAGATTAATACCAAAAGATTCAAATTACCCTTATCTAACACCTAGTATTTCAGACCAAATTTTTTGGTGTATCCAATCATTGGGAAAGCCATTGATAAATCACCACGGTAATCCCATTCATCAAACCTTGCAGGTATAGCTTCTGGCCATATTCCCAGGTAGGCAATACCAAACTGGTAACTCACCACATCTTTAGTTTTGTTTATAAAGCGTATGCCAGTAATACCAAATAATACAGGGTTCTTCCTGTTAATCGTTTCAGCAACATGTGGTTCATCATAATACCAACCGACAGCAGGATCAGAACTGTAAGGATCATCCATCCATACAGTTGTATATTCTATCCTTTCCACCTCATCAACAAATCCTGTAACATAGTTCTCTGTAACAAAATAAAAGTAGTCAGACAATCTCACCATGAAAGATAAATTACCTATCGGCTTGTGACTTTTACCAAATTCATCACCAGACAAATAGAAACTGCCCGCTCCAAAAGAAATATTGTTGTATTGATCTCCCAGCGTCACCACACCATAGGCAATATTACCAAAGAATGAAATTCCCCAGGTTCCCAGCATCATAATATCACCAACAGCAACACCAATTTTATCGTTATGAAACAAAGTTAATTTAGGAGTTAAATAAAATGGAAAGCCCATAACGGTTGTTCCCAAACCAATTGAGAAATTATTACTTATCCCATACTGGGCATCATGTATCAGAAAATACAAGGAGTTATAGTATAATTCTCCTTCCTGCAAATTAAAAGCCGAAGGTGTAAAAAAATACCTTGATGTATGCTGGTTCTTGGTAACCGGAGGTCTGGTATCAATTATTTCTTCCTGTTGAACATTCTCAATATCAGGGCTTACCTGATTAAAAACCGGCTTTGGCTTTTCACTGTAAACGTATTCACCGGGATTTTCCAGAATGTCTGCAATAGCATACTTTAAAATAATTGTTTTTTCATTTGTATTTTGTTGAGCTATAGAACTACCCAGATCTTTTGAACCTAAACTATTATCATTACAATCTTTAATATCCAGAATAACTTTCTTACCATCTAACCCAATAGTGGCATAGTTGTAATCACATCTTCGTTTGTAATCAAGTATACTCACATACTTAATATTGCTTTCTGCAAGCTTGTTTACCAGCAGGCTATCGGTAATCGGATCAAGTATACCGGCTACATCGTCGATTAACAATTTTGTTTGTTGAGAAAAAAGACTAAATGAAACTAAGCATAGAAATATAATAAAAACTATCTTTTTCATCGGTTTATTTTTTAATGCTTGTTTCATAATGAATGCATTTTAAGTACTAATTATGTTTAGTTCAAAGATTTAATTAAATGTAATGAAAAAAAACAATGCATTACGCGAGAATGTTAACAGGAAATTATATTAGGCAAGATGCCGGTGTTTGCTTATTATCCATATATAGCTGATAATTAAAGATAAAAGCTAAGCTTGCCGTATAAAAATTCATACCAGCTATTTATTTTTAATTTTTTCAGATATTAAAAATCACACGCAACTAAATTGCCTGATTAAGCATCATAGAGAAAACAACTACAACATGAAAATGATAACCAAACTTCTTTGGATTAGTCTCTTATTCGCTGGATATTCCTGCGCTGAGAGTATTAATGGTGACAAGGATGACACAAAAATTCCTGAGGCACCGGCTGAAATTAAAACTGCTATTTTAGAGTCAAACAATTCTTTTGCTTTTGAAATGTTTTCGCAAATCAAACAAAACGATGATGCAGATGAAAACATTTTTATTTCGCCCATAAGCATTTATTATGCACTAAGCCTTGCAGCAAATGGTTCGAATGGAGACACATACGAAGCATTTGATAATGTTTTGCATTATGCCTCAGGGCGTGAAGCTATTTTTGAGCATATTCACATACTGTCGGATTATTTAGTATCTGGTAATGATATCATTACCCTGGAAATTGCAAATTCTATATGGTCACATATTGATTTCCCGGTAAAACCAAAGTTTCAGACCGATGCCGAATTGTATTTTAATGCAACCTGCAGAGAGCTTGATTTTACAGATTTATCAAGCCTTGATACCATCAACAGTTGGATTGAAGAAAAAACACACGACAAAATCAGGAAAATGCTTACCGAGATTAGTCCAGAGACAGTTATGTTTCTTATTAATGCCATTTATTTCAAAGCCGACTGGCTTAAAGAATTCAATGAAGAAAGTACTTATGAGTCTAATTTCAGACCGGAAACCGGGGAAGAATACCTAACTGATTTTATGAGTATGAAGGAACAACTTCCTTACTATGAGAACGATACACTTACAGCCGTAAAACTGGCATACGCTGATTCTAACTATTCCATGGTAGTAATGCTTCCTAAATCGGAATACAGTTCTGATGACCTTATTTGGCATCTTAACAATAAAAACTGGCAAAAAATGATGTCAGGTTTTAACAAGGAAGAAGTTAATCTTATGCTACCCAAATTTAAATTCACTTATGGTGTGAGAAAATTAAAAAAAGAACTGGTTGACATGGGCTTAGGTATTGCATTTTCTGATGAGGCCGATTTTTCAAATATTTCTTATATGCCTGTCCAGATAAGTAATGTTTTACATAAATCATTTATCGATGTAAACGAAAAAGGTAGTGAAGCCGCAGCTGCTACTGTGGTAATATTTGAATATACATCGATTAACAATAGTGCAAAATATTTTACTGCTAATCATCCTTTCATTTTTGCAATTTGTGAAGAACAAACTAATACCATTTTATTCATGGGCAGGGTTTCTAAACCGGAGTATGAAGAGTGAATAGCGAAAAGTGAAGAGTGATCTGTGATCTGTGATTGGTGATCTGTGATCGGTGATTGGTGAGCTGTGTAGAGTGAAAAGTGATCGGTAACTATAAACCAGGAACTAAAAAAAAGCACCTGCATTCTTTTGAAGCAGGTGCTTTTTTATTATCTGATAATTAAGAGTATCTACTATAAAGGAATGAACTCAACCCTGCGGTTATTAGCTCTGCCTTCTGGTGTAGCATTCGTATCAACCGGTGTAGATTCACCCATACCCTTGGTTTCGAGTCTCGATTCGTCAATACCAAACTTAACAAGGCTTTCTTTAACTGATTCAGCTCTTTGTTGCGACAGGATTAAGTTAGCATTTGCATCACCCTGACTGTCGGTATGGCCTTCGATGCTGAACCTCAATTGTGGATGTTCTTTCATGAAGGAAGCAATTCTGCTGATTTCAATGAATGAAGCTTCTTTAATTGTAGCTTTATTTACGTCAAATAAGATATCTCTCGATACAAATTTACCTTGTGATATGATTTTTTCGTAAATGGTAGCTCCTTCTTCCGGTGTATTAACAACACAACCATTAAAGTCGGTAACAGTAACAGTATATTGTCCTTCAGCAAGTCCAGTAATATCCTGGGTTGTTTTGCCATGACTCCATAAGTATTTGTATGGTTCAACACCACCATAAACCGAAACGAAGATTGCACCGCTGGTATCACCGCAACACTTCACGTTTCTTGCTGAGTCAACCACCAATAACAGTTTATCAGGCTCTTCAATGGTTGTTTTAATGGTTCTGTTACAGCCGTTTGCATCAGAAACAAGTACAGAGTAATCTCCCGAAGGTAAATTGGCAAGATTCTGCTCTTGAGAACCATGGTTCCATCTGAATGTATATGGTGTGGTACCGCCTTCGGCGCTAATTGTAATCTGACCGTTTTCGTCGCCAAAACAATTGTTATGTTCAACTCCAAGAAGTTCAGATACAAACAATGTTGGTTCTGTTATTGTTGCTTCAAGTGTTGATTCACAACCATTACCTTCTCTTATAATTACCGAATATGTTCCGGCAGGTACGTTAAGCAAATCCTGGCTGCTGTTTCCGTTACTCCACTGATATTCGTATGGTGCGATACCGCCCGAAATGGAAATATGAATAGAACCGTTACTTTCGCCATTACAAGCAATGTGATTAACAGCATCAATAGATTTTACCAGAACCGGAGGCTCTGTAACCTTTGCACTTGTTTCTTTAACACATCCATTGGCATCAGTTACTTTCAAGCCATAAGAACCTGCAGGTACATTCTGTAAATCTCGGGTTGTGGTTCCGTTACTCCAGGCAAACCCATAAGGCTGAACACCTCCGGTAACAGACATAGTTACATTTCCTGCTATGTCACCACTACACCTGTTATTGCTTAATGAAGTGTTTTCAACCACAAGTGGTTGTGGTTGCTCTACAGTAGCAGTTAGTATATTCATGCACCCATTAGCATCGGCAACCTGCAGAGTATAAGAACCTGCCGGTATTTTAACAATATCCTGGGTTGTTGCCCCATTACTCCAGCTATAGGAATATGGCATTACACCGCCTGTTACAGACACATCAACTGCTCCGATTTGATCGCCAAAACACTTAATATTTTCAACAGACGATAAGGTAACAACCAACTCCGTTGGTTGAGAAATTGATGCATTCAACGAAATCTGACATCCATGATCATCAGTAACATTCACACTATAATCGCCAGCACCAACTGCTGTCAGGTTTTGCTCCTTGCTTCCGTTATTCCAGTTGTATCGATATGGGGGAGTTCCTCCTTCAATATTTATATTAATAGAACCCTCTTTAGAACCAAAACAACTTATATTGTTTACATTGGTTATATCGCCAAGCAGTTTATCCGGCTCAGTAATATCAGTTGACAGACTGTTAACACAGCCATTTGAGTCGGTTATTGTTACACCATATTTTCCAACGTACAGGTTTGATATTGAAGACGCTGAATCTCCATTACTCCAGGCATAATTATACGGTGGGGTTCCACCTGTAACCGAAGTGCTTATTAAACCTGTATTTTCGCCCTGACAAGGAACATTTTTTACCGTAGCAAACCTTGACACCAGTGCTGGTGGCTCATTAACGGTTGCACTTATGGTTTTAGAACATTGTTTGGCATCAAGCACTTTCACTGTGTAGTTTCCGGCTAGTACTTCTGATAAATTTTGAACTTTTGCTCCATTATTCCAGTTATACATGTATGGAGGAGTACCACCCATTACCGCTATATTAACACTACCTTTTGGTTCCCCAAAACATTCAATATCCTGGGTTCCTAAAAGAGCAACTTCTAATGCTTCAGGTTTTTTAAGCTCAGTGCTATCTGTTAAGGTACATCCCCGGGCATCTGTTACATTAATAATGAATTTACCAGAGGTCAATCCTTTTAAGTTTTGCGAAGTTGAACCGGTATTCCATGCAAAAGAGTATGGAGTTGTACCTCCGGTAACTCTTGTTGAAATCATACCGTTATTCAATTCATAGCACGATGGATTAAGAACAGAATCAATTTCAAGCTCAAAGAATTCAGGTTGCATAATACGCACCGATTTCTGCTTCTTAGCATTGTTGGCATCTGTAATTGTCAGCATATATTCGCCTGAAGGTACATCTGCCAGCTGGTTTCCTGAAACTCCGTTACTCCATGAATAAGTATAGGGTTCTACACCACCCTGGACTGATACACGGGCAAAACCGGTTTCCTCACCATAACACCTAATATGATTTATAGTATCAACAGTAATTTGAATTGCCTTTGGTTGTTCAATACTGGCATTTAGATCCTGTCGGCATCCGAAATCGTCAAGAACAATTACGGAATAGTCGCCTGCAACAAGATTTTCAATATTCTGAGTAGTTGCTCCATTACTCCAACTGTATGAGTAAGGGCTGGTACCACCACCAACAGTAATACCAATGCTACCGTTAGTTCTGCCAAACTCCTTAATGTTTACTATGTCTGCTATAGAAACAACAAGCATTTCAGGTTCATTAATAGTTGCTTCAAGTGTTTTAACACAACTGTTGGCATCCTGTATCTGAACATTGTAGCTTCCGGCCAGTAAAGCGCTAACATCCTGCTCTTTACTGCCATTGCTCCATGTATAAACATAAGGTGTTACACCCCCTTTTACCGAAATATCTATACTACCTTCGTTCATACCGTTACACAAAACATCTTCGGTCGAAATAATATTGGCAAGCAGTTCCTCGGGTTGAGTGATAGTGGCCATTAAATTTTGTGAACAACCTTGTGCATCAATAATTTCAACGCTATAGTCACCTATTTTTAATCCGGATATATCCTCAATTGTCTGGCCATTGTTCCATTTAAACTGGTAAGGTTGAGTACCTCCGGTTACATCTATACTGATAGCACCTGTACTGTCGCCAAAGCAATTGATGTTTTTTACATCGGTAAGATTTGCTACCAAAGGTTCGGGCTGGTTTATTATGGCGCTAATCTCCTGCAAGCAACCATTTTGATCGACAACATTTACAGTATAGCTGCCTGCAACAAGCTCAGAAATATCTTCTGTTTTTGAACCATTGCTCCAGCTATATACATATGGCACAACGCCTCCGGTAACATTTAAGTCAATTGCTCCGTTATTGCCTCCAAAACATTTAATGTCGGTTGTAGAGCTAATAGTTAATTGCATCGGATCTGGTTCCGTTATAGTTGCTTCAAGGCTTTTTTCGCAACCTGTTGCACCGGTCACATGAACAACATATCTTCCTGCTTCAAGATCAGTTAAATCCTGAGTTATGCCTCCATTCGACCACTTATAGGTATACGGAGTAACACCGCCTTTTACAAAGACGTCAATTTCTCCATTTCGTTCACCAAAACATGGATTATTAACAACAGAAACCAATTCAAGCTCAAGCTTTGTTGGTTGCTCAATAACAGTAGATAAGGTATCAGTACATCCGTTTTTATCTGTTCCAATAAGGGTATAAGTACCGGCTTTAAGGTTACTTATATCTTTTACAGTTGAACTTGTATTCCAGGCAAAAGTGTAAGGTGTAACACCTCCTGCAAATTCAGTTATAATCACACCATTTGAGTCGCCATGACAACGAATCTGGGTAATATCGGTAATTTCACCGCTAAACTCACTGGGTTCTTCAATGGTAATATTTAGGTTGGTAACACACGATCTGGCATCGGAAACAGCCAGAGTATAGTTTCCTGCGCCCACTGCCGATAAATCTCTGCGTTCCCTGCCATTACTCCATCTGTATGAATAAGGTTCAACACCTCCCTCAACTTTTACAACAACAGCTCCGGTATTATCACCAAAACATGCAACGTGCTTAATTTCTTCTGTTGTAACATTTAGTCTGTTGTTTTGAACTATTGTAGCCGATAAACCAGCAACACAACCATTTTGGTCGGTAACATTCAACGAGTATTCTCCTGCCTTAACACCTACCAGGTTTTGAGTAGATGCATCATTACTCCATTTATAAAGGTAAGGACCAATTCCACCACCTACAGTAACATCAACAGCACCAGTTAAATCACCAAAACAGTCGATGTTTGTTACTTGTTCAAGATTGCAATACAATTCAGAAGGTTCTGTTACTGTAGCACTTAATGTATTAACACATCCCTTGCTGTCAACCACTCTGACACTGTAGCTACCCGCTTTAATCCGATTATTATCTTTAGCTGTTTGACCATTGCTCCATTCATAAGCATAAGGCGCAGTACCACCCTGAACATTTAGGATAATTGCACCCGTTGAATCATTTTTACATTTCACGTCAGTAATATCTGCAATAGCAGATTCCAGCAATGGTGGTTCACTTATTCTAACTTCCAGTGTTTCATCACATCCTTTCGAATCAATAACTTTCAGGAAGTATTGTCCGGCTTTAAGCTTGGATAAATCGCGTGTAACAGCTCCATTGCTCCAGCTATATTTATAAGGTTCAGATCCACCGGTTACTGAAACATTAATAGATCCCTCGGAGGTACCAAAACATTTAATATCGGTAACTTCTTCGGAAGAGACTTCAAGCTTGGGTGACTGTTCAACAACGGCTTTTAATGAATCAATACACTGAAACTTGTCAATAATCTGAACAATGTACTCTCCAGCAGGAACTTTAGTAATATCCTGTGTTTTAGCACCATTGCTCCAGTTGTAGGAGTATGGCGGAGTACCACCTTTCACATTGATATCAACTGTACCTTCATTATCACCAAAACAAAGGTTGTTTGTTATCAGTTGCAGTTCAGATTCAAGTAATGTAGGTTGTTCAATTATACCTTTTACAGTTTTGACCATACCATGTGCATCTGTAACAGTTAAATCGTAGGTTCCGGCAGAAAGATTTCTGATGTCTCTGGTACTGTCGCCATTACTCCATGAAAAATTGTATGGAGGAACTCCGCCCTTCACATCAACATTTATATAACCGTTTCTTTCACCAAAACACTTAATGTTTTCAATATGACTAATGTTAACTTCAAGCAATGAAGGTTGCTCAATATTTACGCTGATTGTGCTTACACACTTGTTGGCATCGGTAATTCTACAGGTATAATTATTTGCAGGAATATTAGCAACATCCTTTGTTTTTGGTCCATTGCTCCATTCATATTTATAGGGTTGTACACCCCCGGTAACATCAATATAAATTGCACCATTTGATTCGCCAAAGTTAACCACATTTTTAACCTGAGTGATATCAACAACAACTTTATCCGGCTCGTTTATTTCCTGTTCAAGCGTTTTGATACAATTTCTTCCATCCTGTACTTTAAGTTCATATTTTCCGGCAGCTAAACCTGCAATATCCTGGGTAAATGCAAGGCTGTCGTTCCAGGTGTACATATATGGCCTGACACCGCCCTTAACCTTAACATCAATTGCACCACTATTATCACCTGCACAGCTAATATGTCTGACTTCTTCAAGGGTAAGTATAATCGGATCAGGTTGTGTAACCTTAGTTGAATAAGCTTCTAAACATCCACGGCTATCTGTTACCTGAACAGTATAGGTTCCGGCGGTTAAACCTTTCAGATCTTCAACCTGTTCTCCCGATGTCCAACGGTAACTATAAGGTGGCACACCACCTTTAACATTTATATCAATTGTACCTGTGGAATCTCCGGCACATTCGATATTCTGCACTTTTTCGTCTGATCTTACAATAAGCGGATTTTGTTTGATAACGGCAGACGTAATTTCCTGACAGTGGTTTGCATCGGTAACTAAAAGGGCATATTCACCGGCTTTAGCATTCCTTAAATCCTGGTTTGAAGATTCATCACTCCAGCTATATACGTAGGGAGGCACACCACCGGAGATTGTTACATCAATGCTACCTTTATTAAAACCATAACATAAAATATCTTTAACTGAATCGATAGCTACCATCAGTTTCTCTGGTTCCTTAACTTCAACCGTCAAACTGTCGGGGCATCCGTAGGAGTCAATTACCTTAACTTTATAGGTTCCAGCAGCCAATCCGGCAATATCCTGGGTTGTTTCTCCGTTGCTCCACTCGTATGCATACGGTGGCACACCTCCGGAAACCATTATATTAATTGCACCCTTTTTATCGCCATTACAAGAAACATGCAGAACAGAGTTAAGTTTTACCTTAACAAGCGTTGTTTGGGTAATCTTTGTTCCTTCCTGTGCTTTTAATGATTTCTGGAAAACGATAGCGATTATCGTCATTAAGAAAATTGATAGGTAAAGTTTTTTCATCTGTAGATTCGATTTATCTGATTGAGTTCTTTTCTGGTTTTAATTTACTAAAAACATGTTATTAACTGGTATTCGTACAATGATTTATCAAGCCACAACTGGTGATATCAATCATCGTAACCTTCTTTGAAACCGATATATTTATATTTAATTTATAATTTATTTATACTAAAAATACGAAATTCATGTAGATTAGCAAGTTATCATGCAATAAGTTTAGAAAATTATTTTCACAATAAGAGGTATCCCTGAAAATAAATCAGATATAAATCATTTTTATGTAGAATTATATTAGCTAATTAGCTATCTGATATTTAAAGAAATAATGGAAAAACTGGCGGTTATAGCATTAGGCGGAAATGCTCTTTTAAGGGATAGTCAAAGCGGTACAATTGAAGAACAGGAACAAAATACTTTCGATACACTCGAAAATATTATTTTTCTGATTGAAGAAGGCTTTAATCTTGTTATTACTCATGGTAACGGACCACAAGTTGGAAACATTGTAATGCGTAACGATGCCGGCGAACAACTATACGGAATTCCTCATATGCCTTTGGATATTTGTGTTGCTGATTCGCAGGGAGGTATTGGGTACATGATTGAACGTATGCTGCTAAACGTACTAAAAAAACACAATATAAACCGAAATGTACTTACTTTAATGACAATGGTTGAAGTAAATCCGGATGATCCGGCATTTTCAAACCCCGGTAAAAGAATTGGAAAAACTTTTACGGAACAGGAAAAAGAGACTCTACAAAAGGATAAAGGATGGACATTTAAAGCTGAAACAAAATCAAAAGGGGGGTACCGACGTGTAGTTCCCTCTCCTGCTCCTCGCAAAATCATGAATTGGGAGGTTATAGAAAAAAATGCCAGGAACGGCACAATTATTATTGCTGTAGGTGGTGGCGGCGTGCCTGTTTATACCGATGAAAACGGAGATATACGTGCCTCTGAAGCTGTAATTGACAAAGATTTAGCATCGGCTATGTTGGCAACTCAGATTAAGGCCGACAGGTTTTATATTTTAACTGATGTGCCTTTTGTTTATGCTAATTACGATACCCAGGAACAAAAAGTGCTTGAATTTTTAAACTATTCTGATACGAAGAAGTATCTCGACGAACAAGCTTTTGGCGAAGGTACAATGGCACCAAAGATTAAAGCTGCTTTACAATTTATTGAAAGTGGTGGAAAGATGAGCATTATTACAGAATCTACTAAACTGGCTGATAAATCCTATGGAACGAAAATTACCATGGAATACGATGATGCCGATCTGCATAAATATGATTTTAAAAAAGAATAGCCTGTCAGATTTAACCCTGACAGGTATTCTTCAATGCTTTTAACAACCTCCCTGCACTCTTTTCTTACTTGGCTTTTTCTGAATTGGTGGCTTTGGGGCTGATGTGGCAACTTCGGCCTCAGAACTTACTGAGGTTGCCCCGAACAAAGCCGCCTGAGCACCTTTCCTGAATTGATATTTAGCTATCTCATCGTTTGGACTGGTAGAAGGCGGTGTTTGAGGATTCATAATAAGCTCGGCAAAATAATTTAAACCTCCCTGCAGTACAAAGTTGTTTTTCCATCCCAACTGTCGTGCAATCATCCATGCTTTTAAGGCATCTGTTGATCCGTTCGAATAGAAGATGTTGTATCGAACATCCTGGTGAAGCAGATCCCGGTAATCTTCATTCAGAATTTCAGTCAGTGGTACATTTATTGCACCCGGCAAGGAAAATTTTTCAAACTGATCCGGTGGTCTTACATCAATCAATTGTATGGAAGGATCTTTCTGCACCAAAAGGTCTGCAACTTCGTCGGGTGAATAATACATCACCATGTTATTTGATTCTACCAGCATTTCATTTGCTGATAATTTATATTTAAGTGTTGTATTCTGTGGAATGGCTGCTAAAATCAATCCAAGAGAAATAAACACAATTGAAATTATTATCCTGGTCTTCATAATATTTGCTTTTTAATATTCTTTTTGTGGAAATTTCTTTTCGGCCCATTCTCCGACCCAAAACATAGCCAATGCTGCAACTATCATGATAAGCGTAAAAACTCCGTCAGATAAGCCTAAGGAGGTACTTAATTTTGGAGCACCCATGAATTTTGCATTAAACACGCTCTCCCAAAGAGGATAACCTTCACCAAAAATTAAAATACCAATAAATAAACCTCCTATGAAAACCATAGCATCAATTTTACCAATTGAGGCAGCGCAAAAGCTGGTGCCTGGACAAAAACCTCCCATAATAAAACCCAGACCCATAATAACTCCCCCTAATATTGCTGAGGTAAGATAGGTAGGATTAATGTAAATTATATTCAGATCTATCCAGCCAAAAAGACTAAAAAACAGTAAACCAACCGCAGCAGTAATGGCTCCGGTGAAGAATACCTTCAGAACAACAGTATCGTAACCGTAAAAAACTCCGGCTAATTTCCGGCTTGATGAAAATCCGGAACTTTCCAATACAAATCCAAAGCCTATACCAATAATAAATGCCAGAAGGAAATTTGTATTTGATGATATATGATCATATGCAATTAATGGTCCCATGTTTATTTAATTTTGAATTTTGAATTATGAATTTTGAATTATGAGTTTTAAATTATGAATTTTGAATTTTGAATTGAGTCCTGATTAATCCTAAAAACCTGCTTTGTAAATTCTCAATTCTCAATTATACATTATACATTATACATTATACATTATACATTATACATTATACATTATACATTATACATTATACATTATACATTATACATT
>JAFGVA010000103.1 GCA_016938235.1 Bacteroidales bacterium | reverse complement strand
GGATTTATATTATTTTTTCGGCAAGTGCCAAAGAATGAGTAGAACATGGCAGCCCTTTGTGCCCCTCTTTCAGACCCTGCAAATAAGTAATTCTTTCGGCCAAGCGCTATAAATAATGAATTAAAAATTAATTTTTTCATAACTGTAGAGTTATAGAAATAGGTGTTAATAAATTTAGTTCTATATATATGTTCCTTTAAACCGCAAAATGTCACCTCAAAAATTGAATTTTTTTTCGAAAAGTGTATTATTTATCTTTAGTCTAAATAAAATTTATCGATAGTCTATTAGCTGAGGGCATGAATGGCCGGATGATTAAAGCTTTTCTTGTAAAAAACTGCCTTATCAAGCTTAATCCGGTTGATGCAAAAATAGTTATAATTGAAAATGTTTCCACCAATAGCAACTCCTTCAATTTATGCATGAGAATCCTCAATCGGGAATACCTTCAACATATTGGCACCTTATATATTCATATTGATGAAAAACCAATGAAATTATTAGGTGAAAAAGCCAGTCGTTTTGATAATGTGATAATTGCCGGCAAGAAAGAAATATTGGAGGCAATAGAAGCAATGGCAGGACAGAAGTATAAACCCCTATCTTAAAGTAAAATTCTGACCAAGATAAACACTACGAACCCTCTCATCCTCAGCTAAATCATGAGCTGAACCTGCTTTTAGAATTTCACCCTCGAACAACAAATATGCCCTGTCTGTGATCGATAAGGTTTCGTGTACATTATGGTCTGTAATAAGTATACCTATGTTTTTTTCTTTAAGTGTTGATACAATTTCCTGGATATCTTCAACTGCAATAGGGTCAACTCCTGCAAATGGTTCATCGAGCAGAATAAATTTGGGGTCAATAGCAAGTGCCCTGGCAATTTCGGTTCTTCGTCTTTCCCCTCCTGATAGTTGTATGCCTAAGCTTTTCCTGATTTTGTTCAGGCCAAATTCTTCCAGTAAAGATTCAACTCTTCTCTTTTGGTCCTGCCGGCTCATATCCGACATCTCCAGAACTGCCTTTAGGTTGTCCTCAACGCTAAGTTTTCTGAAAACGGATGCCTCCTGTGCCAGATAACCAATTCCTCTTTGAGCTCTGCGGTAAACGGGTTGTCGGGTAATATCCTCGTTTTCAAGATATATTTTTCCTGCATTGGGAGTTATAAGTCCAACAATCATATAGAAAGTTGTTGTTTTGCCGGCTCCATTCGGACCTAACAAACCAACTATTTCGCCCTGATTAACTTCTACAGAAACTGATTTTACGACTGTTCTGGAACGATAACGCTTTATGAGACCTTCGGTTCTGAGTTTCACTTAAATCAAAATTTATCTTATTGGCATCAAAAGTATAAAATAACACAGTAATTTCTGAAAATATTAAACAATATTAACACTTAGCATGTATTGTATTCCACAACTTTTAAAAAGTAAGCTGCATCATAACGCGCAAACCGGGATTTTTTACAATATCAGGATTATCAAGGTAAGACAAGCGCCAAAGTGCCTCAACCCTGAAAATTTTTAATATATTTTCCAAGCCAAAACCCGCCTCGATGTATGGTTTTGTTAATTCGCCAAGACCCACCGGAAAATCCATCACTTGCTTGTTAGAATTGCTTAATTGCCCCACAAGAATTTTGGCAGAGGCCACCTCACGCAACTCAAACTTCTTAAAAACAGGAATTTTATTCAGGAAGAACCCCTGAAGATGCTGCTCAATAAAAAGGCTTGCAAACTGGTCTGAGGCAAATTCGTAATAATTCATCATATTAAAAGCAAAAACATCGTAGGCATAGGTCTCATTTCCATCGTGTAATTCAAGGAAAGGATAAGGAACATCACCAAATATTTTACCGGCAGTAAGCCAGTACCTTGTAAATCCAAAGGGATTGGTTTCAAGCCTGTCATAAACCCTCAGCTTAAAACGCATGTACTCGTATTTGCTGTCGAGGATTCCGGTAGGCGCCCAGGTAAAATCTAAATCAACTGTTGGATAAACAGAACCAAGACTTTTTCTTTCAAATTTTCCGAGCAGATATTTTTCTCTGTATGCAAAATGAGTATTAAGCGTAATCTCTGAAGTTGAAAGACTGTTAACCGATTGAATAATTCCTTCGTTTGTTATCTGATTAAATGGAATGTGAGGAGTTGAATAAATTGTGTAATGAGACATTTTTAAGGTATTTGAAAAACCTTGGAACCACTCGTGCTCATATTCCATAGTGTATTCATCAACCATGGTAAGTTTATAGTTTGGCCTACGCCTTAAAAGAGTAGCCATAATATTATCATCAAGAAAGGCATTCTGACTTTTTCCCAGCTGCCTCATATCGTTAGCATAAACTAATGAAAACCTTCTTCTCGGATTATTGTCGAACATCACATCAGATACAAACCCATATTTAAACCTTTGATCATTCAGACCATAAGCAATATGACCCCCAAACCTGTATTTTGTACTAAATTCATTGCTGGTTCGTAAGCCAAACTTTATTCTGCTGCCCTCAATCGGATTATTACTGTAAAATGTATAGTATGGACCTATCTCTATGGGGCCTTTAACAAAATAGTAATCCGTGAGCATGTCAACAATGCTATATACCGACTTAAACACAGGCACCTTAGTAACACTATCAACCATTGTATAAACCATCTCTTCCTGCTGATTAAGTTCCGTGGGCCTGTTTATCGACCAGTATTTATCCGTTCGATCCAGACTATCTTCAACAATATAGGTATTGGTAAGTAGTTTTTCAACGTTTTCGGGTATGGGTTTGTTAAGCTCAATATCGGAATAAGTAGCATGTTTATGACCAAAAAATCCATACGACTTGTCGTTAATATAAAAATCAATAAGTAAATCTTCCTGAAACAAAAACCAGGTAGAGTCATTCAACTGCTTGTACTCATTTATTGCAACAAGATCGTTCATAAAATTAATATTGACATCGGACGAGACCCTGAGCTGGATTTTCTTAATAGCAAAAGAGGTGTCTGCCACCCATAAATAACCAAAAAAAGTTCTTTCCTGGGTTCGTTTTGGCTTAAAAGCTATTTTATAGCACCAGTTACCATCAATATTTGCGCTGTCCTCGAGGTAATATTTATAGTACATGCGGCCAAAGTCTGCAATAGGACTTACAAATCCCGGCTCAAATAAGTTCATAAAATTATTGTACACATTTAGCCGCTGGTACATTTTACCCGAGAATTGGGCGATTGTATTGTTTTCAATGCCGGAAATTTTAAATGCTTCGATTACTTCTTTCTCAACTACAGGTGATTTCTGCTGATAAAACCGCGATACACTTTCGGTCATCAATATGGGCAGGTAGTTCTTGCCAAACACTTCCGAACTGTCGATATGCTCAAACACAAACTGAAACTGCTTAAGAAGGCGCTGATCTTTAAATGCCTGGTCAATATTGTTTAAATCAAGCCTCAGTTTATTATAACTTTTATATTGAACGGACTCAAAACGTTCAGGGTTATTTTGTTCTTTATGATCCTTGATACTGTCAAGTATTCTGAATGCCGGATTCTCGCCGGGTGTAACAATCACCTCATCAATTCGAAGACTCACCGAACTTAACCTGAAATCGATATGTTGTGCTGTGTTTTTCCGGACGGGAATTTTTTGAGATTCAAAACCCAAACAAGTAGCGACAATGGTATCGCTTGCTTTATTTGTTGAAATAAAGTAAGTGCCGTTATAATCAGTTATGGTACCAACCGTTGAACTTTGAAATACAACATTTACAAAGGGAAGTGGCTCGCCTGAATCATTATCGAATACAGTACCTTCAATGGTAGTCTGAGCTGTAATTGCTGTGCAAAAAACAACAAGACTCCAAAGCAGCTTTGTGGTTTTGGTTATGATTATTTGCATGGTTGATGCTAAAACTAACAGTCTTTCAATATTTGAACGACAGGCTTTTCAGCAAAAAATTGCATCGCAAGCAAAATTAAATAAAATCAAGCTATTTGTGCTTTTTTATTAATTCTTTTCGAAATTTTAATGCTAATCTCATATAAAACTATGAGAGGCAGACAAACCAAGATTTGGCTAAAAATATCGGGAGGCGTTATTATTGCTGAAAGAACCAACATAACTACCAAAGAATGACGTCGGTATTTTTTAAGAAATTCTGGCGTTACAATTCCTACCTTACTTAAAAAATAAATGATAGCCGGTAATTCAAATAAAATTCCCGAAGCAAGCGAAATTGAGGCGACAATTGACACAAACGACATGAGCTGGATATTATTTACAATCTGTTGTGATGCCTGGTAGTTGTATAGAAAATTAATAGATAAGGGAGAGATTATAAAATAACCGAAAAGAACACCCAAGATAAAAAGAAACGATACTAAAAATACCGCTCCCCGTGTATGATTTTTCTCCTTTTGGTATAATGCGGGTTTAATGAATAGCCATAATTCATAAACTACATAGGGGAATGCGCCAATTATTCCTGCAATTACCGAAATTTTTATATGGGCCAGAAACTGACCAGCCATTTGGATACTTTGCAGTTTAATAGGCTCAGTATTCAAACACAAGGCTTCGGGCGATCCAAAGCTTCTGCCATAACTTGCAAGAAAATCATTAAAAAAATGACCGAACTGACAAAGAAGTTCAGTAGTTAAGAAATCGGATCTTGAGGGACCCATTAGAATGATATCAAAAACTACTTTCTTATATATAAATGCAGCCGTTGCAAATATAAAAACTGCAAATGCTGAACGTACAAGATGCCACCTTAATTCTTCAAGGTGCTCAAGAAAACTCATGTCTGTGTTATTCTTCTTTACCATCAGATAATAATAAGATTCAAACTACTAATATGTGCAATTTGGAAAAACTTTATTAATTTTAAGTAAATAAAAATTCTGATGAAAAACGGAAAACATCAGAATCGTAACAAAAATAATGATATACCGTATAGCAAAAGCATTACCATCCGTAAATATTTAACAAAACAAAAAGCTATAACTTTTTGTCGATATGAATGCAGGGACAGATATTTCATTGTCCGAAGTTTTAAAAAGACACTTTGGATTCACTAGTTTTAAGGGAAATCAGGAACTTATAATTCGCAATGTTCTTGCTGACAGGGATACTTTTGTACTCATGCCAACCGGTGGAGGTAAATCCTTGTGTTATCAGTTACCTTCGCTGATACTTGAAGGTACAGCCATAGTAATTTCTCCCTTGATTGCTCTAATGAAAAATCAGGTAGATGCAATGAGAAGCTTCAGTGAAGACGATGGTATTGCTCACTTTCTGAACTCCTCGCTTACCAAGTCTCAGATAAATAAAGTAAAAACCGATGTAATAGATGGCCATACACGTCTGTTGTATGTTGCGCCCGAATCATTAACCAAAGAAGAGAATATTAACTTCCTTAAACAGATTAAGATATCATTCTATGCTGTAGACGAAGCACACTGTATTTCGGAATGGGGTCATGATTTTCGGCCTGAGTACCGACGCATCAGGCCCATCATCAATAAAATCGGGAAAGCTCCAATCATTGCATTAACTGCAACAGCAACACCAAAAGTTCAGCACGACATACAGAAGAACCTTGAAATGCTTGATGCCAATGTATTCAAGTCATCATTCAGAAGAAACAACCTGTATTACGAGATTCGGCCCAAGAAAGATGTTACCAAGGAAATTATACGTTACATCAAGAATAATCCCGGAAAATCGGGTATTATATATTGCCTTAGCCGGAAAAAAGTTGAAGAACTTGCAGAAACATTAAAAGTAAACGGAATACAGGCGCTTCCCTATCATGCCGGAATGGATGCTGCCACCAGAAGCGAAAACCAGGATAAATTCCTGATGGAAGATGTGGAGGTCATAGTAGCTACAATTGCTTTTG
The DNA here is from genome assembly GCA_016938235.1 of Bacteroidales bacterium. Classification (GTDB taxonomy): domain Bacteria; phylum Bacteroidota; class Bacteroidia; order Bacteroidales; family UBA10428; genus UBA10428. Next base: position 56,380 of record JAFGVA010000103.1, on the reverse strand, counting down.
GAATGGGTATTGATAAACCTGATGTCAGGTTTGTTATGCACTACGATATTCCCAAAAGCCTCGAAGGATATTACCAGGAAACCGGACGTGCAGGACGAGATGGTGGTGAAGGCCGGTGTATAGCTTTTTACAGCTATAAGGACATTCAGAAACTTGAGAAATTTATGCAGGGGAAACCAATTGCCGAACAGGAAATTGGGCGACAACTATTACTTGAGACCGTTGCATATGCCGAATCATCGGTTTGCAGACCTAAACAACTCCTTGCCTATTTTGGTGAAGAGATGACAGTAAACTGCAACAATTGCGATAACTGCCTTCAACCAAAAAAACAATTTGAAGGAAAAGAATATGTATCTCTGTTGATTCAAGCAATAATTCAGATAAAAGAAAAATTTAAAGCCGACCATGTAGCAAATTTTCTCTCCGGAATAAAAACTGCAGCAATAAAATCATATAAACATCACGAACTTGAGCTTTATGGCAAAGGGAGCGATAAAGATATTAAGTTCTGGAATGCCGTGGTAAGACAGGCTCTTATTGCCAGGTTCCTGTCGAAAGATATTGAAAACTACGGATTACTTAAGGTTACAGACGCAGGGCATAACTTCCTTAAAAACCCAAAATCGTTTATGCTTGCAGAAGACCATGAATATACCGATGTTGATGACGATGACATCATTGTAAATGCACAAGGAAGAGGAGGTGCTGCTGATGAGAATCTTTTTGCCATGCTGAAAGATTTACGGAAAAAAATGTCGAAGCTAAAGAATGTTCCTCCCTTTGTTGTTTTCCAGGATCCTTCGCTTGAGGATATGGCTACACAATACCCTGTAAATAATGAAGAACTTCAGAATATTTCGGGGGTTGGTGCCGGTAAGGCTATGCGTTATGGAAAAGAATTTACCGATCTGATAAAAAGATATGTCGAAGAGAACGACATAATGAGGCCCCAGGACATGGTTGTGAAATCTGTCGTTAACAAATCGGGAATAAAAGTGTTTATTATACAGAGCATCGACAGAATGATGCCCTTTGAAGATATAGCGAGCGCTAAAGGACTTGATATGTCTGATTTGCTTGATGAAGTTGAAGCTATTGTAAACTCCGGAACCAAACTCAATATCGATTATTATATAGACCAGGTTTTGGATGAAGACCATCAGGAAGAAATTTATGAATACTTCATGAAAGAAGCTGAAACAGAATCAATAGACGAAGCTTTGGAAGAACTCGGCGAAGACGAATATTCTATTGAAGAAATTCGACTTATGCGCATAAAATTCCTTTCTGAATTAGGAAATTAGTAAAGATTGAATTTAAACCAACAAACACCTTTTACCATGATTATTAAAAAAACACTTGGAATCGTTCTGATTAGCTTTAGCAGCTTATCATTCTTGGTTGCACAACCAACCTTAACAAAACAAAATCACTCGTTAATGGCTGGAGAAGACAACCCTATGACTCTTTGCGAATACACCAGCCCGGGAATCAATGGGGCAGATGTAGTTTGGGACTTTTCGGGTTTAGTAGTCACAAAAACATTTACCGGTCATGTAAATATGACTAATGGAGGTGCAGAATTTCCGAGGGCTACAACGGCTCTGGAAGAATTTGGAGCAAATTTCTATTTCGAAGAAAATGATAATGAATTAATACAGCTTGGATACATTTCTGAAAACAAAAAGACTGTTATTACCTATAATCAGCCTTTTGTAAAAATGCAGTATCCATTTAATTTTGGCGATAATATTCATGGGGTTTTTGGTGGCGATTATTTCTATAATAATAAAGAAATAGGGCAGATTGATGGAACAAGCTCGGTTGAAGCCGATGCATGGGGTACACTTCTACTACCCAATGCTAAAGAATACCCAAATACACTAAGAGTAAAAACTGTAAAAAATTATACGCTGAAATTTACCAGCTCATCGCAGGATGTTGAGATTGCTACATACAGGTGGTATAACTCAATACACCGGTATCCCTTGCTTGTACTAACCGAAATTACCACTACAACCGGAAACAATAAAAGTGTAAAATTCCAGGCGGCCTATAATAATAACGCTGTTTCTGCAATTGACGATATTCTTGCTGTTAATTCTGAAAGCATAAGTTTATACCCTAATCCAAGTGAAGGTGAATTGTATCTGACTTTCAGTGCAGAACAGGCCTCGCAGGTGCAACTAACTATATTCGATGTTGTAGGCAAACAGCTCCACAATAACACTTCGGTAAATCTTGTTCAGGGAATGAATACAATATCATTAACCGATGTTGTTGACGGATTTAAGCCAGGTACTTATATTCTTAAACTCTATAATAATGGTACTTCATTAATTCAAAAAGAATTTATAATTACAGAGTAGATTTCTTACTTTAAAAGTTTACGGCCCTTCCACTCGAAGGGCTTTTTTATTGCTATAAAAGCAGTAGTTACCAGATAGAAAGGATAAAAAATACTCACAAGAGGGATTAAGAATATTCTCCATTTAAGTTTAAAAATCTTTGTTGCTGAAATAAAAACCAGCATGTCGGCGCTAATTTTAGCGCCCAGACCCGAAAAGAAAAAAAATAGACTATGCTGTAATAAAGATAGTACCAGGGCTGAAACAACAAAAATATTGACTGTAAATACCAGCAAAGTCAGGAAAATTGCAGCTCCATCGGTATAAGCCCTGGCTTTTGAACCCCAACGAATTCTTTGATTCACAAACTCTTTGAAACTATTTGGAGCTGCAGTATGGACAACAGATCCGGCAGAGTTTAATAATTCTATTTTTTTGCGCCTCCCTTTTAATTGATGCAATAAAAACACATCGTCGCCGGATGAAAAATCATTCTTAAGGTAATTCTCTTCAAGATAGTCTTTGCGCCGAACAGCCAAATTTGCCCCATTAGCAAAAACCGGCATTTTTAAAGCTGTCATTCCAGCTCCTGTAATAACCAGTGAGAGAAATTCAAGTCTGAATATTTCACTTAACAGGCCCTGTGCATCAAAATTATCTACGAGTCCAATAATCATGGATGGTTTAGACTTTTCGCAATAAAAATTATTGAAGAGTGTAAGCCAGTTTTCATTTACTGTACAATCTGCATCAGTAAAAACAAGCAATTCACCTTGAGCATGTTCGGCAGCCAGAAGGAGTGCTTCCTTTTTACCCTTTTTGTTTTCTTCCAGCTCAATAATTTTGTAATCTAAGACACCACTCAGCTGTTCCCTGATTATATTCGCGCTATTATCATTTGAATGATCATTCGCAAAAATTACTTCAAAATACTCTTGATGATATGTTTGCTTTTTTAAGGAGGAAAGTAACGGGCTCAGGTACTTTTCCTCATCTCTGAAAGCAATAATGACGGAAATGAATGTCTTTGCTTCAATTGAAAAATTGCTGTAACATGGCCTTATTATACATGCGATGCTAACTGCCAGAAATGTGCATATATAAATCAGGATTACAAGGAAAAAGAAATACCAGAAAATCATTTATTTCATCTGAGCTTTTTTGCCAAGCCACTGTTCAATTTTCATAAATAACTCTGTAATATTGATGGGCTTGGTAACAAAATCATCAAAACCCGCTTCGAAGCACTTCTGCTTTTCCTCGGCAATTGCATTTGCTGTTTGAGCTATAATCGGGAGTTCTTTTCTGAAGGTTTTAATATTCTGAGTTGCATCAAGACCATTCATTTCGGGCATCTGAACATCCATTAATACAATATCGATATCTTGTTTCTCTTTACACATATCAACGGCTTTCTGACCATCTTCGGCATGAAAAACATTCGCATTTGTTTGTTTAAGAAAACCTTCAAGAAATTTGTAGCTAAAGAAGTCATCTTCGGCAATCAATACATTAACTGTACTCCAATCGTATTTCGATTTTGGTTTTGAGCTTGTTTGTTTCTCCTTTTCTTTTGCAACTGCTTCTTCAAAAGGAATTGAAAAATAAAATTCGGAGCCTTCATTTACTTTTGATGTGGCCCACATTGTGCCACCCAGAAGTTCTGAAAATCCTTTTGATATTGCCAATCCAAGGCCAGACCCACTGTATTTTCGCGACCGGGAGTTATCGGCTTGCACAAAACGTTCAAAAATAACACTAAGCTTATCGGGGTTTATTCCAATTCCGGTGTCTTTTACATAAAATTCAAGTAATTTATTATCCCTGAGTTTATATCCGAAACTGATGTGCCCGGTTCCGGTAAATTTGTAAGAGTTACTAATAAGGTTTGTAACAATTTGCCGAAGTCTGATAGGATCGGTTCGAATATAGCTTTCCTCATCGGGTAATCCCTTTTCTAAAATAAGTTCAACATCTTTCGATTCTTTTTTGAATTTCTCTGAAAGGAAGCTGTTGTATATTTGTGTAAGCAGTGTGTTTATTGAGAAGTCGTGCTTAACAATCTTAATCTGGCCAGCTTCTATCTTTGCGAAATCAATAATGTCATCAATAAGGTTGATAAGAATTTTACCGTTATTATTAATTATGTCAAGGTATTTCTTTCTTTCATGCTCGGGCAATGCATCATCGTTAAGCATTTCTGCAAATCCGAGAATACCGTTCATTGGAGTACGTATTTCGTGACTCATATTGGCAAGGAAGGCTGTCTTCAAACGGTCCGATTCTTCAGCTTTAATTTTGGCCGATACCAGCTCAAATTCTAAATGACTCCTGTGCAATGCCACAGCTACCTGGTGTGCAAAGGTTTCAATAATGTGTTTAAACTTAATGATTGTTTTATTCAAAGTAAGTACGCTGATAGTACCCAACAACATATTATCTCTTGAAAGTACAATATTATATACCTTATTAACTTTTACCAGTTCAAGTATTTTACCTAAAGCCTTGTTGTCTTCTTTAGTTAATGCAAGATGATCTTCAAGATTATTAATAATGCTAATATTTCCGGCATTCTCAATTGAAGATGCGGCATCAAAACCCTTAAATGTGATGCCCTCCAGTTTTTTTCCTAAAATTTCATCAACAGAATTGGTGTATTTCTCTAATCCCGCAGTCTTTTTAATTTCAAACAAGTCGGCTTCTTCGTTATATGCCGAAACAAGAATTATTGCATTACTTAAAAACTGCTGCAACTTAGTGGCAATGTATTCATAGATTCCTTCCTTTTCGTTCAGCGAAAGAAGCTCTAATGCAGAATTGCTCAGAAATATCAGGTTATTATGGTAGGCCCTTTCCTTAAATTCCGACATCTTCCGGTCCGAAATATCACGCGTATTTACTACTATACCTCCTATTGAAGGATTATCAATATGATTGGTAAAAATACTTTCAACATAAATCCACTTCTTGTTTTTATGAAGACTGCGATATTCTCTTTTTATCTGTACTCTGGGAGTATGAAGAGATTCTTTAAATGCATCTGAATAAATTTGTACATCCTCAGGGTGAACAATACTGGAAAATGATTTTCCAACCAACTCTTCAACGGTAAAGTTGAGAATCCTGTTCCTCAGCGAGCTTTCAAAAATAATTATCCCTTCTTTGTCTAATATTGTAATGGCATCTGACGAATACTGAAGCAAAGATCTAAAGTGTTCCTCGTTTTTTATTATAGCCTCCTCCAGCCTCTTTCTGTCGGTTATTTCGCGAGAGATTCCTGTGAGCCCAATTACTTCGCCCTTCTCATTGAAAATCGGTGATTTATATACTTCTATCCAGTTTTTACCATTTATTGATTCCTCAATAGATTCGTAGTGATATCTCTCTCCTGATTGTATTACTTTTTTATCAACTTTTTCAAATTCGCCGGACTGATTAGCAGGTAACAAATCGTAATCGGTTTTTCCAATAATATCTTCCGGTTTAAGCTTGTAATAATCTGCGAATGGAGTATTTACCGAAATGTACCTTCCGTTTTTATCTTTTAACCAGGCCAGAAATGGAATATTATCCAATAAAGCCTGCTGTTGTGATCGGGTTGCAGTAAGTACTTCTTCCAACTGTTTTTGTTCGGTCAGATCGCTCGTTACAGTAACGAATCTGTAAATTTTTCCTTTGGAATTGTATACCGGATAATGCCTTGCCCAAATCAACCTCGATGATTTCCTGTTCTTTTTAAGAATATAATTTTGGTTCCTCGGCTTCATTTTGCCGAGAACCTCTTTTTTTCGATTTTTAATGTACCGCTGCCTGTCTTCATCTGCAATCATTTGTTCGATTATTGCTGAATCGTCCATTGCATCTTCAATACTAATTCCAAATATCTTCTCAAAAGCCGGATTGGCATAAAGAATTCCTGAATTATCCCAAAGAACAAATGCATCGCTGGTATTCTCAGCTAATTGCCGGAATCGCTCTTCACTCTCCCGAATGGCATATTCGACTAATTTGCGTTCTGAAACATCGGTTAGTACAACAGAAACGCCTGTTACTTTATGTTCTTTATCAAATATTGGATTAAAAAAACATTCGAAATAAATGATTACTCCCTTTGAGGTATGGCTAAATTCTTCAACAATAGTTTCGCCCTTAAAGCTGGCATTGAGTTTTTGCTTCCAGAAATCTTTGTCTTTAGCCGGAAATACTGTGAGAGCATTTGCGTTGGTCTGTACTTTAATATTAAAATTCTCCTTAACAAATCTTGCAAAGGCCGAATTATATATGATAATTTTAAAGTTTATATCGGTTGAGAAAATAAAATCATTACTGCTTTCAATTAAAGCTGTAAGATTTGCCTGACTTTCTGTTATTTTAAATTCTGCCTGTTTTAATTCAGTAATGTCACGGGCAATGCCTAATAAGCCTGTTACGTCGTTGTCATTAACAATGGGATATTTTGTAAGACTTAAATATATACTGCCCCCGGCCTTCTTCTTTATTTCCAGAAGTTTATTTTCGGTAATTTCTCTGTTGCCCAAAGCCAGTATGTCACCCTCAAATAATTGTTGCTCAATTCTAACTTCAGATTTTGGTTTATTAGTTTTTTGCTCAGTCTCAATTAATTTTCTTAAAGGCTGATTTGCAAAAATTAATTCACCTTTAGCATTTTTATAGTAAATGAAATCAGGGATATTTTCAATTAAAGTAAACAGGGTTTGTTTCTCAACCAATAAATCGTGCCTGCTTTTAACATGGTCGGAAATATCTTCTACAAGTCCGGCAATAAAATTTTCTCCTTTTTCGGTATCAATCAGCGAAAGGTTTATCCTAACGGGAACAACTTCTCCTGATTTTTTTCTGAATTTTGTTTCATGAGTAATAACACCGGTTTCTTTCTGTAGTTGTTTTATCAGTCTTTCTCTCTCCCCTTTAACATAATAGACGTTTTTACTGATATCACTTACAGCCAAAACTTCGTCTGTATCTGCATACTCAAGAAGCTGTGCAAAGGCCTCATTTACTTCAATATATGTACCTTTGAGCGTAGCAATAAAAATTCCAATAGGTGATTTCAGAAATAAATCGCGATAGTTCTCAATATGTTGAAATGTATTAGTACTCATACTCATCAGGAAACTTCTGATATTTATCGTGTGAATTTAGAAAAAAATCAAGCAATAACACCTATTATAGTGGCAGAAAGAAGACTTGCAATTGTTCCGCCCAGCAAAGCTCTCATACCTTGTTTCGACAGAAAAACCCGTTGGTTAGGTGCCAGGGAGCCAATACCTCCGATAAGTATACCAACAGAAGCAATATTGGCAAAGCCACATAACATATAAGTAGCCATTAAAACACTTTTTGATGATTGTATAGCACCCTGAGCCATTAAATCTTTAAGATTGCTGTAACCAACAAATTCGGTAAAAATCAGCTTCTCTCCCATAAGTCTGCCGAGTACCGACAAATCATCGTTAGCAACACCAATCAGCCACATTAAAGGAGTAAATATTTTCCCAAGCAAATATTCAAGAGATAAGCCTGTAAACATGCCATCGGACTTATAGGCAATAACTTCATTTATCGAACCGGCATATTCCTGGTGAACAGGTATTTTACCAACAAAACCCAGCAAAATATTTAAAAGGGCAATGAAAGAATAAAAGACCAACAGCATAATAGCAACATTAGCCGCAAGTTTTAATCCTTCGTAAGCTCCGGTGCTTATGGCATCGAGTGGATTACTGCCAACCTGATCTTTGCTAATTTTAATTGGTTTATCGATAGATTCGGTCTGAGGGAATAGTATTTTTGAAACAACAACAGCTCCCGGAGCAGCCATCACCGATGCTGTTACAAGATGCCTGGCAAACATTTCACGGGCAACCGGATCATCACCCCCAAGCATGCCAACATAGGCAGCAAGAACAGCTCCTGCAATGGTAGCCATACCGCTTGTCATAACAATAAACATCTCAGAACCCGACAACTTTGGCAGATAAGCTTTAATCAACAATGGAGATTCTGTTTGCCCCAGAAACACATTTCCGGCTACAGCAAGACTTTCAGGACCGGACATTTTCAATGTTTTTTTTAACAACCAGGCCATCACAAAAACAACCTTCTGTATTATGCCCAAATAAAACAACAGGGACATTAATGCGGAGAAAAAGATAATTGCTGGCAGTACCTGGAAAGCAAAAATATAAGCTGTTTTGTCGAGATCAACCATGTCTCCGAATAAAAACTCAGCACCCTTGTCGGCACAGTTAAGCACAACAACAAATAATTTGCCGATAAAACTGAAAACCGATTCAACTACCGGAATATATAATACAGAGATTGCAAGCAAAATCTGGAACATCAAGCCCAAAAATACTATTTTATATTGTACAGCTTTTCGGTCTTTGCTGAATATAAACGATATTCCGATAAGGAAAATAATTCCGATTAGTCCGCGAAAAATGAGGCTTCCTCTATTTGTTGTTTCAACTTGTTCGGAAACAGTTTGATTTAATAAAACGAAATTATCCTGGTTAAGCACAATAGCAGAATCTTTGCTAATGAGGATACCCGATGGCTCTTGCTGACAAAAAATAGATATCGAAATGAATAATAAGGGAATTAAAATGAGAATTTTTAAGTTCATTGCTTTATTTTCTGCGATTTATTTCATCCCTTACCTGACTTGCCCTCTCGTAGTCTTCGTTTTTAACTGCTTCATCCAAAACTTTCTTAAGCTCATCTATGCTAAGTTCTGAGAGTTCCTGGTTAACCGCTGTTTCATCTTCGGAATAATCATCCATGTCAGCAGAATCTTCGGGTATATCATCAGATTCTTTCTCAAAATCAATAATAATTCCGGCCTTACCAAGTATTTCTTCGGTTGTAAAAATCGGGCACTTAAATCTTAGGGCAAGAGCAATTGCATCGGAGGTGCGACTGTCGATTTCAACATTTTTATCGCCATTGAAACAGGTAAGCTTCGAATAAAAGACACCTTCCTCCAACTTATTAATATTAACCTCTAATAAGGTTATTCCAAACATAGACGAAAAGTTAAAAAACAAGTCGTGTGTAAGCGGCCGTGCCGGCTTCAATCCCTCGAGTTGAATGGCAATAGCCTGTGCTTCAAAACCGCCAACTATTATTGGTATTCTCCTGTTTCCATCCTCTTCGGCTAATACTAAAGCATATGCACCAGTCTGAGTCTGGCTGTATGATATTCCTAAAACATTTAATTTAACTTTTCCCATTCCAATATTTCCTCACAACTTCTACAAGACTAAGGAATTCCTCATTCATTTTATCCGATTTATTCAAATAAAACAAAATTCAGAATACATGTGCTATAGTTTTCAGAATATAAATCTAACTAACTTGTTCGATAAATAATCTGGTTTCATCTTAATTAGGGATTAAAAATATAAAATAGTAGAGAATAAACTAAAGGCATAAAAAGAAAATTCTAAAATAGAAATCCGAAACCCAAACAAAAAGCATAAAAATAAATAGTTTCGAAAGAACTTTAAACCTTCTTTTGAATTAAATATTTATCAACCTTATCCATGGTGAAATGCATGATCACCTTTTTTTTCTGAGAAAAATGTATTTTCATCTAATTATTTATACCGAATTATTTGGAGTTCATATCTTTTTTATATCTTTGCAGTCCGAATTTTGAGAACTGGATAATAATTAATTCAATGTACGCAATAGTAGACATAGCTGGTCAACAATTAAAAGTTGAGAAAAATCAAAAGGTTTTTGTACACAGACTGGATGAGGAAGAAGGTTCAAAAGTTAGTTTTGACCAAGTGCTTTTAGTTGACAATGATGGTAAAATAGAAATTGGTTCGCCTGTTGTTAAGGATATGGTTGTTTCGGCAACTGTTGTAACTCATCTTAAAGGCGATAAAGTAAAAGTTTTTAAGAAAAAAAGAAGAAAAGGGTACCAGGTTTTAAATGGTCATCGTCAGTATTTGACTGAAATATTAATCGACGATATAAAAGCAGGAAAAGTCGCACCTAAAAAAGAAGTTGCAAAAGAAACAGCTAAAGCTGAAGAAAAAACAGAAGAAGCTCCTGTTGCTGAAAAGAAAGCTCCTGCTGCAAAAAAAACTGCTGCTACAGCAAAGACAACAACCAAGACTGCAGCAAGCACTAAAAAAGCTGAGCCTAAAGCAAAAAGCGCAGCAAAACCAAAAAAAGAAGATAAAGCTGAATAATTTTTAAAAGTTTAATATACCATGGCACATAAAAAAGGAGTAGGTAGCTCGAAGAACGGTCGCGATTCGGAAAGTAAACGATTAGGCGTTAAAATTTATGGCGGACAAGACGCAAAAGCTGGTAGTATTATCGTTCGTCAAAGAGGAACTCAACATCACCCCGGCCTGAATGTTGGTTTGGGTAAAGATCATACTCTGTTTGCCCTTATCGATGGTAAAGTAGAGTTCAGAAAGAAACTAAACAATCGTAGTTATGTTTCTATAATTCCATTTGAAAACTAATTTTACAAAATATTTTTTTTCTTATCTCCTGTAGTTTAATATTGCAGGAGATTTTTTTTATAAAACAACTGAGAATATGCTTACTCTTAGCCAAATTCGTGAAAACAGCAGTTTCGTAATTGAACGTCTGAAGGTTAAAAACTTCGATGCTAAACCTATTGTTGATGCCATTACCGGCCTCGATAAGAAACAACGTGAAATAAAAACAGAAGCAGAATCGCTTCAGGCTGAGATGAATAAAATCTCGAAAGAGATTGGTATACTTTTCAAACAAGGGAAACAAACCGAAGCAAATGAAGCTAAAGAAAAAACCTCTGAACTTAAAGACCAAATAAAAAACCTGAGCGCAGATTCAGAAAAGCTACAGAACGATATTTTCGCTCTTCTTGTACAGATTCCCAATATTCCTCATGAATCGGTGCCTGAAGGAAAATCTGATGCCGATAACCTGGAAATAAGAGCATTTGGGGCACTGCCCAAGCTCCCTGAAACAGCTTTGCCCCACTGGGATTTGGCATCGAAATACAATGTGATTGATTTTGAACTTGGAAATAAACTTACCGGTGCCGGCTTTCCCGTTTATAAAGGTAAGGGTGCCCGCCTTCAAAGAGCATTGATAAACTTTTTTCTTGATGAAAACCAAAAAGCAGGTTATACCGAATATTTACCTCCGTTAATGGTAAACGAAGATTCAGGATTTGGAACCGGTCAGTTGCCCGATAAGGAGGGTCAGATGTATCATGTTACTGCTGATAATTACTATTTAATTCCAACTGCCGAAGTCCCTGTAACAAATATATTCAGAGACGTTATTCTTTCTGAAAAAGACTTCCCGGTAAAATGTACTGCATATACACCTTGCTTTAGGCGCGAAGCTGGCTCATATGGTAAAGATGTAAGGGGACTTAACCGCCTTCACCAGTTCGATAAAGTTGAAATTGTGCAAATAAGAAAACCCGAAGAATCTTATGACGCGCTTGAAGAAATGGTAAAGCATGTAGAATCTATCCTGAAGAAACTTAATTTGCCCTACAGAATATTAAAACTCTGCGGTGGTGATATTAGTTTTACTTCGGCATTAACCTATGATTTTGAGGTGTTCTCTGCCGCACAGAAAAGATGGCTCGAAGTTAGTTCTGTTTCAAACTTCGAAGCCTATCAATCAAACAGGCTGAAATTACGATACAAAGATACAGAAACAAAGAAATCTGTATTAGCTCATACTTTAAATGGAAGTTCGCTGGCATTACCAAGAATTGTTGCAGCGCTGTTAGAGAATAACCAGACTGACAAAGGAATCAGGATACCGGAAGTTTTGGTTGACTATACAGGATTCGAGTATATTGATTAAATCGGTTTAAGATTAAGATCAAGGTCGAGGTCGAGGTCGAGGTCGAGGTCAAGGTCGAGGTCGAGGTCGAGATTAAGAAGGGTAAGTACTTCAAGTGTATTTGAAAGTCGAAAGTATATTTTCCTTATTTAATTGTAATAACTTCAGTTTTTGCCTCTTCCGTATTGCCAACCTTATCAACACTGTAATATTTGATTTTAAGCTCACCGGTACTGCCTTTCAGGGTAAATTCTTTTAAATATTCTTTAAAAGGCTCATCATCAATGCTGATAAATGTTTTATCATTCCCCGAAACGGCATCTCTAACCGAAATGCTAATTGTTACATCTCCCTCGTAATAAGGTTTGCCTTTTGAATACCTGGCCTTGGGTGAAACGATTTTTAAAGCTGATACAGGTGGAATTCCATCGGCATAGACTTTAAATACGATGTCCTGCAAAGGATAAATTGTGCGTTTAGTTGTAGTGTCAACAGCCGATGGAGAGCGCACAGTATTATAACCTTCGGTATCGAAATACATCGGATTTGTATATTTTTTTGAAGAATCGCTAAGCAACCTGTATTTTTTTGCATCTTCATCGGGTGAGGTTGAAATCCAAAAATATACTCCCTGCTCTTTATTGACAAATAACCTGTTGTTATCTTCGTTAAAATAGGCTTTAAACTCGCTCTCTTTTTGTTCTTGTGCTCCAACAAAACTTATTATTAAGATCCCTACTAAAATGGTACAGAGTTTTTTCATTGCATTGTTTGATTAATAAGTAATCCTGTATTTCTCCCTTATTTAACTTCTTAAGACAATTTACTAAAAAAAACACCTTCAGCAAATTAAATAAAGTATTTGAAATGAGAATTACATTTTTTTTGTGACTTAAGTCTTTTGAGCATATTGGAAATACAACCTCATTAAGCAATCTGATGTATTTATCACCGGCATTGTCATTGGGAATTATTTATGTTTTATTAAAGGAAAATATTCATTTCACATCAGTTATCTGACCTGGATTACTTATTGGTAATATCCTGACCCAAAAAAAATAATCAAGAAAATTGACTAATCGGTTAACCATTATTTTTCGAAAATAAATACTTAAATTGCTTTCCCTGTAAACATAAATTCAACCTAAAATATCATCAAATGAATCTACATGAATTTTTCACTCCCGCAATAATCTGGTTTCTTGTCGGACTGGTTTTATTGCTGCTGGAACTAGCTATTCCCGGATTAATAATTGTTTTTTTCGGCGTTGGTGCCTGGCTTACCAGTCTTTCTCTGGTTTTCTTTGATTGGGGAATAAACGCTCAGCTTTTAATTTTTGTAATTACCTCCATGCTTAGTTTGATTGTTTTAAGAAAATACCTCAAAAAGAAGTTTTTTACCGAATCGGAAAACAAATCAACGCTCGAAGAAGAATTTATTGGAAAAACAGCAATCACTGAAATGGAACTGAAGGCAGGCATTCCTGGCAAAGTAAGCTTTAAAGGCACTCAATGGAATGCAATATCTGACGTTGATGTTGCTGCTGGCCAGCAAGTTATTGTTAACGACAAAGAAAGTATTACACTAAAAGTATCAAAAAAATAAATTTTTAACCATAAATACCAAAATCAAATGAATCCTACTACAGTTTTTTGGATTGGACTCATCGTCCTTTTATTAATTATTTTACTTGCGAATATTAAAGTAGTACCACAACGTTCGGCATTTATTGTAGAGCGTTTAGGTAAGTACAGAACAACTCTTATGGCAGGCTTTAACATGCTTGTGCCTTTTTTTGACAAAGTTCGCTACAGACATACACTTAAAGAGCAGGCCATTGATGTAGCTTCGCAGATTTGTATAACAAGAGATAATATCTCTGTAGAAGTGGATGGCATTCTTTACCTGCAGGTTATTGATCCTATGAAAGCTTCTTATGGCATTGACGATTACAGGTTTGCAAGCATTCAGATTGCCCAGACTACTATGCGTAGTATTATTGGTAAACTTGAACTCGACAAAACTTTTGAGGAAAGGGACACTATTAATACAGCTATTGTTGATGCAGTTGATAAAGCTTCGGATCCCTGGGGTGTTAAAGTAACACGCTACGAAGTGAAAAACATTACTCCTCCCCCTAGCATAAAAGATGCCATGGAAAAACAAATGAGAGCCGAACGTGAAAAGCGTGCTACCATTGCTGAATCTGAAGGCCAGAAGCAGGCAAAAATAAATGTTGCCGAAGGTGACAAACAGGAACTTATTGCCCGTTCTGAGGGAGAAAAACAACGCAGAATGAACGAAGCTGATGGTCGTGCTGCCGAAATTGAACGGGTTGCTTTGGCAACTGCAAAAGGAATTCGTGAGATTGCTAATTCCATTGGAGACAAAAATGGTATCGATGCTGTAAACCTAAGAGTAGCTGAACAGTATATTACCGAATTCGGAAAACTTGCCTCCGTAAACAACACCATGATTATTCCTTCAAACATGGCTGATATTTCAAGCTTAATTGCTACTGCCATGACTGTTCTGGACAAAAGCAAAGCAAAATAAAACTCACCAGAATTAAAACCTGCTTTTATAGCAGGTTTTTTTTCGCCTTAACTTTGCTTTCTTTGTACCTGTAATTAAGTTTTTAATCTTGACAGAACGAATTATCTTAGGAATTGACCCGGGAACAAGCATTATGGGATACGGTATTCTGAAAGCTTCGGGGAACAAAGTGTCGGCCCTTGATATGGGCATTGTTTCCATGAAAAAAATTATGGATCCTTATCTTAAGCTAAAGGAGATTTTTGACTCAACCATCAAACTTATTGATCGCTTCAATCCCGATGAGTTGGCTATTGAGGCTCCCTTTTACGGAAAAAATGTTCAGTCGATGTTAAAACTTGGCAGGGCTCAGGGAGTAGCTATTTCTGCTGCTCTTCAAAGAAATATTCCGATTTTCGAATACGCCCCGCGAAAAATTAAAATGGCAATTACCGGGCAGGGAGCTGCTTCTAAGGAACAGGTTGCCGGAATTCTAATGAATATATTAAAGCTTAAAGAGGAGCCCAAAAACCTTGATGCAACTGACGCTCTGGCTGCTGCTCTGTGTCATTTTTATCAGAAAAATATTCCGGGCGGTAAAACTTATCGTGATTGGGGAGATTTTTTAAACAAAAACCCCGATAGAACGACATAAAAAACCTTTCTTTTCGAGAGGCTCATATTAGATTTCTGCTCTTATATTTTTTGCAATTTCATTAAACTCTTCGGGAGTAAACCGGATTTTCGGATTCGCGAAGTTTAAATCTCCAATGCTATTTATGGGAACAAGATGAATATGAGCATGCGGAACCTCTAAGCCAATAACAGCAATTCCAATTCTATTGCACTCACAAGTTTTCTCGATAGCCAAAGCCACCTTTTTTGCAAAAACATGAATTTCGGCAATGGATTTATCATCTAAATCATAAATATAATCCACTTCCTGTTTTGGAACTACCAGTGTGTGCCCCTTTGATAATGGATTAATATCGAGAAATGCAAAGAATTTGTCATTCTCTGCTACTTTATAACAAGGTATTTCGCCTTTTATAATCTTAGAAAAAACTGTAGCCATTGGTTTTTACCTTGAAATTTCAACTACTTCAAAAGGTATAGTGCCCGAAGGAACTGTAATATCAACAACATCGCCCACTTTTTTACCCAGCAGTCCTTTGGCAATCGGAGTATCAACAGATATCTTTCCCAGCTTTAAATCCGCTTCGCTTTCAGCAACAATAGTATATTTCATTGTTGCATTGGTTTTTTTATTTTTTATGGTAACCTTACTAAGTATCTGAATTTTAGACGAATCAATCTTTGACTCATCTATTATTCGTGAATTAGCAATAGTTTCTTTCAGTTTAGAAATGCGTAACTCAAGTAAACCCTGCGCTTCCTTTGCTGCATCATATTCAGCATTCTCAGATAAATCACCTTTATCACGGGCTTCTGCAATTTGCTTAGAAATTGAAGGACGCTCCACATTAACCATATGATCTAACTCGTCCTTGAGTTTTTGCAAACCTTCCTCCGTTACATGTGAAATTTTTGCCATATCAATATTCTCCTTGTTTTATACGCTCTATAAAATAAAAAAGAATCCCTTCAGGAACTCTTTGCTGCAAATTTAATAAATATATCTGAAGTCTGCCAAATAAACTTTATATGTCTATAAAACAATATTTTATCAATATTCCTGGCGTTTCAGAATCTCTGAATAAATAATTGCTTTGACAGGATCAAATTCAAAATCTTCTTTATCGTTTGCTTCCGAATCCTGGTCGGAATTTTCATAGCTGAATTCTTTATCAAACGGACTGTTAACTGAGCCAATCTCCTCGTTTGAAATACTGTCTTCCTGGCTTGATGTTAAAAAACTTTCAGCAATGTTTATGCTTGATCCTGTATTTGATTTTTCGACGGTTGGCTTTGTATGCCAGTATGCCGGCGTCTCTTTAATTTCCTCTTTTGGTTCTTCTGGTTCTTCAGCTTGTTCCGGCTCTTGATTCAGTTCTTCAAATTGTTCTCTTAAAAACTCTTCCAGGGGATTGTATCTGCGCCGGGGCTCTTCCGGTTCAATTTCTTCAAGTTCATCAACTTCTTCAACCCGGCGTCTGGTGACTTCCTCTGCTCTTTTTTTATCAGCCTTTTTTTTATAACTCTGAACAATCGAACCAACAATACTTGCAAGAATAAACAATAAATAAAAAAGGTTATCCGTATTTTTCATGAATTCAATGCTTTTGTTTTCTTGAACGTTTTTTCTTTTGCTTTTTATCTTTTCTTTTCTCAATGAGCCCCTCAATGAATCCTTTCTGGTTTTGTTTGTCAAATTTTTTTGCTTTCTTCTTTGACTCCTTCATTTGCTCTTTGGTACTCTCGCTTTGTCGGGCAAAATGTTTTTTAATTGCTCTCTCCCTTGATTTTTCATACCTCCGCTCTTCCTGCTTCTCAACTTTCTCTTTGTTTTTAATCGCTTTCTTAACAGTACGGCTTTGAGCAAAAGTATCAGAACCAATAGTAATAATAAAACAAAATAAAATCAACCGCAAAGCGTTGAAAAAGTATAATTTTGTCAAAACTAAAAATATTACAGTGTGCTTCAATCAAAGTTAACTCATTTTTTGCTAACTAGTATTTTCTTGATGACTTTTGCGGTGCGGTGCAATAATGAAGATCCCTTTGAATTTCCGCTTGTTTACCTGAATGCTTCGATCAATATTTTCACTGATCCGGAATTTATTTCGCTGATAGCTCCCGGAAATTCTTTGGAAATCACGCATCATCCCAATGGCGATGCAAGCATCGGGTATAATAACAATGGAATTATTGTTTATAATTCGGGCGATGATAAGGAACCATTTTATGCTTTTGACAGAACCTGTCCGCACGATTTACCTGCCAGTGTTGCTATAAATTCAAACGGATCAAGTGCCACCTGTCCTGAATGTGGCTCTCAATTTGTTTTCCCCAGTGAGGGGCAACCTTCGATTGGCAGCGCATCGAAATATTATCTTAAAAAGTACAAAACCTATTATAATCCAAACACGGGCGATTTAGTAATAACCCATTGATTTTGAGCTTTCCCCAAAAAAGTAAACCAAATGTTTTTTAACCTCCTGCAATTTGAACATCTAAAAAATTTTAAAGAAATAAATCATTTTATATCCACACGTTCTGGTGGTTTCAGCAAAGGCAGGTATGCTGAACTAAACCTAAGCTTCAATGTAGATGACAAGCCCGAATATGTTATAAAAAACAGGAAAATTGTAGCAAAGTTATTAGGCATTTCGAATGCAAAATTATTCTTCCCAAACCAATGTCATACAGCTAATATTAAAATTGTTGATGCGAAGACCAGCGTTTCAGAGCTTGAAGAAACTGATGCCCTTTTATGCAACACACCCACAGTTGGCATTGGAGTATTAGCTGCTGATTGTGTGCCGGTTATATTCTTCGACAAACAAAAGAAAGTTATTGGTGCTGCTCATGCAGGCTGGAAAGGAACAGTTCAGTTAATTGCTCCTAAAGTTGTAGAATTAATGCACATAAGATTCAATTCCTCACCCGATGATATTTTAATTGGCATTGGTCCGGCAATATCGCAGGAAGCTTACGAAATCGGAAGCAATGTAATAACTGCAATATCCGGGTTATTTATTGGGGCCGATAAATTTCTGAAATTCAAAAACCAGAATACGGAACACGCTTTCGTGGATTTACAAATGCTAAATATGCAATTATTGATAAACCATGGTGTACCAGCTGCTAATATTGAGGTATTACGCAAATGTACATTTCAAAGTCCGGAATTGTTTTTTTCTGCAAGGCGCGATGGTTTTCATTGCGGTAGATTTGGATCAGTAATCAGCATCATTTAGTTTTGCTGAATTAATTTATTAAAATGAGTAATATAAATCTTGAAACGGGTAACAGGTTGGATATTCAATTTAACAAAGACGGACTTGCGCCTGCAGTGGTTCAGGAAACAATTTCAGGAGAAATATTAATGTTTGCCTGGGTGAATTCTGAAGCACTTGAGACTTCCATTAAGAGTGGATTTGCCACCTTTTGGAGCAGGTCGAGACAAGAAC
Organism: Bacteroidales bacterium; assembly: GCA_016938235.1. Classification (GTDB taxonomy): domain Bacteria; phylum Bacteroidota; class Bacteroidia; order Bacteroidales; family UBA10428; genus UBA10428. The sequence continues at coordinate 37,559 of JAFGVA010000103.1, read as the reverse complement.
TTTGGAAAAAAGGAGAAACTTCGGGAAACATGATGAAAATACAAGACATCCTCGTTGATTGCGACCAGGATTGTATTATTTATAAGGTCGAAAAAACTGCCGGTGGTGCCTGTCATACAAAAAACGAAAAAAACGAATACAGGCATTCGTGTTTCTATAGGAAGGTTAACCTTGAAAACGGGAAATTAGTATATGTTGAAAAATAGCTTAATTTATTTTATTAAATTTAACCGTAAAGTTTTTGATTATTTTCAGGCTTATTTCATACTATAACGTTTGTACACAATAAAATTCTAAAGGGTATTATCTTCTCAGAATGTGAGTGACAAATTGGCACTTTGATTTGATGGCATTATTATTGTAAAAAGGTAAATACCTTGTTCCTCTGGATTTGAGTAAAACTTTATAAAAAAATGAAGACTATGCTCGAACATCAGAAGCTTATAATAGATAAGCTAAGTTATAACAGTGAATTATTTAAAAAAGAAATCATCAAATCGGCAAAATGGCTATCTGTTTCAGAAATGTTAATGCTTTTTAGTTGGTTGATTAGCAAATACTGGAACAGTAAAAAGCCTGAAATAAAAGAAGTAATGTTAACGTTATAGCTATCTTATAATGAATGAACCAAAATTGACCGCCTTTAGTCTGAAACCGGTAAAAGAACCCTGGAGAGAAGGGTTTTTAATACCTGTGCGTAACAGACTTAACAATATACTTGAAGAAGAATTTCTTCCTGTAGAACTAAAGGACAATTACCTTGAGAGCTGGGGTGAGCATATAATTTTTGATGATGAGTTTGAAGACTGGTATTGCTCTAAAAAGAAGTAAGGGATATCTTAGAAATTTTACTTCTTAATATTTACTGTTAGTACAGAATCTGTTAAAACTCTGTAAAACTTGAATTCCTGGTAAAAACAAGATTCTCATTTTTTGGTAACTTACTTATTCTGTTGCACCTGTTATTCTCAAAATTATACCGGTAAAATTCTGTAATTCATAAAATCCATCCTATTAAGTCTCTCATTATCTACACTATAAGCCTGAGAAATGAATGTTAACTTTTTCATTGGTTTAATTCTTTGCATTATAACTTACCGATAAGTTTTGCTCATTTACCGAAAAATCCTTTCCAGGTCTTTCTTTCTGCTCTAGATTTGAATATAAATTTTGAAATTCAAATTTCAAAGGAACAGGTTTTTAGACATGAGATACTCCCGCTAAACATTTTGTGTTACTGAATATTTGGTGTGAGAGGTTGGATTAAAAAAATTGGCGGGAGTGTCTTTCTTTAAGTATAAAAATGTTGAATTAAAAATACTTAGATCGCTGATTTTACGTACTATTAATAACCCAATGCATTTCAAACCAAACCATGAAGGGTCTATTTTTTCAATTCTTATTAATCTTTCTGCTAATAGGGACAAATTTGTTTGGCCAGGAGTTCATTGCAACTTCTGAGTCAGGCAAATTTGAAATCGAAAAGTGTAGTCGTATTCTGGGAGGACCGGTATATAGCAGCTATGTGTTTCTCGAAAAACAATTTTCCATGTATGGTTTGGCATTTCAGCATAATTATTGCATAAAACCCTGGGATAAAGCCGGAATAGGAATAGGATACGGAATTACAGCCTATAAAAAACAAACCCAGGTACCTTTTACTATTGAGTTTTTAAAAAGTTATGATAAAAACTGGTACTTCACTTTACAGTCGGGTTATACATTAGTATGGAAAAGAGACCCGGAATATTTTGAATCTTACACCTTACGAGGGGGTACAAACGCAACAGCAGGCATCGGGTATAAAATTAAGCTTAAAAGTGAGATTCAGACAATTATTGAATTATCTTACAATTATCAACATGGAACACTTTCTCATACAGCTTTTGTTGATGAATTTTTGAATATACACTCTATAGTATTAAGCCTCGGGTTTTTGTTAGAAAAAAAATAACAACTATACCCCTTATAAAGCTTTTAATATTATTTTGCAGGTAAATAATGCCTGAACCCAATGAACCGCATCGATAGACTTTCAGCCATACTAATTTTACTTCAGACCCGGAAAATTATTAAGGCTGAACAAATAGCTGAACGATTTGATATTAGCCTTCGAACCGTTTATCGCGACATGAAAGCTCTTTACGAAGCAGGCATACCTATAGGCGCCGAAGCTGGTATAGGTTACTATCTGGTTGAAGGATTTCATCTGCCACCGATTATGTTTTCAGCTGAAGAAGCCGGCGCAATGCTGGTTGCCGGTAAGCTGGTAAATAGTTTCTCCGATGTTTCGGTGAAAAAACATTTTAACCTTGCAATTGACAAGGTAAAATCGGTTTTACCGGAACAACAAAAAAATTTCATATCGGGCATTGAAAACCAGATCGAAGTTCTGCACAAAACCAGCAAATCTGATAAAATCTTTTCGAATAATTTTACATCGGACATCCAGAAAGCACTTGCTGAAGATAGCTGTATGGAAATTACATATTACGCAAATTCTAAAAGTGAAACCACAACCCGGATTATTGAACCCCTGGGCTTATATTTTTATAGCTTCAGCTGGCATTTAATAGCATTCTGTAAACTTAGAAACGACTACCGGGATTTCAGAATTGATCGTATAAAGGAACTGCAAATCGTTAACGAAAAATGCTGTGCCAAAAAACAATCTTTCTCAATAAATGAGTTCTTCGAAAATCAGTTTAAAAATGAGTTTCTGAACAATGTAACCGTGGTATTTCATAAAGAAACTGCCGGTTATATTTCTTCGGTGAGATATTATTACGGCTTCTATGAAGAAAAAATAACTGACAATACCGTTGAAATGAAATTTGCAAGCAATGATTTGAATTATATGGCAAACTGGCTTATAACATTGGGCACAATGGTAAAAGATATTCAATCTTTTGAGCTTACTCAGAAAATTGTCAGCATAGTAAAAAGTCTGAATACGAAATACTTAAAATGAGTTTAATCAGAACTAATCCTGCTGATAATTTATTTTAAAGGATATTAGGAAACTTCTGCACCGGTATTTTCAGCTTTAAGCACTGACAACTCATTTAAAGAGAATATTTTTTCCATATTTAGCAGCATAACAAAGTCATCATTAACTCTTGCCATACCTGTAATAAACTCTGCCTTATAACTAGTTCCCAGTGTAGGTGCCGGTTCAATGTGGGAAGAATCGAGTTCAAGTACCTCAAGAACCTGATCCACTATAAAACCAACGTGTAATAGTTCTTCGTTCCATTCCAAATCCATTACAATAATGCAAGTGTTGGTAGTATATCCCAGTTCATCCATATTAAACTTTATTCTGGCATCGACAACCGGTAATACCATCCCTCTAAGATTTATTACTCCTTTCAGGTATTTTGGGGCTTTGGGGATAGCCGTAATTTTTGTCATCTCCAGAATATTCAGCACTTCATTTACGTGTACTGCGAAAACTTCATCACCTAATTTAAATGATAAGTATGAACCTTCCTTGTTTTTTTGAGCTGCCATATCAAAATGTGTTTTAACGTTTTTATTAAATTTACAAAATATTGTATAACATGCCAACCTTTTTTAATATTTTAACCCGTCGTTTATCAATTTCAATTTTAGCATATTCTTTTTAAAAGCGAATTATCAATACCATGGGCTGTATTCGTGTATTTTATTACCGGATAATATTTATTAACGGCACCCCCCGAAAAGATTTATGAATTATTATTTTATTTTTGCAGAACACTTTAGTTTACATGAAACAAATCTGGATTTATACTCTTCTCAGCATTCTTCTTGTTAGTCTTATTGCCCTGTCAGGAATAGTTCTGCTGATTTTTAATATCAACACATTAAAGAAATTTCAAAATATCCTTGTTAGCTTTGCAATAGGAACTCTATTGGGTGGGGCAATTCTGCATTTAATCCCGGAGTCTTTAGAGCATGACCATCATGGAACCGCTCCCATACTGGTTATTATAAGCATTGTATTTTTCTTTGTTATTGAAAAATACTTTCATATTTTACGGCACCATCACTCTAAAAGCAATGATATTAAAGCTTTTGGGCCATTAAACTTATTTGCCGATGGCATGCATAATTTTTTGGATGGTATTTTAATTGCTGCTGCCTATAAAATAGATGTTCCAACCGGAATTATTGCTACATTAGCTGTACTGGCTCATGAATTACCCCAGGAAATTGGCGATTTCGCCGTCTTAATACAAGCCGGATATACCCGCAAAAAAGCTCTTCTATACAACCTCTTATCGGCCTGTTCCGCTTTTATCGGAGGAATAATAATTCTTGCCTTCCCATCAATAAATACTGAAATATCGCACTATATACTTCCGCTGGCAGCAGGAGGCTTTATATATATAGCTCTCGCAGATCTTGTTCCGGAGCTAAATTCAACTGTGAATAATAAAAGCTCTTTCTTTCAGATTCTATCTCTAATCGCTGGTGTTTTTCTAATGTGGCTGCTTCTTGATTTACACACACTGCAGCATTGACAGAATTCATGCCTTTTGCACAGTTTTTGAATTACATATTCTGAAATTTATAACTATTAATGATTCAAAACAGGTCATATTGCTGAATTGAAGCGTGATAGACATTAATGAATGCATTGAAAACTTTCGATTCTATCTGCTTTGTTTAATGTTAATACTTCCTATTATGATATCATTTGTCAGATTGTCAGCCTATTTATGGAACTTAAACAAATACAACATAAGCAAAACCAGATTACTAAAGCAATACTATCAGGCGAACTGAGCAAAGCTTTCAATCTGATACCGGAACTGGCATACCAGGCACGCAATGGAAGCCTTATAAGCGAGCTTGAGTTGCTTGAAGTAACCTATAAAAACATTTTAAGGTATTCTTTTGGTTATGCTAAAGATCCCGAAAGAGACAAAATATACAATAACTTACGCAGGCAACTTATTGAACTCAACGACGATCTTGTTGCTTCTATCTTCAACAATAGCGATACCTGGTTTTTAAAAACAAAAAGGAGTGAACTCACTTTTCTTTCGATGAATGAAAAGGAGAAAACCTCTGTTATCGATGAAATGTCGAACGATATGGAGTTTTCACATTTATTAAAAGAAGTTAACTCCGAAATAAATTCTGAAAACCTGAATGCTACTTATTCCAACTCGCTTCAATCACTTTTTGATACCCTTTGGTTAACAGCAAATTATACCGAAGGTGAAAAGTTATTGTGCGATAAATTTTTTAAAGCCAATCATATTCCATGGCACGACAAATCATTGATAGTTAGTGCTGTATTTTTATCCGCTTTAAATCATTTCGATTCAAATAAAATTGAAATTCTTTTCAAAATATACGACCTTAAGGAACCCCAGGTGTGGCATCGGGCTTTAATATCAATTTTCATCCTGCTGCTTGTAAACGAGTCGAGGCTTTCTTTATACCCTGAAATAAAAAACCGGATAAAATCTGTGGTCGATCCTGTTAAGTTTGCCCGGCAGTTCGAACAAATTACCCTTCAGTTTATTCGTGCCCAGGAAACCGAAAAAGTGACAACAAAAATTCAGAAAGAGATTATACCGGAAGTAATGAAACTTCGCCCCGAAATTGAAGAAAAACTTAAACTCGACGATCTTTTAAACAAAGACAACCTGGAGGATAAAAACCCCGACTGGAAGAATTTCTTTAGTGAAAGCCCCGATGTTTATAAGAAGCTCGAAGAGTTTTCGATGATGCAAATGGATGGCAGTGATGTTTTTATGGGGGCATTCTCACTGCTAAAACGTTTTGGCTTTTTTGAGAAATTAAGTAATTGGTTTTTACCTTTCTATAAGGAACATCAGGAGATCAAAAAATCGGTAAAGGGAGTTGCCGATAATTTTAACTGGCAAACATTTTTTGAAGGTATTGAAGAAGCACCAGTGATGTGCAATTCCGATAAATACTCGTTTTGCTTTAACCTCGGGTTTATGCCCGATATGCAAAAAACCATGATGCTGGAGTTTTTTAATCAGGAGCTTGACCAGATGAAAGAGGTAATTGACGATGAGAATAAACACAATGCCTCAGCCCGCGATAAAATGATCTTTACCCAGTATATTCAGGATTTATACCGGTTTTTTAAATTACATTCCGATAAAAAATTCTTTTCTGATGTTTTTGAGCTTGAATTAAACGTTACTGACTCTGAAATACTTCAGCTAATTTTCCAGACTAAAAACAACAGGCAAATTGCCGAATTCTATTTTACAAAGAATTATTTTAAAAAAGCTCTTAAAATATTTCTGAAGTTAAATTCGGAAAAAAACAGTTTTGAAATAATTGAAAAAATAGGCTATTGTTACCAGCAATTAGGCGACTTTAATAACGCAATTATTTTTTATAAACAAGCCGAGATTATTGAAACAGAAAAACCCTGGCTTCAGAAAAAACTTGGTTACTGCTACAGGAAAACCGGAAACTATACAGCCGCCATAGAATATTATAAAAAAGTTGAAAAAGAATATCCTGATAATCTTGAAATTCAGGCTCATTTAGGACAATTGCATATTGAAAAGGAAGATTATAATACTGCTCTGAAATACTATTTTAAAGTAGAATATTTGAAACCTGATCTTGCAAAGGTTCAACGACCCATTGGCTGGTGTAGCTTCCTGCTTGGAAAAAATGAACAGGCACTCCGGTACTTTAACAAAGTTGCCGAATCGGAAGGTGAACGATCTGATTATTTAAACCTTGCACATTGTAACTGGGTAAGTGGGAATTTGTCGGATGCAATTGATAATTACAGAACCTCCTTAAAACAATCGGGCAAAGATTTTGTCTGGTTCAGAGCTACCATGATTAAGGATTCTATATACTTAAAAAGTTATGGGCTAGATGAACTCGAAATTGCCCTTATGACAGATTATATAATCATGATGTCATGATTCATTTTTTTATTCGGAGACACCATTTTGATTAACAGGTAATTACAGTTTTTTCTGAATTTATGGTGATGAATATCACCTTGTTTAGCATTTGAATTGATATTGTTTATCTATAAATTTATCTAAACCATCAAAAATAAATCCACCATGTTAGAACATCATAAAATTATCCTTCAGAGAGTTTCATACGACAAAAATCTTTTCAGAAAAGAGATTGTAAAATCATTCCGCTGGTTAAAATCGTATGAAATTATTGAGCTTCACCAATGGCTTAAAAAAACGTATGGCCGAAGACATCCTGAAATAATTAAAGATATCTTCGAATTTATTGCAATTTGATGCTATTAATCTTTACCCTTTGACCTCGCATAACCACTTAAACCGAACTGTTTTATGTCGTACAAGCTGGCTTTGATTTATCTTTAATTTCATTCATTAATCGAAAATTACGTATTCCTGTTTGCAATTAACGAATCAAAATCTAATGTGTTGTGTGCTGCCCTGTCTTATTTTTCATCTCAGATAATCAATATCTCATTTCAGATAAAACTCCTTTTTACACATTTACAAATAAATTCCATGCAATTTGTTTCAATCTTGCCATGATTGGAAAATCTTCATTCAATTGGAATATAAATTTCACTTTCAGATTGCTCATTAAATGGTCCTTTATATTTTTCTCCGTAATATTCAAAATTGAAAGGTTTTGTTAGTTTATAGGCAGTGTCGGGCAAAAACTGTGTGTAAATGTATTTATAGGTATGCCCCACATTATTTGAAAAACCCTGGTGTACAAATTTTAAATACTTACCTTCAGGTATAGTTTTAACAACAAATAACGGGTTTAATTCCTCTATTTTCTGAACCTCAGTTCCTGTAAAGAAATAAAGCCCTCCCAGTTCTTGTTTTTCAGACCAATACTGTACCTGATAATAGCGTTCCGGAATTGTTTTATGCTTGATTGTGTGTACCTCGTTTATTAAACGGCTCCATTCTTTCGAAAGGTCGTTTATTTCAAATTCATCCTGCATAAAGAAAGAAATACCTACAAGTATTTTTTCGGATAAAGTAATAAGCTCAGGTGGAATATTCCGGATTTTACCGGATTGAAAAATAAAATCAGAAGTGACAGGGGAAACCAATGGTAATGAAGTTAAAGCAAATCCATTTCTAATATCGGAAGGATTAACATTGTACTGTTTTCTAAAAGCCCTTGAGAAAGACTCAGGACTCCCAAATTGATAATCGTAAGCAATATCAGCTATTTTCTTATCTGTGTTTTGTAACTCGTAAACCGCTTCGGTAAGTCGGCGTTGTTGTATGTAATTCTTTGGCGAAAATCCTGTTATGCTTTGAAACAGCCTGATGAAATGATAAAGCGAATAACATGACTCCTGAGCAACCTTAAAATTATCTATTTCATTTTTTAAGTTTGCTTCAATAAAGGTTGTTGCCTTTATTATTATTTCTTTGTTTGTCATTCAATTCAGGTTTGTTTAGAAGTTAAAAATATACCATTTGTACTCCTTTTTCAATTAATTCTTTTTCAGTTTGGTCTATTTTAATTTTTGCATCTTTGTTCCAGGTTGTATGACCATTTTTCAATAAGGAAGTTTTTAAACCCTCGGCTAAAGCCGCCATACAGGTTGCTTTCACACACCCATGAGATACTAATCCGCTAATAGTTATATCATTTATCCCAAACTTTGAAAGTATTGCTTTCAGGTCGGAATCATGAAAAGCGTTCCCATGAATTTTCTGAATCACAATATCATATTCTTGCTTATCCAATATTGGGTCTATTTCCCAATCATTGGTATTTTTTTTTAATAGAGTATTGTTGTGTTGAACAAAAATTATCTTTGAACCAGACAATCGAAATGCTTTAATGGCTGAATTAACTGTATCAAGAAACAGTTTTGCATTGTACAACGATTTTTTTCTTGTCAAACCACATTGTATGTCCATTAAAATTAATGCTTCCATAGGTAGAATGATTTTCTCAGAAATTAAACTCACTTTGCCAATCGAAAGTTGCAGAATCTTCATACCACTTTGGCCAGTGTTCGCACCATTGGGGAACTTTACAGTTTTTAATCCGTTCGCTGGTATGATAAGGCTTGATATCTAAAACCGGTGTTCCATTTTCTGCGTCAATGTAGGGTGTGTAAATCATGCCCTTTTCATAATCAATTTTGATTATGGAGATTGTTGTAATTAGTATCGGGTTTGGGCGGATAGGCGAATGGGTTGCAAAAACTCCAATTTTTTCGGGGCCTTTTTTGTAAGGTTTATCCGTTGTAATGTAAGTCCTGTACTGCTCTCCATCATAGAGGTGTCCCCACCATACAATTTGAAGATGACTAAAACCCTCAATATTGATAAGAGCAGGAAGGAACTCTTTTTGAATCTGTATTAAAAAAATACCATTTGCGACATTTACTTTGCCAATAGGCTTGATTTGAATTTTATTATCCATCTTGTTCATTTTTATAATTAATTTGAATTAGCGGTTTTCGAACAAAAATAGATGCTTAATTATTTAAGAACTTGATATGTTTTGCTAATATTTTCATGAAATCTGACATTAATTGCTAACTGTTTTTAGTTTGGCACTATCGGTTGAGGGTATGAAACGTTAGGGTTTGCAAAGCACGTCTGTATTCCTCGATATGAAACATGACACGGGTACAAATGTACCTCAACCGCTTAACCCCCAGCGTTTAATGACCAGTCGTTGCCAGCTATTGGGCTTTTAATTGCTGCTGTTTATGACTGTTATTTTGTGGGAGTACGAAGAATACCCTCCAAAAATACCAAGTCCATTGTTAATGTTGCTATAAACATTTAAAGGTTCAGCGAACAGATCATCAATATTTTCTGTGAATTTGCTATATGATAAAACATACTCGTGCAAATTAGCCGAAAGCGAACGAATTTCAACAAAAACATCCGCATCTGGAATTATTTTAAAAAATTTTAAATTGAAGCTATAAATTGTACCATTAAAAAGCTGGTCATTTGCCACCAGGTATTCTTTAAACTTGGAGTTTCCGCCTGTGATATTATAATTTGCAGAGTTTTCAATTGCAAGATCGTCCGATTTTAGCATTAATGATACAATTTGATTATTGTTATCTTTTTGATAAACTATTATCTGGTAAAAATTTGTCAATGACCCATTATCAGAAATACTTATTGAAACTTGCGACAGGTATTCATTTTCTTCCAAAGAAATGCTGTCAGTAAAATAAATTCCATCAATTTGAATTTGTTCGGGTTGAAAATCAGAGGCTTCAATGGTTTCAAACCCGGGTACAGTAATTTTCAAATTATAGCGTTGATTGAATTGTGGTTTATGCTGCGAGGTGTATTGTCCGATACCGTTTGGGTCAAGAACAGAAATAATTTCATTCGAATCAGAAATAGTAACAACGGCATTGTTAACTATATCCCAACTTTCGTTTGCAAGTATGCCCGACGATTTTGAAACATATACCCGCCATAAGCTATCATTGGTAAATGTACAATTTATGGCTAATTGTGGTTTGAAATCATTCATGTTTAAATCATATTTCAAATCGGCTTCACAGGATAGAATGAAAAGCAAAGAAATAAGGCAGCAAAACACTAATATGCCGTTACGAAAGACAATTCCATTATTCAGGGTTCGTATTACTTGATTGTTCATTTTGAGTTGGCTTTAATTAAAATTTATATGAATAAGTAAATGAAGGCACAAAATAAAACAAGTCTACTTGTCTCATTTTCCGGTTTCCATAATCATCGGTAGTGGCATAAATAAAAAATGGATTTCGTCGAGCATAGGCGTTATATACTGAAATATTCCATGTGCGAATAGCATGTTTCTTTACTTTGACGAAATTAACACCTAGGTCTAATCGATGATAATTGGGCATGCGAACGGTATTATGTCCGGTATAATATTGTATGCTACCTGTACTTTGATTATTTGAAAAATAAAAGAAGTTTTGGGCAGCAGGATAGGTTCCTTCTGCAAAAGTAAGAGCATTACCTGTGCTAAATACCCACGAGCCCGAAAAATTTACTTTGTCGCTTAATTTATATATTGCAACAATTGATAAATCGTGCTTCTTGTCGAATTTATAAGGAAAAGCTTTCCCATTGTCTATTTCATTAAATGAACGGTGAACCCGCGATAAAGTGTAGCCAACCCAACCGGTTAATGTTCTTGATTTTTTTCGGATGAACAGTTCCAAACCATATGATTTGCCTTTGCCACCGGTAATAATTTTATCGTACCATGGAATGCGTGTATCAGTAAAATTTGCACCCTCAGCATATTCAATAAGGTTGTCCATTTGTTTTAAATAGGTTTCGGCTGTAAACTCATATTTTCTATCATGAAACTCAAGGGAGTATCCAAGGCTGTAATGATGGGCGTTCATGGGGGATACTTTATCGGTTGCCGGCACCCATAAATCGAATGGAAGCCCTAGGCTACTATTGGTTAGCAGATGAATATTCTGACTCATTTTTGAATACGAAGCCTTCATTGACTGAGATGAAGATAAGCTGTAACGTAATGATAACCGAGGCTGTAACGACGGATAAATTTTATTGCCGGCAGCAAGCAGTGAAACATGCAAGCCTGTATTGGCTTTTATTTTTGAAGTTAATTCAATGTCATCTTCAACATAACAAAAAAAATTGTTCGAATAATAATCATTCTTAAAAACTGTGTCAATTAAAGATGTTGCATCGCTAAGTTGATAGGTTGACACTCCTGGTTGATATTTATGAGTTTGGGCTGAACCCCCGTACTTAATGGAATGATGTGGATTGGGGTAGTAATCAAAATCAGTACGGATACCATAATCCTCAATGGTTGAACCAAAAGTGTTTGAATATAAATAGTCTGTTATTAATTGATTTGAATAATCCAATGATGATTGCAATTTAATTGAGAGGTTAAACTTGCTATAAGTTAAAGTGGTATTTGAAAATAACTTACCGGAAAACAAATGGTTCCAACGAAAAGCTCCATTGTAATTGCGCCATTTGATTTTCACATCATCTACTGAAGTATATTGAAAGGCTTGGTTTTTTATTTCCGATTCAAATCCAAAACCATCGCCACTTCCATAAAAACTGGCATATACACGATCTTTATCAGAGAATTTGTGGTTTACTTTCACACTCGCATCGTAAAATAAAATCGATTGTTTTTCGACTGTATCCTGTGCTTCTTTCAAATTATAAGTTATTCCTAATAATGCATCGATAAAACTTCGGCGACATGAAATGATAAACGATGTTTTTCCCTTTACAATTGGGCCTTCTATGGTAATCTTTGAGGTGAGGTATCCTAATGCTGCTTCGCCTTGCATTTTTTCCATGTTACCGTCTTTCATTTTAACATCAATTACCGATGAAAGACGGCCGCCATACCTGGCTGGGAATCCACTTTTGTTTATTTCAACGTTTTTTATTGCATCGGGATTAAAAATGGAAAACAGGTTAAAGGAATGCGAGGTATTGTACAAGGTCGCACAATCAAGCAACATAAGGTTTTGATCGGGGCCACCGCCCCTGACATAAAACCCGTTTGACGATTCATTGCCTGATTTTACACCAGGAGTCAATTGAATGGCTTTAATAATATCCCTTTCTCCCATAAATGCTGGCAACGATTTTACTTCGTTCATGGTTAGTTTGGTATAACCGGTTTGCGAATTGCTTACTATTGATTTATCATAAGTTACGACAACTTCCTGCATTTTCATTGTTTGTGTTGATAAGGATATATTAAGACTTATATCACCGCTTTTTTTAATTTCTATAATAGTATCTTTATATCCAATATATGAAAAAAGTACACTATCAGGTGCAGCCTGCAGAGTTAAGCTATAGAACCCAAAAGTATTGGTAGTGGTGCCGATGCTTGTGTTTTTTACTAAAACAGTTGCACCGATTAGTGTTTCCTTGCTATCCGTGTCGATGATGTAACCATGAATAACCGTTTCTTGAGTTTTTGCAGTATTTAACAATACTTTCCCCTCTTCAATTCGAAAAATGAGTGTTGTATTCTCAAATAATTTATTGAGAACTATTTCTAATGTTGCCTGCTTTATATTAATGGTTACCTTTTTGTGCAAATCGGGAATTGCCGCATTGTAATAAAAATCGATTGCATATTTTTGAGAAATATCTGTAAGTATTTCCGAAACCGGTGTGGATTGATAGTTTACTGTTACTTTTGTTTTTAAAACAGATTCCTGGGAATAACCCGATTGCAATATCATCAGGCACACCAAATGAAGTATTATTTTTTTTAACATTTGATATTATGGTTTTATTTATGATATGACAGAAATTTTAATTTGAACATTTATGGCCTGAAACAGAATAACATGAAGTATTATTTTGAGTAAAGGTCAGGTTCATTGTAAATTCAAGGATCTTAATCACTTCATCAAGGCTTTGATTGTTAAAAGTTCCGCTAAAGGAACAGTTTAATATTTCGGGCGAATTGAGGTTTATTTGTATGTTATAGAAATCTTCCAATTGTGCAATTACATAAGATAGAGTACTATTGATAAAAACTAATTTGTTGGTTTGCCATGCTAGTACATTGGGGGTTTCCGTTAAGGTCTTTTGTAATCCTTCCGACTTTTTCAGGTAAGTTCCCGTACTGTTTTTTGTAAGGATTAATGCTTGTTTTTCGCTTTTCATTCCACCAAACTGAACTTTTCCCTGAACAACAGAAACAATAACTGCACTATCGGAATGGTAACTGCGTATATTGAATTTTGTCCCCAGAACTTTAGTAAAAGTTTTGTTGCTGAGAATAACAAAAGGTTTATCGGGATTGTGTTGTACTTTGAAATAAGCTTCTCCATTCAATTGTACTTTGCGGGTATCATCTCCAAATTCTGAATTGTAGCTCAACCTGGAGTTTTTATTTAACCATACTTCAGTGCTATCGGGAAGAATGAATAATTGTTTGTCTGATGCCGTTACCAGAACCACAGAATCAGACTTTTGGTTAACAATTATAAATGCGCCTATTGTTATTAAAGCGAGTAAGCAAGCAGCAACAGCACTTCGCCAAAAGGTCAGATGTTTTATTTTTTCTGACTTTTGTTTCTCATTTTCGGTAATACGGGTTTTTAGCTCATGCCACGAATTCAGGGAGTCGAAATCTATTTCTTTTTGCCCAACGGTAAAGCTTTTCCAAAGCTTGATGTGAGATTCGAATAGTTTCTTGTTTGCTGTATCGGCTTCAATATAACTTTCTAATTCAATTTGCTCATCATGGGCCAGGTTTTTCGACAAGTATTTGCCTGTTAAAAACCAATATCTTCTTTCATTCATAATTCAACGATTTTTATATAATGAAAGAGAAAAAGGAATGTTCCGCTATTTTAAAATCATTTTTTTTAAAACCGCTCAATTATAATTGACATAATTATTAACAGCTCATTTCGAAATAGCGCCAATGCTTTTTTAATGTGATTGTCCACTGTGTTTTCCGAAATATTCAGAAAGCCAGCTATTTCTTTATAGGTCATATTTTCAAACCTGCTAAGCAAAAACACCCTACGGCATTTTGGCGGTAATTGGGCAAGCAATGTGTTTACTTTTTGCTGCAGCTCGCTAAAGTGAATTTCTTCTTCGGTGGTTTGTCCGCTTGCAATATTCACAGCTTCTTTATCGTCTTGAATGATGGTTAGTCTTTTTTTCTTATCTAAATAATTTAGTGTTTCGTTTACAACAGCCCTGTAAAGATAAGCTTCAGGTTTAGTGTTTATTATCAAGGTATCTTTCATGTTCCAAAACCGGAGAAAGACGTTCTGAACAATGTCTTTTGCAGCATTTACATCGTTGGTCATTCGGTATGCTTTGTTGCAAAGTACATTAAAAGACTTATGGTATATCTGTTCAAATTCAATTATTTTCATCAATAGTTTTATTCTTTTATGTTTTATTTAATAAAAGTAGATTATTTCCATTGCCTTGTTGGTAACGGTTTTTTTCTATGAAACGTTTGGGAGAGCAGGCTGCATTCGTATCCACCGCTACCAAACCTTGAAGCGTAGCAGTATGCTCGAATAACCACTTCATCCCTAATTCCGACTAAGGTTAAAATTATTAATTATTAAAACACTTATAATCAGAAATCAGTTTAGGCACAACGAATTTATCGTTGTTTTCAATCCTTTTAATTGTTGTTTAGTTGTTGTAATTTTGAATATCATCAATATAAATATGCTATGGGTTCAAGGAAAATTAATAAAAGAACATTCCTGAAACAATCAGCAATTACAGTTTCGGGTTTAGCAATCTTACCTTCACTTAACTTTTCGGGTTTCGATGTTCCTGAAACCTTATTAAAAAGAAGACTAGGCAAAACAAACCGTGAAGTTACAACTTTCGGACTTGGTGGTCAGGCGTCAATTCAATGGACACCAGACGATGTTGACCCTGTGGCAATCATACTGAAAGCATTTAAACTCGGAATAAATTATTTTGACACTTCAAATCTTTATGGCCCCAGCCAGATGAATTATGGAAAGGCTTTTCGTCAACTAGATCTTATCCCGGGTAATTCTGCTTATAATGAAAAATTAAGAAAATCGATTTTTCTTACCAGCAAAACACACCTCCGTTATGCTAAGGGAAATCTTGATATTCCGGGATTGAATAACTGGACAAACGGAGAACAGGGTTCTCATACTATTGACGATATAAAACGAACTCTCTCTCAGGTATTTGGCGATGGCAATGGAAATTATCCCAAAGGGGCATACCTTGACATGGTTCTGTTACACAGTATAACAAGTCAGCCCGATGTTGATGCTGTTCTGGAAGGTCTTGATAACCCTGACCCAAAAGCAAAACAGATAGGAGCTCTTGCTGCCCTGCTGGATTACAGAGACGGAACAAACAAAACTGGACTAAACCCAAAGGAAGAAAAACTTATTAAGCATCTCGGTTTTTCCGGACATTGGAATGCTGGCGTTATGATGCAACTTATTCGCCGTGATCATCAAAACATACTTGATGGAATGCTGGTTGCAATTAACGCCAATGACAAGCTAAATCTCAACATGCAAAACAATGTTATTCCTGTTGCAAAAGCAAAGGATATGGGTGTTATAGGCATGAAAACTTTTGCCGATGGTGCAATGTATACCAAAGAAGCTACCTGGTCAAACAATCCAAGCCACGTAGTCCGGAAAGTTGGCAGCCCGGAAATGAGCTATTCCGATTTGATTCAATATTCGCTTACCACACCCGGAGTTGATACCCTGATTATTGGTATAGGACAGATTTCGGATAATCCGGAAGAATGTCAGCTGACAAAAAATATTGCAGCCGCACAAATAAAACCTAACGGATTAAGTCATGCTCAAAGAGCCTCCATTGAAAAAATTGCAGCAAAGGTTAAGGATGGCAAAACAAACTATTTTCAGGAAGCTAAAGGTGGCCTGACAGCTGCTCAGAATATTATTACAGAAAAAATTGAAAGCAATAAAATAATACTAAGCTGGGATACGGCTTATGCAGGCGATGACCCTATTAATTTATACAAAATTTTTAAGAACGATGAATTAGTTGGTGAAGTAGTGCACTCTCCACAAATTTCTGAAAAGAAGTTTTCTTTAGTTGATGTATTAAACCCCGATTCAAAAAGTGTCTATAAAATTGTTACTGTTGATAAAGCCAAAAACTGGGTTAGCAGTGAACTGATATCGATTTAATGTTTATTTTGCAGAAATAATCTGCAAAGCCTCATCAACCATTTCATTCATGGGTTTCATTCCATCAATCCAGTGAATGTGCACACCCTCTCGTTCCATTTTACGGAACCAGGTCATCTGGCGTTTTGCAAACTGGTGAATAGCAATGTTAAGTTTTTCAACCATGGTTTTATAATCAATTTCACCGGTTAAATGAAGGGTTAGGTATTTGTATTCAAGGCCATAATAAATCATGTCCTCAGGAGAAATTCCTTCATTTAAGAGACTTTCCGCCTCTTCAAGCATTCCTTCCTTCAGCCTTGCCTTCAGGCGGTTTGTAATACGCTCTCTTCTTATTTCACGATCAACCCTGATTCCAAAAAAAACAGGATTTATTTCAATTGAGGAGCCTGCTTCTTGCATGTTGGTTTTATAAAACTCTTCAATTTCAATGGCGCGAATGGCTCTTTTCTTTGTGTCTGTATCGGTTTTATTATGCAGTTTTTTATACAGGGCAAGAATTTGCTCTAATTCAGACAGTGTTTTATCTTTAAGCTCTTCTCGGAGATTACTGTTAACAGGCACAGCTACCAGCTTATAATCCTGGGTAACAGCTTCGATATACAAACCCGTACCACCGCACAAAATTGCCTTTCTATTTCTGAGTTTAAGATCCTGGTATGCCTTTATAAACGCCTTTTTATATTCAAAAACATTTGACTTATAGCCCGGATCATAAATGTCAATTAAGTGGCATGGTATATGTTTTCCTTCAACAAAATAATCTTCGTAATCCTTTCCGGTTCCCAGGTTCATTCTTTTGTACAGCTGCCTGGAATCGGCACTAATAATCTCTCCATTCATTTTTAATGCCAGATTTGCAGCAAATTTTGTTTTGCCGGTTGCTGTTGGCCCAAGTACTACAATCAGATTAGAATTATTGATATTGGGTGAGCTCATTTTCTTGATTGAATTTCTACAAAAATAGCCTTACTTTACAAAACTTTTTAATTATGCATGCAGAATGGCTAATAAAATTGAAATACGAAATAAAAAAGCTTCGCACGATTACGAATTTATTGATAAATATACAGCTGGAATCGTATTAAAAGGAACTGAAGTTAAGAGCCTCAGAATGGGAAAAGCCAGCATGGTAGATACATTTTGTTTCTTTAGAAACAGTGAATTGTGGATCCGGAATATGCATATTTCGGAATATGCCAACAGGGGCTATATGAACCATGACCCCATGCAGGAAAGAAAACTTTTATTAAACGCCAGCGAACTTAAAAAACTTGAAAGAAAAGTTAAAGAAAAAGGGTTAACTATTGTTGCTACTAAATTATTTTTTTCTGACAGGGGTTATGCCAAAGTAAATATTGCTCTTGCAAAAGGTAAGAAAGAATATGATAAACGGGAAGACATTAAAAAGAGAGACACAAAATTACAGGATGCCCGTTTGAGAAAATTGTAAAAGAAAAGAGGCTTCCTGCATAGAAACAAGGAAGCCTCTTTTTATTATCATGGTTAATTATTAACCCATTCTCTTTTTTTATTCCTTAATAAATACCGCTTTAAAAACTTCATCGTTGGCTATTAATTGTATAATGTACAAACCTGATTGAAGTTCATAAACATTAATGCTATTGTTTGTAATGAATTCACTCGTTACATTGGAAACAGCACCAGTTGAACTTATTAGTTTAACCATTGATACACCATTTAAATTCTCGATATACAATTTATCACTTACCGGGTTAGGATAAACTTCGAGTGTATTGAAATGTATATCGGATAATCCTACGGTTTGATTCGATATTGTTAGGTTAATTGAACCTTCAACATCACTGCCATCCTGTGCGGATGCAGTAATTGTAACCGAACCGTCGGCAATGGCTGTTACTAAGCCGCTTTCTGATACAGTAGCTATATTTTCATCGTTTGAACTCCATTCTACCGAATTATCAGTTGCATTATCGGGTCTAACAGTTGCTGTAAGTTGCAAGGTGCCTGATTCACTATCAATGCTTGTTGCACCACCTTCAGCTATAATTTCAATTGATGTAACCAATACAATTTGACCTGTAATTGTTACTTCAAAAGTATCAGCAACCTCAGAATCATGAATTGATATTGCAATAACAGAGGCAGTTCCGTTTTCTAATGCAGTAACTTCACCTAAGTCATCAACAGAAGCTATTCCGGTATCTTCAGCATCAATTGACCAAGTAACACTTTTATCGGCATCGGCGGGCGTTGTAGTGATAAGTAATTTTAAGGTGCCTTTATCAGACTCAATTGTAGTAGCATTGTCTGTTCCTTCAATCGAAATCGAGCTTGGTTCAACAACCTGGTTAATTATTGCAATTTCAAAAGTATCGGTTACTGAATTGTCAATATTTGAAACGGCAATTACTTTAATGGTACCATTACGTAAAGCTGTAACAACACCATTTTCATCTACTAATGCGGTATCAACATCACTTTCATCAACACTCCAGCTTATATCTGCTGAAGCATCTAATGGAGTAAGGTTTACCTCTAAATTCAGAGTTCCATCATTTATAAGAATTGAATCCACATCAGCATTGTTAATAATTACAACATTGGTTGGCGCCACTATCTGGTTCATAATAACTACAATAGCTGAATCCTTAATGTCTGAATTGGCATTGGCAACTGCCATAACTTTTATACTGCCATTTCTAATTGGAGTAATCAACCCGGTTTCAGAATCAATCGAGGCAGTGTCAGCATCGCTGCTAATAATACTCCATGTAACAGTAGTGTCCGATGCATTGTTCGGGCTAACATCGATTGGAAGAGTTAATGTACTTCCGTTAACTTTAATGGTATCGCTATCTGTTAAGATATTAACATCGGCAAC
This sequence comes from Bacteroidales bacterium, assembly GCA_016938235.1. Taxonomy (GTDB): domain Bacteria; phylum Bacteroidota; class Bacteroidia; order Bacteroidales; family UBA10428; genus UBA10428. The sequence goes on along the minus strand of JAFGVA010000103.1, from coordinate 18,021 downwards.
AAGTACCTGACCACTTATTGAAATCTGAATCGAATCGGCACGGGCTCCGTCATCTATTGCTGTGGCAATTACATATACATCGCCGTTAGCCTTAGCTTGAACCAATCCGGTTTGATTAACAGATGCCAGCGTGTTGTCTGAAACGCTCCATACTATATCCTGAATTCTGGCATCGACAGGCAGAATCTCTGCATTAATTTGTAAACTTCCGCCACTTTCAGTAATTGTTGTTACATTATCAGCTCCAATTAATCCAATACTATCAACCAAGACCTGACCTGAAATTGTTAAGTCTTTAGTGCCCTGAATATCTGAATTTTCGTCGACAGCAACTACAGTAATTGATCCATTTCTGTAAGCCGTAATCAAACCAGAAGCTGATATTGTTGCTTTTAAACTGTCAGAACCACTGCTTAGCGACCAAACAATACTTACATCAGCTGCATTTGAGGGAGTTAAAACTGCAGTCATTTGCGAAGTTCCGGCATTAGTAGTAATATTATCTCCAGTTATACTAATACTCTCTAAATCAATAACCTGATTAGTTAAAGTAATATCTTTGGTTGCAGATACAGATACTCCTGCTAACGAAGAAGTAGCTTTTACCGTTACTACTCCATTGCGTATTGGCGTTAATAATCCGTCTGTTGTAATTGTTGCGGTATCAGCATCATCACTTTCAATGCTCCATGTTACAGATTTATCGGCATCTTCAGGAGTAGAAGATTCAATTGTCATTTGAACAGCAACTCCTTGCTGATCAACAGTTGCATCTGCAATAACTAAAGCCGTTGGCTCAACAATCTGGCTGCTAAGTGTTATATACATCACGTCTGATAGATCGGTTCCATCATCGGTAGTTGCTTTAACACCAACAATACCATTTCTAATTGCTGTTAACAGCCCGTCGGAAGAAATTGATGCGGTATCTGAATCGCTCACATCTTCCAAAGTCCAAACTACATCCTGACTGGCATTTGCAGGTGTTACAGTGGCAATCATTTGTAATGTACCATCATTGGTTGATATTTCAGTTGCATCACCTGTACTTGAAACTTCAATTCCTGTAGCATCAGCATTAAGAATAGTTATAGTTTTCTCCCCAATAACACCACTACCATCTTTAGCTGTTGCCCTAACAGTAACAGTTCCGACAGTTATGGGTGTTAATATGCTATCGCTGCTGATAGAAGCTGTTCCTGTACCAGCAACAACTGACCATTCAGCTTCTTTTATAAGAGCATTAAGAGGGCTTACAGCATATGACATTTTGAGCGTATTATCTAATTTAAGAGTAGTTGCATCTCCTTCGCTGGAAACGCCTATTGAACTAACAGATACAGGAGTTCCTATTAAACCCAAATCGTCAAGCCACTGACCTTTCCAGCTTGCACTTTCTGTAAGCATAATGGCAATTGAATCGGCAGAAGTGACACCAGTTGCTATTTCATGTTGAATAATTTGATTATTAACTGAGTCTAGGGCAGTGTAAGTCAATTCCGACCAGGCTCCGTTATCAACTTTTAACCAAACATTCGGTGCAGTTGTATTGTAATAGCCCCCCGACGAGAAAATAATCCTGTAGTCGGTAAAGTTTTTCACGTCAATACCTGATAATATTAAGGTATCGGTACCATTTATATCTCCATCCTGTCCAAGTTCGACCATGGCTACACCTGACGGTTCAGGGTAAACATAACCAGTAGTGGTTGTTGCTCCAGGATAGCGGTTTATAACAATTGTATCGTTACTTATTCTTCCGTTGGCACAGGTCCAGTTAGTGGCATCTTTTACATATCCGGCATAACTTTCCCAGGTATTTGGGTTACCCGCAAATTTTTCCCTTGCTATAACAACATCGTCTCCACTTGAAAATCCAGATTCAAAACGTAAGTCGTCGAAATAGTAGGTTAAAGAATTATCGGTACCATGATCAACATCAATTCGCAATTGCTTGCACTTCTGAGCAGGGAGTAAAGAACCTGCAAAATCGATTGACACATCCACCCATTCGTCTTTTGTTGTAATTGTTTTTGATATAATACCAACTCTCTTACCATCCGAATCATTCAAAATAACATTAAGTGCTCCGGTACTCGCAGCAGGATAATATACCTGAAATTTGAGAACAGGATTTTTAATAAGAATTTCTTCGGTAAATTCAATAATAAAAGACTCATACAGATTTCCACCGGCACGCACATATTCAAGTACCTCTGCACTTGTGTTTATACCGGAGGCATCAGGGTTCGACACATTCTGGTTTGTGGTACCAGACCAAGGGTAACAATTGGCAGGGTCTTGAGTATCCCAGTCGGCAACCAGGACTTGAGCATTAATATTGCCAAAAAATAATAATAAAAGTGGCAATAAAACTAAAGATAAATTTTTCTTCATAATGATTAAAGTATTAGTAAATAAAAAAGTACATCGATTCTTAAAACCCATTATTATTATCCCATAGATTTAACTCACCGACCTTATAAAGTATTAATCCATTCTCAATTTGTGTGCTCTAAAAATAGCGTGTTAATAATAAAATTGATGTAACATTGGTTGCAAACAATATAACAGATGTGCTTATTTGTGCTGTTTTTATTGCTTAAAATTAGTAGTAACTTCACCTGCTGTTTTTTTCCTTTTTAGCGAAATATAAATACCACGGAGAATTGATTTCCGGCATGAAATTGTAAATTTGATCATGCTGAATATATAGAAGAGGTATTTTTTTTTGAAAGAGCTGATATTTATGAAGTTTCAGAGCAAACCAATAGTATTTTTATATTTTGTTGTTGCCGGATTACTAGCAGTAAATGTAGATGCCTCAAGCATAATAAACGGCAAAGATTCCATTGATAGTGAATTTGCTCCAAATGATGATTGGACTATAAACCAGAATATAGCCTTTCATACCTTTCCCGAAAACTTCCCTTATAACGGTATTAACAGTATTTTAAAAGATCATATAGGATATATGTGGTTTGGCACTTCCGAAGGTTTAGTCAGGTTTGATGGGATAAACCAAACATTGTATGAGCATAAACCTAATGAAATTAACTGTATAAACCATAACGTAGTCAACGTAATTGTTGAGGACAAACAGGGTCTTATTTGGGTTGGAACCTCAAAAGGTCTAAATCTGTACAACCGAGAACTGGATAATTTTATTGATATTGGATCAACAGATTCGGGATTAGTTAGTCTGAGATACAATTATATTTCTGATATTTATATTGATGATACCAACCGGATTTGGATTTCCACTTTTGGTGACGGTTTAAAAGCCTACAATTACAACGAAAAAACAATTAAACATTATCCCTTCAAAAATCATAATGCAAAAAACATAAACAGCCTTATTAAGTTCGACAATAAAATCTGGCTTGGCACACTCCACGGATTATATTGGATGAATAAGGAAGTTTCTGGAACAAAGCCAGAAGATGTTCAATTAAAAATTTTTGAAAACTTAAGTAAAGAAGATATTACAACCTTATTTATTGATACAAAAGGTGATTTATTAATAGCTACCAGGAATTCGGGCTTATACAGGTTAAAAAAAGAAAAAAACAATTATTCTGCTATACCTTTTGATGAAATTAATACCCCCAATCATCCAAAAAATAATGTAATATTATCGCTTTGCGAAGATTTAAAAGGAAATATTTGGGTTGGCACTGAAAATAATGGCCTTTACTTAATCTCGAATGACGCTAAGTATTTCAAGACCTTCAAAACCGAAGAAGGAAACGAACAGAGTATCAACAGCAATTCGATATGGTCATTATTCTGCGACTCAGAAAACCGAATATGGATAGGAACAGCAATTAGTGGCATTAATATAATTGACAGCAAATTTGATAAGTTCGAATCGTATAAAAGAAATTTTAGCCAACCAGAGCATAGTTTAACTCACAATAATGTAAAAGCATTTGCCGAAGATAATACTGGTGGCATCTGGATTGGTACCGATGGTGGAGGAATATGCTATTTTAATACAAAAACGAAGCGAATTGAAAAGCAACTATATAACACAAACAAATTCAAAAAAATTGAGAACAATGCCGTCAACACTGTTTTAATCGATAACAATAAAAATCTTTGGGTTGGGATGTGGGCAGGTGGTATTGATCGATTTGATATCAGCGGCAAACATATTAAAAATTACAGCCTTATACATTCTAATGGAGATGAAATTAAAAACCTCAATACCCTAAAAACCGATTCAAAAAACAATATTTGGGCATGTACATCCGGAGGTGGTCTATTCCTCTATAATAAAAAAACCGATGAGTTTGAATACATCATAAACGAGGAGCTATCTGTATCATCCAATTCTTATAGCTACGTTACCAATATTGTTGAATATAACAACAGGTACTTGTTAAGCACATTAAACGGACTCTACTGGGCTGCTTTTGAAAACAAAAAAATTACATTCATTGAAGAAATAAAACTGAAGATTGGCTCAGATTTTAGTACAAGGTTAATGGTTAATTCAATTATAATCGATTTAAAAAACAGAGTTTGTTTAAGTACAATAAACAATGGAATATATATTATTGACTTTGATAAAAACATTCATGAAAATTTCTTAAAAAAAGATGGACTGATTAGTAATACCACAAGGGGTATGCTGGAAGATAAAAATGGTAATTTATGGATAACCACCAACAGAGGTATTACAAAATTCAATTATGACTCTCTCAGTTTTACTAATTACACTCAAGAAGATGGATTAAATTCAAATGAGTTTAATCCAAATTCATGCTTTCGTGCATCAGATGGTAAACTATATTTTGGAAACGAAAAAGGCTTCAATACTTTTTACCCCCAACAGATTACAAAAAATGAGTTGGAGCCAACTATTCAATTAACAAATCTGATTTTAGACAACATTCCTGCTACTATTGGTGATGAAAACAGCCCATTAACAAAACATATTTCACTTACCAATAACATTACTCTAAAACATAATCAAACCTCCTTTTCTATTGAGTTTGTGGCTTTAAACTACACTCGCCCCCGGCGGAATAAGTTTAAATATAAGCTGGAAGGTTTTGATGAAAAATGGATTGATGCCGGTAACAACAGGATTGCCAGCTATACTAATTTAGAATCAGGCAAATACACCTTTTATGTTATGGGGTCTAACAACGACGGTGTCTGGACCACTGTACCCCGAAAACTAAACATTCAAATATTACCTCCGCTTTGGAAAGCCTGGTGGGCATACATAATTTATATCTCCCTCATACTTGTTTTTGGCTTAGTTGCTTTCAAAATTTGGCAAGGCCGAATAAAAATTAAAAACCAATTACTGAAAGAAAAATTAGCAAAAGAAGCTGAGCATGAAATGAACGAAAAAAACATTGAGTTTTTTACGAATGTTTCGCATGAATTTCGAACACCATTGAGCCTGATTATTGGCCCATTAGATAGTTTAATTAAGAATTCCAGTTCAGCGTTGAAAGATCAACTTTATATTATTCAACGTAATGCTAACCGTTTGCTTCTTCTCACAAACAGTTTATTACACTTTCGGAAATTCGAAGAAGGTGGAATAATGCTTTCTGTGCAAGAAGGCGATATTCTGGCTTCTGTATCCGATATAGTAAATTATTTTAAAATTAGAATCAAAAGAAGAAAACTAAAACTGATACTTGAATCAGAACAAAATGAGCTGTTAGCCTGGTTTGATACTGAAAAGGTAGAAACAATAATGCTTAATTTATTGTCGAATGCAATTAAATACTCACCCGATGGAGAAACAATTCATATAAAAGTGAATAGTTTTTATGAAAGAGATAATGATATTGACAATGCCACTTTAAAACATAAAGAAAAAATAAATGCAAGTACCCGGTATGTATCAATTAAAGTAATAGATCACGGATGCGGTATTCCGGAAGAAGAATTACCCTTTATTTTTGATAAATTTTACCAGGTTAAATCAACCAATAAGAATAAAATGGGTACCGGTATTGGCTTGGCATTAACCAAATCCCTTGTTGAAATACACCACGGAAAAATTGAAGCAAAAAGCTATCCCGGAATTAAAACTGAATTTACCGTGACTTTGCCAACAGATAAAGAATCCTATGCCAAAGCAGAAATAATGCCGAAATCCTCCCAGATTGATGACAGTAAGCTTGTTGCAGGTATTTTTAAAAACGAAGGATTTGATGATGCTGGTTTACAGAACGAATCGAGTGAGAGAGCTGAAATTTTAATTGTTGAAGATAATGATGATCTCAGGAATTTTCTCGCAAAAGAATTAGGCGCAATTTATAATATAAAGCAAGCCGAAGATGGCGATTTGGGAGTCGAACTTGCCCAATTTACAGTTCCTGATTTAATTATCAGTGATGTGATTATGAACCAAATGAGCGGCTTTGAGCTATGTTCGTCAATAAAAACCGATATAAGAACGTCTCATATTCCTGTAATATTACTTACTGCAAAAAGTACGATACCTGATCAAATTGAAGGTGCCGAGGCTGGTGCTGATGCATATATTACGAAACCTTTTAATATAAATTTACTAGTAGCTACAATTAACCAGCTTATACAATCGAGAAAAAACTTATACAAACTCTTTAACCAAGACATATCTATAGCTTACAAAAGCCTGCCTGGAAACAAAATAGACCAGAGCTTTATTGAAAAAACCATTACTTTTGTTCAAGAAAACATTACCAATATTGATTTAAATGTTGAAAACCTCGCTTTCGAAATGAACTTAAGCAGAAGTAATGTTTATCGGAAAATTAAAGCCCTTACTGGTAAATCGGCTGTTGAATTTATCAGAGATATCAGGCTTAAAGAGGCATTAAATTTAATGGAATGCTCCAATTGTTCCATTGCAGAAATTGCATACCAAACAGGGTTTACATCTCCTTCGTATTTTACAAAAATGTTTAAGCGAAAATATGGAAAACCTCCTTCAGATTATTTGATCCGGAAATAAACTGCATCCATTTATAAAGCCAATACAAATGGTAGAATGAATTGGATTCTTAGTATGGGCGAAACCTCCCAAACCTAACTCGATTAACTTTAACAGAAGGGCCTCAAGAGTGCCAAACACCGCCATTGCTCCTTATAGCCACGAGCCAAAGGTTTCCATGAATACCGAATATTATGAAAGGGAATCTCCTAATAACAGTAGTACACCTAACCAGGAGATCCCCCATCCCTGTATGCCAACAGACAGGAAGTTGAGGATGATGAAAAATGGACTTTTTGTACATCCTCTTCTCTATACTATCCGGAAAAATTTAAAAGCTTATAAAAAATTCCACTGACGTTTGTAAATTAAAGAGTTAAAAAAATCAACTATTTAATTTTTTCACTCAGGCTAGTATCTGTAATGATCAGGTTTATAGGGACCGCCAACCGGAACTCCAAGGTATTTTGCCTGTGCATCTGTAAGCTGAGTTAACTTAACACCAAGCTGACCTAAGTGCAGTCTTGCTACTTCTTCATCCAAATGCTTTGGTAAAGTATAAACACCAACTTCATATCTGTTTTTCCATAATTCCATCTGAGCCAATGTCTGGTTGCTGAATGAGTTACTCATCACAAATGATGGGTGACCGGTTGCGCAACCCAGGTTTACTAATCGACCTTCAGCCAGAAGAATTATACAATGTCCGTCAGGATAAACATACTTATCAACCTGTGGTTTAATGTTTTCTTTCTTTATACCCGCCCACTTTTCGAGTTTGTTTACCTGAATTTCGTTATCGAAATGGCCAATATTACAAACAATTGCCTGGTCTTTCATCATTGACATATGCCCGGCTGTAATCACATCTTTGTTTCCTGTGGTAGTAACAAAAATATCACCTGCAGAAAGAGCTTCTTCCATGGTTGTTACCTGGTAGCCTTCCATAACTGCCTGAAGTGCACAAATCGGATCAATTTCAGTAATTATAACCCGGGCACCAAAGCCACGCATGCTCTGTGCACAACCTTTTCCAACATCACCATAACCGGCAACTACTACAACTTTACCGGCTACCATCACATCAGTTGCTCTTTTAATACCGTCGGCCAGAGATTCGCGACAACCATAAAGATTATCGAATTTCGATTTTGTTACTGAATCGTTTACATTTATGGCAGGGAATAATAGTTTTCCTTCTTCCATCATCTGGTAAAGACGATGAACTCCGGTGGTTGTTTCTTCAGAAACACCAACTATATTTTTGTGAACAGCAGACCATTTTGAAGGAGTCTCACTATAAATTCTTTTCAGAATTTTCATTAATTCAAAGAAGTCATCTCCTTCATCACTATAATCTAAATCTAAAAGAGAGGGATCTTTCTCAATGTCTAATCCTTTATGAACCATAAGGGTTGCATCACCGCCGTCATCAACAATCATATCTGGACCCGAACCATCAGGCCAGGTAAGCGCCTGTTCGGTGCACCACCAGTATTCTGCTAAAGTTTCGCCCTTCCATGCAAACACAGGAACTCCTGCTTTGGCAATCGCTGCAGCTGCATGATCCTGGGTCGAAAAAATGTTACAGCTAACCCAACGCACATCAGCTCCAAGTTCAACCAAAGTCTCAATAAGTACTGCGGTCTGGATGGTCATGTGTAATGAACCCATTATTTTAGCCCCTTTTAAGGGTTTTTCGCTTGCGTGTTTTCTTCTGATGGCCATTAATCCAGGCATTTCTTTCTCAGCGATTTCAATTTCTTTTCTTCCAAATTCAGCAAGACTCATGTCCGCTACTTTATATGGAAGCACTTGTTCAACTGTTCCGTTACTCATTTTTGTTTTTTTATGCTTGTTAAATAATCTACAATTTGTTTTTTATCGTTTTCAATTTGCTTTATTAATTCTTCGATAGATGCGAATTTCTTCTCTTCTCTTACTCGTTTATGAAAAAAAAGTTTTACTTCTTTTTCATAAATATTTTGGTTAAAGTTAAAGAAATTAACCTCAATTACCTTAACACCTTTGTCTCCAAATGTTGGTCTGGTTCCAATATTCATCATCCCCTGATATTTTTTATTTTCAATTACCCCTTCCACAGCATAAACCCCATCGGCAGGAATAATCTTGTAGATTTCAGGAATTGAGATATTGGCCGTTGGAAATCCAAGGTTTCTGCCAACCTTATTGCCATGAACAACCTTACCCTTGATATAAAATATGTAACCTAGCATCTGGTTAGCCATCTCAATATTTCCTTCATAAATATTTTTCCTGATGGTTGACGAACTAACACCTACATTATTTACTTCTGCCTTATTAAGTTGTTCTATTACAAAACCATATTTTTCGGCAAATGTTCTAAGATTCTCAAAATTTCCTTGCCGGTTTCTACCAAACTGGTGATTAAAACCAACAACCAGGTGTTGAATTTGCAATTTATCGACCAGGATCTTCTTAATAAACTTATCGAATGGTATCGAAGCAAACTGCTTATCAAAAGGTATTAACAAAACATTATCAATGCCATATTCTTTGATCTTCTCAAGTTTTTCGTCCAAGGTGGAAATAAGCTTTAAGTTTTCGGCATCTTTGTTCAATACATACCTCGGATGCGGCCATAAACTTATAAGCATACTTTCTTTGTTCAATTGCTCAGAAAGTTCTTTAATTCTGCAAAGTATTTGTTGATGGGCCAGATGTACACCGTCAAAAATCCCCAATGTGGCAATTGTTTTCTTATTTATATCTCCTGTTAAGCTTCTGTTTACCTTCAAGTTTATTTTTTTTTGGAAACGCAAAGTTAGTAAAATCATAAGAAGGAAAACGCATAGAACTAAAAATGATGTAGTCCCGACTAAAAAACTCTTACTGATAAATTTTGCTATTGAGTTCTCATTTTGCATGTTTATCTCTATCTTTAATAAGTTAAATACTACTTATGAGTAAACTACCCAAGATTGTAAGGGATGATCCCTGGCTGGAACCTTTTGCAGGAATCATTGAAGCCAGGACAAAAGCCGTATTCAACCTAAAAAACAAGCTGGTAAATGAAGGACAAAACTTGTCTGATTTTGCAACAGGACACCTGTATTATGGTTTACACCTCATAGAAAACAACTGGATTTTCAGAGAGTTTGCTCCAAATGCTAATAAAATATTTCTTGTTGGCGATTTTAACGGATGGCAGGAAACAGAAAATTACAGATTACAAAAACTCGATAACGGAAACTGGGAGATTATTCTTGAGAAAAAGGATTTAACACAAGGCGACAAATACAAATTAAGAATATACTGGGAAGGTGGAATGGGAGACCGCCTTCCATCCTATGCAAAATACTGCCTGCAAGACGAACAAACAAAACTTTTTAATGCTGTTGTCTGGATTTACAATGATTTTAACTGGAGGAACCAGTCGCCGGGAAAAACCATTAAACATCCTTTCATCTATGAAGCGCATGTAGGGATGGCTACTGAAAAAGAAAATGTAGGTAGCTTCAATTATTTTACAGAAAACATCCTTCCCCGGATTAACAAAGCCGGGTATAATACCGTTCAGTTAATGGCAATACAGGAGCACCCCTATTATGGTTCATTTGGGTATCATGTTTCAAATTTCTTTGCGGTTTCATCAAGGTTTGGCTCTCCGGATGATCTTAAAAGATTAATCGACACTGCTCATGGAATGGGAATAATGGTCATCATGGACATTGTTCATTCTCATGCTGTTAAAAATGAAAATGAAGGATTGGGTAAATTCGATGGAACACCAGACCTGTATTTTCATAGCAACGAACGCAGGGAACATGTCGCCTGGGATTCACTTTGCTTTAATTACGGGAAGGAGCATGTTTTACATTTTCTGCTCTCTAATTGCAAGTTCTGGCTTGAAGAATACAAGTTTGATGGCTTCCGGTTCGACGGAGTAACAAGCATGTTATACTATGATCACGGACTTTCAAGAGATTTTACCAGCTACGCATTCTATTATGACGGAAACCAGGATGTTGATGCAATAAACTACCTTGGATTAGCAAATTTACTTATTCATGAAGTAAATCCTTATGCAATTACAATAGCTGAAGAAATGAGCGGTATGCCAGGCCTGGCAGAGCCGATTACAGATGGAGGCATCGGCTTTGATTACAGAATGGCTATGGGCATTCCTGATTACTGGATAAAACTAATTAAAGAAAGAGCTGATGAAAGCTGGAATGTTAGCGAGATGTTTCATGAACTAACAAGCAGACGAACTGGTGAAAAAACAATTAATTATGCCGAATCTCATGACCAGGCATTAGTAGGGGATAAAACCATTATCTTCAGATTACTCGACAAAGAGATGTACTGGAATATGAATAAAAGTACACAAAGTCTTGTTATTGATCGTGGCATGGCACTTCATAAAATGCTTCGTTTAATCACCTTTGCAACCAATGGCGGAGGATATTTAAACTTCATGGGTAATGAGTTTGGCCATCCCGAGTGGATTGATTTTCCCCGTGAGGGAAATAACTGGTCTTACAAATATGCACGCAGGCAATGGAGCCTTCTAGACAATAAAGACCTTAAATTTTATTGGCTTGCTGATTTTGACAGGGATATGCTTAATCTGGAAGAACAATACGCATTTTTACATGAAAAATGGTGTAACCTAAAACATGAGAACAGGGAGAACCATGTTTTGGCTTTTGATAGAGGATTGTTGCTGTTTGTCTTTAATTTTAGTCCCGACAGGGCATTTACTGATTATGGAATCCATGCCCATCCAGGAAAATATTCTGTTGTGCTGAATACAGATTCTCCGGATTATGGTGGGTTTGGAAATATTAATGAGTCAATCGCTTATGTTTCTAGTCGTTCTGGCGGAGTTGGCGGACAAGACTGGCTAAAACTTTATCTGCCCCCAAGAACTGCAATTGTTCTTAAACGAAAACCTACTCCATCGATTTATGATGTCCAATAAGATGTGAAAAGTTGTAATTTTAAATAAAAAAGGTGGAAAGCTGTATTTTTTAGGTAGAAAATTTTTCCTATTTAAAAATTTAACTAATTTTGTCGCTCCAAAAAACGAGGTAACTTATTTATTAAAAAGATAATAATGGCAAATCATAAGTCTTCAATTAAAAGAATCAGACAAAACGAAGCAATTAAGGTAGAAAACAAATACCATGCACGTACTACCCGTAATGCTATTAAAGCAATTAGAAAATCTACTGATAAAGCAGAAGCAACTGAAATGTTGCCAAAAGTATCTGCTATGCTTGATAAACTGGCTAAAAGAAATACAATACATAAAAACAAAGCGGCTAATTTAAAATCAAGCCTGACTAAACACGTAAATAGTCTTTAGTTTTTATACAAAATATTTTCTAACCCATTGATGATAAATCAATGGGTTTTTTATTTTACGGCAATACCAAAACTGCCTTTTTGTAATTGAATACTTCCCCCTCGGGATGAATTGCTTCGATATATACTATGTAATAACCCATTGGGATTTTGTTTCCGCTGTCATCTGTGCCTTCCCAGGTATATTCACCTGATGCTCCAAACAACACATTATTTGCGATGGTGCTAATTAATAATCCATCACTGGAAAAAACATAGATGCTTGCCAGATAACCGGGCTTTTCAAACTTGTAATATATTACTGCATAATCTTCAAATCCGTCGTTGTTCGGACTAAACTCATCAGGCCGAATTGAAACATTTCCTATGGTTTCACTATTAATAAGCATTGCCTGCGAATTTACTAAGGCCGGAGTTGCATAATTTACCTCATGCGATGCTGAATGCCAACTGTCGGTTCGGGAACCATCGGATTTGAATGCTATTTTTTCTAGTGAAACTCCCCGGGTTTCATTCAATAAACTAAACTGTATTTCAGGGCCATATATGGCTTTGTCCATCACATTACCCCATGAGTCGAGTAAGGTAATAAAACCACCTTCGTTAGATAGGTTCTTCCAGGTATTGACTTCAATAATCTGGCTTTGCGGAGAATTCGGGTACTGTGTAATAAGTTGCTGTTTTTCCCCGGTAAAAACTATATATTCATTTGGAAGTAACTGCAGATTTGAAGAACAAAGCATTATTTCTCCGCTTAATATCTCATTTTGATTTGTTGAAAAACCAATAGAAAATGATTTTAAATCAATGACTTTGTTTGAATTGTTATATAGTTCAATGAATTCAGGAACGCTATCGCTTGCTTCAAATAAAACTTCATTTAACAATATATCGGAACTGTCAGCATTTTTCGCTAAACCAAAATAAATGCATGTATCGGTTAACTGATTACCTGAACAATCCATTATTCCCCCGGATAATTGCATACTAATTATCTCATCCGCTATAATATTATTGGAAAATACTATCTCTGCATCTTTAAAGAAGGGAGTGGTTGGCACAATATTTATTAGAGAAATATCTGCAACAGAAATTGAATAATTGCCGGTTTCGATTAAAGACAGACTATCCATGGGTTCAGAAAAGAAAATCTTCATCCTGTTTGAACCCAATGATACTGTCCGCATCACACCAGGCGGCGTGGTGTCAATAAGATTTGCAAGTATTGAATTTACATAGCCGGGAGTTCCACCAAGTGCATTTTTACTTTCCTGCCAGTTTTCGCTTATAATGCAGGGATTATTAATATCTGCCATTTCAAATGACCAGCCTCCATCCTGCTTATATTCTGTTATATAGTTGAATTCAGAATAATCAACAGCAAATATTAAAGTCCCGTATTTGTCTCTCAGAATAAGTTCAGTTCCATCATTCGGAAGCGCAGGAAATTTATTAATTCCTATTACAGAAACAGAATCAGGGTAGTCTTCAACAGTTGATTTATCAGTTATCAGATAATATTTGCCAGGATATATTTCGGCATTTGGAAACTCAATTTTATTTTTGTCAATACAAAGATTCCATGACTCAATATTAATCACATGTTCTGACCTGTTAAACAGTTCAATGTATTCGCTTTCGGGTAATCCGTAACTGGGTGTAGGATCCGGCAAAACTTCAGTAATAACAATATCGTATGGTTGAGGAATATAAAAATCAAAGCTGTAACTGATTAATTCTGCTGTGTTTCCCTTAATATCAATAAGCCCATAAACTTCTAACAGGTTTTGCTCAGAGAATACTTGGGTAAATTTACACACCAGCTGTGTTGCGGTTTTCCATGAAGTTCGTTCGGGAGAAATATTCCTGTTTAACCTTATTGCCGGAATTATATTTGTATCAATTAGTTCATTAAAAGTCAAAATAACCATATTGTACTCTCTCGTTTCAACTGACTCTATTTTGGGAGGAAATATATCTTTCTGCAAATATCCCGACAGATGTACTTCATCAACCCATAATTTCCTGTCTTGTGTAGAACTATATTTGTAATAAATTCCTGTATATTCAGATCTGTTAATAAGAGTATCCTGTCCGCTGCCAATAGTATCCCATTCTCCATCAGGTTTTCCGATAAAAATGTTGAATACCCCCTGAAAAGTTCTCTCTGCCTTCAGTTTTACAATGCTTCCTGTTTCAATTTTTTCCTGCCAGTTATAAGCTGTATTTACTATTTCTTCAATAACTCCGTTTTTTTGATTCCAAAGCTTAATATAATCATCTGACCCACTATAATTAACTCCTAAAATAAGTCCTTGGGCAACACCTTCCGGGTACATTTCTTCTTGAGATCGATCACTGGCTATCCATATTGCCCAGTTATTCGACGAAGAAGGATTATAATCATAGCGAACAGAATAATTCCAGGTAGTTAAGCTTGAATCGAGCCATAAATCATCATGTTGAAATGAGATCATATCCATTCCTGATTCCGGATTGTCATAATTATGATGCAATGAGAACCTGCCACTTAGTGCATTAAGCGAATCAAGATGCCAGCCTCCTGTACGGGATTGTTCCCAGCTACTAATATTATAATCTTCAAAATCGAGTTTTAATTCTTGCGAATAAATCCAAACCGAAATTTGACAAAGCAAAAACAATTGAAATGTTTTTTTCATTTAAGGCGTTTGATTTGCAGGTAAATTTGATTAAAAATTAGTGTTGTTTTCGCAATCAAAAAAATATTTACGATTTTTGCAAAAGAAATAACGAATAAAATCCCCCACCGGGGATTTTATTATATACAAATTAACCATCAAATAAGAATTTAAAAATGAAAGTAGCAATTGTAGGCGTCAGTGGCGCAGTAGGTCAGGAGTTCCTAAGGGTTCTCGATGAGCGGAATTTCCCGCTAGATGAATTAGTATTATTCGGTTCAAGCCGTAGTGCAGGAAAAAAATATACATTCAAGGGAAAAACATTGGTGGTTAAAGAATTAAAACACAACGACGACTTTAAGGATATCGACATAGCTCTGACCTCGGCTGGCGGCGGAACCTCTAAGGAGTTTGCAGATACTATTACCAAACACGGTGCAATAATGATTGATAATTCATCGGCATTCCGTATGGACGATGATGTGCCTTTGGTAGTACCTGAAGTTAATGCCGAAGATGTAAAGAACAGACCAAAAAATATTATTGCAAACCCGAACTGCACAACAATTCAATTGGTTGTTTGTCTTCAGCCTATCGAAAAATTGTCGCATATTAAGAAAATTCACGTTGCAACATACCAGGCTTCAAGTGGTGCCGGAGCCCAGGGAATGGCCGAGCTTGAAGAGCAAATAAAACAAATTGCAAAAGGTGAAAAACCAACAGTCGAAAAATTTGCTCACCAACTGGCAATGAATCTTATTCCCCAGGTTGACGTTTTTACCGATAACGGATACACCAAAGAGGAAATGAAGATGTTTAATGAAACAAAGAAAATAATGCATTCTGATGTTGACGTAAGTTCAACTTGCGTGCGTGTTCCGGTAATGCGTAATCATTCTGAAGCAGTTTGGGTGGAGACAGAAAAAGAACTTTCGGTAGAAGAAGTACAGAAAGCACTTAAAAATGCTCCGGGTATAACTCTTTATGAAGATAATACCACTTACCCCATGCCTCTTTTCTCAGCCGGTGAAGATGATGTTTTTGTGGGCAGAATTCGTAAGGACCTCACAACACAAAACGGAATTGCTTTCTGGTGTGTTGGCGATCAGATTAAGAAAGGTGCTGCTTTAAATGCTGTTCAGATTGCTGAATACATTGTTGAGAATAAACTTATGTAGTATATTATTTGTATGAATAAAAAGGCCGCATTTGAAATATCAAATGCGGCCTTTTTTTAATTGTGTATCAACAATTATTATAAAATAAGGTCAGAGCCAGCTTTAAATTTTACAACTTTTTTAGCTGCAATTTTAATTTCTTTTCCAGTTTGTGGGTTGCGTCCTGTGCGAGCTTTTCTTTCAGATACTGAAAATGAGCCAAAGCCAACTAATGCTACTTTTCCGCCTTTTTTAACTTCACCTTTAACTGCATCCATGAATGCGTTTAATGCTTTTTCGCTGTCAGCTTTTGTTAAACCTGCTGAAGCTGCCATTGCTGATACTAATTCTGATTTGTTCATACTGTATTGGATTATTAGTGAATAGAAAACTAAAATAGTTCAAAATCTTCGTATATCAAGCGTTTTGACGATTTTTTCCGGATTTTTTTTTGATTTCCCATTTTTAGGAAAATAATGAAAACAAACCATCAATTCAATACTGAGAACAAATCGGAATTGTTTTGTTTTACAAATTAATAATTAGAAGAATGAGCCAGATAAGGATATAAATAAGTTGGGCGTCATTCCCCCTATAATCACTAAGAATTAAACAACCAAAAATATATTAATTCTTAATTTGTGATTATAGATAACTTTTGCTAACGAATTTTAAAATGTTGATTTTGAATGAATTTTCATTTTGAAAATTTACCGCTAGTCAGAATTGTAAAGAGACCGTACCCGAGACTGATAATCAACAATAAATGCTAACTTTGTTACTTTAATAACAACACGATTGAATGAAAAATAAATACGTAAACTTTATTACGGACGAACATTTGTTGACCTGCATTGGGAATCTTCACAACGCATATTTGAAGGCGAAAAACAACATCACAAAGAAAAATTTCTACTCAAATAAGGTTGACACAATCAAACTGACTTTCGACTCAAAATTTAATGACATTGACGGGGAAAAACTAATTCAATCTGAAATTTTAAGACAGATTGACAAATCTATTAATAATTCAATTGGAACTTTTCACGAACAGATTTTAGGCGGTATTAAGGGCTTTGAAGCAGGAAACTTGAGCGGTTATGACATTAAAGCAACGGACAACACACTTTTTGCTGACATAAAAAACAAACACAATACTATGAACAGTAGTGCAGCCGAAGCACTCTTTCAGAAATTAAAACGATACGCGGACGACTATAAACAAGCAAAATGTTATTGGGTGCAAATCTTAGCTAAAGGTAGTTTTTGTGAATTATGGAGCGGCGACATAAATGGAAAAGAATACAGTCATAGCAGAGTTTATAAAATTTCGGGAGACCAATTCTATGCTTTACTTTCAGGACAACAAGATGCAATGTTCCAATTATACAAAGCTCTTCCAAGTGCAATTAAAGACTATCTGAAATCAGTTGAAGAAACCGAAGAAATTGCTGAAAACTCTGCATTAGAAGAAATCAAATCAGAAACAAAAACCAGCAAAAGGACAGTTTTAGACCAGATAACTTTTGAGAATTACAGCTACTATCTTGGCTTTGACAAGTTGTAGTACTGATTCAAAAACTTTACAATTGAATATCCAACCTCTTTACCTAAATTAACAGGAACAGCATTTCCAATCTGTTTGTATTGCTGTGCCATAGAACCCTCAAAAGTCCAATCGTCAGGAAAAGTTTGGATACGAGCATATTCTCGAACTGTAAAAGGTCTGGTTTCTTCAGGGTGACATCTTTCAGTTTGTTTTTGAGCAGGACTGCAAGTTAATGTTAGACAGGGTTCATCCCAACCAATACGCCTTGCAATTCCAGTTTTTCCTCCGCCTAAATGAAAACTTCCACCCATAAATTCTTTTTGAATTTCAAGTGGTAAATCACGCCAATAT
>JAFGVA010000102.1 GCA_016938235.1 Bacteroidales bacterium | reverse complement strand
TCGATGACAAATGTAACCCTTCCGATTATCTGACTGCACAAAGAACATTAACTCATGTTTTTACACAAACTATTTCACATTATTTTTATAAAGATAATCTTGCAAAATATCGACTTAGAAATCCAGAAGTTAATTTCTCTCAGCTGCATAAAAAACGCTAATATTTTATGATCGTTAATAAGACAAAAAAAAATCTGACTTTTATTCGCAACACACATAGTAACACACACAAAATAAACACCATAGCAGCATTATTGATTCTTTCAGTGGTGGCTTTTTATCAGCTTTTTTATAATCTCGATAAATTACCATTACGAGTTTGGGATGAAGGGAAAAATGCCGTTAGCGCTTATGAAATGTATACGAATGGAAATTATTTCGTTCGATATTACGAGGGGCAGCCTGATCATTGGGGATTTAAACCTCCGTTTCTAACCTGGAATCAAGTAATTTCAATGAAACTTTTTGGCATTAACGAATTTGCAGTCCGTTTTCCATCTGCATTATATGCGTTATTTACAGTAATGCTGCTTTTTTACTTTTTTTTCAGCGAGTTTAAAAAGCCATTTCTCGGTTTGCTGGCGTCTCTTATACTTTTAACATCATTTGGGTATCTTGAACATCATATTGCCAGAACTGGTGACCATGATTCAATATTGGTATTCTTTTTAACATCCCAATTAATATTCTTTTATAAATACATTAATACCAGTAAAAATGTCTATCTAATATTCTTTACAATAGCTCTCGTATTTGCTTCACTTACAAAAGGAATTGCAGGGTTATTTTTTGTGCCGGGAATTGGGATATATGTTGTTCTAAGTGCCAACATAAAAAGAGTAACATCTGACAGAAGAATCTATTTTTGCATACTTGCCTATCTAATATTCATAGGTGGGTATTATGCCTTAAGAGAAATTTCTGCGCCGGGGTATGTAAGGGCTGTTTGGGAGAACGAACTCCTCCCCCGGTATACCAACACAGCGAGTAATTATAAGTACGAGCATAGTTCTGATTATCTTTTCTATATTAGAAATCTGTGGGACAAACGTTTAGTCCCTTGGGTATATATCCTTCCATTCATGTTGTTATTGCTCTCTTTATCAAAACACAAAAAAGCAAAATTATTTTATTGGTATGTATTAACCGTCGGCATTTCGTTTCTGGCAATAATATCCGGAGGAAGTAAAGGGACATGGTACGATGCCCCGATATTCCCATTAATTGCTATTTACCTGACGCTTGGCTTCTTACAATTAAATATTCTTTTAGAAAAAATTTTAAGTCGAAAGGATATTGCAACAATTATTACATTATTGGTTTTAGCTCCTATTTTATTCAAATCTATCCAGAACACTAAGAAACTCACATTTGAAATAGAGGAAAAGACTTGGAACTACGAAACACAGGGTATTAGTTATTTTTTGAGAGACCATTTGAAGGAACTATCAAATTTGAAAGAGCTTGGAATTGCCTACAACGGGTATCATTCGCATATACGATTTTATTCTAATGTAGTATCTGATAATGGCACTAATACTTATTTTGCAAATTACAAAGAATTAGATGCTCCATCGATTGTGATAGCCTCTCAAAAAGAAGTAAAAGATTTTATTGAAGAGCACTATATTTTCACAAAAGAGAAAAAAGAATTTGGAACATACGTTTATTCTATTGAATCCAGAAAACAAGGAGAGTAAGTAGTTGACAAATAAAAATTGAAAGTAATATCTTTGAAAACAACAATGAAACAATCCTTCAATAAAGAAAATTCATATCTAAAAACAAAAGGTTATACGTACAATGAAACAGCTATCGCATAAACAAAAACTATCAATTATATTTTGTTTAGTTTTTGTATTTATCTTTTTCTTCTGGGGTTATAACAACCTTCTTTCAACCGGCCCCATGTCGATACATGCCTGGCGCCAAAGCGACAGCTACTCATTTGCATTAACCTATTTCAATGAAAATAATAAGTTACTGGAACCTTCTATTTTATTTATTGGAGAGCATGGAAACAGTAAAACAGTTAGCGAATTTCCAATTTTGTATTTCCTAACTGCAAAAATCTGGAAAGTTACAGGTATTACTCCTGCTGTTCTTAAGCTTATCAATTTTCTTTTGCTTCTTTCCGGTTTATTTCATCTTCTTATGTTGTCTTGGAAAATCTTAAAAGACAACTTTTGGTCGATCTTCGTGGTATTATTTCTTTTTTCATCACCAATAATAGGCTATTATGGGTTTAACTTCATACCCAATACTCCGGCATTTGGAATTGCGTTAACAGGTCTCTATTATTTATTTATGTATGTTACCAGAGAAAAAACACGTGACCTTATCATATTTACTTTGCTTTTTATGCTGGCTTCGTTAATAAAAGTAACTGCCCTCATTTCGTTTCTCGGTGCCGCTTTTGTTGCCTTAACATATTACATCGGATCTTTTAAATATAAAAAATGGCACTTCGTTAAGTTCATACTCTCATCTGTTCTTATATTGTATACTTATTGGCGATGGTATGTTTTTGCCGGAAGCTACAACGAACATAACTTGCAGGGTATTTTTAATCAATCAATAATACCTATATGGGAGCTAGATAAATCTACAATTCATCATATTCTTGACAAATTCTATTTCAATGTTTTACCGGTTTATTTTAATCAATTTGCGATATATGCGTTGTTACTTATATTAGTATTATTGCTAATAATTCCCAAAGCTACCAATCCGTATGCAAAAAGAGCAGCTGGCATTTATTTCCTGGGGCTAATTTCTTTTATGATTTTGTTTTTTCAAGGACTTGATGTTCATGATTATTTTTTAACGAATACCCTTGTTTTTATACCCGCAATACTAATTGCAACCATTCTCGCGTTACAAAACAAATTTCCTTCACTGATTAAATCAGTCAAAGTAAAGATTATAGCTACAATAATTTTAGTTCTTCTTCTTAATAATGCCATGATTATAACCCGCTCTCATTATAATCCACATGGCAAACTGGTTACTTATAATATCCCGCTTAAATCTAGAGAAAAGGGCTACTGGGATTATGTATATTACAGAATGGAGATCACTGACCTTCAATACCAAGGCATAGATAAGTACCTGAGAGATATTGGCATAAACTATAACGATAAAGTAGTAAGCATAGGAGATGGGACACCAGATTTAACTTTAAGTCTAATGAACCTAAGAGGTTTCTCTGAATACCATTACAGAAACAAGTACAGCGAAACAGCCAAAATTAAAAGAATGATTGAGTTAGGTGCAAAATATATAGTCGTTAACAAACACAACGAGTTGGGTGATGATACAAAAGCATTCTTCGGAGAAAAAGTAGGTCAATACAACGATATCAGTATTTATTCGATAAAAATGGAATAAACACTTGAATATGTTCTATTTTTGAATAGTAAACAGATAGAATGAAATGAAGAAAGTATCGATAATTGCTCCGTGTTATAATGAATCTCAGGCCTTAACTTTCTTTTATAAGGAATTGAAAATGCATTTGCCTGAGATCTACAAATACGAAATTATTCTGGTTAACGACGGAAGCAAAGATGATACTCTGGAAATTATTAAGAACATTGCGGCCAATGATTCTTCGGTTCATTTTATTTCATTTTCCAGAAATTTTGGCCACCAGAATGCACTGAAAGCTGGCTTTGATTTGGCTTCAGGCGATTGTGCAATCTGCCTCGATTCCGACCTGCAACATCCACCGCAATTAATACCTCTGTTTCTTGAAAAGTGGGAACAAGGTTACGAGTCAGTATATACAAAAAGAATGAATCACGATTCCATATCGTTTTTCAAAAAAACAACATCTAAAATGTTTTACAAGCTCACCAATCGTCTGTCAGACATTAAACTCGAAGATGGAGTAGCCGATTTCAGATTACTTGACAGAAAAGTAGTTGATGCGCTTAAAGACTTTACAGAGAACCATATTTTTTTACGTGCTGTTATTCAGTGGCTTGGATTTAAACAAATTATGATAGAATATAAAGCAGCGGAGCGGATCGCTGGAGAATCAAAATACACCATCAGAAAGATGTTTTCATTTGCTTTATCCGGAATAACCGCTTTTAGCATAAAACCCTTGCGCTTCTCCATTTACCTCGGATCAATCATTGCGTCATTGGCATTTTTATACGGGGTTTATGCTTTAGTCATTAATATTTTTACTGACAGAGCTATTCAAGGATGGACTTCGATTTTAATGAGTGTACTGTTTATTGGTGGACTCAATTTGTTGATGTTGGGAATAATTGGAGAATACCTGGGAAAGCTTTTTATTGAAAATAAGAAAAGACCAAATTATATTATTTCAGAAACAGATTTGATAGGATAGGTCTAACCGGGAACATGATTTGAGACATCAAATATTTAATTTCAGAATATCATAAAGATATATCCGAAATGGTTATTAACTATTGATGGTAACATTTACAACAATAATTTCTTACTATGGCAAGCTCGTTATTTAAGTACATATCTGATAAAAAGATCGATAGCATCTTAACGCTCTCGGGGCATTTCTTCTTCTTTATTCTATTGCTTTTCTCTGTGTATTTTTATAAAGAACGAATCTTTTTTTCCGATTCCTCATTCTACTTTTTCAAAATCGTTAATTTTGAAAAAATCAATGTTGAAGCATTTAGATATGGTGCTATACTCCCTGAAATACCTGTACTGCTGTCCATGAAATTGGGAGTTGGGTTAAAATGGTTAACAGTTATTTATTCCACATCATTCATTTTGCTTTATTATCTTGTTTTTCTTTGCTGCGTTTATCTTTTCAAGAACGTTTCGGCCGGGTTCGCTGTCATATTTGTTCTTATTTTGTGTATTGGTCAATCATTTTTCCACCCGGTAACTGAAACACACCAAAGCCTTGTTTTTTCAGTTTTGGTGTATGCAATTCTCCAATACTCCGGGTTTCGTTATTCACTCATTCAATATCTGCTGGCCACCGCTATAATCATTCTTGCGTTTTTTGCCCATCCGGTAGCCATTTACCCGCTCATTTTTATTATTGGGTTTGTAGCTATCGACAAAAAACAGTTACATTCACTAGTGCCTTATGTCTTATTATTTATTGTTGGAGGCTTAGCTTTAGGAAAAGTGTTGCTGACAAACGAAAATTCTTATGAAGGGAAATTCTTTTTGGAGCTGTTAAAGTCGCCTGACACTATTCTTAACTTACCACACGCTTACAGTACAAAATTCTTTATAACAAGAATCTTTGGGCTGTATATCTGGCTTGCAATTCTTGCATTTATTTTAATAATTTATTTCATTTTACAAAAGGAATATATAAAACTTGTCTGGCAACTTGCAGCCTCGGTTTTTTTCTTAACTATTACATTGCTTACCTATAATCAGGGCGATTCTGATATGCTGATGGAACGAGCCTTCATGCCTCTTTCTCTTTTTGTCGTTGTACCCCTATTTAAAGAAACAATTGAAAATATTGGTAAACTCAAAATCCTTAAGTTCGCATTTTTAACCGTAATTATTATAATAAGTTTAAGCCGAATTTATCAGCAAGGGATGGTATTTAAGTCAAGAATGGCATTCAACAAGGAGCTACTGACAAAAACAGCACAATTCCCAAACAGAAAATTTATTATACCCAAAAGTGAACTGGATAAACATATACTTACTTTCTGGTCGTATTCAATCGAGACCCTGCTTTTAAGTGGAGTAGCTAAAGATATACCAAATCAAACTATTTATTCGGACAACAATCTGGAAGGGTTTAATAAATACACAACAAACCCAAACGGTACTTTTTTAGGCCCTAATTTTTGGTTGGAATGGAAAATGGAGAGTCTTAATCCAAAATACTTTAATCTACCTGTCGATAAACCATACCGTATCGTTAGCTTGAAAGAATTGGGTATTGAGTCTTACTAACATTCATTCTTCTGTACTACTATCGCTTATTTATGGAGTTTAAGCTTATAACTTTTTTTTGTTAATTCAGTCTCGTCTGGCTGAACTACTAACTTAATGTGTATCCATTTTATTATAGAATAAGTCTGCCGATGATGAAATTATTGAGAAAGACTTTTCAAAAAAATAAAAAGCGTTCTAATTATATAATTGATGAAACTGATTTAAAATAGCTCAGTCCGTTTAAATATCTAGATTCAACATATCATGAAGAAAAAAATCCAGATGGAATATATTCCATCTGGATAATATAAGTTTTATTTTTGTAAAATAATCTTGTGCGTCTCAATACGATCCCCAAATTGAATTTTCATAAAATATGTTCCATTAAGACTATTTGAGATATCAATATACCCTGATTCAAAATCCTTTTTATGAAGTACTAATTTTCCAAAAACATCAAAGACATCAATATTTGCTGTTTTT
>JAFGVA010000101.1 GCA_016938235.1 Bacteroidales bacterium | reverse complement strand
TTCAGTAACAGATGTAGCAGGAATCACATATACCTGGACAGTACCAGCAGATTGGAGCATAACAGCAGGTCAGGGAACCAGCAGCATAACAGTAGATGCAGGTTCAGCCTCAGGCACAGTAGAAGTAACCCCATCAAACGGATGTGGAACAGGAACTGCATCAACTTTAACAGTAACAACACAAGCAGGTGCTCCAACCAGTGCAGGAGTCATAGCAGGCGAAGCTGGTCCATGTGAAAATACAACTGGATTGACTTATTCAGTAACAGATGTAGCAGGAATCACATATATCTGGACAGTACCGGCTGATTGGAGCATTACAGCCGGACAGGGTACCAGCAGCATCACGATAGATGCCGGAACCAATTCAGGTACAATAGAAGTAACCCCTTCAAACGGATGTGGTACAGGAACACTATCAACTTTAACAGTAACAACACAAGCAGGTGCTCCAGTAAGTGCAGGAACAATAATAGGCGAAGCAGGCCCATGTGAAAATGAACCTGGTTTAACTTACTCAGTAACTGAAATAGCAGGAATAAGTTATAACTGGACAGTACCAGCTGACTGGACTATTCAAAGTGGACAGGGAACCAACAGTATTGTTGTGAAAGCAGGAATAACATCTGGTTCTGTTGAAGTTACACCTTCGAACGGATGTGGTTCTGGAGCATCTTCAACATTGGAAGTTACTATTCAATCTGGCACTCCGGCAATTACAGAAACAATATCTGGTGAAACTGGTCCATGTGAAAATACTACCGGGCTGACTTATTCAGTTTCAGAAGTTGCAGGAATAACTTATTCCTGGGCAGTACCATCCGACTGGACCATCCAAAGTGGACAGGGCACAAGTGAAATAACAGTTGATGCTGGAACCGAATCAGGTACAATAGAAGTAACTCCTTCCAATGGTTGTGGAACCGGAAATGCTGAAACATTAACAGTAACAGTGCAAGCAGGAACACCTGATGATGCAGGCTCTATTACTGGCTCATCAAGTCTATGTCAGGGCACAACAAATGTTAGTTATAGTGTTGGTGCAATAGCTAATGCAACAAACTATGTCTGGACATATAGTGGAACAGGTGCAACTATTTCTGGCACAGGTACCGATATCAAAATAGATTTTGATGCAAGTGCAACCAGTGGTGACTTAAGCGTTTATGGTAGTAATGGATGTGGCGATGGTTCAAGCTCAACTTTATCTATTACAGTTAATGTTGGTGGCCCATCAATTACGGGAGTAATAACTGGTTCTGGAAGTGTCTGTGCTGGTTCAAGTGATAATCCTTATGTGATTGACAATGTAACAAATGCAACAGGATATACCTGGAGCTACAGTGGAATAGGAGCAATAATTACCAACTTTGCTGATAGCGTTTCTATTGACTTTGGAGTTAATGCTAGTTCCGGCGAGCTATCGGTGTTTGCCAGCAATGGCTGTGGTAATAGCGACACATTAAAACAAACTATAGCAGTAAGTAGTGGTGGTCCGGATGTACCGGCATTAATTACTGGTGATAATGAAGTTTGCCAGGGAGAAACTGCGGTTGAATATTCAATAGAATCAGTTGATGGAGCAACTTCATATACCTGGGCTTATTCTGGTTCTGGTACAACAATCAATGGCAGTGGAACTGATATAACAATTGATTTTAGTAATACTGCTTCTTCAGGAAATCTATTGGTTTATGCAAGTAATACTTGTGGCCAAAGCGATGCTGATACTCTTGCTATAACAGTTAATACAGCTGCTCCGGCAACTGCAGGAGCAATTACCGGCGATGTAGAAGTTTGCCAGGGAGAGACAGCAATTGAATACAGCATATCTGAGATTGCTGAGGCAACAAGTTATATCTGGAATTACACCGGAAACGGAGCAACAATTAACGGTAGCAGCAATGAAATTTCGGTTGATTTCGGTACAAGTTCAAGTTCAGGATATTTATCAGTTGCCGGAGTAAACAGTTGCGGCACCGGAGATTCATCTTATATTTCAGTTGATGTTGTTTCAGCTCCGCAAATAATTAATCCTGGAGATATAGCCTCATGTAACAGTTTTATTTTACCAGCTATAACAGGTTCTAATTTAACAGGCCAACAAGCTTATTATTCGGAAGCCAATGGCGAAGGAACACAATATGCAGTATCCGATGAAATATCTTCAAGCATGACCATTTATATCAGGGATGGTTCTGGAATTTGTAGTTCAGAAGTAAACTTCACTATTACCATTAATGAGGCTACGGTTAAATTTGATGAAGATGAGCCAGTGCAGATTTGTGAGGGTGATGAATACACATTCAGTCTGTCAGAAGTATATGAGTCGTATTCGTGGAATAACAGTTCAACTGGCAATACATATACTGTTTCTGAGGCTGGAGATGTATGGGTGGTAGTAAAAGATGAAGACGGTTGTGAGGCATCAGACACAACTTCCATAATAGTTAATGCATTACCTATACTCGATTTAGGAAACGATACTGTTATTTGTAGTATAGACGGATACATCCTTGATGCAGGCGATTTTGCCAGCTATAACTGGTCAACGGGTTCAATGAGTAATTCAATTGTAATATACCCCGGTGAGCAGGAAATATCACTCCAGGTAACAGACTACAATGGCTGTAATGCTTCTGATGTTATCAATATTCTGGAATGTAAATCATCTGTTTTAGGAGATATAACCAATGTGTTTACTCCAAACGACGATAAAAAACATGATACCTGGGTAATAAATGGAATCGAACAATTTCCGGAAGCAATTATTGAAGTATACGACAGGTGGGGTAGAAAAGTATTCCAGATGAACGGTGGATACGGAAGAGCCAATGCCTGGGATGGTAAGAGAAACGGAAAAGCCTTGCCATTAGATAATTACTATTATATAATTGATCTTTATGGCGATGGAACAGAAATATTAAAAGGAAATATAACAATTGTTAAATAAATCTGACAAACATAAAATATATACCCCATGTTAAAAAAGAGTGTAATTATACTGTTCTTGTTTGTTTGTTTGAAACAAGGTTGGTCACAACAGTTTCCAAGTTATACAAACTATTCAATGAACAAGTTTATATATAATCCAGCGGTTGCTGGTAGTGAGGGATATACTTCAATAAACCTGATTGCCAGGGAACAATGGGTGGGTTTTAAGGGAACACCAAAAACGCATGCAATTACAATTGATAGCAGAATACTTGGAAACAGCTTTATACTAAGCAAACTATCTGTAAGGAAAAAGAAACCTCGTAAAACAAAATCTGGTAATACAGGTTGGGGTGCTTATTTATTCAATGACTTGAATGGCCCTATAGATAAAACGGGTGTAAACGGTACTTATTCACATCACATTAGCCTGGGGAACTCTCAACTTTCGTTCGGATTGGGTATTTCTTTATTTCAATTGAAGATTCAGGGTGACCAGTTTATTTTTGCGGATGATACGCCGGACGACATTTTAACAGGCAAAAAACAGTCAATCTGGATTACTGATGCGAATTTTGGGGTTTATTATACCTCAAGGTCATTATATGGAGGGTATTCAACCATGCAGCTGTTTAATTCCAGTGGTCAGTTTGGCAAAAATGCGGAAGGTGAATACAAGCTTGTAAGACAACATAACCTGGTTGGAGGTTACAACATTGGTGTAACACGTAATTTGGAAATAGAACCTTCATTTTTATTAAAAATACCTGAGAAATCTGGTGCTCAGTTCGATTTAAATGCTAAATGTGTTTATGACGGTATGTATTGGGGAGGGCTTGGATTCAGAACGGGTTCTGCATTATCTGTATTTGGAGGTGTAATAATCGAAAACTATTATATTGGTTATGCATTCGATTATAATTTTGGTTCAATACATAAAACCAATTTTGGTTCTCATGAGTTTGTTTTCTCTATGCGCATTGGAGATACAGCCCGAAGATATAAATGGTTGAACACCTATTAGAAATTGTGCTATTCAAATAATAAAATAAGCTGAGTTTGTATACGAACTCAGCTTATTTTATTATAAGCCTAAAATTTTAACTTTACGCTTCAAACATATTTTATGGGTAAAAAGAAAAACACAATACACAAGATAAGCTATGCCGCTATAATTCCACAAATAGCACTTCTCTTCTTATTTGCACTCATTCTTCAGCAATTGGGAATTAATAATTCCTGGCTGTTAGGCTTGTCCTTATATCTGTTATTATCGGGCTATATGAAAATATTAGTTCCAAAGTCGCATAGGAAAGGCCTTTTCTATCTGCGCAAAAGAGAATTGGAAGGAGCGGCTTTTGCCTTTCAGAAAAGTTATGTCTTTTTTTCAAAATACAGTTGGATTGACAAATACAGGGCCTTTGTTTTGTTCAGTCTTTCGGAATATAGCTATAAAGAAATGGCATTAATGAATATCATTTATTGCTATGAACAATTGGGGAATAAGTCAAAAGTTAATGAATTCCATAATCGGCTTAAAAAGGAATATCCAGAAAATCCGTATAGTAAAAAATAATACTAAGCCCACCAGGTTATAGAAACCTGATGGGCTTGAAAGTATTTATTTCACTATTATTTTTCCAGTAACTACATTATCTAAAACTTCTTCAGAAGGTTGCCTTCCGCCAACTGAAAGCGTATATTCTCCGGTTGGAATAATTGTTTCTCCCTTGTCGTTATAGACAACAAATTTATCTTTCGAAATTGTGAATTCAATATGATTTGTTGTTTTTGCCGGAGCAGGTATTCTGTTGAATGCAACCAATGAGCGAATGGGGGTTGAAAAATCTGTTTCAGGAGCAGTCAGGTAAACCTGAACAACCTCTTCGCCGTTTATCTCACTCAGGTTCTCTATTTCTACAGATATTGTAATATCGTCGGTTTTATTGGTTTCTTTTGGCAGATTAAGATTTTTGTATTTCAATTCTGAATAACTTAATCCATAGCCAAACTCGTAAACAGGTTCTCCCTTAAAGTATTTATATGTTCTGCCTTCCATGCTATAATCTTCAAACGGAGGTAAATCCTTTACCGATTTATAGAAAGTTAGTGGAAGCCTTCCGGAAGGATTATAATCGCCAAACAATATATCCGCAATAGCGGTTCCGGCAGCTTGACCAGGATACCAGGCTTCAAGAATTGCAGGTATGTTATCTTTTTCCCAGTTCAGGCCGATGGCACTGCCGTTAAGCAATACCAATACTATTGGTTTTCCGGTAGCTTTAATCTTCTTCATTAATTGCAACTGAACTTCTGGTAGCCCAAGAACAGTTCTGTCGCCACCTTTGAAACCTTCAATATCAACATCCATTTCTTCACCTTCAATCTTTGGAGAGAGTCCCATGAACATGATAACAACATCTGAATTTGAAGCTGCTTTAAGTGCTTCAGATTCTAAATCAGGGGTAGGGAAATCCCACAGTAGTTTTGCCATAGCAATTCTTTCCGCATTGTAATATTCAAACGTAACAGGATAAGCCTGTCCGGCTTCAAGTACAAATTCATCGTAAATATAAAACAAGCCATGTTCGCTGAATTTTTCAATAGTATCGTTATTGTTGAATATTATTCGCAAACCGCTTCTTCCTTCACCACCAATCGCATGTTTTCCACTTACTTCTGGCACAAAATAACCCGACCAGCTAACTGCAAATCCATCCGTTTTCATACCTTCCACAGGTGCTTCATCCCACCAGTTGTAATCGACATGGCTTATCACTTCTTCCTTAAATGGCTTATCTGTGATATCAGGCGAATTGAAATACTTAGCTACAAGCCCGTTTTGAGTAAGAGTTGAGTCGGTATACAATACGCTGGATGGCATTGCTGTTAAAAAGGGTAATCCCTCTGCCACATCGCATCCACGGGCATAAACCACTTCGGCGTTACTACCCAGTTTTTCTTTAATTCCCTCAAGAGGAGTTGTTGTTTTTGATGGCATGCCATTGTAATTTGCAAGCAAAAGATTCTCATCATTGGCATTTGGGCCAATTACAGCCACCTTCTTAATATCTTTTGAGAGCGGAAGGATTTTATTTTCGTTTTTCAGCAATACCATCGATTTTCTTGAAGTCTCCAGGGCAATTTCTTTGTGTTTTTCCGAATCAACAACATCAAACCCAATTTTGGAGAATGGTACCTCCGATTCAGGATCAAACATTCCAAGCTGAAACCTGGCTTTAAAAAGTCTTTTTACAGCAATATCAATGTCTTCCTCGGTTATTAAACCTATATCAAGTGAACTTTTCAGACTTTCGTAAACCACACCGCAATTCAGGTCGGTGCCTGACTTTAGGGCAAGAGCCGCTGCATCTTCCGAAGAATCTGAAACAAAGTGACCATTGAAGAAGTCAACCAATGCCCAACAATCAGAAACAACATAACCATTAAAACCCCATTCATTGCGTAACAGATCGTTTAATAGTTTACCGCTGCCACAGCATGGTTCACCATCTAAACGGTTGTATGCACACATAATTGACTGCACATTGGCTTCCTGTACGGTTCTCCTGAAGTGAGGATAATAGGTTTCTATCAAATCGCGTTCGCTTGCTATTGAATTAAATTCATGTCGCTGAGGTTCCGGTCCGCTGTGCACTACAAAGTGTTTCGAAGTCGCTATGGTTTTAAAATATTTGGGATTATTACCCTGCAAACCTTTAATAAAAGGTACAGCCATGCTTCCTGTTAAATAGGGATCTTCACCATAGGTTTCCATTCCACGTCCCCATCGGGGGTCTCTGAAAATGTTAATATTGGGTGTCCAGAATGTAAGGCCCTGGTATATACCATGTTCGCCTCTTGATATAGCTTTGTTATATTTTGCGCGTGCTTCATCAGAGATAACTTCTGCAATCGCTTTCATTTGTGCTGTGTCAAACATAGCAGCCAGGCCGATTGCCTGGGGAAAAACAGTAGCCAAACCATTCCTGGCAACGCCATGCAGACACTCGTTCCACCAGTTATATGCAGGAATACCCAGGCGCTCAATAGCTGGAGCGCTATAAATAAGTTGTGATGCTTTTTCTTCTGTAGTTAATCTTGAAACCAGGTCTTCAACCCGTTCATCAACAGGTAATTCCGGATTCTGAAAAGGATATTCATATTTTGATGTTTTACAGGTTGTAAGGAATAAAATTCCGGATAAAGCGATTATAAATTTCAGACTTTTGAACATAAAGTTATTTTTTTAATTACTAACATATACTAAATTAATAAGAGCTGAGTATTTTGCATGTACTCTAAGGTATTTAAATTGGTTTGAAATGTTAAATTATTTGTGATTAGTGTTTGATTTAAAGATTTTCTGAAGGTTTATTCTTCAGTTTTCCATTTTGAACGTCAACATATTCGGTTGGAGACATACCAAAAGCTTCCTTAAAACTTTTGGTGAAATAAGAACGACTTCTGATTCCAATTTCATAAAGAACCTCAGAAACAGTTCTTTGCCCTTCAACCAGTAGACGGGCAGCTCGTTTCATACGGAGTTCCCTTATAAATCCACTTGGTGGTAAATCGGTAAGTGCAATTAGTTTTCTGTGTAGCGAAGCCCGGCTCATACCTATTTCTTTACTCATAAAGTCGGTGCTGAAATCGGGATCTGCCATATGCTTTTCAACCAGGTTAATCGCCTTTTGTATAAAAGTAGCATCAACCGAAGTGATTGCAATATCTTTTGGTTCAATATTTATTTTCTGACTAAATGCTTGTTTTAGTTTTTTTCTTGAATCGAGCAGATTACGGACTCTGGCCTCCAGAACATCAATATTAAATGGTTTTGACAGAAAACCATCAGCACCGGTACCCAGTCCTTCGACATGACTTTCGTCACTGGCTTTGGCTGTAAGTATGATAATTGGTATATGACTTGTTTTTTCGTTTTGTTTGAGTTGTTTACATAGCTCCATGCCATCAATGCCCGGCATCATTATGTCAGTAACTATTATATCCGGATTTTTGGCCAGGGCTATTGCTTTACCTTCTTCGCCATTTGTTGCTTCATGTACATTGAAGTGTTTCTTAAAATGGTCAGCTATATAGTTTAATAAGTCGACATTATCTTCTACAACAAGAAGCGTTGACCTTGTTTTATCAAAACCAGCTTTTAGTCCTTCAATTTGTTCCTTATCAGAAGCAGGTTGATAATAATTTTCAAGTTTCGACAGGTAATCTTCTTCGCTTTTATTTACTATAGATTCTTCGCTAAACATATTACGCATATACGGAAGCCTGACATAAAAACTAGTTCCTTGTCCAGGAGATGATTTAATCTCAATATTACCACCATATTTTTCAACCAAACCAGAAACCAGCGATAAGCCTATGCCAGAACCCTGGGCATTCGAAGAACTTGTGCTTTTTGCCTGATAATACCTGTTAAAGATTTGTGTTTTTTCTTCATCGCTGATTCCAATGCCTGTGTCTTTTACCCACATTTCCATATATCCCGGAAATTTAGTACTTACCTCGTCAGGTGGATTAAACTGAACCATAAACTTTATGGTTTGGTTCTCTGCTGTATATTTTATAGCATTTGATAAGAGATTATACAGTATTTTTTCAATTTTATCGCTATCGAACCAACCCAGAAATGTATCGTGCGTACTTTCAAAATTGTAAATAATCTTTTTTTGCTTTGCCTCATACTCAAAGATATCAGAAATAGCCTGTATATACCGGGGGATATTCCCTTCGTGAACCGATAATTTTAAATAGCCGGCTTCAATTGTTGAAAGGTCGAGAAACTGGTTAATCAGTCTTAACATTCTACGCGCATTCTTAAGAATTACCTGAAATTGTTGTCCTACATCGGGCTTAAAACTGGTGGTTGAAAGTATTTTCTCCAGAGGTCCGATAATTAAGGTTAACGGAGTTCTGAATTCATGCGAAATATTAGTGTAAAACTGTGTTTTAACCTGATGCACTTCATCCAGTTTTTCCTTTTCAATTTGTTTGAGTTTTATTTCGTGCTGTAAATTGGTCCGCATTAATATTAACCTGCGGAGTATGAGAACCAGGCTAAGAATAAATATGAGGTAAATGAAATAGGCAAGGCTTGTTCTGTACCAGGGTGGCAAAATAATAATCTTTATACTGGCCCCGGTAGTATTCCAAATATCGTCGTTATTTGAGGCTTTTACTTTAAAAATGTATTCACCAGGATTCAGGTTGGTATAGGTTGCTGATCGCTGTGTTCCAACATTATTCCAGCCCTTGTCGAATCCCTCCAGCATATAACTGTATTGGTTTTTGTAGCTGTTAACAAAGCTTAGTCCGGCATATTCAATAGTAAAAACACTTTGCTGATATTTAAGTACAATTTCACCGGCCATGCTAATATGTTTAGCAATAGCAGCGTGTTTGCCTGGTTCAACTTTTTTATTCGACACCAATAAATTTGTGAGTACAACCCTGGGTTCTGTTTCGTTTTTTTTCAGACTGTCGGGATGAAAGACATTGTATCCGTTTGTTCCTCCAAAATACATTTCGCCATTACTACTTTTGAATGCAGCTCTCCTGTTGAATTCGTTACCCTGAAGGCCATCACTTAAATCAAAACTCTGAAATACCGGGTTTGATGGCAGATCAACGGCATTTTCAAATTTTGATATTCCGCGGTTTGTGCTGATCCATAAATTTCCATGATCATCTTCAAGAATGCCTTTAACCGAGTTATTTGGTAATCCATCGGTTTCCTGGTAGAAGACAAAACTTGAATCGGAACGTTTGAAATAATTGAGTCCTACGTCGGTTCCAAACCACATATTATTCTTACTGTCTTCGAATATTACGTATGCTCCTTTACCACTTATAGTATTTGTGTCGTTTATATTTGGAAAGAAATGAATGAATTGTTGTTTTTTCCTGTCGAATAAGTCCACGGCACTGGAGGTGGAAATCCACAATTCATTCAGGCTGTTATTATACACCTGGCGAACCCAATCGTTCGATATTGAATAGGGATTATTTAAATCGTTTCTGTAAACGGTATTCTTTTTGGTTGCTGGATTATACAACACAAGCCCTCCACCCATTGTGCCAATCCAAATCTGATTGTCAGAGTCTTCAAGTACCGAAAATACGTTTGGATTCATGTCCCTGCCTATATCCATTTGCCTGAAGAACATTTTGTCCGGATTTACCTTACTAACGCCACCGGCCCAGGTTCCTATCCATAAATTACCATCATGATCTTTTGTTATTGACCAAATAGCATCGGAACTGTTTGAATGGGTATTGTTTGTAACATTTGGAAAGGATGTGTACTGTTTTTTTTGTTCATTATACACAGATAAACCACCTTCTGTTCCTATCCAAATCTCTGAATTTAATTCAAAGAATACATTAACATTGTTGTTTATTAAGCTGTTTTTTCTTTCCGGAATACTTTTTATGTGCCTGAAATTTTCCCCGGCAGTATTATAAAAGTTAATACCGCCACCATAAGTTCCAAACCACAAATCGCCTCTTGAATCTTCGTAAATAGCATGAATTGAATTGCTGGAAATACCTTTTTCGTTTTTAGGGTCAAAAGCAATATTCTTAATCTCTGCATTACCATTTATGGTCCGGTTTGGATTTATTATATCCAACCCTGCATTTTCAATGGCCAGCCATATGTTTCCGTTACAATCCTGAAGCATTGTTCGGATCATACCTTTACTTAGGGTACCGGATTTATTGGCAATAGTCTGGTAGCTTTCAATTTCGAACAAAACAGAGTTGAGATTTTTATATTTCAGTCGGAATAAGCCATTTATTTCTGTACCTGCCCATATATTGTTGTCTGAATCGCAGGTAATAGAGCTTATATAAACCATCTGAGGGGTCTTTTTTGAAGAATCATAATCAATTTTTTTTAAATTCTTAAAGTGGTCGTAGATTACATAAAGCCCATCATGACCGCCAACCCAGATATTATTATAATAGTCTTTGTCGATTGATGTTAAATAAATTCCATCAAGAATAGGGGTTCCGTTAATATTTAAACGTTTGATTATTTTCGTTTTTGTATCTAATTGAAAGAGGCCTACATCTGAAGTAATTAATATATGGTTGCCGATAACCAGGAAATCTGTAATATAATTTTCGGGCCATGCAGAATCGGATGTAAAAGTTTCCGTGGCTCTTTCATACAGACAGATGCCGGTAGAGGTGCCAATCCAGAGCCTGTTGTTATTATCCTCACATATACTTGTAACTTCGTTGTTTTTTAAACTGGTATTGGAACGCGGGTTATGCTTAAAGACTTTAAAGTTGTATCCGTCGAACTGATTTAATCCATCACCTGTTCCAAACCACATAAACCCCATGTAGTCCTGGTGTATGCTTAGTACCCAACTTTGCGAAAGGCCATCTTCAACTTTATAGTTTTTAGTATTAAAAGGCCTGAAGTCAGATTGAGCATTAATTTGAAGTAGTATAAAACAGAAAAAAAATATGAAAATTTTCCTCATAAATTCTTAAAACTAAATTCGGTGAAAGATAAGATATTTTTACTTTTTAAAGCCTATATCAGGTAGATGTTCAAACACAGGAATAGTCTCCGGCAGATATTTTATTAAAACCGAACAATTATTCAACTTTTCTGTTGCCCGATTGTTTACTGTTTGTTTTGAAGCTGGCAGACAGACGCTCTTTTTTACAATGTAATTAACTTGTTGTTTACTTGTTTTATAAGCATTGTTTGATTTATTAATTTCTAAATATCTATTTGAGGTAGTAATTATTGGTTTTTTTGATAGTCTTATCGTAATTTTATAAACGGTAACCAAACATTTATATGAGTAGAAAAAAGTTTTGTTTTTTCATTATCACATCCCTCTGTTTGCCATGTTTTATACAGTAAGGTAAAAGAGGGAATACAATAGGTTTAGGTTAGTTAAAGTGTGTAGAGAAGAGAGGGTGTAGTTTTACACCCTCTTTTTGTTTGATTGTTCCGAAAAAATTTCATAGCATTGGTTGAGTGTTTTGGTGCCTTGCCAAGGGGAAAAGGTACAAAGGGAATATGGAAGCGTAACTATTTATGCTAACGAACTTGAAGCTGGGATGTATAAGTATACTCTTGTAACCGATGGAAAAATTGTTGGAACTGAATCGATGATCTTGACTAAATAGAATTATGAAAAAAATAGCAACAACTCTGATGCCCTTCATTGTGTGTTTATTTTTTGCTGCAAATAGTACAGCTCAAACCCAAAGTTGGGGGCAGATAGGTGCTGAGTGGCATTACACCCATCCATCGTCAGGTATTCTGAATTTGTGGGATTATGAACAATTCCGGATTGAAAAAGATACACTTGTCCGGGGGAAATAATGTTATCTTATAAAAAGCAACCGCGACAGTACACTTGTATTTCTTTATGAAAACGAAAAGGTATACCTGGATTTCTTAGATACTTTTAATCTTCTTTTTGATTATACAGCTGAAATTGGCGATACTGTTATTTTTAATGTACCCTCGTATAAGCGCGAATCCTATTGTTTGGATACAATAATCAATGTAGAAGGAGTGCGGATAGTTAGTGAACCAGGTTACTGCGATTTTAATGGAACAAAACTAGAAGAATATAATTTCTTATGTAATAGTTATCCTGAATTATCGGACTATTTGCTTCAAGGAGGTATTAATTATTATAATATTATTGGGAATTATTTTGGAATGTATTATTATATTGATCGTTGTTGTCCTTTCCCTGCAAATAGCGATTTAAGATGCTATTCCGATAGTAATTTTTCGATAATGGCTACTTGGTTTGAGCGTTGTGATGTACCCTGCGACTTTGCCTTAAAAGATTTAACCACTAAAGAGCAGGAATCAGTTTCTGTCAAAATACAACCTAATGTAACTACCGGTTTATTTCATATACTAATAGATGAATTGGGTATGCATCATATTGTGGTATCAGACATTACCGGTAGAATTGTATTACAAAAAACTATAGCCGGTGAATTAGATTTTGGTAACGATTTTGGCCCGGGTTTGTATTTTCTGAATTGTTATAATGCCAAATCAAAAAGATTAATTTTTAAATCAAAATTATTAAAACTATGAAATCGATAACAATAACGATACTTACTATCGTTTTTTCAATAGAGTTAAATTGTCAGGAATACCTGTAGGCAGGCAACTTCCAAATTTCGACTCCCGACTCCCGACTATTCTTTTATTCTACCACAAAACTTGTTTCGGAATACAGAATCTGCTTACTTACCGGATCGTAGGTCTGAATAAGAACCTGGTATTCTCCGGTTAAATCAGCCGTTTTGAATTCTATTATTTGAGGTTGAGCAGAGAAGCTGATATCTGGGTTCCAATACAAGCAGTTTCTTCTATCCGGATAATTTTCGGGGGTATCGTGAATGCCAGAAAGTTTTGTTTCGTTTTTTGAAAACATTTTGTAATCGAAGAAGATAGAATTATCGGGCAAGTCAATGCCAGCAATGTTTCTCTCATAGCTTTTTGCGTGCACAACACCACTAAATTTCTGATCACCAATAATATATGGTTTATCAACAATTTCAACGCACTCTATTTTATTTGTTCGAACACCGAAAAATTTGCTGTAGTCAAGAATAGGAACATTATCAATAAGCGTTAATGTCGGATAATTACTGAACGAATTTCTTTCTCGGGGAGTAATTGTTGGTATACCCTTTCTGTGAGAGACCTGAAATTCGACAATAAGCTCAAAAATAAACTCTTCAAGAAATGGCAGGTCAATGTATTTATGGGTCAGAATGGTTCTGGTAGGAGAGCCGTAAAAGCTTATTTCAACAGGTTTTGTTGTATCTTTTGCTGAATCTGTCGTTTTATAAGCTTCTTCTATTTGGTTATTTATAGAGTATTCTTTTACCAGTTCTTTCTCCTGATCCGATAAACTAAAGCCATCGTTGCTAATTTTTATAGGCCTTGAGCAGAATTCATCATCGATATTAATGCTAATATAATCGCTGCTTGAATCGGTTTCAATAATAATATCATGCTCATTAAATGATTTTGGGAAAGTGAAGAAGAATTTACCGTCACTGTTTGTTTTATAACCTGCAAGAAAAGAGGTGTCGTTCACAAGAGCCATTAAAACCATTGCATTACTTACAGGTTCTTTGGTTTGTCTGTTCTCAAGCTTTCCGCTGAGTGAGATACCATAAATTTCAGGCAAAAAATTGTATGAAAATTCATTTGGTTCCGATTCGGGGTTTGCAAATGATATTGGGTTGATCTTATTACTGCCTTTTTTTGTAACTGAAATGGAAAAAGGTTGATGCTGGCCGGAATTTTTAGTTTGACTAATCTCAAGCCTCACGTTTTCACGTTTTTCATAATTCTTTTTATCCGTCCCGATAGTTATATCAATTGCTTTAACATCAAGGTTTTTAGCCTGGAAAGATTTTTT
Organism: Bacteroidales bacterium; assembly: GCA_016938235.1. Classification (GTDB taxonomy): domain Bacteria; phylum Bacteroidota; class Bacteroidia; order Bacteroidales; family UBA10428; genus UBA10428. The sequence goes on along the minus strand of JAFGVA010000101.1, from coordinate 23,064 downwards.
ATCATCCTGGTTATCAAAAGTAAAACTGTTTTTCGGATTTACTATTTTAACTTCTTTGTATGCATAGTTTTCAACCGGAAAATTTCGCATCCAACGTGTATATGATTTAAGATAATAGATACCTGAAAATAAATCTGAGGGTATCTCTAAATAACCTGAAGCTTTATTATTAATAAGCTGAAGTTTTTTTTGTGCAACAGGAGTACCGTCTGACTTAATCAGCTCAATATAAACAACCTTACTCCACGACATATGAAGTACAGGATATTGTTGATAGTCAACTTTGAAATTTATAAATTCATTCGTTACATACAAGTCCCTGTCTGAGAAAATAAACAGTTCTTCTTTTACAGAACTGCCAATATCAGCGAAATTGGAATTATTCTCCTGGGCCTCTATTAATAAGGGCTTCAGCAACAGCAGAAAACAGATAATCTTTATTAATATTTTTAATTTCATTTTTTTTCTACCAATATTCGGGTTTTACATTTGTACCCAGATAAAGCGTACAGTTAAAACAAACATCGTCTGCCGTTGCCCACAAGACTTTCATAGGATTTTCATCTATATCAAAAAGTTTCACAAAATCTCTATCATGAAAGAGTACGTCAAATGTGTCTGGACGGCAATGATAAAAAGAGTAGGAGGGCACATGGAATGGACCATCGTAGAAGATTCTTTTTTCTGTATATGACGATGCATAAAAATAACCCAAAACAACTTCGTCCGGATCTTCGGTATTTCTAAAATTACTTTTCGACTGGCTGGGTTGGGTTTGGTAAAGTCCGCCTGATTCTGATGATTCTACTTTGTTTCTGTTCCAGTACTCATATGAAGATTCGGTTAAAGCATATTGTTTTACTAATAGGCTGTACCTGATATTCAGTTTTGGATTTGTTTCGTCGATATAATTAAGCGGTATTTTCTTTTTCTGATTTGTCATCAGGTTTTGGGTCGAAGCAGAATACAAGCCTTTCACATTACTTATAACCCAACATTTTGTGAGGGTATCTAAAGGCGCAGGAATTTTTACTTCAGGAAAATTTTCTGCTGCAGCGTAAGGACTAAAAATTGAATCAAGGTGTTTTGCATAAATAGCCCCAATAGTATAGGGGCTATGATACTCATATGTTTCTTGCAGAAGCCAGCGATAATTTTTTGTGTTTTCATCCGGTGCTTTCAAATCAGCAAAAAACTGCAATCCGTTCGGGAAATATTCCGATGAACTCTGGTAGCTTGATTCTTCGAAATAAATACTATCTATCGGGCTCGATTCCAGAATCGCATCATAGTCAGACACGTACCTCTTCTTGTCGGATGTAACAACATGCAATCTGAACTCACTGTTATAATTCATGTATTCCTCAGGAATATGAACATAATATTCTCCCGATTTGTTACTTTCGCGATATACAAATTCATTGCCCAGTTTATCTTCAGCTACAACATAGCAACCGGTAACCGGTATTATCTGAGGATCCTTCATTGGTGAAGAACGTGATATTTCAACAGTTTGAAGGCTGTCGTTTTTTATAATACTGCCCTGAATAACTAAAAGGTTATCATAATCGGAAAGATTGGGATCGAATTTTTCGATGCAGGCAGCAAACACTATACTTGCAAAGAAAACATATAGAATATATTTTCCTGGCCGAATAAATCCTTTTAAATATTTCTTAGCCCTATTCACTAGCATAATTACCAAATTTAAAATTCCATGAAAGAGTAATAATGGGTTGGCCAAATACCGATAGTTTATATGCTTCTGTTAAGCCATTAACTGCTTCGAAATAAACCGAATAGGCATTTTTTCTTCCGGTAAGATTATAAACATTAAGCATCCAGTAGCTGTGTATCCATTTCCGTCTGTTAAGGTTTCCTTCAAGGTTTATCGATACATCAACTCTGAAATAATCAGGAATTCTATACTTATTTCTTTCTGAAAAGTGAAGAATTTCCTGGTTTTCGGCATAATAAATTGCCACCGGATAAGTTATTGGCCTGCCCGTACTGTAAACAAAGTTTGTAGAGAGACTTAGCCGTCTGTTACTGCGTAGCGTCGAAACAAAATTCACACTGTGAGGTCTGTCGAAATTCGATGGATAAGCTTTCCCATAATTAATTTGCTCGGTAGGTATATCGCTGCTAACATCAACTAAAGACCTGGAATAACAGTATGATAACCATCCGGTAAATTTGCCTGTGTTTTTCTTAAAAAGAAATTCAAAGCCATAGGCTTTTTGGTTGCCCTGTAAGAGTAACATTTCTGTTGGAATATCTGAAATAAAGTCTACTCCATCTTTATATTCAACAACATTTTTGGTCCATTTGCCATAAACTTCTGTTGAAGTAACTATTCCCCAATCGGGCACATCATGATAATAGCCTAAAGATACCTGGTCGGTTACCGGAGGTTTAATGTAATAGTCGGAAAGCTTCCACTGGTCGGTGGGAGAGATAGCAATAGTATTGCTGAGCATGAAAATGTATTGTCTTATTCTGTTGTAAGAAGCTTTAACTGACTGGTTTGTGCCAATACTGTAATTAAGCGCAATTCGTGGTTCAGGACCCGAGTACATCTTAACAATTTCATTAGCATTAAATGAAAGAGTATCTTCAATATTGTTTTTATCAATTGGGGAGTTTGGAAAATACTTATTTATTTTGGCAGGGCCTGTTAATGTATACATGCTATAACGAATTCCGGCAAGAGCTGTTAATCTTGGTGAAATTGAAAACTCATCTGAAACATATACAGCCCCTTCAATTCCTTTTTCAATTCCCAGATCAATAGGAATCCGGGTTGACTCTTCTCCGAATGGACTTATGGTTCCACGGTTCAGATTGTAGAAAATCGCACTTTCTCCAAATGATATCCTGTGATTTTGAGCATTCAGATAGATAAAATCAGATTTTAGCTCAGTATGCTCTAACTGGTAAACCTGTCGGTAAGCTTCTGTTAAGTTGCTTTTATTATTATGTCCAAAATCGTATTTGCTATACACCAGGGCAAAATCGCCGTTTAACCGGGGTGAGAAAATATGTTTCCATGCTATACTTGATCCGGTATTCGAATAGTTATAATCATCGGTAGTGGAAAGCGAGAACTGGTCGTAACTGTTATAAGCAAAAAACTTAACAAGGTTATTATCGTTAATCTCAGAGTTTACAGAACCAGAAAGATCATAAAAAGAAGCATTGCTGTTTCTCAGGTTAACATCGTCAAGCCTCGATAAAATCCAATCGGAGTAAGTACCACGATAGCTTAACACAAACGAGGTGTTTTCTTTAACAATAGGACCTTCAACGGCAATATGACTTGTTACAGGGCTTATTCCGCCTTTCCCGAAGAATTCTTTTTTATTGCCTTTTCTGGTGGTAATATCAAAAACCGAAGAAACTCTTCCACCATATTTTGCAGGGATATTGCTTTTATACAGGCTGAAATCGTTAATGATATCGGAGCTGAAGCTTGTGAAAAATCCAAACAGGTGTGAAGTGTTATATACGGGAACTTTGTTTATGTAAAACAGGTTCTGGTCGGCTGTTCCGCCTCTTACATTTAAGCCTGAAGCTCCTTCACCGGCACTTTGAACGCCGGGAAGCAATTGCGCTACTTTTATGAGGTCTTTTTCTCCAAGTACAGCCGGAATTTCTTTAATGTTTTTTGTAGTAACCCTGGTGTATCCCATCTGCATCCCGGTAACATTGTCATGTCGGTCTGCTACAACTTTCACTTCCATTATGTTGTGCAATTCTTTTTTCAGGGGTATTGATATAGAACCACTTGAGTTAACTTCTAAATAGAATTTTTTTTCAGCCATTGAGAGACTGTTTGCAACAACCAGGTATTTCCCCTGTTTAACAGCAAGGTTAAAATAGCCATCGTTATCGGTTGCAGCACCCATACCTAATTCTTTAATAAAAACTGTTGCTCCCAAAATTGGATTACCGGTTTCTTCCTCAGTAATTCTTCCCCTTATTATATGTCTTTTATCGCCGGTTGATGTTGTTGAGTTACCAACGGTAACAAGCTCTAACTGGGTAACTTTTTTACCCTCCTGGTATTTCTTTTCGGTATCGGTTAGTTTGCTGCCATCGCTACTTGTGTCAGAGTTGCTGATTTTTCCTGTTTTATATATAGAATAATCAGGAAGTTGTTCAACAATTTCTTTTCCGGTAAATAAAACAATATTGTTTGATTGGTCTTGAAAGAATTTTATTCCGGAGTCTTCTAAAACCTGAGTTAAAGCACTGTTAAGCCCAAGATTTGAACCTGTAATATTAACCTTAATGTGTTCAACCCATTCTTCTTTGAATGAAATAGTGACATTAGTTTGTGTATATACTTCTTCAACAAATTTCCGGAAAGTTGCATCTTTTAAATCTACAGAAATTGTCGGACCGCTTATTTGTGCATCTAAAAACTGTGAATTTGCAAAAAACAGCAAGAAAATAATACTATGAATGATATTCGTAAGTCTGTATATTTTCACTTTATTCTATTGTTGATTTAATAGTTTATCGCAATAATTAACCAGTTCGTTAACCTGGGAATCTGAAGATTTTTTTAGTTTGATTTTGTTGGTTTTTATGTAGGCCGAAATGTCGCTACGTAGCCTGGACGGGAATAGTTTGACAAATTTATATTTCGAATTGTATTTAAGAAGCTCATTTTGAATAATCAGGTAGCGTTTTGTTTTCGGATCGAGATATTGGAATGTAACAAAGGTTCTCTGGTGGTAAGATTCTTCTCTTTGCTTATACCAGTAATAAACACAACTAACATTTTCTCCGGAATAGATTTCCTGGAAGAAAATATCCTGAAAACCACCAATATTCATTTTTTTAAATACCCTGTTATTTAGGGTAAATAACGAAATATACTTATTTGATGGTACATATCTGATTTGCTCTCCTTTAGCATTATCGTATAAAATTACAACAGACTGGTCGTAAATGTTGTACATTAGTTTTGTCTGATCGTATAATTCATCCTGAATCACAATGGATTCAAGTGTAAATTCTTCTTTATCGATGAAAGGATGGCCTAAATCTCTGTTATATTTACTTTCGTATAATATACCATTTACCATAGCCTGGTTTGAGCCATATTTAATTTTAACGTCGTTATTTAACTCTTCAATTAGCTGATTGTCAGGAGAAGTCGACTGGCTATAAGTCGTATTGACTATAAGTAAAAAAAATATAAATATCCAAATCGAATAACAGGGTTTTGGTTTCATAAAATGTAAAAAGGGTTTCTAAGAGGCAACTAATGTACAAATAAGACTCGCAAATACAAAATGTAAATACTAATTTCAGAAAAAATAATTGTAGATATCACAATTAAGACATTTTAATCCATTCAGTAATATTATTATATACACCTTCTACCAGTTTTTCGCGGGACTCATCACTAATCCATGCAATATGAGGTGTTATTAGTAGTTTCTCAGGGTTTTTTAATCTAAGCAAAGGGTTGGTGGCTTTAATTGGTTCAAATTCCAGAACATCAAGTCCGGCGGCTGCGATTAGATTATCATTTAATGCATTTGCAAGGCCTGTTTCATTCACGATTTTTCCTCTTCCGGCATTTAAAAGTATTGCTGATGATTTCATTTGTTTGAATTGCTCATAATCAAACAGGTTTTGGGTCTTATCGTTCAGCGGACAATGAATAGAAATGATGTCTGAACTTGTTAGCATTTCATCGAATGATAAGTGAGGGTAGGAAGCATCCATATTTTTGCCGGAAGTACTAAAATAAACAACCTTACAACCGAAAGCGGTGGCGATTTCGGCAACACGCTTTCCAATAGTTCCCAGCCCAATAATGCCAAACTGTTTTCCCTTCAATTCATAATAACTTCGGCCCTGATGTGTAAAAATCGGACTTTTTGCGTATTCGCCCGATTTTACGTACCGGTCGTAATACACTATATTGTTTAATAGGCCCAACAACATCGAGAAAGTAGATTGAGCAACGCTCTCGGTTGAATAACCGGCTACATTTTTAACAATAATTCCTTTTTTTCCGGCATAGTCAAGGTCAACGTTATTCATACCTGTTGCTGAAATACAGATAAGCTTAAGATCCGGACAGGCATCCATAATTTCTTTATCGATAATTACTTTATTGGTAATTATAACCTGGTTTCCTTTAATTCGATCAATTCGTTCCTCAGGTTTTGTTAGTTCGTAGGATTTGTAATTTCCTGCTGATTTGATTTTATCGATAGCTTTTACCTTGCCAATTGTTGACGCATCAAGAAATGCAATATTTATGTTATTCATGGTGTTAGTGTTTTTACTTGAAGTCTATCTCAATCTGGTTTCTTAGCAAATCTTCCATTTCTTCTCTTTTTCTAACCAGGTAATCTTTTCCTTCGTGAATGATAACTTCGGCAGGTCTGAACCTTGAATTATAATTTGATGACATGGAGAAACAATACGCTCCGGCATTTTTAAAAGCAAGAATATCGCCTTCGGTTATCTCACTAATTTTGCGGTTCCAGCCAAAGGTGTCGGTTTCGCAAATGTACCCAACAACCGTGTATATTCTTTGCCTGCCACAAGGATTTGAAACATTTACAATATGGTGATAGGAATCGTAAAACATGGGACGTATCAGGTGGTTTAACCCGCTGTCAACGCCGGCAAAAACAGTTGCCAGTGTATGTTTCAAAACATTAACCCTAACAAGGAATGTGCCGGCCTCGCTAACCAAAAATTTACCGGGTTCAAACATCAGTGTTATCTTTTTACCATAATCTTTGCAGAATGCTGTATAGGCTTTTGTTATTTCTGTTCCGAATTCTTCGATATCTGTAGAATAATCATCGGGTTTGTACGGAACTTTAAAGCCACTACCCAGGTCGATATAATTCAGGTTTTTAAAGTTTTTTGCTGTTTCTAAAATAATATTTGCAGCTTTTATGAATATTTCAACATCCAGAATATCGGATCCGGTATGCATGTGTAAGCCGTCAATTGTCATTTTGTTGGTTTCGATAACCCGCAAAAGGTGGGGCAACTGATAGACCGAAATTCCAAACTTACTATCGATATGGCCGGTAGAGATTTTTAGGTTTCCTCCTCCCATAACATGTGGATTTAAACGTATGCCAACAGGAACCTTCCCACCATATTTATCTCCGAATTGTTCCAGTATCGAAATATTGTCAATGTTCAGGTGCACACCGAGTTTTATTCCTTCGTCTATTTCTTCCATCGACACCCCATTGGGTGTAAACAGAATATCTTTTGGTTTATACCCGGCTTTCAAGGCAAGTTTTACCTCTTGTATTGAAACAGCATCCAGGCCGGAACCAAGCGATTTGAACAGCTTTAATACATTGATATTGGTGAGCGCTTTACAGGCATAGTTTATTCGAAGATCAACCTCCGTTTTAAAAGCATTTTTCAGCCTGTTATATTGCTCAGTCATTTTTTTTGTGCTGTATACATACACCGGGGAGCCATATTTCTCAGGAAGTCTTGTTACATCAATAGTATCTATCTGGTATTTGTTGTTGATTAATTCCATAAAGTTTGTATTTCAGGTAAAGATATAAAAGAATAGTGTTATTGGTTTTCCTGCTTTTAGTCGTTCTGTATTCAAATGGGCATCGATTACGTCATCCCTTCTTAGAAAGGGATTGGTTGGAGAACACTTAATAATGATGGATACCTGTCTGCGCAGGTATGACGATATATTAAATAAAACAAAAACCCCGATTTGTAGCAAACAAACCGGGGCTGATATAGTTTTTAAATATTACCGACGTTTTTTAATTTGTTGCTGCTGCATTTTTTGCATATCCTCAATACGTTGTTGCCATTTTGACTTTTTCTTAGGCTTTGCCTTTTTTGCCTGAAGCTTCTTCAGAACTTCATCTTCATTTACAAATAGTTTGAACAGATAGTTCTGGCCAAAAGTAATAAGGTTTGCAAGGAAATAGTAATAGGTAAGTGCAGCTGAGAAATTATTTAAAACAAACATGAATGTCACAGGCATAATATACATCATGGTTTTCATGCCCGGCATGCCCTGGTCGTTCATTTGAGCACTGCTGTTTGTTTTCATGGTTATCAGGGTAGTAACGGTCATCAGAATAGTGAATAAACTGATGTGATTACCATAAATATTACTCAGAATGGGTATTTGTTGCGACCATTCAAAAATTGAATCATAAGTTGAAAGGTCTGTTGCCCAAAGAAAACTTTGCTGTCTTAACTCTATTGAAGTAGGGAAGAAGCGGAACATAGCAAAAAGGATAGGCATTTGCAGAACCATTGGTAAACAACCACCCATTGGACTAACACCCACTTTCTTGTATATTGCCATTGTTGCCTGTTGGCGTTCAACGGCTTTATCTTTCGGAATTTTACTGGTGGCTTCGTCAACCATTGGTTTAACTACCCGCATCTTTGCCTGCGAGATGTAAGATCTAAATGTTAACGGAAGCAACATTATCTTGATAATTAAAGTCAAGATTAGAATAATAAGACCATAATTTGCAATGCCTTTGTGTAACCAGTTAAACAGGTTAATTATTAAACCCTGGTTAATCCACTTGATAATACCACGACCAACCGAAACCATATCGTGAAGTTTCTTCTCGTCATATTGTTTTTTAAGTAACTTGAATTTGTTAGGGCCAAAATAAAACTTTACCGGAATTGTTTTTGTTTCTGGCACAAAGGGTAAGCCTATTTCTGATTTAAACTGTTTGATGTATTTACCTTCCTCAGGCATATTAATTGATTGAACCCTTGCGTTCTCGAAAGCTTTTTCAGACATAATAACCGAAGCAAAAAACTGCCCTTTGTATCCAATCCATTCAACTTTTGTTGGTATATCTTCTTCTTTAGGTCCTTTGCTCCCCTGAGCTCTGAAGAAATCTACATCTTCATTGAAAGGTTTATAATAAAGGGTTGTATAGTTCGATTCATTTTTCCAGCCTTTCTCATGTCGTGGAGAAAATATTTCCCATTGTAAGTCTAATGCATTAGGCATTGAACCTGTAATACCGTCCATGCCCACAAAATTAATATCAACATCAACTTCGTATAAACCTGGTGATAATGTGTAAACAAATTCCATATATTCACCCGTTTCAGAGGGAAGTCTCATTATAAGTGATTCGGGCTTATCTGAAACTATAATTCCTTCGGAATATGAACTGTCAACATTAAAAAATAAATCATTGGTTGATATTGCATGGTTTTGTTTGTAAAAGTTCAAACCGAAAACAGTTGAATCACCGTCAAAAAGAACTAAAGGTAAAGAGTCGTATGTGCGATACTCTTTAAGCATAACTGAGTATGGTCTGCCACCTCTTTTTGATACCTTAAGAACTAATAAATCATTCTCAATGGTGTAAAATTCATTTTCACCATATACTGTCTGACCGAAATCGCCTAATTTTTCAGCTTTGTTAATTCTTGCCAGGGAGTCTGTGGCAGCCCTTGTTTTTTCAAGTTCTTTTATCTGTTTATTAACTTCAGCCTCCTGTTGTTGTCGGAGAGTTGCTATTGAGTCTTGTTGTCTCTTTATTCTTGCCTGTTCTTCCTGGCTGGGTTTATTAATAACTCCAAAAACAATAAAAATTGCTGCTATTATTACAATCCCTAATATTGAATTTCTATCCATTCTAATTGGTTAAATATTATGATATACTTGCTTTAATAAAACTTACAAAAAGCGGGTGTGGGTTTATAACTGTACTGCTGTATTCCGGGTGAAACTGTACACCAATATACCATTTATGGTCTTTGAGTTCCATTATTTCCACGAGTTCAGTTTCGGGGTTAATACCAACTGGTATCATTCCGGCTTTTTTGAAGTCTTCGAAATAGGTATTGTTGAATTCATACCTGTGGCGATGTCGCTCGCTTATATTCTGTGTTTTATATGCTTCAAATACTTTTGTGCCTTTTGTTATAGTGCATGGGTATGCACCCAGCCTCATTGTTCCGCCTTTTTCAGTAATACCCTTTTGTTCTTCCATTAGGTCAATTACCGGGTAGTCAGTTTTTCTTGACATTTCGGTTGAATGTGCTTTTTCAAAGTTAAGAACATTACGCGCAAACTCCACAACTGCACATTGAAGGCCCAAGCATATTCCAAGAAATGGTATGTTATTTTCTCTGGCATATTTAGCGGCCATAATTTTACCTTCGATGCCCCGATCGCCAAAACCGGGTGCCACAAGTATTCCGTCAAGACCTTTTAGTACTTCTTCAGCACCGCTTTCTTCCAGTGTTTCGGAATGAATAAAGCATATTTCAACTTCAGCCTCGTTCACAGCACCTGCGTGTATAAGGGCTTCGTTAATTGATTTATAAGCATCGGCAAGTTCAACATACTTACCTACCAAACCAATTTTTACTTTATGCTTTGGATTTTTAAGTCTCTTTAAAAAGTTTTTCCAACGCTCCAGTTTAGGTTTTTCCTTAATTTCAAGGTTCATTTTTCGCAAAACTGTTTCATCCAGTTTTTCTTTTTGCATTAATATTGGAACCTCGTATATTGTTGAAACGTCTATTGATTGTACAACAGCTTCATGATCCACGTTACAGAAAAGAGCGACTTTTTTTCTTAGTTCTGGTGTTAGTTCATGTTCTGTTCTTAGTACAAGAATATCGGGTTGTATTCCATTTTCAAGCAATTCTTTAACAGAGTGTTGGGTAGGTTTGGTTTTCAACTCACCTGAAGCCTGAAGATAGGGCACAAGGGTAAGATGAATGTATAGCGTGTTATATTGGCCAAGTTCCCATTTTAACTGACGCACAGCTTCGATATAGGGCAAAGATTCAATATCGCCAACAGTGCCACCAATTTCAGTAATAACAAAATCAAATTTGTGTTTTGAACCTAAAAGAAGAATTCTTCTTTTTATTTCGTCGGTAATATGAGGGATAACCTGAACTGTTTTTCCTAAATAATCGCCCCGGCGCTCTTTGTTTATTACAGATTGATAAATACGACCGGTAGTGATATTGTTGGCCTGCGAAGTAGGAATATTCAGAAAACGTTCGTAGTGGCCAAGATCAAGATCGGTTTCAGCTCCATCGTCAGTAACATAGCATTCGCCATGTTCATAAGGGTTAAGGGTACCCGGATCTACATTAATATATGGGTCTAATTTTTGAATTGTTACACTATAGCCTCTTGCTTGCAATAATTTTGCTAATGAGGCAGAGATTATTCCTTTTCCAAGAGAGGATGTAACACCACCGGTAACAAATATGTATTTCGTATTTGGCAAAACTTACGGGTTTTAATATTGTTTAAAACATTAATAAACAAGAATACCTGCTTAACTGATATCACAGCTCAGATTAAACAGGTTTAGACTCGCAAAAGTAAAATATTTAATTTAATTCAGATAATTTTGTTTCTAATTAATCGTAATCGTCTATAATATTTATTTTCTCATTCAGGTCTTCAATCTTCTGTTTTGCCGATTCTATCTTTTGTTCCACATCAGAAATCATCGATTCTGCATTTTTCGAATTCGCAAAGAATCCGATATTGTTTTCCCAAAGAGTTATATCATTTTCGAGTTGTTTTAGTCTGTTATAGCATTTATCGCGCTCCATAGACAGTCGTTTCTCAGAATTAGGTTTCGATGCTATACTTTCAATCCGGCTTCTGAATTTCAGAACCGATTTTTTACTATCGTCAACCTTAAGCTGGTCAAATTTTTGATTGATGGCTTCGCGGTATTTTTCCTGAATTTCGTCTTTAAGCTTAATGGGTACAAATCCAATTTCGGACCACTCTCTTTGAAATTCTTTCAGCTTTTTTAGGTTTTCCTCAATATTAGTTGAGAGTTCAAAGTTTTTAATTTGTTCAATAAGCTCGTTTTTATGTTTTAGGTTGTCTTCGTATCTCGAATCGATATTTTCGAAAAATTTTGATTTGTTGTTGAAGAATGTATCACATGCAGCCCTGAAACGTTTCCAGATTTTATCAGAACTCTTCATTGGTACAGGTCCGATAGCTTTCCACCGTTTCTGAAGTTTTATCAGATCATTTGTGGTTTTTTTCCAATCGGTATTGTCTTGTAAAGCTTCAGCCTGAATGCAGAGCTCTGTTTTTAGCTGTAAATTGTTTTCTTGTTCTTCACGGTTGCTGGCGAAAAATTCACGTTTTTGATTAAAGAACTTATCGCATGCAGCCCTGAATCGTTCATAAATCTTGGTGTTATGTTTCTTAGGAGCAAAGCCTATTGTTTTCCAGACTTTTTGTAATTCTATAAGATCTCTCGATTTTTCTTCCCAAAGTTTGGCGTTGTCTATCTCAACAGCCGCGATTTCTTCAGCTTTTTCACAGAGAGCAGTTTTTTCCTGAAGGTTGTTTTTTTGTTCATCTTTCAGGTTAACAAAATATTCCTGATGCCTATGGTTTATTTTGGAAGTTGCATCACGGAAGCGTTCCCAAAGTTCATTTCTTTTATCAGCAGGAACTGGACCGATTTCGCGCCATTGATCATGCAAAACCTGCAGTTTTCTGAAAGCTTCAACAACTGATGGTTCAATTAATAATTCTTCTGCTTTTTCGCATAAAGTAAGCTTGGCATCCAGGTTTTTCTTGAAGTCGAGGTCACGGAGTTCTTTATTAATTTTTATATAATCGTAGAATGCTTCAACATGATAATGATAATTTTCCCACAGGTCTTTCACATTCTTTTGGGGAACAGGGCCAATTTCGCGCCACCTGTCCTGCAGATTTCTAAAGTCCTGAAAGGTCTGGTTCAAAGACTCCTGGCTGTTAATCAGTTCTTTTATGGCCTCAATAATCTCATATTTAGCGTTTAAATTAACATCTTTCAGTTCTTCCTGCGATTTTGAAAGCTCGTCTCTTTTCTGGCGATATAGATTAATAAGGTCTTTTATGGCAATTTCAACCGGCGAATCTTCTACTTTAAAGTCTTCCTCGGTGCCCCCCTCGTCAATAAATTTTTTGTGAATGTCAGCAATTTCCTCGTTATGTTTTTTATAAAAAACAGATCGAATGGTTTCGACATGGTCTTTTATTTGTTCAATCGGAAATTCTGAAATATATAATTTTAATCGGTCAACCAGTTCTTCTTTAGTAAGCTTCGAAAAGTCAATTTCGGCTAATGATGGAAGATGGTCTTGGACCTTATTCTCGTTTGATTCTCCCACTTTTTTAGTGGGCTGTTCAACAGGTTCGGATGAAGGAATACTTGCAGAGTCAGTATTGTTTTCTGTAATTTCCTCATCGGATTGTGCAACAACTTTTGTTTCCTCAGTAACTTTATCACCTTCTTCAGCCACACTTGCTGTTGCATCAGAACCGGTTTCTGCTTCAGGAGCGGTTACTTCTTTCCCTTCAGATGTATTTTCTCCTGATTCAGTAATAGGTACAACAGTTTCTTCCGGAGTTTCTTCCGGAGTTTCTTCTGTTGTTTCAGATTCAGATTCAGATTCAGCGCTTTGTTCATGATCACTCAGCGCCTTGTTCTCCTGAGCTTTTGTGGAGCTGTCAAAAGTTTCATCATTCGTATTTTCGGTAGAACCGAATTGTTCATTCTGAACAGAGTCTTTAGGATCTTTTTCAGTCATAATATGCTGATTTTACTAATCTATAATATCTACGAAAATAATTAATACCATCAAACCGTACAAGGATTTACCCAAACTATATTAATTATAACGATTATTAACATTTTTATTTTATCCTAAATTTTTACAATCGTTGTATATACGACCTATATAATTTCGACTTTTATGTATTGAATTTAAGGTTTCATCAAAGGTATATTTGAGGTTTAAATTCAAGAATTATTTTTGTTTATTTGTATGTAACCCAAGAAACTATTAATCATTAATTTAATGCAACTTGTTAACCAAAACCTTTTCCACATTGTTTTTTCGGCCAATAGTGAAAAAAAATTTTTAACCCGGGTAAACCAGGATATTCTGTACAATTACATCCACGGTATGCTTTTTAACATGAAGTGCAAACCTGTGCTTGTTACCGGTAATAATCAGCATATACATGTTGTTATTGAAATTAACCTTGAAATTTCATTAGGTCAGATTGTTCGGGAAATTCAACAAAACACCATTGATTTTTTGAGGCGCGAAAAATCGGTTTTTCCTGAATTTAATGGATGGGAAACCAATTTCATTGTTTTAAGTTACCATTATTCACAAAAAGAGAACCTCATTACCAGCTTATCGAATCAGTTTGACTACCATCGCAGAATTTCATTTGAAGAAGAACTTGAACTGCTATTAAGTCATTCGGTGTTTTCTGAATAAATGTCCGTGTTTCTTTATTCTTAGCTGCATAAAAGTTGTTTTTGCCTGTTTTGTTTTTCAATCCTTATCTTTGCCTAAAATAAATTTGGATGAGAATTGATATATTAACGGTATTGCCCGAATTGCTTGAAGGCCCTTTCAGTCATTCAATTCTTAACAGGGCTTCGCAAAGAGGACTTGCCAAAATTGTTGTTCACAATATCAGGGATTATGCAACAAACAAACACAAGCAGGTTGATGATTATGCCTATGGCGGTGGTGCCGGAATGGTAATGATGATTGAACCCATAGAAATTTTAATTAACAAGCTTAAATCTGAACGTGAGTATGAGGAAATAATTTATATGTCGCCCGATGGTGAATTATTCGATCAGAAGATGGCAAACACCATGTCGGGGTATCAAAACCTGCTAATACTTTGCGGTCATTATAAAGGGGTTGATCAGCGTATCCGCGATCATATAATTACAAAGGAGATTTCGATAGGTGATTTTGTTATTACAGGAGGTGAATTGGCGGCTGCAATTATTGCTGATGCAGTTATAAGACTGATTCCAGGTGTTATGAACGATGAAACTTCAGCTTTATCGGATTCATTCCAGGATAACCTGCTGGCTCCACCTGTTTATACGCGACCAGCAAATTATAAGGGCTGGAAAGTACCTGAAATTTTACTTTCAGGAAACGATAAATTAGTTCATGAATGGAGGCATGAGCAGTCGGTTCAGCGAACAAAGGAGAGAAGACCCGGATTGTATAAAGAAGAATAAAAATGTAGTCTATTCAGAATAAATTTTCCGCATAATTATTGAAATGGTTGATAATAAGATACCGATGATTATGCAAAGTCCACCCGAAAAATAGTAATCGGGCATCATAAAGAAGATCGGTTTCACTACTACAATTAACGACAGAACAATAATAAGCAACGCTAACGAAAGTACAATAATTCCAATTCCAGAGAACAAGGCTATTCTTGCTTTAGGAACATAATTTTTTACCTTATTTGCTGAAATGGTATGTATTATTCCATGAATAAGAGCCCAGAGTGCAATTATTTGTATCAGGAAAGCATAAACAATATGGTATTTTAAAACTGATATTGCCATTAAGAAGATAAAACCGGCAAGACCAAGCAAAAAATCAAAAGTGCCTTCAATAAGCCAGTAAAGCCAGTGCTGGTTGTTTTTTTTGTAGTAAAAGGAGCCAAAAAGAATTAATGCTCCGTTTACCATAGAAATTATGATAAAAGCCTGAACAAGTTTTTTGTAATTCAGAAGATTAAACAAGATAACTAATCCAAATATTGAAATTATGATACCTTTTAAGCAAAGTAGCCACCAGTTTTTGAATAATCTTGTTTCCTGTGTGTTCATTTTTGTCCTTAAAGACTTGAAAATGGGTTGATTTTAGTAATTACCCGATGAATTTAAACTATTTTATTTAAAATTAAAATCTGATTAACTAATGAAATTCAGCAAAATAGAAATTCAATTTCTATCTTATAAGTCTTAAAACTAATTGTTTTTTATATAATTAGCAGAAAATCAATGCTATATTTTTTAAATACGAGTATTTGTATAATAAAATCAGCAGTCGATAATTATTAATTAATGTTTGAAATTTATTTTTTATTTCGGTTGCAGATGTTAATATAAGGACAATAAGAACAGTATTTTTCACTTTCGGTTTGCATAAATACACCGGTTTCTGAAAAAATATCCTGCAGGGTTTCCATCAATTTTTCTGAGAACTCATCATGTAAGGGAGAATAATCAGCAATTATTTCCTTACTTTTTCCCATCCTGAGGTTAGGAAGATAGTTTTTATTACCCAGATTTCTCAGGAAAAACAAAGCCGGCACTGTTTTTTCAGACTTATTGTTTTTTGAATATACCAGCGAGTAGAGAAGAATCTGAAAAGCAGCATTGTTTCTTTTATCTGCACCATCTGTAAAAAGATTTTCAACCGAGAAGAATTCCTGATCTGTTTTACCGGTTTTATAGTCAACAATTCTTATAAAACCTTCCTTGCTATCAATTCTGTCGATATAACCGCCTGTTTTTAGGGTAATCTCATCATCAATAGCTAATTCTGCCTCATGTATATCTTCAAGGCTCAGTATAGTTAAAGGTGCATTTTGGCTGTCATAGTCGATAAGCTGGTTTACATACTTAATAATTACAAGCTTTACCAGTATGTTTTTACCTTTTATTTCAGCTTTATCGACTCCGGGAAATTCTTTTTTGCCATCCGGTGAAATGTATTCTTCCCAGAATGCCTGAATAACAGCATCTTCTATGCTTTTTTTATTTTTCTTAATATACTCAAAGTCTTCTTTATTACTAACTTTATTTATGATTTTGGAGTATAGAATCTGCATGGACTTGTGCAAAATACTTCCCAGCGTGTTAGCTTCAACTTCTTCCAGAATTTCTTCAGGCTCGGGTATTCCTGCAATATATCTGAAATAAAACCGAAGCTGGCAGTTTAGGTAGGTATTTATCGCACTTGGCGACATAAGCCTGGAATTTTCGCCACAATATTTATGTTTTAAAATATTTCTGGTTTCGGCAGACTTACAGACTTTAATACTTTTTACTGATTGCGGATAAACTTTATATCCCAGGGTAAGCTTTTCGGTTTTAAATAGGGGTTCATAATCAATTTGCTGAATAAACCTGCTGGGTTCCCCTTTCTGTGCATCGTTTACCGATGAGCAATAAACAAGTTGAATATTCCCGGCTCTTTGTAATAATCTGTAAAAATAGTAGCCAAATATTGCGTCCTGGTGCTCAACGGTTGGCAGTTTAAATGCATTTCGTAAAGTATACGGAATAAGCGATGGAACATTTCCTGATTTAGGGAAAGTGCCCTCATTCATCGACAGTACAATAAGATTTTTAAAATCAAGGGTTCTGGTTTCGAGTATGCCCATTATTTGCAAACCAGAAAGAGGTTCACCATTAAAAGGGATAGAAGTTCCCTGCAACACCTTAGCAATTAATTTCACCAGGCTTCGGAACGAATAATCAATTTTTGAGCTGGAAAAAACATCGTTAATTCTGCGGAGCTGGCCCATTATTCTTGCCAGTGCTTCTTTTTCAATTTCCCGGCTTTTTTCGTTAAGGCTTGCAAGAGCCTCAGGAACATTGTCTAATACCTGAATCAGGTATTCTGTAAAGTTTCCGGCAGCAATATCTTTTTGCAAAAACTGTCCAAAAATAGCGTGTTTTTCTTTTAACCACGATAGTTGAACAAATATCAGATTAGACTTTTGTATCTCCTTCGAAATTTCCTGAAGTTTATGTTCCAGGTATGTTCGCATGAAGCCATGTTGTATAAGCCGAATAACATCTTTATGGTAGAATAGTTCTGAACCTGCAGCTGCCCGTTTGTTATTGTGCAAATCGAGAAGAATGTTTATGAAGTTATATACCAGCGAATCTTTAAGCGGATAACCCATAGATATGTTTACCTCTTTGATGTCGGCCGGAAGCGAAGTGAGAACCGGAATTAACAAGGATTCATCGGCAAGGGCTATTGCCGTTTCCGATGGTTCTTTCAGCCAGTCTGCCGGCAGATTCTTCATCAATTCGGGTAATGCTTTTGCCTGTCCGGTTTGTGTCGGGATATCAATAATTCTGATATTTTTACCTTTCTTTAGGTTGTGATTATCGGTTTCGAAATCAAAGGGTTTCGGGAAATCCCTAATTAATGTTTTCAGGAAAAAAGCAGCTTCATGGAATTCTCCTTTTTCGATGTAATATTCATCGTGATCCCAAAAAAACTTTCCTTTTTTATTGTCGTTTAAATGTTTAAACAGTTTTTCCTCACATTTATTCAGCGCGTTGAATCCAACAAACAGCACATTATCTTCCTGTATTTCTGTTTCGCCCTTAGCTAGTTTCTCTATTGCCTTTCGGGCGGCTTTACCTTCGTAGCTTATACCTTGCTTGTCGAGTTCTTTGTTAAATTCGAAATATATCTTTTTCAGAACCAGCCAAAGACTGGAGAAATTCTTCTTTTCTGGCGAATCCGGGTTATTTTCGGTAAATACCTTCCAGAATTGCAAGATTGCCTTCAACTGTTCTTCAGTAAGATAATCGTGGTAGGCTTCTAGTTCCTTTAATTCATAGAGGTTCTGGTATAAATGCTCCGGGTTCACAAGGTATTTGTCTATATCGTCGAAATCGGCAAGAAGCATTTCGCAGTAAAAGAGAAAATTATCAAAAGATTCCTTAGATCCGGAAATACGAATGTAAACTTCGTAAAGTGTAAAAAGCAGTGTGAACTGGTCAGCCAGAACTTCGCCCGATAGTTTTTGCATGTACTCACTAATGGTGTAATAAGCTGGCGAGAAAATGGGCTTAACGGTAATCTCGGTTAAATACTTATTAAAAAATAGACGAGCTCTTTTATTGGGGAAAATGATACTAAGCTCGTGCATATTATTTTTGTAATGTTCATACACATATTCGGCAACCTGCTTTAAAAAGGGCTTATATGGGTGGCTCATAACCATTAACTGTTTTAAGGTTTATAAAATTTTCCCTGCCAGGTATCTTCTTCTTTCATTTTCTTCTCGATGAGTTGCAAAACCTGATCGTACCGCAAGTTCCAAATCACCCCCTGGTTGTTCCAGGGTTGGGTTTCACCGGCAAGTCGTTCAATCACAATTTCAGGATTAAGTCTTTCGATATACTTTACAATAAATTCAATATAGGCATCGATGGTAAATAAGTTAAAAGACTGGGGGTTATCCTGATATTCTGAAGCCATTTTTGTGCCTTTAATTATTTGTAACTGGTGAAATTTAATGGTATGTAATCCCAGTTCTGAAATATTATCGACAGACTGTAGCATCATTTCCCTGCTTTCTCCGGGCAATCCGAATATTAAATGCCCCCCGCATTTAAGCCCTGCTTCATTACAGCGTTTTATTGCTTCGGTAGAATCTTCAAAGCTATGTCCCCGGTTAATTCGTTGAAGTGTTTCATTGTAAACCGATTCTATTCCGAATTCAATTACTAAAAATTTAGTTTCGGCAATTTGTATTAACAATTGCAGAATATCATCGTTAATGCAATCAGGTCTGGTGCCAATTATAAGCCCGGTTATTCCTGGGATTGACAGCGCCTCGTTATAAAGTTTTTCAAGGTGATGTGCCGTTGCGTAAGTATTGGAATAAGCCTGAAAATAAGCAAGGTAAGAACCTGCTGATTTATACCTTTTTTCATGAAAGGATATGCCCTCATTTATTTGCTGGGTGACCGATTTTTCAGGGTTACAGTAGGATGGATTAAAGGCATCGTTGTTGCAAAAACTACATCCTCCGGTTGATTTTGTTCCATCGCGGTTGGGGCAGGTAAAACCGGCATCGATGGTGACCTTCTGAACCCTGGCACCAAAATAGTCTCTGAAATAGTTTGATGCAGCATTAAACCTGCGCTCTGTACCCCAGGAGTAGCTCATGATATTACCTCCACAATATCTTTTTCGAACACATACCAGATAAAACCCTGAACAGATTTATAGCCCATATCGCTTAAAAGCTTCATGTAGTTCGAAACTTGCTTTTTATGTTTTGACTCTTCTTCTTCCTGTCCGAATTTATAATCGATAACAATTACACTATCTTCTGAAATTAATATCCGGTCTGGTCTTCTGGTACTTCCCTCCGGCAGTAAAATAGAAGCTTCGGTTAATATTTTGTATTTGTTACTGAACCAGTTTTTAGCTTCGGAATAACTGAGCGCATCATTTAAGATTTGTTTAAAATCCTGCAATTCACTTTTATCAATTATTCCGGTGTGCAGGGCTTTCATTAGCGCGAAATCTACATCCATACTGGTTTTAATATCTTCCATTATTGAGTGGAAAATTTTTCCCAAAGTTCTTGGGTCTTTTTGTTCCTTTTTTCTTAGAAATTCCTCGGCCTGCCATTTTATTCTGATGTCAGGAATTTTAAATTCCGAGTCTGAATTCTCGAGGTAAAGAACATTTGCTGAGTTGCTTTCTTTTTTAACAGGAGGAATTTCGCCAAACGAAAAACCTTCAATTTCTTTTGAATTATTAAACTGATTATCGATCTTTTTAAAAACATTTTCAACAAGTTTTCCAAGAATATTTTTCTTGTCACCTGAAGTGTTTGAATAGATAAGCAGGCAATTGGCAGCCCTGGTTAAGGCCACATACAGCACATTCAGGTTATCGATTAGGGTATGATATTCTTCTTCGGAATATTGTTCTGAAAAGTCGCTTTTTGACAGTTCCCCTGTTATTGAAACCGGAAGAACCTGTATTTTGTTGAATGGTTCAGAATTGGGTTTAATCCAAAGTAAAGAGTTTGTTTTTGGGTAAATGTCCCAGTTGGTAAAGGGGATTATTACAGCCGGATATTCCAAACCTTTTGAGCGATGTATTGTCTGTATTCTGATTGCTCCTGATGTTTCAGCTGCTGAAATGGTTTTTTCGGATCCTTCATCATTCCAGTATTCCAGAAAACCATAAATGTCATTTATTTCAGAATTGCTATACTGGTAAACAATATCCAGAAACGAGTCGAGATAAACAGTTTCGCTTATTACAGAATTTAAGTTAAGCATTTCAACCAGTCTTTTTACCAGAAGGAATAATCCTTCGTTACGGATTGCTTTACACTGCTCTGAAAACCCGGGTTTGATTAATTCATCTAGGCACATTGGATTGAGAATACCTGGCGGAAATTTTACTTCCTCCTGTGATTCACCTTTCAGGTTGATGAATGAGGAAAGTAGTTCAGCTGCGGCTAACTTATCATCGGTATCGTAAGTGAATTTTAATGCTGCAATAAGTGTTTTAACCGCTATTGAGTTGTTTAACAAAAGTGACTCATTCGATATTACTCCAACAGATTTAGAAAATAAATTTTTTTTATCGGCATCAACAATAAACTCGGCAATCAGGGTGCCTTCTTTTTTACTTCTTACCAATACTGCAATATCTCCCGGTTGATAATCTTTTTCTAATAGCCGGTTTATATCACGAACGAGAGTTTCTCCGAAATAGAGTTTGTTTTGTCTGCATTCCTCCTTCGGGAAAGGAACATAATGTATCCAGCCTTCGTTAGGTTTTTTCTTTGCCGGAATGTTTTGTTCTGCATCTTTATATAATTCATTAAGCGGAATATAATCTTTCTTTGATTGGGGTATAATTGGCTCAAACTCATTTATCATTTCCCTGAAAAACAAGTTGTTGAACCGAATAATATCCGAACAGCTGCGGAAATTGGTGTCGAGGTTTATTTCGGTAAAGGCCTGGTCAAAATCCTGTTTTATATTTTTGGCAAGAATTTCCCAGTTACTGTTACGCCAGCGATAAATCGATTGCTTTATATCGCCAACAACCAGGCATTTATGACCTTCCGACAGGCTATTGCTTATAAGCGGTTTAAAATTCTGATATTGAAGTTTTGAGGTATCCTGAAATTCATCGATTAGCAAGTGATGAAAACGGTTCCCGATTTTTTCATAAATAAAGGGAGTGTCGTTATGGTCGATTATCCTGTGAATAAAGGGAGCCGAATCTGAAATTAGCATTATGCCCTTTTCCTGCTTAATTGTTTTTACCTGTTCAGAAATACGGGTAATTAATCCAAGCAAATATATTTGCTTTAATACCAGCTTTGAAGCATAGTATTTTGACTGATGTTTTTCGATGAATTCTATAATCTGGTTAGCCAATGGAGTTAATTTATTTTCTCCCAGGTTTTCGACTTCCGCTTTTCTGTTACCCGATTTATTTGCCCATTTTTTTGGATCCGACAGCGCATCAGTAACCCTGGAGTTTGGCTCACTATAGTCTTTGTTAATTATTTTGTAGAAAAAGTTTTGTGGTCCCGAAGCTTTGAAATGGAAATCTTCATTGGTTAAGCCAAGACTTTCAATTTCATGTATAGCCTTTGCAGCAATGCCGGTAATTTCTTTCTCAAAGTTCCGGGATATTAAAATTAGCTCGTTTTTATACTTGTTAATTACCGTTAAGTCGCTCAGCTCTTTTTCGAGTTCTTTTGAATTTTCGATATAAACCTCTTTGAATAAATCCTTTCCGATTTGAATTAATTCTTTTTTTACAGACCAGTTTTTCTCGTTTTCAATTTTGGTTTCTATGTGCTCCATTAGCCACTGAAGCATTTGCTGGTCGTTTTCAAGCAAATCAAGAAAAGAATCCACCGCTTCATCAAGCAATTGCGCGGTGTCTATTTCGGTAGTAAAATGCCCGGGTATGCCTAATTCCCTTAAAAAAGACCGAATTACTCCCTGGAAAAAGGTGTCGATGGTTTCAATTTTAAACCAGGAATAACCATGAAGAATATATTGAAGAATGTTGAAACACTTTTTTCTGATTTCGCTTTCACCTTTCCCGGTCACTTTAACAAGTTCTTCTAAATGATCCGATTCTTTTCCACTTGCCAACAAATGCAATTCATCAAGAATTCTTTTTTTCATTTCGGCGGTAGCCTTGTTTGTAAAGGTCACTGCAAGTATGGTTCTAAAGTATTGGTAAGATGTATCTTTTACAACCAGCTTAAGAAATTCCCTTGTCAGGTTAAAGGTTTTACCCGATCCTGCAGATGCATTTATAATCATTAGTTCCCGCATACTGTAAAAGTAATTATTATAGGGAGAATTCTGAATTCTGAATTCTGAATTTAGAATGATGTTTGCTGAGTTCAGCCTCTAATCCCTCAATTCACTCATTCATTCATTCACTCACTCA
>JAFGVA010000100.1 GCA_016938235.1 Bacteroidales bacterium | reverse complement strand
TATCGGAAATGCCCAAATGTTAAGAAAGCTGGAAGCAATGGAAGCATCGTTAAGCAACAATGCAAAAATAGTAATTCCTACAGGCTCCGAATTGGTGAATATAATCGGAGATATGGCTGGTATAGTACCATTAGATAAGAAACAAAAAGAAAATTTGTATTAAATCAGATTGATCTGAAAGTTTGTGCAATTTAGTTATTATTCTTCTGTATCCTTAAAAAGAAAAAAATTAAACTCTCCTTTAGACGATATATTGAAAAGGAACAGGAGGTACAGGTTTTTGTTGCATTCACATTATGTTTCATGTTTTCCATAGCCACGGCATTGCTTGATTTGTCCTCTGCCCTGGGGGCGTTTATTGCCGTATTATACTATCTGCAACATAATCTACCCAGTGGGTGCACGATAGCCTGTATGCTTTTAAAACAATGTTTATAGCCCTGTTTTTTGTTTCCGTTGGGATGTTAATTGATTTTACAGTTTTTAAAACAAAATGCATTAATCGTTGGCGTCCTTGTACTTACTGTTCTTATATACAATATTGGTAATGTGCTGGTTATGTTTATTTTTTGTAAAGACTGGAAAATAAGTTTGATGCAAGCGCTTTGTTATCGCAGATCGGCGAATTCAGTTTTATTCTTGATTCGACAGGCTATTTGTTTGGTATTATTAGTTTTCAAGACTATAAACTGGATATAAGCATTATAGTTCTTACTTTATTCTTTAGTCCATTATGAATTAACCTCATTAGAATGAAGGGGTCTAATCTAAATAGGTAGGTAAGTAAGTAAGTAAAATACCAATATTCAGGACTAAATCTTTATTTATTTCTGTTATCATGAGCCACCATGGCAATGCGTTTCTTTTTTTTTATTTTTGATCTTTCTTTTTCCCCATTATTTATCAGATAATATCTTCTTATATACTTTCAAATAGCCCTCAATCATTTTTTGACGGCTAAACATGGATGAAGCCCACTCCGTGCATTTACTTCGATTAATCAAACTAATATTGCCTACTGCTTCGATTGCTTCATCTATATTAGAAACCAGGAAGCCTGTTTTTTCATGAATGATTAATTCAGGCATAGAACCCAGGTTAAACGCTATAACCGGAGTGCCGCAGGCCATAGCTTCAACTACACTTAGCCCGAAAGGTTCCGGGAAACGGATGGGATGTAAAAGTGCACATGCCTGGCTTAAAAGTTTTAAACGTTCTGTTGGGCCTGAGTTGCCCACAAACACAATGTCATCATTGTTTATATAGGGGTGAATTTTATGATTAAAATATTCCTGATCCTGAATTAAACCGGAAATAATAAGTTTCCTTTTTGATTGTTTTGCTATTTCAATAGCTTCATAAGTTCCTTTTTCCGGATGGATCCTTCCGAAGAAAAGCAGATAGTCTTTTGGTTCCCGGTTAAAAATAAATTCATCGATATTAATACCGTTATACACAGTTGCGGCGTAGGAAAGTTCCGGGTTACGGTCGGAATTACTTATTGAAACATAGTGGGTTGTGCTGTTGTATTTTTTATATACCGGAATAATTTTAGGAGACGAGAAACCATGTATGGTTGTAACCATTGGTGTTTTAATCAGCTTAGAGTATGTAAGTGGCAAAAAATCAAAATTATTATGAATGATATCAAAACCATTTGCCTGTTCCATTAAATTACTGATATGCATGCATTCTGCTACTTTAGGGTCAATTGACGGGTCTTCTGCACAGGAGCATTCGCATACCGATGATAGCAATCCTTTGGTCAAAGAATCTCCTGTAGCAAATAATGTTACCTCTAAGCCCTTTTCAACCAGTCCTTCAGCAATATTTGAGGCTACTTGCTCCCACGGGCCATATTTAAGTGGTGGTGTACGCCAGATTATTGGTGAAAGTATCGCTATTTTCATGTTTTGAAGTTTTATGTTTTTATTAATTCAGCTATTGAGAAAGTTGCAGTTTTTTAGTTGCAGTTTTTTAGTTGCAGTATTTCAGTTGCAGTTGCAGTCAAATTACTACCTACTGCCACTGCCACTGCCGACTGCTGCTAAAAACTGCCACTGCTACTACTGCTAATGCCACTGCCACTGCCAACTTCCACTAACCACTGCCACTACTTTCTGCCCACTGCCATTTCTTCTATTTCGGTAAAAATTTCTCAGGATTATTCGCCATATTTCCTAACATTTTACCTACTTCACCATATTTCTCATTAAGCGATTCTTGTATGTCTTTGCTGATATATTTGCAGCTAAATGCAAAATCTATCCATGTAGAAGTTTCGCTCGCTTCACCATCAGCATCAGTCATCTTACTTGTAAAGTGCTTTGGATATCTTCTTTTTCTATATCCTTCAGCTATATTGGAACAAACAGATCGAGAAGATCTTCTTATCTGATCAGTTAAGGAGTATTTCTCTTCTTTTGGAAAGTCTTTGGTAATCTCGAAAATATCCATAGCCAAAGAAAATGCCATTTTGTATACTTTTAAATCTTTAAAGCTGTAACTCATGTTTTTATAATTGAAATCTATTCTCAAATTAACAAAATTCATGAATTATTTGAAAGTTTCTTAGTAGTAGTTTATCAGTTGCAGTTTTTTAGTTGCAGTTGCAGTTTTTTAGTTGCAGTTGCAGTCTTCAGTTGCTGTCAAATTACTACCTACTGCCACTGCCATTGCCGACTGCTGCTAAAAACTGCCACTGCCACTGCCACTGCTAACTACAACTGCAACCGCTACTGCTAACTGCTACTGCCAACTGCTACTGCCAACTGCAACTACCTACTACCACTGCCACTCTTCTCACTTCTTATCCTAAAGCCGGCCTGCTATTTTCCAGGCAATGATCAACCAATTCTTCAATCACAGCAGTACCGACACACATCACTTTGTCAGCACCGCCCCAATAAATCTTAACACTACCATCGTCTTCAGGAACTGCTCCACAGCAAAACACAACATTGTGCACGTAACCTGTAATTTCATAATTTTCTTCCGGTTGTAAGATCCATTCATCGCCAACAGCAATTATTATCGAGGGATCGACCAAATCGTGTAAAGCAACCCCTAAACGATAAACACTCCCATCCATGGTGGGGAAAACACCGTGATAAATGCTTAGCCAGCCTCGCGGTGTTTTAATAGGCGGCGCTCCCGGGCCGATTTTCATCTCATCCCAATGGTATTGCATGGCTTTCATAATTAGTTTTGACTCACCCCAGTAAATTAAGTCAGGCGAATATGATATCCAGATAGACCAGGGTGATATTTCGGAATGCGGACGATCAAGCCGGGCGTATAAGCTTCCTATTTTTTCGGGAAAAATCACCACATTACGATAGTCTGCCTCAGTAATAAGCGACATTCTTTCAATCGCCTGAAAATCTCTTGTTTTAGCTAAACCAATGCGAACGCCATGTTTTGAATACGCACTGTAGGTAATAAGGAATTCGCCATCCATAAAAATTATTCTTGGATCTTCGATACCAAACGCCTCATATTCACTAAAAACACCTTTTACAGCCGGTAACATAAAAGGCTTTTTATTTACTTTGAAGTTAAACCCATCGTCACTAACAGCTTTTCCTAAAATGCTCCTTCCGTTAAGTTTATGTGAACGGAATATCATGATATATTTCCCCTCATGCTTTACCACTGCGGCATTATGTACAGTAGCTACAGGGTAGGGTACATCTTCCTTAGTTAGTATCGGGTTATTTTTATACCTGTCTATTAACATTATTTCTATTTTTTTTGCTTTTTGCTTTTTAAATTTCAGTTGCAGTATTTCAGTTGCAGTTGCAGTTTTTAGTTGCAGTTGCAGTTTATCAGTTGCAGTCAAATTACTACCTACTACCTACTGCTACTGCTACTGCTACTGCTAACTGCTAACTGCCACTGCCAACTGCTAACTACCACTGCCAACTGCCAACTGCCAACTGCCAACTGCCACTGCCAACTGCTAACTGCCACTGCCAACTGCTAACTGCCACTGCCACTGCTAACTGCCACTGCTAACTGCCACTGCCACTGCCACTGCTAACTGCCACTGCCAACTGCCCACTGTTACTAAAATACTCCCACCGTCTACACACTTCTATGATATTCTTCGTATGCCTGCAATACGGTTAAGTGAGAAATTAAATAAGCCAACGAGCTTTCAGCACCCTGGTTGCGGTTCACTCCATAACTTTCAAATCCATCGCAACAACCATTGGTTTCAAAATCGTATAAACTCATTCTTAAATCGTTCTCCCCCAAAAACCATAAAAAACAAGTGTAAAGCTTATTTAAGAATTCTTTATCCCTGGTAACAATAAAGGCCTGATAATACATTAAAACCATGGCCATGGCATCAATAGGTTGTTGAGCAAAATTGGAACGTTCGCCATCTTTTTTGTACCATTTTTCGTTTCCTATTATTGAGAGGTAATTATCATTAAGGGTATGTGCGGTAAGAAACTGCATAGATTTAATGGCTACTTCCAGTACTTTATCTTCGTTTAGAATTTCGGCAGAATGCAAGAGCGCCAGAGGCAGAATACCATTATCATAAGCAAGCAGCGACTCAAACCATTTCCAATCATCAAATGCGTTATTTTCAAAATGCTTAATCAGGTTGTGGGCCATGTTACGAAGTCTCTCGGTCATCGAATCATCAGTAAGGTTTGTTTTAAGATAATAGCAAATGCCTATCATAGTATTGGCAATGCTGCGAATGGAATTTAATTTTTCAAAATTAGGTGCTGCATTAAAAAATATTTCCTTCCCTATTTGATAATAAGCATCGTTAGGTGCGTTTCCAAGTAAATACCCCAATGCCCATATTGTTCGGCCAAAAGAATCTTCCGAACCAATTTCATCAAGATAGTTTCTGCTAAAACTTAAAAAATTTCTGAATGTTCCATCTTTATTTTGCATATAATGGATATAGCTTAAATAAACAGGCGACAATTCAAGTGCACGAATATCCTTCATTTGCCTATATGCCATCAATACCATTAATAAGGCTCGTGAATTATCATCAAGGCAATAGCCTTCTTTTAAATTGGGGATACCAAACTTGGCATGTTGAATAATACCTGTATCATCGGTAAGCCTGTTAATATGCACAAGAGAAAATGGCGGAAGGATAAGTAGATCAAATGATGTTTCTTTTTTTACATGATTAGCTACACCCTGAGAAATCACATGGCCGGCAAGAGAAATATATTTTTCCCCGGTTTTGGGCCATGTTATTTTCCTGCCATACACTCTGGCATTTTTTTTAAGCATGTTCAACTCAACAGGGTTATCAAGGAGTTCTGTTAAGATTGAGGTCAGTTCGTCGGAATCATTGAAATTAAAGAGCCTGCCGCGTCCATCGGCCAATAGTTCCGCAGCATGCCAGTAAGGTGTTGAAACTACCGCTGACCCAACACCTATCGCATAGGAAAGTGTGCCACTGGTAATTTGAGCCTCGTTTAAATAGGGGGTAATATATATGTCGGTAGCCGACAAATATTTAAACAGTTCCCTTACATCTAAAAATTCATTAAAAAAAACTACATGCTTTTCCAACCGAAGATTTTTAACCAGGCGCATTAAAAAAATACGGTATTCTTCTCCTGAATGCCTGATTACGTTTGGATGGGTTTTTCCCATAACCATATAAATTAAATCAGGGTGTTTTTCAATAACTTTTGGTAAGGCTTTTATTACCGTTTCAATTCCTTTATTGCGGCCAATAAAACCAAATGTCATGAGCACTTTTTTGTGTTCAAGCTTAAGCTCTCTTTTTGATTTTTCCGTGTCATACTGAAGGTCAGGTACTCCATGGTCTATAAACGCAACTTTTTCTTGTGGAACATCATAAATACTAACTAAAAATTCAATGGCCTTATGGCTCATTACCACTATTTTGCTGGCCATTTTACATATTTCCTGTAAAACAGCCTTTTCATTGTAGGAAGGCGATTTAAGTATGGTGTGAAGTGTAACAATTAATGGTACCTCCAACCGGTGCAAAAGGGGTAATATGTATACCCCGTTCTGGCCACCAAAAATACCGAATTCATGTTCGAGCACACAAAGGTCAGCACCACTGAGATTGATATACTTTGCAGCCTGCAAATAATCTTCCTGGTATTCCTGCCTGATTGTTAGTTTTACCTCTTCCGGGTAATCATAAATACTGTTGAAGTCGTTTAAGGCTACAACAAAACCATCATTTGCAAAAACTGTTTTGTCATTCTTTTTTACAACAGAATTGAACAGGTTATTGGTAAATGTACCAATACCGCATTCCCTTGGAGGGTACGTGCCAATAAAAGCAATCTTCATTAATTTGTTTTAAATAAATACTTTAATACGTTAAGAAATAAATCTTCTTAAAAAGCTTACACCAAATATTAATTGTCTGAATACGTTTTTAAATTTCGCTCTTTTTGTTTTTTTCCGCACGTTTGGCATCCTTCGCTACACGTTTCTCTTTCAGATTTTTGGTTGGTACTTTCTTATTGTTCTTTTTACTTTCTTTTTCTTTTGACATAATTATTTGTTTTAAATTATTTGCATTTAAACCGAAATTGCTTCATACCCACTTTTAATAATGGTAGAAATCATCTTGAACCGCTCGTTTGCTTTGATATTATTGGATGTATGTGCCGGAATTATAATACCTTCACCCGTTTTAAGGAGATTTGTTTTATCATCAATTATTACCTCGGCATTTCCTTCAATAATCTGAATGAAGGTATCGAAGGGTGAAATTTTTTCCGCCAGTGCTTCTCCTGCATCAATAGCAACAACACTCACATTGCCTGTTGTTTTTCGAATGATTGTTTTAGTTACCACAGAATTTAGCACATATTCAATAATTTCAATTAAGATATGTGTTTTTGATTTTTCTATTTCCATGATTTTGTTCGCTTATCGTATAAAGTTATTGAATTCGATAAGACAAAACGTTACACTATTGGTAGATTAATTTATATCATTCACACATTTTCGAGGGTGTTGCGTCGCTTATTTTTGAGCATTTTAAAGTGCGAAGGAGTAAGCCCGGTTATTTTTTTAAATTGGTTAGACAGGTGAGCTACACTGCTATAATGCATTTTGTAGGCTATTTCGGAGAGATTCAACTCATCGTAAACAATGAGTTCTTTTACCTTTTCAATTTTATGTGTCAGATAAAATTTTTCAATTGTAATTCCTTTAACTTCCGAAAAAAGATTTGCCAGGTATGTATAGTCGTTATTTATCTTTTCACTTAAGTAATCAGATAGGTTTATTTTTATTTGATCATCTGTGTAATGAACAAGATCTATAATAGCATTTTTTATTTTCTCTACCAGGATGCTTTTTTTGTCATCCATTAATTGAAGTCCTGATTTTCTTAAGGCAACATCCAATTGTTCCAACTGTTCCGAATGTATATCCCCTATTAAGCTTGCTTCTCCAATTTTTACATTAACATACTTAAACCCAAGTTTTTCAAGTTCACTCTTAACTACCATCTGGCAGCGTATACAAACCATATTTTTGATGTAAATTTTCAATATCAGACTCAAAAACTTAAATTTACGATATTTTCATGAATATTGTAAGCTCATAAGTTTGTTTGATTCAGCTTTGGGCGAAACCTATGCAGGGTAAAAACTCCCAAACTTTGCTAACTTGTGTGCCTTTATCATGCTTTCCCCATAGCTGGAGTAGATATAAGAAATTGCATATAGAACTTTTGATTTTCATGTGTTTTTTACAATCATTTTTTTTAACTTTATTAGATCTGAAGCATTAACCTTCAAATTTATGCCAGGCTGTTACTGTTATTAACCTAAATTACATATAATGAAAAACATATTAGTTGCGGTTGATTTTGAAAAAAGCGATCAACAAATAATTGATAAAGCTCTTCAGCTGGCTGATGCTTTCGGTTCAAAAATTTGGATTTTGCATATAGCTGCCCCCGAGCCCGATTTTGTTGGCTACGAAGTTGGCCCTCAATATATAAGGGATTTCCGTGCTTCTGATCTTAAAGAAGAGCACCATCAAATAAATGAATACACAAGCACATTTACTAAAAAAGGAATAAAAGCCGAAGGGCTTTTGGTTCAGGGAGCAACAATTGAAATGGTAATAGCAGAAGCCGAAAAATTAAGTGCTGATTTAATTATTGCAGGCCACCGCGAACACAGTTTTTTTTATAAAGCTTTTGTAGGAAGTGTCTCGGCCGAAATACTTGAAAAATCAAAGATCCCTGTATTATTAGTTCCTTTGAACGAATAATAGATTACTTTTCTCAATTTAGAGACATTCATAAATAATTCAATAAACCAAACAAGAAAATTTTTTGTTGACACCCCTCTATTCCTGTATTCGGAAGAAGTTAATCGTTCTTTTTTTTCAGAAAAAAATCGAGTCATCAGTATAAATAATATCAATTTTGTATATCTTGAATCATTAAAAATAAGTGTAATCAGCATTAATTAAATAACTGTATATCAATATGGTAATTGATAAATTTGAGAACTACAAACTGTATTCAAATCTCAGTGATAAAATAAGTAGAGCATTTGATTTTATTATGGAGAATGATTTTAACACCATGCAGCCCGGAAAATATTTTATCGATAATGAAGAAATATACGCAATGGTTCAGGAATATGACACTAAAGATCTGGCCGATTGCAAGCTCGAAGGTCATTACAAGTATATCGATATTCAATACATGATAAAAGGCTCTGAGAATATAGGCGTTGCATCGTTAAAAAATCAGGTTCCTACAGAGAAAAACGAAGATAAGGATTATGTTTTTTATGTAGGTGACACATCAATTATCAGAGTTGACGAGGGTATGTTTACCATATTTTTCCCGGACGATCTTCACATGCCCGGCATGAAAGCAGAAAAATCTTCAAAGGTTAAGAAGCTGGTTATCAAAATTAAGGTTTAGTGTATTCTGAAATTAATGCATTAAGAAATGAATAAGGGTATTTTAACTATTCTTTTGTTAATACTTTCGAACACATTCATGACAATTGCCTGGTATGGCCATTTAAAATTTAAAGAGTTAAACTGGTTTAATAGTCTTGGGTTGTTTTTCATAATTCTAATTAGCTGGGGTATTGCATTTTTTGAATATATATTCCAGGTTCCTGCAAATAAAATCGGATACTTAAATAATGGTGGTCCTTTTAATCTTTGGCAACTTAAAGTCGTACAGGAGATAATTAGCCTTTCTGTATTTACAGTCTTTACTATTCTAGTTTTTAAAACAGAAACTCTTAGAATGAACCATTTAATCGGGTTTGTTTTTCTAATTCTGGCTGTTTATTTTATATTTAAAAAATGAATGCTGAAAATGTTCAGATACGCTAATTTTAAACTAATTACAATCCTTGCATAGATAATAGCTCGTAATATTTATTCCAACCTGATGAATTCTGAACTTGAAAAATTACCCAATATTGGTAAAACACTTGCTGAAAAGCTAATAAACATTGGCATTAAAACATCCGGCGAACTAATTGAATCTCAATCGGAAGATGTATTTATCCGGTTGAATACTATTGATGAAACAGCCTGCATTAATATACTTTATGCCATAGAAGGTGCAATTCAGGGAATTCGTTGGCATAATTTAGATAAGTCAAGGAAAGAAGAATTAAGCATGTTCTATAATAATCTAAATACTAAATAGAAATACTATTTAGTAGAAAATTCAGCATTTTTATTGCCCTATGAAACAAAACAACCGAATTCTTATCGTTGATATCCTTCGTGGATTTGCACTTTTGCTAATCGTTTTAATTCATTATGTTGAGCACTTTGATTTTTTCACAAAACCCGGGGTAAATTTTCTTTTCTCTGCCGAGACCGACAGTAACGTAATGGAAATTGTATTCTTTTTTATTTCAGGCAAGGCATACTCCATCTTTGCTTTACTGTTTGGATTCAGCTTTTTTATTCAACTCAACAGAAAAGATTCGGCAGGCATCGATTACCGGGCAACTTTTTTATGGCGGTTAACCATCCTTATGGTTATGGGTCTATTACATTCCCTGATTTACCGTGGAGATATTTTAAATATTTATGCAATCCTGGGAATTCCATTAATTCTTTTACATAAAGCAAACAATAAATTACTGATTGGTTTAAGTATTTTATTAATGCTGCAAATACCCTTTATTTGGAACATCATACAAACCTTTACAAATCCTGACTTTGAATACTCCGAAAGCATCCCAACCTTCTGGGGCGAAGGTGAAGAAGCTTATGCTCACGGTAGTTTTGGAGATGTTATAAGATACAATTTATGGCAAGGCAGAGTATCGGTATTAGCATGGACTGTTTATAATGGCCGGTACCTGCAATTATTTGCCCTTTTTATTGTTGGAATTTTGTTAGGCCGTGCCCGTTTTTTTGAAAATATTGAGAAACACAAATCACTGTTATATAAAACATTAATTGGCAGTGTTTTAGGATATTCTCTTGTAAAACTGGTTCAATTATGGATAGGCCAGGGACAACTCACCGACTTACAAGAATATTTATATGCAAACCTGTTCAATTCATATGCTAACCTGGCATTTACCCTGTTTTATATAATTGCTATCATTTTGTTATACCTGCGGTTTGAAAAAGCATACCTGTTCAGGCTTTTTGCCTCCTATGGTAAAATGAGTCTTACAAACTATGTATCGCAGGCAATTACCGGTGTAATACTATTCTATGGCTTTGGCTTTGCTTTGTATAAATACCTTGGCTCAACCTGGAGTGTAATGATTGGGGCTATTGTATTCTTTACACAGGCACTGATAAGCAAATGGTGGAACACAAAATTTTATTATGGGCCAATGGAATGGTTTTGGCGGGCTCTAACCATCAGAGATTTTAATTTGAAGTTCAGAAAAGGTTTATAACAATCTCTTTTCTTCTAATGAAATCCTAATCCTGTTGTGATTTTCCCAGTATAATAATACAAGTCTTTCAATTTCATGGGTTTATTCTTCAGGTATTACATTGACCCTACCAACACAAAATATACTCTGAGAAATCAGAATTATTGGAGTTCTAAATCAGATTACTCATATAGTTTTGAAGATATTCACATTTATTCTGGTAGAAATGATTATCGTTTACCTTCATTTCATAAACTTGATGCTGCATGTAACTTTACAAAAAAAAAGGAGAAAGAATCCGGGCTATCGGGGTATATATTATTTATAACAGACAAAATGCAAATTTTGTGTCTTTTTAATGAAAATGAAGGATAACTTATATTATTTCAATTCTGCTTAATGCCTATTTTCCCATTTGTAAGTTATAACTTAAAGTTTTAAAGATATTAGTCAAGTAATAACTTAGTTATACTAGAATGGCATCTATTACCGTTCTATGAGCATTGTAACTATTAATCTAACTTACCATGTACAAAATAACTGTTATTATTACACTTATTGCATTTGCTATAATGGATTCTATTCATGCTCAGGAATCAAAACAAAAAATTCTTAAAACATATATAAATGCATCGTATTATGAAGAAGAAAGTACTGATTATGATGGCTCTTTTGGTTCCGTCAGTGAATACTTCTATGAAGAGAAGAATCTCGATATTGGTTATCTCTCTTTAGCTTTTGAATTAAAAAAGAATCAAAAGCTATCACATGAATTGGAACTTATGCCAATTTGGATAAACAGGAAATCTGAAAAAACAATTATTGTCTACAATCCTATTGAAAACTATAATTACTTATATGGAGGAAAGGTAACTAAAACAAATATCTATTTAAGGTATCAACTGAATTACACTTTTAATCGAGTTTGGATTGTCGCACCATATATAGGATTCTCAGCAAAAGGTTTTTATTGGTCGAAAAAGGCTGACCCTTATACTTCCTATTTATATCAGACTAAATTACAAAATACTGGAATTGATTTTGCTTTCATTCCCTCTTTGAAAATACCCTTAAACAAAAACCTAGCCTTAGACATTAATATTCCTGTAAGCATATACGAAATAAAATTAAATATCGAAAAAGAGGAAAACCCAGGTATTCCGGTAAATGAACAAACAAGCTCCAAAATAATCGGTGAGTTTATTCCAAAAATTTATAATTGCAGACTAGGATTATGTTATTCATTCTAAAAAGAAAAATATGTCTTTTTGTATAAGAAAAATTCAGGAAAACGATTATGAACAACGAATTACCCTGTTTAAAGAATTTGCCCATTTCGAGAAAAGTTCGGCGGTATGAAATTGTTGGGAATTACGGAGTACTTCATTATCATGGTACAACACACTTTGATGCGAGAGACACCTTTTGTATAACCGCTTAAAATACAATGTTTTATGCCGCTTGTTAAGAACTGTGCTTTTCTTTCAAATTAGCGCCAAATAATATCATATTGATTTCCTAATAAATCATCATAACTTAAATCGATTTGGTGAAGTGAAGAAATATCCAGAGGTGTATCAAATGTTAACTCATTAAACCCAGTAATACTTGTTAATTTGTTTTTGTCATTAACATAAAACTGGCTGCCTTGGTTATTGGAAAGTTGCACCATTACATTTGTTAAAATGCTGGCAGGATTAATTACTTCTCCGTCAGGCAATTCATAATCAAATGAGATGGATATAAGATTTCCGGCACTATCTGTATGCAGAGTTGGAATTACAATTACTAAGTTATATTCCATATCAATATTTGAGTAATTAAGGGTAAAGGATCTGTTGCCATCAAGTGTTAAAGTGTAAGTCCCCTTTTTAAATGGCAAAAAAGCTGAACCCCATGGGGCATCTGGCTGTGCATTTGTTTCCCGACAAAATGATGAAATAAAACCTCTGTCTCCACCACATTGGGGAGCTTTCATATATCCCCAAAGTTTAATATCATTATATGGATCTTCAGTAGGACCTGACAAAGAAATGTCTCCATCAGAAAAAGTTAATCCCGAGCCTCCACCTAACTCTACCATATAGTTAACATAATAGTGGGAACTATCTGTTCGTATTGGGGTTAAGTCATTGTATCCCCAATGTCCTCCATTAATTGTAAACATTGTGTATATAACTAAGTGTCTGTCAGACAATACATCGGGATTACCATCATTATCAACATCAATGTTTTTTGCTATAGCTTCATAATACCCATCTATAACCTTTAAACAATTAATTTCTGTTTCTGATATTTGTATCTCGTTTCCTAGAGGATCGTGGGAAGGAATAACACTATTGCCTACCAATGTGAGTGTTGATAAATCAATAGTTGTATTTTCTCCATTTGATAAACTTCCGAGCGGAAGCATATTCAAACCTTGTGAAGAAAGATTTCCTATATATTTGTTATTTGTATCCAAAAATATCAATGCAACCCCTGTTCCAATTTCTCCTGGTACAGAAAAAGCACCATTAACAATATCATAAAGCTTATAATAATATTTATTGAAAACAAGGATCTTTTTTGCATCGGATAGCAATAAAGAACTATCCTCTGTAACTTTTGAGCTTTTTGTTTGACTTACCAGAATATTCCCCTTGATTACTATACCTGTATTTTCAGAATAATTTTCTGAACTGTCAGAATAATTTTCTGTATTGTCAGAATAATTTTCTGTATTGTCAGAATAATTTTCTTTGCTGCAACATACAATTATTATTGAAATTGCAATCATTAAGATTAAATTTCTCATTTTTTTTTCATCTGTTTATTTTTATTTTTTAAGGTCGGATGCCTGTATGCCGAACAGGCAGGAAACCGCCTTAAAAAATTAATCATATTTGTTTGTGAAAATAATGATGAATTTTTTAATGCTTGTTCCATAATTATACTCTAATTGTTAAGATTTGTTGCATTCGATTATTGAATTCTCAGGTTTTATCTTTTCGTTGTTGCCAACTACCCGATAAAATGAAGGAGTTGCAATACCTGGATTTATTGATGGACTATAATTTATTTTAAAGTAAGTTTCAGATTTCAGTTGATAATGTAAATGTGGGCATTCCGAAACAAGTTCGGAATGCCCACCAAATTATGTATTAAATCCTTAAGGATTAAAACTTTAAAGTAATTTAAATATGTCCAATAGGATCTGTATCACCATCAGGATCATTATTTACATTACCACTGGTTTTTGGATTTCCATTGGTCAATAAAAGAACTCCGCACATATGCGGTGAAGCCATAGATGTTCCACTCATTGTTGTATAACCACCTTTATAATGGGTCGATTTAATGTTAACACCAGGCATACAAAAGTCAACAGGAGGGTTTCCATAATTAGAGAAGTATGCAAAATTATCCGAAGCATCCATAGCAGAAATTGTCCAGATGTATGCTCCGTTAGCTCTAGCAGGAGAATGGAAGTTTGCGTCATCGCTTTCGTTACCTGCAGCTAAAGCAAAATAAATTCCATGATTTGAAGCAGCAACAACAGCTTCATCAAGAGCAGTTGATACACCTCCACCAAGACTCATGTTAGCAGCATCGCCTGCAGAAGCAGCACTTGCAACATAATCGATACCGGCAATTACACCACTGGTTGAACCAGATCCTCTTCTGTCAAGTACTTTAACAGCAACCACTGATGCACCAGATGCAACACCTATTACACCTATTTCATTGTCGATTGCTGCAACTGTACCGGCAACGTGAGTACCATGTCCGTTTTCATCGTCGGCACCTTTACGAGAACCTGTAAAATCCCTGCTCCTGTTTTGATCTACATTTAAATCAGGGTGGTCAAGATCAATACCGCTGTCGATTATCCAGGCAACTTTTCCTGTGCCATCACCATATCCTACCCGTTCGATACCATAAGGCACTTCCTGGGCTTGCGTATCTCCACCATCATCGGGATTTTCCCAAGGTGGGCGCATCATTACCAGGTCAGGCTCAACTAATCTTACACGCTTATCTTTGGCAAGTTTTACAACATCTGCATCAGACATTTTAACTGCAAAGCCTGAAACTGCTTCGGCATAGGTATTTTTAATCATGTAATCACTTACCTCTTGTTTTACAAGAATGTCTTCAGCAATTTTTTTTACTTCATCAAGCTTTTGAGCATAGGAAACTGCATCGGTGTTTTTAAACTTAACTGAAGTTTCAGTGAGCAGAACAATGTACTGACCCGGTATTGCAGTTCCATCAATCGGTGTAGTAATTTTTTGGCTGGATACTAAGTCATCTTTTACAATTGTTATTTCGTCATCTTTCTGACAGCTGGTAATCGCAAACAACCCAGCAATAGCTAATAAAAACAAAGGATTTCTTTTCATAGACTGTAGGTTTGGAAATAATTAGTTTTGAGTTAACAATAGCTTCACTAAAAATACAAAATTTTACTTTTTAGTATCAACTTTTACTATAGGATTTTAATAAAACTTATTAAACAACTATTAATACCCCCTTTTTAAATAAAAAAAAGTGCAGAATTAAAATTTTCTGCACTTTTATTGTATGGTTTCTGTGGTTTGGTATTAGTCTATTTTTGAGAGATTCCCGCCTGAATTCAAATCAATATTTCTCATATCAGGATGTCCTTTATATTTAACGAACCCACCTGCAGAACATGAAACATCCAGCGTTTCAACTGCCCATACGAGTGAAAAACCGCCTGCTGATGCATTTACTTTTACATTTGATGCTGCCAGGTTTTGAGCATCAACATGAGCTCCTGCCGATGCCTGAGCCGATAGATTTTCTGCTTCCCCTTTTAATTTAATTGTTGCTCCGGCACTTGCATTACAATCAACTGATTTCACAACAACAGGAGTATTTGAGCGGGCACCGGCACTTGCATCAATGTCTATGTTTTGCGAGAAAATGGTATCCTGTGATGTCAGACTGGAGCCTGCTGAAACTCTTATTTTATTTATCTCCATTTTATCTGTCCTGAGCACAGCATTAATCTGATGTTTTTCCGATATTGAACCTTTCAGTTTCAGAATTAAATTATCTCCAACCTGGTCAATGGTTAAACGACTTAATATGGCCGTATCTCCTACCAGTGTAAGTTCATTTTTGGTCGATTTCTGAAGTTCGACATAAATTGCACCACTAATTTCAAGATTTGTAAACGCAGAAACTGCATGTATTTTTTCTGTTTTTATTCCTGAAACATTAATATTTTCAAAAACAACATATTTTTTAATACTAAAAAGTATTACTATTATGCCGGTAAGTATTATTCCAAATGCTATAAGCAATAACTTATTACTTGTCTTCATTGTGCTTGGTTTTATTAGTTAATTTGTTCGTAATATTTTTTTAAATCTTCAACTGTTATTCCCAGTAGTTTCATTGTCTTAATAAACTGGGGTATTTCTTCTTCAAGAAAAGCCTGTTTCTTTAAATCGAGTGTTTGCTTAAAGCCATCCTCGGTAATAAAATAACCTATACCCCGTTTATTATATATAACTCCTTTTTCCTGCAAATAATTAAATGTTCTCATAACTGTGTTTGGGTTTACTTCCATATTTACTGCTAATTCTCTTACCGAAGGAATCCTGTCCTCCTCCATCCATTTCTTTTGCAATATGCTTTCGCATATATAGTCGGCTATTTGTAGATAAATAGCTTGTGTATCTCTGAATTCCATACTAAACCTCCCTTTCTTTAAAACGAATATAGCTTACAATTAATAGGAATGTTGGCAAGACGTAAAATCCGAAAATTTTAATAATAGGTAACAAAGTGTCCTCTAAATATCCTAATCCATCCCATGATGAAGATTCAAAAAACTTTGGACTACCAAATATGAACAAACCCATAAGTGTTTGAAACATGGATTGGAATACAGATATAACAAACAGAGCCAGCAGTGTTTTAAGAAAATTGTACCCTTTAAAGTATATTGCACCCAGAAAAAAAACAGGTTGAACTACAAAATAAATTCCTATAATTTTCCAAAGTGCAGCATTAAAAAAGTTAATTGCTACAAAGCTCGAATCTGTCAGAAAAAAAGCCAGCGTTGATGCTACATACCATGCTGCATAAAAGAAAGCCACGGCGACAAATAAAAAAATTACAGTTGTAGTTAACCAGGTGCTAAATATTTTTTCAAAAGCAGATGCCGGCAGTGATAAATACTGAATTGACTTTTCCGGCTTATGCATTTCACTAAATGAAACACTTGTAATAATTGCACCACCCAAGAAAAGAGATACATAGCTGATAACTATGAAGCTTTCCTGATCAAGAATACCGCTTCCAATAGATGTTAATACGGCTATCACAATAAGTGCTCCGGAAATTGCTGAAAACGCTGTAAGCATTCCTTTATAATTCAGAAATAAATGTCTTCTGAAAAAAAGCTGAAACCTGTTTAAATCAAATATATCATTGTGTGTCATTGTGTTCTGATTTTTAAATTATTAATTAATTCTTAAAACAAGCATTCACTTCCTGTGGATTGCTCACAATTGCATTGAAGAAAAGCTCCATATCCAGCAAAGACTCATCTTTCCCTTTTGAAGGAGTAACGATCTTATAACCTCCGATACTGTCTTCTTTATATATTACACCTTCTTCTTTATCAAAACTTGAAGACTTGCCAAAATAAAGTTTCTCTGTTACCTCGAAGCAAGGAGCATTAAATAGTACTTTTCCTTCTTCAAGAATTATGATTGTATCGATAAGGCTTTCAAGATCCCTGGCCTGGTGAGTAGATATAATAATACTTTTATCCTCGTTAATTGCCCTGGCAACAGTTTTTCTGAACTGGCTTTTTGATGGAATATCCAAACCATTTGTAGGCTCATCGAGGAATAGGAGCTTTACATTGGTTGCCAGACCGAATGAAAGTAAGAATTTTTTCTTCTGACCAAATGAAAGCGTATTAAGCTTTTTGTTCTCTTTAAGCTCAAAATCTTTCAAATAACCTTCAAATTCACTTTTGTTGAATTTGGGATAAAATGGCGAATTTATCATAACATAATCCATCATTTTAATGGCTGGTAACTCAAATTCTTCAGGTATGATGAATAGTTCTGCAAGTACCGATGGATATCTTTTTGTGGCCTCCAAATCAAATACTTTGCATACTCCTGACTTAGGCATAAGTAAACCTGTCATCAGTTTAAAAAGAGTGGTTTTTCCAGTTCCGTTCTTACCCAGTAATCCATATATATTACCCGGTGTAAGACTTAAATTCAAATTATCGAATAGTTTCGAGTGCTTTGAATAAGTAAAATTTAGGTTCTCAATGTTTATCATTCTATTATTGTTTTAGTGTTCTACTTTACTAATACACCACAAATGTATGACAATAATTTTAATAAGCAAATATTTTTTGATTTTTTTCTATTTATGATCTTTTGGGGAAAAATGAGACTTTAGGACTTTTATTGGTGGGCACACGTTGGTACCTAAAATCCGCATGTTAACCGTCATTGCGAGCGCAGCGCGGCAATCTGCTGAATCAAAAAGATTGCTTCGTTTTACTCGCAATGACGCATTAGATGGGAGTTTGGGGAAAGACTTACGGATTTTAGGTTGTAACGCGCGCTAGGTAGGGTTGGAACTTTTATTGTTGGGCACGCGTCATAAACGCGCGCCAGGTATTTGTTTAATACTGACGTCATACCTGCGTAGGCAGGTATCCGATCATTTTTCTTTCAAAAACCTACACCCATACACAGGAAAGACAAACACAAGTTACTACCGGTTCAACCATTCCTTAAAATCCTTAACACGTTCTACAGCAACAATAATATCTTTTTCGAAAGGAGGATTGAGATCAACTTTAATCCGGCGTTTAAACCAGGAATGCATCTCATGAATACTATTATGCTTAACAATAAAAGCCTGTTTATTCTGAAAAACTCTAAAGGGTTCAGCTTCTCAATCAGTTTTTCCAATGTTGTGTCAACAAGATACCTGTCTCCTTTGGTATTTACAAGGAAGGCATACTTACCCTCGGCAAAAAAATAGGCTATATTTTCAATTGGAATAATTTTAATACTTTCGCCGTGGATAACCATAAAGCGTTTTTGGGTATTCCTTTTGTCCAAATCCCTGCATTAATTCCAGGAGCTTTGAAAAATCGGCTACCGCGCTATTCTGGTTATTATATTCGTTGAATTTTTCAAGGCTTTGGGCTAAGTCGAACTAATTGACAGGTTTTAACAAATAATCTACACTGTTCACCTTAAATGCCTGTATAGCATATAATTGATCTGAAATGAGAAAGATTACTTTATTAGCGGTAGCTGGAATTTTTACCTTTAATTGTTTTAGTCAGAAAACCACAATTAATCTCTGGCCTGACGGAGAAATACCGGGAGCTATTGATAACAATGATTATGTGGAGTTTTCGAAAAACGATAATGGTTGGTTCAGGATTGGCAAAGTTTCGGTACCCACCCTTGATATATACCTGCCTCAAAATGCCGATAGTGCCACGATGGGAATTTTAATCTGCCCTGGAGGTGGCTATGGACGTTTAGCCATGGATCACGAAGGTGAAGATGTTGCTCTCTGGTTGAATGAGCTAGGTATTGCTGCTTTTGTTCTGAAGTACAGGCTGCCTTCCGATGAAATTATGGAAGATAAAAAAATCGCCCCCCTTCAGGATACGCAAAGAGCTATGCGAATTATCAGGGAAAATGTAAGAGATTATAATGTTTTACCTGACAAAATTGGTGTGATGGGATTCTCAGCTGGTGGTCACCTTGCTGCAACACTTACAACCCAATACGATAAAAAGGTTTATGACAATCGTGAGGACATATCTGCAAGACCAGATTTTTCAATGTTGATCTATCCTGTTATATCGATGTATGATTCTCTCACACATATGGGATCAAGAGATGCATTGCTGGGAACAAATCCAGATCGGGAATTAATCTTTGAATATTCAAATGAGCAGCATGTTGATAGTAAAACACCACCTTGTTTCCTGGTGCATTCTTCGGATGATAATGTTGTAAACCCCCTGAATTGCATTTATATGTACGAAGCTCTATTGGAAAATAAAATTTCAGTTGAGATGCACATTTTTGAATATGGTGGACATGGATACGGAATGGGTGAACACAGAGGTGGGCCGGCTCAGTGGCTTGATAACCTAGCGTTATGGCTTAAAAGACAATAATTTCCGGATAATAGTATTACAGGTTCTGGAAGCTAGTTTAAACTTGCTTTTGGAAAGTCAATTGTATAACTTAAAAATCCTTTAAATTCCGAACGATCCTCCCTTTTGTATCTTTCGAGAATAAAAGATTCAAAGAGTTTCTTCAATTCCTCAACCTCCGCTATATTTAAAAAAAGTCTAGCTTTTTCATCGGGGAATGGAATGATGATTTTTTTTCTATACCTGCTCGTTTTGTTCTTCTCCTGGTAATAGTCATAGTTTAGCGAAAACAAAAATTTAGTAAATTCTTTAACTGCTTTAAAATCTTCAAAATCCACCCCTTTATTCAAAAATTCAAAATGGACTTTTGAGCAATTTTTACAATAATATAAACGGCCGTTTGCTGATATCTTTTGCATAATATCATTGATTTTTATCAATTCCTTATTATAGAAATTAACACTTTAATTTACAAAATGTTTTTCAATCATGAATTACGCCAGCTAAGTTTATCTTTATTAATCGACATGAAATGTTTTCGTGCTTTGAAAAATCTCACCAGTTCTTTTGTTTATTGCAGAAACCTTAACCTTGTATTTACCCGAAATATCAGATGTATAAAAATCTACTTTGGCAATGCCATCTCTATTAAATTCAGGTTTTGTTCCCCATAATAAAGTATACTCTCTGTAGGGAATCCTTGAATTGCCAATGATTTGACTGTGAGCCTGACTGCATGTATAAGCCGGAGAGTCTGATAGCATTTGGTATTTAAAGAAAAGCGAGTTTTTGGTTAATTTAATACCGGCAATATCACCTTTATGAGAAATAACATTTATTACTCCCGCATATGCCTTATCTCCAATAACATAGCTTTCATCAACCAGTTCGACTCTTTCAATTGTGCTTATTTTAATTTTCAGAAATGCTTTAATATCAATAATCGGAATATTATCCACCATCATTAAAAAAGGTTCGTTTGGAAATGCATTCCAATTCTTGGAATGTATGTAGGGCTCACCTTTATGTTCATAAACTACAATCTCATTTACAATTTCAAAAATAAATTCCCGAAGCTCGGGTAAATCAATATAATCCTTTGTATAATAAACCTTATTTGGCTTTCCGTAAAACTGGATAG
This sequence comes from Bacteroidales bacterium, assembly GCA_016938235.1. GTDB lineage: Bacteria > Bacteroidota > Bacteroidia > Bacteroidales > UBA10428 > UBA10428. The sequence continues at coordinate 912 of JAFGVA010000100.1, read as the reverse complement.
TATCATCAGACCCCAATTTTTGTGCTGAAATCTCCGTTCTAAACTTTGAATTTAGCTGTGCATTTACATAAATTTCTTTTGCTAATTCTCTTTCTTCAGCATTAAGTTTAAAAGCAACTTCGGGAAGTTTCTGAACATTACAAAAATCATTGTCAATGTTTATTTCCAAATCGGAATTATCTTTGCTGGCTGCAATAAAAAAATCTTCGATACCGGTATATTCGGGGTAACTTAAGTAAAATTTCCCATCCTCCTTAGTCTTAAAGGTTGAAATATATGGCCTCCTGACATCAAGCAATGAGGTACATACATAGGCATCGTTAACAGGTTGTTTGCTTGATTTATCGATTAAATTACCACTTATTACAATCCCTTTTATTTCAGGTAAAAAACCCGGATTTTCAGTTAACGGTGCATCATCTTTTACCGAATAAAACTCATCTAAACTGGTATTTTGTCTTACAACAGAGATACTATAATCAAAATCATCAGGATGCGATTCTGAAAGCACAAGCTCTATACCAGCCTGTTCTCTTTTGCCGTATGTTAGTTTATCAATATTTATTTCAAGATTTTTATATTCCTCAGGTTTTACAACTTCTAAAACATTTTCCCCGTCATCTTTAAAACCTGTTCCTTCAAGCTGGTTTTCCTCAAGATTAATAATCTTCACCGGTTTTATTCCTAAATTATCAGAAGGAAGGTTTCTCATCCATTTTGTATAGGCTTTAAGATAATAAACCCCATTTAACAAATTTGAGGGAACTTCAAGATAACCACTTGTGCCACTTCCTGTGAATTTGAACTTTTTTTGGATAACCGCTGAACCATCCTGTCTTAATAATTCAATATAAACTACAGAACTCCAGTTTGATTTACCGCTATAATTCGTTAGATAGAATAAATTGAACC
>JAFGVA010000003.1 GCA_016938235.1 Bacteroidales bacterium | reverse complement strand
TGTTTCGGTCGGTAAGCAATTGAGTGTCTTCGGTGAATTTATGAATGGTGGTTAAAAATACACCACCACTCTGGCGGCCTTGCACCAATTCACGCAAATGCGCACGGCTTTCCACGCTTATGATGTTATTATCACCAACGTACTTTTTTGCCTCTCCAAAAGTATCCGAGAGTTGGTCGTCCAAGTCGGTTTGGTCGGTAATCACCACAATGGTGGGACTTTCAAAATGTTTGCTTTTCATGAGCAAACGGGTCAGGTACAGCATGGTATAGCTTTTGCCACAACCCGTTGCACCAAAATAGGTTCCTCCCTTACCGTCTCCAAGGGGACGTTGTGCCAGTTTAATGTTGTCGTATAAACGATTGGCTGCGTAATATTGGGGATAGCGGCATACAATTTTCACATCTTTTTTCGATGTGTCGGGCATGAAAATAAAGTTTCGGATGATGTCTCTTAACCTGTTCTTATTCAACATGCCTTGTACCAAGGTGTACATGCTGTCGATGCCATCCACATCTTTGGCCAACCCGGCAATTCTGCGCCAAGCATAATAAAACTCGTAAGGTGCAAAAAAGGAACCGGCTTTGTTATTTACCCCATCGCTGATGACACAGAAAGCATTGTATTTAAACAGTTCGGGAATATCCTTGCGGTAACGCTTGGTTAATTGCTCATAGGCGTTAAAAACAGTAGCTTCCTCACGAATGGCCGATTTAAACTCAAATACCACCAAAGGCAAACCATTGATGTATATTATGCCATCGGGAATACGCTTTTGTGTTCCTGTAATCTCGAGTTGGTTGACAAACTTATAGATGTTGTAATCCTTGGGGTATTTCACCTGTGGGTCGGCAACTATGCTATCCAGATTTTCATTTGCCAATTGGGCTTCCAATCCATTGTAATCAATCAGTTCAATATGAATGTCTTTTTTACTGCGGTCTTCACGCTTTAAAATAAATCCATCGCTCAACCAACGCATAATGGTTTTATTGGTGTCGTAAAGGTCACTGGCCGGAAGTGTTTTTAATTGAAGAAGAATAGATTTCGCTTCATTTTGGGTGAGCTGCTGATTTTGATATTTAGCCAATAGGAACTGAATAAAATCATCCTCAATTATCACATCATCATCGTTACGAACAATGGTGATACCCAACTGGTGAGAATATCCTTCATTCTTCAGTAACTCAATATATGCGTGTTCTAATTTTTCTTCGGTAAACTTCATGGTACATCAATAATTTCCCAATATCCGCCAAGTTTTGGTCCCTTACGCACAATGAATCCGGCTGCTTTCAATTTTGCCAGATAGTTCTCGACGGTTCTTGGAGTTTTGCTTATTTCGTTTGCAATCTGTATTGCATTGAACTCTGGATGGTTTAAAATAACACTATATGCAGCCTCCGCATCCTTTCCGAATTCTTTCCGAATTTTTTCCGAAATCCTTCCGAAATCTTTCCGAAATTCTTCCGAAAGATCAGGCTGTAGATGGTTGTAAATGGTGACTTCAACCCCGCCGTTTATCTCCTTAATTTCGGGTTCTGCCAATCCGGCTTCTTTGCAGGAATTGATGATTTTCAGGGTACCACGCCCCCATGCATCAATATAACCAGCCAAGAAACACGATTCAGCAATCTTGGGGTTACGTGGCCGTGAGTTGTGCTCTATCTTCAAATCCTCCAAACTCAAACCCATGGGTAATATTCCCTCGTTCCATATAGATAAACGGTTGTCGTACACACGCAATTGCACGGGAGCTCCCATATAAGTTCGGTGTACCATGGCGTTCAGCAACATTTCGCGCATAGCATCCATAGGGTACTGATCCTTTTCAACTCGCTGTAATCCGACAAACTCGATGGGACGGGTTAAAAACTTATAATTTAGCTGTAACAACACAGCTTCAAGCATTTGAACCAAATTCCCCTCCACTATTTCGTGAAATCGTAAATCGGTTGAATCTTTACCAAACCGACCTATTTTCACCTGAATATTGGGATAAAACCGATTGGGGTCTTTCCCAAAAAGAATAATGGCAGCCCGTTTTAGCTTATTGCCTTCTGTAAGGCGGAGCTTGTCTAGAATTTGCTGAGTTGTTAAACCGTTTGTATCGGGCATACGCCCTTTTTCACGGCTGGCATCAATAAAAGCCCTAAGACTTTTCTCATCTATATCATCGATCGTGGCGGCTTCTTCCACCACATCATCCCAGGTTTTGCCGGCTTTTTTGAGCAAAAACTCATTTAGCTCAACACCTGTCAACTCTGTTTTAACACTGCCCGAACGGTAATAATAACGGCCGCGTAACGAAACCGGTACCGAATAGGGATTCACACGAATCTCAATGTATTTCTTTTCGCCCTCTTCCAACAGATTCACATCGCACACAATGCCCATATCGTTGCGTATCTTCTGAGGGATGATGACCAACAGTTTTTCGTAATCCACTAAATGCACCACCTGCCCTGCATCGTCTTTACCAATATAAATAACCCCACCCACGGCATTGGCAAAACCACAAACCCATTTCAGGTAGTCGTCGTGCCAGCTTTGTTTGTATTCGATGTTTTGTTGTTCGGGCATGTTATTAAATTTAATTATTAATGGCAAATGATTAATTGTGAATGTTTTTTAGATCATCTTAATCTACCATCCATCTGATTTTTATATTACTATTTTTTCAATAATCCTCTTTTATAATCTCATCATCGAGCGTATCCATAACCACAGACTGAATGCTGTAGTGAAACCAATTTTCAAACATTTCCCAGGATAATTTATCGGGCCAGAAATTTTCATCAGTTGTCCACTCGAATAATTCATGTTCAAAAAAATCGACAAAATTGTCTTTTAGAAATTCAATGGCATAATCGGGATGGTCGAATTCTGGTATTAAAAAAATGTCTCCTTCGTCATGTGCCATTGGTTTCTTACAAACCATTTTATCATCCGGGAAAATAAAATTTACCCAATCGAACAATGGTTGTTTGGGGAAAAGGATTAATACATCTCTGTTTATTGTGTTGAACATGTTTTATTGTTTGTTTAATTTGTCTATTTCCCAATTTTTGGGATTGTTTATAATGTAATTTCTGATTCGTTGGTATGATTCGTTGTCACGGATAATATGGTCGTAATAACGGGGTTGCCATTCAAAATCGGCATGTATATTACGGGCATTTATGGTTACACCTGTTTTAAACCCGCGAATTATGGATGCCAAATTTTTACGTTGCGGGGCAAAATTGTTTTTGGATGATGATACCGATATTGCACCCGTGGTGGTTGGAGGTAGAGACGCAATGCATTGCGTCTCTACGTCATTGCGTTCGACAACATCATTGCGATTATCAAAACCATTACGGGTATCGACCACCGTATTATATTCATTATCGCCAATACCAATTATGGCATGAAAATGATTGGGCATTACCACGTATTCGCCCATTGTTAAATTCATGTCGGGGCGTATAGAAAATGTTTTTAACCATTCGGATTGGGCTATTTTACCTATTTCCGACAATTGCATTTTATATTGAGACGCATTGCAATGCGTCTCAACAATAATATCCCCAAAATAACATTCCCTGTTTTTGGTGCAGATGGTTACAAAATAGGCCGCAGCCCACCCGTAATCCCAATTTTGCAAACGGGCGGATGGTATACGATATTTATTTTGAAATTTTTCGGGCATCGTTTTATTTTTATCATCCAAATATCCGAGAAAGTGTAGTTTTACCAGAATAGTTTCTGCCATAAATAATATTGATTTTCTTAAAATCTCTAATTGAATTATTAATATCTAAAACTGCTGTATTCCAATCGAAATTTTTGAATACAGCAAAATTTTTTATGTATGTAATTCTCTCAATCATAGTATTTGAGGCTTAGTTTTCTATTGTTGCTAATTTCGAAAGAAGCAAGTCTTTCAGTTCTGTTAACTTTTGGTTTTCAGTTCTCTTCAAGAAAACATTGTCAATTATTTTATTGATGATTTCTTGAAAATTATAGAGTAAAGATATAGAAGGGGCTTCAAAAATATAATCTTCAATAGCATCCTTTGTAATCATCCCAACTGTTGTTCCTTTTGTATGTAGTTTGATATGTTCTTGATAGTTTTTGGATTTTAAAATCTGATAGAGTATTTCGTTACTCAATATAGTCTTATTTACAACCCTGTATAAATTAGATGCAATAACTAATTTCTTAGCGTTTAAATTTGGCGGTATCATTGCAGGACATCCTAAAATTGGCATATTCTCTGATTGCTGACGAGTTGCAATAATAATGTCTTTGGCATTTACTTTATGTTGTTCAGGAACATTATCTGAATATAGCCTCATTCCTTCTTCAACGTACCTATCTGTAAAAGAAACACAACCCATTCCAAGCAAATAAGTTTTGCCCTTACCTAAATCTTCACTATTGTATGAAAAACCTCCTTTTATTTCCATTAAATCGCCAAGTCTATGATTTTCTTTTTCTTCATTATTATCTAAAAATGAATTGAAAATAGCCTGTGCGGTTTCTTCAAGTTTTTGAATAAGCTGGTTGTTAAGCTCAATACGGTCTTTAACGGTGTTGTATTCGGCAACAATTTCACGCTGTTTTCCGGGAGAGGGTAAGGGGAATTTCATGTTACAGAAAGCATCCCAAGCTAATCCTCCACGAACATCAGCATCGGTATAAAACCATGCATTCCGGTCGTATTCTTTGCGAGAAAACCACATCATTAAATAATCGGGATGCAAAATTGATGTGTCTATAATTTCAAATACATCATAAGCAGGAGAGACCATAAAGGGCTCTTCTCTATCAGATAATGCAATTGGTATTCTATAATCACGTCCAACGTGCATCCTGTTACAGGCAAATTGGTTCTTATTAACAACCTTATAATTACTCAAATCGGTTCCAACTATATTTGCAACCGACGGCATAAAAAACTTATCGACATTGATGCCAAGTAACTCTTTTGCACTTAAGTCAGAATTCTTAACCTTAATTGGCTGGATGAAATCGCCTAATGTTTTATAATTCGATTGCATATCCCAGCTTTTTAAACATTGTCTGAACCTTGATTTTCAAGATTGACTTGATTGCTTGATTTTTTATTGTTCTAATCATGGTAATTTTATAATCCTTATTAATCATGGTTCAAGACTATTTTTATGGTTCAAGACTTTGTTGTTGTGTACCCGTTTGTGTTGCAAACTTTTTGCACCAAAATTTATAAGTAATCCAATTTCAAGTTTATACGCTTCAACATAGTTCATTGCCTGTGCCAGGTGCACATCCTCAAGATTAATCAACGCTTTTATTTCAACCATTATGGTATTCTCTACAAAAAAATCAACCCTTCGAGTGCCAATATCATGTCCTTTATATTGCAATGGCATTTCATGCTCTCTGCTAAACTCAATACCTTGTAATTGCATTTCAATAGCCAAGGCACGCTGATATACTACTTCCTGAAAACCATTTCCCAATTGCTTGTGCACCTCCATGGCACAACCAATTATTTTATATGTCAATTCTTCATATTTCATAATCAAGAAATCTAATAATCCTTACTAATCATGGTTCAAGACTAATTTCATAGCCCAATTCCTTAAACACATTCAGTAATTGTATTTTCGATTGCTCTTCGGCCTTTAGCAATTCCGAGAATTCGGTTTGCAGGGCTTTCATTTTATCATCGAAGTCAATGTTCTCGTCCCGGTTTACAAACTCAATGTATTTGCTGGGTACAAGTGAGAAATCTTTCTTTTCTATTTCTTCAAAGTTGGCCGAATAACAATATTCCGGTGTGTTTTCGTAGCCTTTATCTACTTGCTGCCAAGTGTGGAAGGTGTTGGCTATTTCAGAAATATGGTTAACACTAAATTGGGTAAACTTCTTTTCGAAAGGCTCACCAATTTGGCGTAAATCCAAGAACAACACCTCTTTTTCCCGGTTGCGATAGTGGCGAGTTTCGTCACCAATTTGTTTGGTTTGTTCTTTTTTGTTTTTGTTCAGAATCCAAACCGTCACGCTAATGTTGGTAGTATAGAACATATCCTGTGGCAATATCAATATAGCTTCCACCAGATTGTTCTCAATGAGTTTACGGCGTATTTTGTATTCATCACCGCCACCGCTTAAAGCCCCGTTTGCCAACACAAAGCCGGCCATGCCATTTTCCGAGAGTTTGGAAACCATGTTCAGAATCCAACCATAGTTGGCATTGCTTTTGGGTGGCACATCGTAACCACGCCACCGGGGGTCATCGTTTAATTCGTTATCGGCACGCCA
>JAFGVA010000099.1 GCA_016938235.1 Bacteroidales bacterium | reverse complement strand
TAGAGACTAACAAAAATAAAAGATTCAAACAAAATTCAAACCCGTTAGCGAAAAAAGTCAATGTCTGCGGTATAGGGGGAATTGGGTATAACATTATTTGTTAATGTATTTGTTCTAGTATTGTTTATTCTGTTTTTTTTGGAATTTCAGATAATCGGTTGAACTGGTGCTGAATAAAATAAACCATCGAGGTAACAATGCTCCCCAAAATGGCAATATCGAAGATGGTATAAGCGATTCTTACCATATTATAGATGGCATCAAATTTAACCATCATAACGAAACCTGAAATAAAAGCCAATGCGACTAAGCCGATTTGCAATTTATACAGATTCAAATGAGCAGTGGCGGCATTACGCATTTTCAGAATGGTGTATATTCCAATTATCAATGAAATTAATGAGATGATAAAATGATTTTTATCGAACCATAAACTTTCAGGGAGAATATACGAATGCAAGTCGGGCTTTAAATAAATAAAAACCATTCCAAGTGCTATTATTACATAAAACAATGAAAGATGTGTTACGTTAATAAACAGATATCTCCGTTTTTCGTTAAGCCGTACAGCAAGGTAAACAGCAATAACGCAAAGTAAAAAGATTAAGGCAGGATACTCCAGAGCCTTAACATACTCCTCGCGAACAACTGAACTCCAAACCATAAAGCTGTTTAATCCAAGTCTTTTGTATTGGGGTTCGAATTCGGGTTCTCCATTAATCCCCACCGGATTTTTTAAAACCTGAGCAAAAAACAGATCCGATTTTGATGAGTGACATTCGGTGCAACTAACGGAGCCGATGGCCGCTTTGGCGGGTAAAACATCGTGATTGTATTTGTGCACATTCCCATATGGTGAGGCTTCCCATTCGGCCATCGGTAATTCGTAATAATCGTTGCCCGATTTATAAACCCGGTTGTTCATTACCCAAACAACCTCTTTACTATCCATTGGATACTTAATATCGTTGAGCATCTTTGTAACTGAAGCTATTAAAGCATCAATTTCTTCGGGACGGTTTATTTCCAGTACTTTATCGCCCGAATCATCAACTATTGCGCCTAATTGAGGGTATTTTTGCGGGTCTTTTTTGTAGGTTGCCCACATTTTGTACATATCGCTCATTTTGGGTTGCATCAGCCCGGTTTCTCCGTCGACTAAAATTCCCGGCCATGAGGTGTGCACCCTGTTAACAGGAAAAATCTGGCCTTTGTATTTGCCCAGTTCGGGTTTAAAGGCAAAGGTTGGTTTATCGTTGTAGCCCATCATCTCCAGGTGACCATAGTGGTTCCAGTATTGCATATCCGGACCGTAGAATGTCCACAGGTATTTGCCTTTATCGGGTATTTTGGTACCCGGGTTGAATACATCACTGGCAACGTAATGAGCCGATCGTACATAGCGTTCAGGAATGTGACAGGTTTGACAGGCTATTTTATCGAGGTGTAAATCGGGCAGCCATGTGTGTTTTGCCTTGGGAGCCCCCATGTAACCATTGTCGTGGCAATCGGTACAGGTGCGCATGGTATTGTCGAGGTCGTTGCGAACCACGCCGCCCGGGTCATCACCCTTGGCAAACTGGTGCATTTCACGGCCATGGATGCGTTCGTCGGTAGCCATACTGCCGGCAGGATGGCAATCGACACATCTTAAGCCGGCGTTCAGGTGAACATCGGTCTGTTCAGCGTAATTAGCCCCGCGTTTTTTATACCCAGGCTTTGCATGACAATTTAAACAGGCCGTATTTCTTGGTTCACGAACAACGTTTGGTTCAACGGTTCCATCCGGTTTAAACAGTTCTTTGTTATATTCAACAGTAACCGGCTCCTTGTCGGCTACCGAACCATTTACAATCCCAAATCCGGAGGCAGCCAATGCCGCATACCGGTAATTGAGTTTTTGTATTTGTTGAACCCTTGTTTTATTGTTGTATTGAGGCAAGTGACACAGGTAACAATCGGCTTCAATAACACCGCTGGCTTGCCATTGAGCCTTATAATAGTCACCATCCAAATTATTCTTACCCCCATCGGTAAAGCGAAAGGATGTGTCGGCCATAACCCGGTCGTAACGTATTCCATTGCGGTCGTATTCCAATGAGCCACCTCCGGGATGGCACACCCCGCATTTATTTACAAAGGTGTACGATGTGAGGTCAATCAGTTTTTCGTTGTTGTTTTCTTTTTCCGAAAGATAAGAGTACAATGGAGCAGGGGAGCACCAGTTGCCCCCATAATTACCAGGATGAGATACCCAAAGAGCGCGGCTTGCCTGAATGCTGTCGGCAACTTCGTCGCGTCCTTGCTGAAAATGGAAACCTTGGGTTATTATATCGTAATCATGACATTTTCCACAGGTCTGTTTGGGCGAATAAGGCAGGTCGGTGTTTTGGCCGGTTATGGGATTAATGGTATCGCCATTTTCGGTAAGCAGATAATACGGAGGACAAACGCCCAGTGTTGAAACATAGTTATTTTCGAATAAAGAGACATTTTTCTCAATATTCGACTTAAATAATAAAACAACTACGGCAATAAAAAAAATGGCACCAACCATTATAAAAGTTACATTTCTGCTTTTCATCCGAAAATAATTAACCTAATTGAACCAATCTTGCCTGTCGTCTGCCTGTCGGCAGTCAGGGCAAACAGGAGGAACGCGCATGATGAATTTTCATCCCTGTTTGTCCGCCTCAGTCGGATATTCGTTCGCTATTGTAAAGACTTAAAAATCTCTTATTTATTAAATAAAAAGCCACACATAGCGCCTGCTTTTTCCCAATTTTCGCGGTTTATACAGTACTTAATGAATGGCGGCTCGGTTTGGCCCTGTATTAACCCGGCAAATTTCAACTCTTTGAGATGCCGCGAAAGCGCTGAACGCCCCACAGGCAGCTCTTCAACCAGATTGCCACTGTAACAGCATCCATCTATTTGCGACAGCTTTTTAAGGATATAAACCCTGACCGGATGGCTCATGGCCTTGGCAAATGCTGCTATCTGCAAAATATCGGCTTCAAAAGCGACCCCCTTATTCATAAAACAAAGATTTTTACAAATATATAAACGCATTTTCATATTTCACAAATTAGTGAAATGAAAATGTAGGATTAAAGGCAAGTTTGTTGACTTGCCTTTAATTACGAGATTCGTTTAAAATTGAAAAACTAGTAGATCGTTTCCACTTTTTCATATACAGCACTTACCACATCTTCAGTTACAAGCGTTTCTCCCTTTTTAAATCCATAATCGGTAACACGTACATAATTGTAATCTTTAAATCCTGCATTGTCAAGAATTCGCTTTTCGCAGTCGATTGGGCATCCATCAATCATGAGAATATTCTTAGTTTTAAGTTCTCGATAGATTTTTCGATACCTGCACCAACAACAGCCAGATAGTTCATTTTACGAACTTTGTTATCGCGCAGTTTACTAGCCACTCGATCAGTTACCTTACTTAAATCACAAGTGCCAGAACAAGCTAAAACCATGTATTCACTTACGCCACAAAGGCAAGTATTTGGAGATTTATTTGTATTCATAAGTTAGAGTTTTATTGATTAATCAACTACAAATTTTGCAATTACCTTCTTGATAACAGGCATTATAATCATAACAGTTGGCAAAGCAAGCATAAAAGCTAATCCCCAAGCTTTGAGCTATTTGTATATTAATTCAGAGTGGAATCCATTATTTAGGGCAAAATTTACCAAGGAGATTATTAAAGTCATACAGAAAACCATTACGACAATGGTTAACTTCATTTCGTGTTTTTTTGCAATTCTCATGTTTTAGTGTTAAGCTGATATTTTTTGTTTTTTTCCATACAAAATCAGATAAGCCACCGGAATAAAAATAAAGACCAAAAGCAAGCCAAAGAGTAATCCGCCAATAACCACTATGGCCATTGGTTTAAGCATTTCAGTACCATCGCCAAAGGCAAAAGCAAGCGGTATTAAACCAAACAAGCTGTTGATATCGGTAATTAAAATTGGACGCAACCTCACTATTGAAGCTTGCTTAATGGCCTCAATAATGCCGACACCCTGTTCTCTAAGCTCATCAATAAAGGTCAGAAGTAAAACCCCATTATTGATCTCCATCCCGGTAAGCATGATTATTCCGATTAATGCGGTAACGCTTAAGGGTGTTCCTGTAATGTAAAGGGCATACGAGATACCTGCCAGCGAGAGCGGGATGCGTATAATGATAATCAACGGTTTTAGGAAGCTTTCGAAGTACAAAACCATTACCGCATATCCAAGAAAAAGGGCAAATATTAGAATAATGGCCATTTGCAGCATATTTTCGGATAGCATTTGCGATTGTCCTCCGTAATTGATGCGATAGCCTGATGGCAGTTTGTAGGTTTCCAACTTCTGTTTTAATGCAGTAGTTGCATCACCCACGCTGGTTCCGGCTACATTGGCGGTTACCTTTATTACCCGGTCTTGGTCTTTGCGGTCAACTTGCATTGGGCCAACGGCTTTTTCCACTTGGGCAACCGCATTAAGAGGTACAATTGCACCTTTGGGCGTGTGCAGGTAAATATTTTCGAGATCGGATGAAGAGGTTACTTCTCGCTCATCGGTAATAATGCGGATGGGATAATAATACGCTCCGTCTTTATAACGTGTCGCAACCGTTCCACCTACAAGTGTTTTAACTGCATTGCCGATTTCTTCGTAGCTCAGACCGAGGTCGAAGGCTTTCTGCCTGTCCACTTTAATTTGATATTCGGGTTTGGTCAACCTCAATGAAATATCCAGTCCGGAGAGAAATTCAAGGTCTTTCAACTCGTTGCGCAACAGGGTTGCCTGACTATATATTTTTTGCATAGATTCACTTCGGGCGGCAAGAATCTCTAATTCAATATCGAATTGGCCGGTTTGGCGGATTCCTTTCATTTTTGAATGGAATACTTTGATGGTTGCACCCGGGGCTTTTACCGTTTTCATAACCAAAGGGCGCAATTGCTCCACATATTCATCAGTATCCATGGGACGTTGGGCTGCCGGAACTAATTGAATGTTCAATTCGCCTTCGAAACTGTTATCGGTAGTCACCAATCCCCAAACTTTTCCGCCCGCCAGGTTGGCATACCCATGTATGAATTCTTGCTGCGCTATTACTTTTTCGGCCTGTGTTAGCACGTTGTTGGTTTCTTCCATCGAAGTTCCCGTGGCCATGATTATTTTCACGGTTATCAAACCATCATCGGCTTTGGGCAGAAATTCCGAACCTGTTTTTTTCAAATACTGATAACCCGGAATGAGTAACAAAATAAAGGTAAGAAGCACCAGCCAGCGAAGCTTTAAAGACCAATGAAGTGTTGGTTTGTAGATAAAGATTAAACCATTGATAAACTTATCGGAAATACGGGCAATAAAAGAATGCTTTTTTGTAACCGGCTTACCTTCGGGATAAAAAAGAGCCATAAACATGGGTGTTACCGTTAAGGAGACAACCATGGAAAGAAAAATGATGATGGCTATGGTAATTACCAGTTCACGAAATAGGAGCGATGCAATACCCGGTACAAGCAAGAAGGGAACAAAGAGCGATAAGAATGTTAGCGTTGCTGTAACGATTGCACCGCTTATTTGTATGGCCCCTTTCGAGACCTGATTTGGAGTGTTGGGTTCTGTTTCCTGAATCCGGGTGATGTTTTCTAACATTACCACACTGTTGTCGAGTACTACTGTCATGGCAACTACTAAACCGCCCAAGGTGAAGATATTGATTGAAAACCCAAGCAATTCCATAAAAAAGAATGTACCTAAAAGGGTAACAGGTAAACTTAGAATAAGCGATAATACTCGTTTCCAGCCCGAAAGAAAAAATGCGGTTACCAGTGTTACAAGCAGGGCGGCCATCAGCATCGCATCACGAACGCCATTGGTGGCAAGGCGCACGTACTCGGCCTGGTCGTAAATCATGTCGATGTGGGTAGAGGGAGGAAGCTCGGTTCTGAGTTGTTCCATGCGTTCGGCAATAAGGTCGGAAACAGTTACCGCATTGGCATCGGCCTGTTTAAAAATGGAAATACGAACACCTTCCTTGCCGTTGTACTTGGTGCGGATACGTTGTAACCCATGATGGTCCTCAACACGGGCAAGGTCTTTAAGCAGGACTTGACCATCGCCATTTTGCTTTCGGATGATAAGATTTTCAATTTCCTGTAACGACTGAAACTCGCCATAAGTGCGGATGATGTAATCCCTTGTTCCGGTAATCACACGACCGCCTACCATGTCAATATTCTCCTTTTGTAAGCGATTGTTTATCTCTTGTAAGGTAACGTTGTATCCCTGTAATTTAACTGGGTCGATGTGTATTCGTATTTCACGCATCATACCACCCGACAGTGCTGTTCCTGCCGAGCCTTTTACTGAAGCAAATTCTTCCTGAAATTCATTTTCCACCCATGTTCGAAGTTCCGTGAGGCTCATGTTTTCTGCGGATGCCAAAATTTCGACAACCGGTAATTGTGAGGGGTCGGCTTTAAAAACAATAGGTTCGGGTATTCCCTGGGGCAGTTCTTTTTTTATCAACCCCATTTTGGCCAACACGTCCTGATACGCCACGTCGCGGTTTACGCTGAAATCGAAGTTTACCAGCAAGGTATAAACACCTTCTTCGGAAGTAGATTCTATGTAGTCGAGATTATCAACGGTGGCCATTTTCCGTTCAATGACAGTGGCCACTTCGTTTTCTATTTGCTCTGGTGTAGCCCCCGGCCAGTAAACATAAACTTTCACCATTGGGTAGGTAATGTCGGGCAGTATGTTGGTGGGCAGTCGGAAAAAACCTGCAATACCGACAACCATCAAAACAATCATGAGCATGATGGTTCCGGCAGGTCGCTTTATGGATTGAATAGTTAGTTTCATCTGTTTATTTTGTTGTTTTTAATAGGTCAGATAGCTTGCTCCGATATATCGGAGGAACTCGCCAAATGATCATTGTCGTGTGTGTTAAACTTATTATCATGGCCCGTTTCATTTTTTAACAGCTTTAGTTGTGCTCATAATCCTGACTTTTACGCTGTCTTTCAGCATTTCCTGACCTGAAATAACTACTTTTTCGTTTTCTTTCAAGCCATTCACAATTTCAAGTTTAGTTCCTGATGAGATACCTGTTTTAACACTTCTTCTCGAAGCAACAGAATCGGCTTTTACCACAAAAAGAAAGTTCTTATTATCGGGTGATGTCAGCACTGCGTGCTCGGGTACAACAATTGCATTATCTTTTGATGCCACAGGAACTTTAATGGAAGCCATCATCCCCGGGAGTAATTTTTTATTGAAATTCAGCAATTTAATATCGAATCTCACGCTGCGTGTTGTCGGGTCAATCTGTGGATAAACCAAGCTGATTTGCCCCTGTAAGGTATCGTTTGGGTAAGCACTCAGGAGTACCGGAAGTTTTTTGCCTTGTTTCACTACCTCAAAATACTTTTCGTTTACTTCGGATTTGATGACCAGTGAATTCATATCAGTTATGGTTAGAATTTTTTCCTTTATTCCTATTTGATTTCCTTTGTCGAGCCAACGCTGGGTTACCAGCCCATTCATTGGGCAGATAACCGGAATGGTCTGATACATTTTAGTGGCATAATCGAGATTTTCCTTGGCCTTTTCAAGTTCCAGCAACAATTTTTGATAGTCATCCGAATTTTTATCGGTTTTTTTTGCTTGAGCTTCAAGTTTCTGAACTTGCAACTGGTTATTTGAAATCAGTGCTACTCTGTCGTTGGGATTGATTACTGCAATAATTCTGTCCTTCTCTACCTGTTGATTCTCCCTTGCCATGAGCGTCTCAATAATGCCATCGGCAGGTGATTTGATGTCGGTGAATACATTTGCTTGAATTGTCCCTGTGATTTCAATAAACGAAACCATTTGCGTTTTAATGGCCGGTTGAACTTTTACTAAAGGAGCATTTTTAGCGGCCATTTTAACGGGTTCGCTGCTTTGCTTACATGAATATACCAGTGACCCCAGGAGTAGAACCATTATGGGGATATAATTAATGTTGACTTTCATTTGTTTATTTTTTTGTTTTTATTAGGTCTGATGGAACTCGCCAAATGATCATAGTCGTGTGTGTTAATCTTATTGTCAATTTTTAGAAATTATTAAAATGGATAATTATCGTTTCCTGTTAAGTAGTGAAGTTTGGTCAAGGTTTGCAAATAACTTATTGTGGACTTATTAAATGCGATGGTTGTTTCGGTTAATATGGATTGGGCGTCAAGTATGTCAATAATTGTACCTTGGCCGGACTGATATTTCACCAGTGCATTATTTAAAGTTTCCTTGGCAAGATCGATGATTTTTTGGTTGTTGATAATTTCACTTTTTATATCGTTGATTGAATTGAGTGTGAAATCAATCTCTTTTTTAAGATCCAGGAATGCCTGGCTTTTTTCATCGTTCAATTGTTTAACCCGGTATTCGCTTTGAACAATCCTAGATTTATAACCGCTGCCTCCCCAGTAAGGGATGGTGTAACGAAAACCAACACCAATATTGTAATTGAAATTATCACCAAAAGGTACATAGCCATGTTCCCAGCTCCCCAGTCCAAACGAAAAAAGTTCAGGACGGTTTTGTAATTTGTAGATATCTTTCTGTTTGGTTTCAATGGTTATTTTACGATTGCTTGCCAATAATACCGGGTGGTTTTGCAAAACCATATCGTAAAGCGAAAATGATGAGTAGGAATTCTCATGGGTATTACTGTACAATGTTTTAGATGCATCTTCAATGTCAATATTGTCATCTTCAGTAAGATAACATAGTCTCTTGATTTTTATCAATTGATTTAATCTGGCACTTTGTGCTTTTTGTAAGTATTTTTCTTCCATTGAAATCTGTACGTTTATTTTCAGGACATCAACTCCCGAAACTTTACCAATTTTGTACAGGTTATCGGCATATTGCAAATGTTCGTTGAGTTGTTCCAGAGAATTTTTATGGACCTGAATTTCTGTTTCAGCTATTAAAGCCTCGAAGTAAGCATCGGTAACCCCCAAAATGATGGTGTTGCGAATTTGCCTCCGCACTTCATCGTTTAATCTTATCTCATCTTCTACCACCGATTTTTTTACTTTGTTTTCGCCCCAATCGTAAAGTGTCTGATAAAATGAGATGTCGGTGTACATGTCGGTAAGGGCATCGCCTAAAAGCTTTTGTTTGTTTGGTAAAAGAAATTTCCAATACGAAAAACTGGCCGATGTGCTTATTTTGGGCTGATAATTAGTTTTTAGTAATTCTATTTCAGCTTGCTTTATCAATGTATTTTTGTCGTTTGCCTGCAATAGGTAATTGTTTTGCAGCGCACTGTCGAGTAGTTGCTCAAGTCTATATTCCTGATTGCTGTTCTGAGCAAAAAGCTGTGATGGGGCTGTGAGTAAATAAGTAATTAATAATGAGTATATTAACTTCATTTTATGTATGATTTAATAACTGTTTTTAGTTTACTATCGTCTTTGACCATTAAACACTTTTGTTAATGAGGTTTCACTAAAATATAGGTGTAGAAACAAATTCATTGTACGGTTAATTTTTTTATTAAATTTTATCTTATGGCATTTAACAGCATGACAATGGCAGCGATAATGGTGAGAACGCCAGAAATGGTTTTAAGACTTTTGGGTTTTGTTTTGAGCGCAATTTTACTGCCAATTAAGCCACCCACAATGGCAACGGTACCGCATGGAATCGCTAACAGGGGATCAAAACCCCCATGCAGTGCATTACCCGCGAATCCGGTGAGAGCTGTTGCTGCCAACATAGCCGTAGCGGTTCCAACGGCAATGCGAATTGGCACGTCACATCCAACCACCATCAAAGGAACCAGAAAGGAGCCTCCTGAAATGCCTACCATTCCCGAAAAAAATCCGGTTGCGATGGTTAACGGCACCGCCATCCACAAATTAACCACATATATATTATCGTTTTCGTGGATATTCCAAAAACCAAAGCGGGAAACAGCCCTCCTATTACCCTGTTTCTCGGGGAACAACATGGCTACGCCTGCCAGAAACAATAAAAGTGAAAGCACAATTTCCAGCGTCGTTCCACC
>JAFGVA010000098.1 GCA_016938235.1 Bacteroidales bacterium | reverse complement strand
TCGCTTCATACTTATCCGCTGGACAGTAAAGAATTTGCAGCTGACGTACAGAAATTTGCAGGAGTTTGTCGTGTTGTAGGTGGAATCAGAGGAGCACGTATTGGTCAGATCGGCACGCGTCCCCAAGCTTTCCAAACCATGCGCGACAGTGAAAAGATCCTGCAGGCAGCCGATATGACTGTTATTCCTGTTGACCTTTCCGAGATCTTAGCAGCAGCCGAAAAAGTTAAAGATGACGACAAAGCGCTTTTGGCAAAGATTGAAGCGATTGGTGCGTATGGCAAATTTGCTGCAAACGTAACTTCTGAGAAAGTAAAAAATCAGGCAAAATTCGGTATCGCAATTGAAGCCTGGATGACTGAAAACGAAATCGACGCAGCCGGTATTCAGTGTTGGGAATCTGTAGAGAAAAACTACGGTTGTGCCACCTGTTTGACAATGAGTATGCTGGGTGAGAAACTCATACCCTGTGCTTGTGAAACAGATTTAACAGGCGTAGTTTCTATGTATGCACTTATGCTTGCTACTGGCAAACCATCTGCACTTCTGGATTGGAACAATAACTTTGCAGAAGACCGGAACATGTGTGTTTGTACACATTGCAGTAACTATCCTAAAGGGTTCTTCCAGAGCGAGGTTGAAATTGGATCATTAGATGTTCTTGGAACAGTTTTAGGCCAGGAAGACACTTTTGGTGCTGTTAAGGGAAAAGTAGCACCTGGTCCGTTAACCTATTTCCGCATATCAACAGATGATCTAAAAGGAATTATAAAATCTTATCTCGGCGAAGGCGATATTACTGATGATCCATACGGAATGGATGGAGGAATAGCTGTTACCAGGATTCCAAATCTTCAGGTATTAATGAATTATCTCTGCAAGAATGGTTTTGAACACCATGTAAGTATGAACCGGGGCCATGTTGCTGATATCATTGAAGAGGCTGTAAGTACTTACCTTGGGTGGGAACTGTATAGACATAAATGATTCTGGTTTCTCCAAAATTCATCTTAAAGGCTGATATTCTAAAAATATGACCACTAATTAGCTTATGAAATAGACATAAAATAATATTTCTGACATAGTAAAGTTTGGGTTGTCAATGTAGCTACTATAGTTATATTCTTCTTTTGCTCGTCTATATTCTTTTATGAGATTCTAACTTAAGTATCTATTTAGAAAATGTGTTACCAAATGAAAAAACTTATTCTCTTACTTTTTTTACTTGTGAATGTTCTTGGATTGTATTGCTGTATTCAGCAATCAGACCTCAGGTTTACAAATCTTAGACCCAGAGTAATTATCTCATCTGATTTTCCTCCTCTGGATGTAATACCCGGAGGGGCTGGTTATGGCCCTGCAGAAAAACGCAGTGACCCTGATGATATACAATCCATGGTTCGGTTTCTTCTTTATACAAATGATCTGGAGGTAGAAGGCCTCATTGCATCCTCCGGTACATTTGCCAATGTAGCAAACAAATCAAACATTCACGAACTGCTCGATCTATATAATCAGGTAGACGAAAACCTCAGGAATCATGATCCTCGCTACCCTACAGCAGACTATCTTCATTCGGTAACTTGGGAGGGATGTTCGGGGAATTGGGGAAAACCAGCCGATGAAATTATTGGTATGGGCAAAGATAGCGAAGCTTCTGAGGCAATAATAAAAATAGTAGACAAGGAAGATTCGCGACCGGTTTGGATAGGTATTTGGGGAGGTTCACAGGAAGTGGCTCAAGCAATTTGGAAGGTGCAGAACACTCGAAGTAATAAGGAATTGGATGCTTTTCTGAATAAACTAAGGATTTTTATGATCGGTCTAGATAATAAAGCCGGACAAGATGGTTCGGGACAATGGCTGCTTGATAATTTCCCTAATTTATTCATTATTGTCTCTCAGAAAACTTATCATGGTATGTTCGCTCAGGAATCACCAAAGGGTAACCTGGAGTGGCTTAACTCAAATATTCGTGAAGGACACGGACCATTGGGAGCTATTTATCCGCAAAGCGGGTTTTATCCCGACAACCCGGGTATGCAGGAGGGCGATACACCTACCTTCCTTTACCTTGTCAGTGCAACAAGGGGAATTAATAATCCTGAGAAACCAGATCAGGAAAGCTGGGGAGGGCAGTACGTGAAAAGAGATACTACCAAGAACCATTGGTTTGACGGTCCTGGAGAAATAAGCATTTCTAAGTGGTTGGATGATTTCCAGACAGATTTTGCAAAACGTGCGGATTGGATGTTGAAATGATTTTGGTAAGGAATAGTATTTAAAATGAATAATATTGGAGAAGTCCATGAAAAAAACAATCTACTTTTTGTTCTTTATCAATGTTATTATGCAATCATATGCAGGGGATACAATTAAAATTATGCCTGTTGGAAATTCGATTACAGCTGGCGAACACTATAATCATCCTGCATTAAATGAACGTACCGGATATAGAAAAGATCTTTTTGATTTACTTACAAACTCTGGATATAATATCGATTTTGTGGGTTCTCAAAACCATGGAGAATGTTCTACTTCTGATACAAATTGGTATGATTGGAATAGTGAATCGTATCCAGGTTGGACGATACATGATATTGCAAAAAAAACCAATGAAGCTTTGAGATTATTCTTTCCCGATATATTACTTATTCATGTCGGGACAAACGGATCCAATTGGGATGAAAAACCTGGTGAAGTAATGGAAATGTTAGATTCCATAAATAAATTTTCGGTTGATAATAACCATGATGTCACTATCTTTCTTTGCAAAATTATCAATCAATATATAACACAAAATCAGGCGCCTACATCTTTATTCAATGGCAGAGTTGAGGAATTGGTAAATGCTCGGGAGGGGGATAAAATTAAAATCATACTAGTGGATATGGAGAAGGGTGCAGGTCTTGATTATTCAGATAATTTGCCCGATCCGGCTGCCTCACCGCCCTATGATGGTGGTGACATGTTGGGAACAAGATATCCTGGCGTATCTCTGGACATATATCACCCAAATGAGAAGGGTAACTATAAAATGGCAGTGAAGTTTTACAAGGAATTGGTGAAAGAACTTCCGAAGCCAGAGTATATTAAAAATTAATTACATACTTGAATTTAAAAAGATAATTATGAGTTTACTAAAATTTAAACCTATTCAGTTAGTATTTTCGCTAGCTATACTTACTTGTTTGGTTCAATACAATATACATGCAGCTCCACTAAAACCCCGAATAATAGTCTTAACCGACATCTCTACCTGGGAAACCGATGATCACGAGTCGCTAACCCGTTTACTTGTTCACGCCGATCTATACGAAATAGAAGGTATTGTTTTTACAACAGGTTATAGTTGGAGCGATATAAGTAGTACTACTGCAGGTCTTGATTTGATCAATGGAGTAATTGATGCCTATGAACTGGATTTACCTAATCTGATGCTACGCTCTAATCAAAATGGATTCAATCAAGATACCGGACGGCAGGAAATTGGTTACTGGCCCAGTGCTGACTATTTAAGAGACCGTGTGATGAAGGGAAGCCCAAGAAGAGGGATGCAATATATAGGGGAAGGAAACAATTCCGACGGCAGCAACTTGATTATTGAACAGGCCGATGAGGATGATGAACGATCATTGTGGATAAGTATCTGGGGAGGAGGAAACACCTTAGCTCAAGCTGTATGGCAAGTTCAACAAACTCGAAGTGAGGAAGCTTTTAAAACCTTTCTTCATAGGATACCGTCATATTCCATTACCGATCAGGATAGACATTACGATGGCTCAGAGGGTTACGAGATTAGTTGTCATCAGTGGTTGCGAAGAGAATTTGCCGATGATCTTCTTTTTATCTGGGATGAGCGTGCATGGACTTACCAAAATGGTACCGGGAAAAGTAATTGGTCGGAATACGAAACCCATATTCAGGGTCATGGTAATTTAGGTAATCAATATCCCAAATACAAGTATGGTGTTGAGGGTGATACCCCTGCTTTTCTTCATATACTGCCTAACGGATTAAATGATCCGGACGATCCGACCCAGGCTGGTTGGGGTGGTTATTCTGCATGGGGAATAGGTCCCGATAATAAAACCTTTGCTTATAATAACCATACAGGTACTGCAAATGCTGTCTGTTTGTCTTACGTTTCGAAATTTTATCCTGCAACTTTTAATAATTTTGCCGCACGCATGGACTGGGCCAGTAACGGAACGGGAAACCGAAATCCGGTTGTTGAAGTGAACGGAGACGAAGGTATTAATATACTTAGCCTTACTCCCAAACCCGATTCAACTGTTGTACTTGATGCATCAACAACATATGATCCAGACGGAGACTCTCTGACCTTTAGATGGTGGATACAGATTGAAGCTGGCACATACAAGAAAAATATTTCCATTAAAAACAGTGATTCATCAGTTGCAAAAATTTCCATTCCTTCTGATGCTGAAGGAAAAACATTCCATGTTATCTGCGAAGTAACTGATAATGGTACTCACAATCTTTCAGCATACAAGAGAATTATTTTCAAACCAAGTGTAGCCGGAATCGAGATTGAATCTAACCAATTACCTGTGGCATTTGCAGGTCCGGATCAAACCATTATTGATAGTGATGATAATGGTGTCGAAATAGTAGAACTATATGGCACTGGAAGTAATGATTTCGATGGCTCAATTACTTCATATGCCTGGAGCGAAAGTGGAAATGAGATTGGAATCGGAGCCATAATTTCGCACGAATTTTCGGTAGGTGAACATAATATTGAACTTTTAGTTACGGATGATGAAGGAGCTTCAGATTCGGATATAATAATTGTTAAAATTAAAGAACAAGCTACAAACAGCAGTGTTTTACTTCCGGTAAATAGTGGAATTATCCTTTATCCAAATCCAATTACAAATGAGCTATCAATATCTTCTGAGAAATCACCTTTTTATATAGCGATTTATAATATTTTAGGTATGATTATGTATTCTTCGGTTTCTACAGAAGAATTATTTAATATAGATACTGGCAATTTTCCCGAAGGAGTCTACAATGTTTTAATTACAGATAAGGAAGAAAATACTTATGGTTATAAATTATTAAAACTCTGAAATATCTGAATTAATTCTTTTATAATTGAAAAACATTTGTAAGCATGAAAAATTTAATGCTCATAATAGGCTTTGCAATGATTTTAAGTTCACTTGCAGGACAATCGAATCAAAACAAACACAGAGTTATAATTTTGTCTGATATTGAAGCGGATCCAGACGATACTGAATCATTTGTGCGCTTATTCTTATATTCAAATGAAATTGACATTAAAGGTTTAATAGCCACAACCTCATGCTGGCATAAAAGGGAAGTTAATCCGGAATCAATAAAACGAATAATAGAGGCATATGGCAAGGTGCATACCAATTTATTGAAACATGATAAGGATTTTCCTGTGGCGGACCAATTACTTCAGTTAGTAAAACAAGGCCTGCCTGAATACGGTATGTTGGGTGTAGGAGAGATGAAAGACTCAGAAGGGTCAGATTGGATTATTGAGGAACTGGAAAAAGTAGATGATCGTCCACTATGGATTTCGGTCTGGGGAGGAGTAAATACACTCGCACAAGCCCTATATAAAATTAAAGAAACGAAAACAGCAAAAGAGGCAAAACAACTGATTTCGAAATTACGTGTGTATACTATTTCCGATCAAGACGATAGCGGTATTTGGATTAGGAATAATTTCAAGGATTTGTTTTATATTGTAACCCCGGCTGATCATTATGGTTATGCCACTTGGACTGGTATTAACACCTATATACAAGGTATCGATAATCAGGAAATCAGTAATTCATGGATAGCCCAGCATATTCAGCAGGGACACGGACCTTTAGGTGCTGTTTATCCAGATGTTTCCTGGGGTGTGGAAGGAGATACCCCGGCATTTCTTTCGCTAATACAAAACGGACTTAATGACCCTGATCATCCTGATTGGGGTGGTTGGGGTGGACGCTATGAACTGTATAAACCCGAGTTTGATAAAGACAGAAAAGGAAGTTCTGGTTCTGGTGTTCCCTATGAACCTGAAACTCGAAAAATATGGACCAACACTAATGACACTTATTCGCCATATTTGCCCAGTGAATTCGGACGAGCTGTTAAGAAAGATACAACTATATATAAAGGAGATAAAGTAACACTTTGGCGCTGGCGCAATGATTTTCAAAATGATTTTGCGACAAGAATGGATTGGTGCACAAAATCTTATGAGGAAGCTAATCATCCCCCAGTTCCGATATTAAGTCATCCCGAACAAATAATTGTAAAATCGGGAGAAGGATTCTTCCTAGATGCCTTTAAATCCTACGATCCGGACGGAGATAATATAAGCTTTTTATGGTTTCAGTATCCCGAAGCAGGTACATGGAAAAAAGTTATTAGCCTTAATCAGCCAGAAAATTCACATGGCATATTCGTTACTGCTCCAGTGGTCGAAAAAGAAGAAACCATTCATATTATTTTGAAAGTTACTGATAAAGGGGAACCCCGGTTGTCTAGATATAAGAGGATAATTATAAGAGTTTTACCAATTAATAATAAGTAACTTCGCTAGTGTAGCTGTATAATAAGGAGCATTTATCCACCAAAAAACAATCCAAATTTTCCAATAGAAAGCTCAACATTGTTGAACTTGTGCGTTTATTTGGGTTTATTAGCAAAGCTGAAACCAGATTAACGAACAACACCGCCCACTTGCGACTTTGTAATTTATTAGAATACCACATGTTTTAATTTTGAATCTGAAATTTACAGAATTAAAATATTCATTGAAAAAATGTAATTATTTACCAGCCTAAAATTGCGAAATCCAATGGTTTTTAACAACATTCTATCGATATAAACACTTGGTTTCAATATAAAATA
>JAFGVA010000097.1 GCA_016938235.1 Bacteroidales bacterium | reverse complement strand
GAGCACCTGGTTACGGCCCAGGAGGTTGGGGGTTCGAGTCCCTTCGGGATCACAAAAGAGATGTCATTAAGGCATCTCTTTTTTCATTAATAGACTTCAATTTTAGCTAATCTTCGTCTACTTAAATTCAAAATTCTTCATTTTGGGGACGAATTCAATGAAATCTTGTCATTCTCATGTTTTGAATTTTGTGGTTTAAACTTCTATTAAGATTGCCCCGAGGGTATTCGAATCTTTGAGATATGGCATCTGTCTCAGATGCTTATACTAATTTATAAATAAACAGCGAATTACTATAGGTTTAAATATTTGTGTATATTTGTACTATGAGTACATTTTTACCGATAAAAATAAACCAATTGCTTCAGAAATTGCCTTCGGGGAGTCTGTTCTTTTCATCGTGGATGAGAGAGAACGGTATATCTTATGAACTACAACGAAGGTATCGTGAATCCGAATGGCTGACCTCTTTAGGGGCAGGTGTAATGGTCCGCACCGGTGAGATCCCAACGATATACGGGGCTTTATCTTCATTGAACAAACAAACCGGCAAACATTTTTATATTGGTGGATTATCAGCACTGGAACTGGCAGGATACACACATTATGTTCCTATGGGGCGACCGGTCTTGTATGTCGGCCATCCTAAAGATGAGTGGGTTCCGTCCTGGCTCAGAAAGCATGACTGGGACGTGGACCTATTACTTGTTACCTCGGAGTATTTTGATACGGATATCGGCATAACGACGATGATGCAGGGGGTATTTGAAATATTGGTTTCCAACTCAGAACGGGCCTTTATGGAATGCCTGAACCTTGCTCCCCGGCAGTACAACCTCATGGACTTGTACTATGTGATGGAACAATTAACAGCGCTCCGCCCCGGCATTTTACAAGCCTTGCTAGAGCAGAATACATCCGTAAAATTGAAACGTCTCTTCCTGTATATGGCAGAAAAGGCGGGACATGCCTGGTTCAGCGACCTGGACTTAAAGAAAATTGATACAGGGAGCGGTAAAAGGGAAATCGTACCCAATGGTGTTTACAATAGCAAATACCAGATAGTAATACCCGAAGAACTGAAAAATTATGAATAACATCTATAAAGAACAGGTACGGCTTTTACTACGCATATTACCCGTTATCTACAGAGAGGTAGATTTTGCGGTTCATGGCGGCACGGCCATAAACCTGTTTATCAAAGACCTTCCACGTTATTCGGTGGATGTGGATTTAACTTATATTCCGCTTGGTCCGCGGGCCAAAAGCTTTGCGGAAATTGATAAAAAGCTGGTTGCCATCAGTCAGCAACTGAAACGAGCAGTGCCGGATATTAATATTCGTAAGGTCCCCAATAAGCTGTTATGTACACTGGGACGGAGCACGGTAAAAATTGAAGTTAACGGAATTAAACGGGGTATTATCGGGCCGACAATTGAAATGACATTATGCGATAAAGCGCAGGAAGAGTTTGGAATGTATTGCAAGGCGCGAATCGTACCAGTTGAACAGTTGTATGGTGGGAAAATTTCAGCAGCCCTCAGTCGCCAGCACCCTCGCGATTTATTCGATTTTAACTATATGGAAACAGACAAAATCGTCAACTTAAAACGAGGTTTTATGTTTGCCCTCTTGGGAAGCGACAAACCGGTTGTTGAATCCCTATCTCCACACCCGATAAATCAGCGTGAAGCCTTGGAAAACCAGTTTCGTGGCATGACAGATATTCCATTTACCTATGAAAACTACGAAACAACAAGAGAAAGGCTTATTTCATTTATTAACGGATTGCTAAGCGAAGAAGACAAGGGATTCCTCGTTAGTTTTGAAAAAGGTGACCCGCAATGGGAAAAATCATTTTATTCAGATTTCAGTGATTATCCTTCTGTGCAATGGAAATTGTTTAATGTAAACAAACTTAAAATTCAGGATCCGGCAAAACACAGGCTTGAAGTGGAAAAGTTGGTAAACTTTTTTACAACAAAATAATTGGCTATCATTTACTCCCTCAAACAAAAAAAATCCTTGATTGTAAAACCAATTTTCAAATTTTTTAAGCCATACTAAATGTTGTCCCTATGGGACTATTTAAAAATGGGGGTAACTTTAGTACTTCCGATATTTAGTTCCTAACGGAAGGATTAAATATTGGTAGAAAAATGGTTAAGTTTAGTACATTAAGTCCTTTAAGAACGAAATAGATTTTACCGGACATTGGTGATAAAAAATAAACCCTCAAGCTTTCAAAAAGCTTGAGGGTTTGTATTAATTTTCTGATTAATCTATTCTTTCTGTCTGAAGTCTAAACTTCTAATGGTCATTAAAAAACCAGATGATTAGTTTTAAATAGTCGCCTATTTATTAGGCGTTACCCATTTCCTGGTTTCGGCACAGGCAATTTCAACCACCTGGTTGCCGGTCTGAATCCGGAAATCACCTTTTTCAAGCACCCACTTACCATCGTAACCCACAAAAGCAAGGTCGGAACCCTTCAGTTTCAGGGTAACGGTTTTGGTTTCACCGGGTTGTATTTCCACTTTGTCGAAGGCACGCAGGCGACGCACATCAGGAGTGAGTGAGGCAATCAGGTCGCTGCTGAACAGCAATACGCTCTCTTTGCCGGCACGTTCGCCGGTGTTGCTTACATCAACCGTAAAGGTGAGGTCGTCGTCGGCGGTGAAAGAGGTTTTATCGACCGATAAATTACTGTATTCGAAGCCGGTATAGCTCAATCCATAGCCAAAAG
>JAFGVA010000010.1 GCA_016938235.1 Bacteroidales bacterium | reverse complement strand
GTTTTTCTCGAATTAGCAATTCAGCTGTCAATAAATCATCATCAGCTCCCGTTATCCAATACTCAATTTGTTTATTTATATTAACCAATTTTAAGTATCTAAAAACTCAAAGTTACGAAAAACAATCAATGAACCGATTCAATTTCATAATGTTTCAATGTCAGTAGAGCTGTCCGTGAAAATTACAGGCAACTTGTAAATATGCATTACTGCTATTTGATTTACAGCTCAAAGTTAGATACGTATTATATCGGTGAAACAGAAAATGTCGATATACGACTTGAACAACATAATAATGGATGTTATTCTATCTAAATCTAAGGACTAGAATTTTAAATGGTCTCTTGAATGCCAAAACAAAGCTCAGCCTAAACAAATTGAATCACACATTAAAAAATGAAAAGCAGAAAATATCTCGAAAATCTATTGAAGTACCCTGAATTGAAATTAAAACATCTACAAAAATACCCAGTCCTTGGTTCGTTCCGATAGTTATCGGAACCGAGTGGCAACACAACCCCAGGTTTATTCAACTTGGGGTTGTGTTTTTTAACGGTTGACAATATGAAACGGTTGGGTTTTCGGAGTGCGTTCCTATCCACCGTGGTAGAAAGTTGGAGCGGAGTAAAACCTTCGCAAACCACTGAACCCCAACTGTTTTATATTGTGTGTTGTGTGGCGTAGTTTATTCAGTATCAATTGATAATACTTTTGATAATCCAATCCGAATTTCATCCATAATCGAATCCGATAATTCACCAAGTCGTTTTACAAATCTATCTTGTGATACAGAACGCACCTGAAAACAATCGGCAGAAGAGTCCTTTGTCAGTCCATTTTTATTGTTTGCTTCAATTCTAATCATCCAAGGAGCTATCGTGTATCGGTCTTTCCAATCAGTAATCGGGACAAAGATTTTTAGTGGCAGTTTTCCTAACAAATTATCATTAACAATAATTGCAGGTCGGGTCTTTTTAATCTCCGCTCCAATTGTCGGGTCAAGGTTAATTAACCAAACTTCATTTTGCTTCATAAAAATCTACATAATCAAGATTCGTTTATGCTGTCAATTCAGTATCAGTTTTGTAATCAGTATATAAAGTATCGGCAGCTTTTTTCATCACATTTTTATCCTCCTGTGTCCTAATCGAATGGATGGTTTTCTCGACTACATAAATCCTTTTTGAAATCGGTAATCTTTGAATTTCTTTTATTATATCATTTGTCCTCATATCGAATCAATTATATTTGCAAGATACTAAAAAAACATCAGTCATCTGCATTAACTGTCAATGTTTCAGTGTCTCATACTATGCCACACAACTATCGTGTAAATATGCATTATTGATATATTGTATTTAAAGTAAGTTTTTTACTAATAACAATGCCTCGAAGTTTTTATACCCAATAATTTAACACTAACGGATACTTATAGAATAAAAAGAATTTAACTTGGTAAAAAAAACACAAATCATGATTCAACGCATTTTCAATTTTATCCGAACTTTAGTTTCAAACAATCTAACCCCATTTGTAATAATTGTAATTCTGGGAGTTTCAATCAAATTTTATCGTCTTGACTATAAAATACTGTGGTATGACGAAATTGCTACTGTTGTTCAAGTAGCCGGAGCTGACAATGTTTTGCAACTTGATGACTCCAAATTAAATGAAATAGTGCCGATCAGTCACTATACCGGACTCTTAACTCATACCGATGCTAATTATAAACTACAAGAGGAGCTCAAAGCTCAGATTCAAAACATGAATTTAAATCCGCTCCACTATATGATTCTCTCATTCTGGTATCGTATGATTGGCGACAACCCCATTCATTACAGGTTATTCAGTGTTTTAATTTTTCTGCTTACCATCCCTTTTATGTTTGGACTGGCAAAGGAGTTGTTCAAATCAAAAACTGCCGGATGGGTTGCCATAAGCCTCTTCGCCGTGTCTCCTTTTATACATTATTTTGCGCAAGAAGCCAGATATTATATGTTATGGGCATTTTTACTGGCAGCAATTCACTATTATTTGTTAAAGGCAGTAAATAACCCTGCATTGAAATGGTGGGCTGGTTATATTGTATTTTCCGTTCTGTCGCTTTATACATCTATACTTTCAGGTTTTATTATTTTTGAACATTTACTTTTTGTATTATTCTTAAAGAAAGAATCACGAATAAAGTTCCTGATTACTATAAGTATAATAGTTCTGTTTTACCTACCCTGGTTTGTTTATCTTATAAATAACCGGACTGAAATATTTTCAGCTTTATCGTGGCATAAATTTGAGGCCGTTCCAGTCTGGGCTCCTGTTCTGGGATATGTACTCGGCTCCGTGCGAACTTTTTCATTCTATTTGAATTACACTTTGTTTTGGGATGATGTGTTTCACAACATCACACCAGCTATGATAGTTGAAACCGGATTCAATCTTATAATTTTATCCTTGATTGTACTGTCGGTTATTTTATTATTTAAAAAGGAAAAAAGAGAAACTGCCTGGTTTATATTTCTGATATTTATACCCGGATTGGTTTTCTTTTGCGGACTGGATTTGGCCAGGAATGCTATTACCACACACTGGTGGAGATATTATATCTTTAATACTATTCCAGTGCTTTTAATTGTTTCGTACCTGATTTTTTATTACTCAAAAACAAAAAAGCTTATCTCAAGGGGTGTCTACATCGGAATAATTGTAATAAGTTTTTATTCGATATTTACAATTTCGAAATACCCATATTGGTATCTTGGAGGCGAATGGGAAAAGGAGTTTGTCGACAATGCTGAATTATTATCAAAGGCCAAAAAGCCACTAATGGTTACCGATTTTATGAGATTAAACAGTCCGTGGGATGGCCCTATGCATTCGATGGAGGTGTTGGCAAATTGTTCTTCAGATGAAATAGATGTTCTGAGAGTATCTGCCAACAGAAGCGAGATAGATAAAATTATTCCAGACAATACTTATTCTGATGTTTTTGTGATTTACGCATCTGACGAATTGCTTGAGAATCTGCAAAAGCAGTTTGGCGATAGAATGAAAATTATGCATGGAAGACAAGGCCCCCCAAGGTGGAGAATAATTTTTGAATAACACATGAACCCCACAAAATCAAGCAAATTAACCTGCATTTATAATTAGAAATAATTAACTATGTTTTAATCTGAATCAGTGTGAATTAAAAAAAGAATATCCTGGTTTTTGCATCCATGTTGTATCCAAAGCAAAAAGAAAACCCCCTGCAAGCCAGGCTATACAGGGGATTGAGTTGATTTAGTTGTACCCGGGGCGGGACTTGAACCCGCACGAACATTGCTGTTCACTGGATTTTAAGTCCAGCGTGTCTACCAATTCCACCACCCGGGCATTGGACAACCAATTTTTTGTAATTAAAAAAAGAGCGAAAACTTACTTTGAGAAGTATAAACGCTCTTTCTTAATTTTGTTAAGAACATTTGAGCGAAAAACGGGACTCGAACCCGCGACCCCGACCTTGGCAAGGTCGTGCTCTACCAACTGAGCTATTTTCGCTTATTTTATGGTGGTGCAAATTTATACCTCTTTTTTATTTCTGCAAAAAAAATGATGCTTTTTTCTAAAAAAACCCACGCACTTATTATTTGCCGGCATTAAACACCTCATAATTAGTTCCTCCTGGTTTTACTTGCTACACTGATAAATTAATTCCATTAGTAAATCGGCATTTACCGGTTTTGAAATATAATTGGTGAATCCGTACTTTATTATTTTTGATTTATCACCAGCCTGAGCATAAGCTGTAATAGCCACTACAGGAATATCGGGACTCAGTTTATGTATTTGATCAAAAGCTTCATAACCACCCATTACAGGCATTTTTATATCCATAAGAATAAGGTTAATTTTTTCTTCTTTACCCTTTATTATTTCAACTGCTTCTAATCCGTTCGGAGCCCAAATAAGCCTTGCCCCGGTTTTTCTTAATAATAATTTAATAAGCTCGAAATTGGTTTTTTCGTCTTCAGCAATTAAAATGGTTTTATCGCTAAAATTATAAACCTTTTTTATTGAAGCTTTACCGCTATTATTGGGGTTACTATAATTCGATTTAGATAATGTAAAACTAAACTTACTTCCCTTGCCAGGTTTTGATTCTACCATTAAACAAGAATCCATCATTTGAACCAGCTTTTGGCTAATTGACAAGCCAATACCTGAGCCCTGGTATAATTTTTTTCCATCGGATTCAACTTTATGGAAATAGTTAAATATTTGCGACTGATTTGATTCTTCAATGCCTATACCTGTATCTTCAACATATATGAATATATCATCAGTATTGGTTTTAAAGCCAAATCGCACATATCCTTCGTCGGTATATTTAACTGCATTGGTTATCAGGTTATTCATTACCTGGCGGAACCTTACTGAGTCGGTAAATAGGAATGTCTTCTCATTCTCGCCGCTGTTTTCATAAATTAGCTCAATGTTTTTATCATTCTTCAGAGTAAAATAACTGTATATTTCCTTAAAAATGTCATCGAGACAAAAATGATCTTTATAAAGCACCAGTTGATTCGCTTCTATTGTTGAAATATCGAGAATATCATTAATAAGGGTTAAAAGCGCATTCCCGTTGTTTTGAATCATGCCGATGTAATAGCTTCGCTCATTGTTGTCAACATCGGGATCGTCCAACAGATTAGAGAACCCAATAATGGCATTCATTGGAGTGCGAACCTCGTGCGACATATTGGCTAGAAAAGAAGATTTCAATCGATCCGACTCTTCAGCTTTTACTTTTGCCCTTTGTAATTCTTCCGTTCTTTCATCGACCAATTTTTCAAGTTCACTTCTATGTCGTTGTAATTCTTCGTTCTGTATGCTTATTTCTTCTTGTTTTTCTTCCAGAACAACATTAATTTCCTGTAAATCTTCGGTACGTTCAATAACCATTTGTTCCAGCACCTTTTGTGTTTCGTTCAGCTCACGAATACGTATGCGGTATAACACAAAGATTATAAGCACAATAAGAATTAGTGCACTAATTTTAAAAACTATAGTTTTCCACCACGGAGGTTTTATAATTATTCTCAGGCTGGTTGGTTCTTCATTCCATAAGCCATCACTATTTGAAGCTTTAACAAGAAAGGTGTATTTACCGGGTGCTAAATTTGTATAATTAGCGGCTCTTTGATCGCCTACGTAATTCCATTTGGTTTCAAACCCATCGAGTTTATAGGCATACTTATTCCCCTTAGGCGACTGGTAATGAGTGGCAGCAAATTCGAGAGAGAATACATACTCTTTATGTGTTAGAACAATAGTTTCAACAGAATGAATTGCTTTATCTATAATAATTCTTCCGTTTACCTCCTGTCCTGCCTTCACTGGCCTGTTAAATATTTTAAGTTCAACAATTTTTGTCTGAGGCTTAATATCATTGCCTTTTATATGTTCCGGATTAAAAACATTGTATCCATTAATTCCACCTACATATATAGTACCGCTGTTTTCATCTTTTTCAAAAGCATTAACAGAAAACTCCACATCCTGGAGTCCATCGTCCAATCCATATGAGACTACCTCATTTTTTTCAATATTATAATTGAAGAGTCCTAAAGAACCTGAAATCCAAAGATTACCCAAATCGTCTTCAATAATTCCGCTACATAGGCTGTTTTTTAATAATCCGGGAAAATTGTGGTAAAAGCAGACTTTTCCGGAATCGTCTATATACTTTTTATTGAGACCTCCTGAGGTTCCAATCCAAAAATCATTACGGCTGTCGATATAGAGACTAAGCACATAATTATCGCTTATAGAGGTTGAATCATCAGGATTATTCAGGTACCTGGTAAACTCCCCGTTTTGCGGATCAAACATGCTGAGACCTCCATTTGATGTGCCTAACCATAAATTTTTGTTTTTATCCTCCAGAATGGACCAAATAATATTGTCACTAATAGTTTTGGAATTGTTTTCATTAAAAGAAAAAACATCAAACTTTTCAGTTTCAGGATTAAAGCGAAACAGACCTTCCCCGTAGTTTCCCACCCAGATATTTCCGAAACTATCTTCCGCTAAGCACAGTGCATGGGTTGCGTCGGGATTTGAAATATCTTCGTAATAGCGTGTAAACATACCTGTTTTTGGATTGTACTTGTTGAAACCGACCATAGTTCCCAGCCATATATTTCCGGCATGATCTTCTATGGCTGATAATACAATATTGTTGCTTATTGTATTTTTATCAAACTCATCGTACTGGTGAAGCTTATACTGCTTTGTTTGCGGATCGTATACCTGCACTCCTCTCTGAGTACCAATCCAGAGTTTTCCGGCCGAATCAAAAATCATAGTATACACTATATTGCTAATCAGTGAATTTTCTTTGCCGTCTTCGGAATATATATGTTGGAATTTGGGTGGCCTGTTCTCGAATTTATTTACTCCTCCCCAATCAATACCGACCCAAATCATTCCGGTTCTATCCTCGTAAATTGAATACACTGAGTTCCCGCTAATAGAAGATTTATCGTTCTCATTGTTAAGACTCTTTAAGAAGCGGTATTCATCAGCAACATCTTCGGGTTTAAAGGCAGACAATGGCTCACCGGGAGGAATTATTTTATTCAATCCAGCTCCCCAGGTTCCTACCCAAACTGTTCCATCTTTATCGCAAAACAGGGCTTTAACAATATTTCCGCTAATACTATAGGGATCATTCTCGTTGTAGAAGAACCGTTTAAATTTACCGGTTTTCTGATCAAATAAATTTAATCCTCCACCCCATGTTCCAGCCCAAATATTACCCTGTTTATCAACACACAAAGCACTAACATTATCATGACTCAGACTGGTTATATCTGATGAATCGCTATGGTAATTAGTAAATCTTTTTGTATTCTTAT
The DNA here is from genome assembly GCA_016938235.1 of Bacteroidales bacterium. GTDB lineage: Bacteria > Bacteroidota > Bacteroidia > Bacteroidales > UBA10428 > UBA10428. The sequence goes on along the minus strand of JAFGVA010000010.1, from coordinate 50,397 downwards.
CGTAACTATCAAGGCCATGCCGTGTTGCAATCCAAATAAGGCCATCGGGGGTTTGGGTAATATCAGAAATTTTAAGAGCACTGATACTGTTTTTATCTTTTTCGGGAATGTGATGAATGAACCTGTATTTTCTATCTTTTTCGGCTTGGGTTGAATCGTCTATAGTTTCAAGTTTATCAAGCCCCCCTCCCCAGGTACCTATCCAGACATCTCCGTCGGAGTCTTTAAAAATTTTAAATACCGTATTGTTGGCCAGACTATTCGGATCTGCGGGATTGTGAGTGTAGTCAACAAAAATTTCTTCGTCAATAAAAAACCTGTTCAGACCACCCCTTGTGCCAAGAAAGAGAACTCCTGTAGTATCTTTGCATATCGATCGTATTCTATTGTCGCTTAAACTGTATGGATTGCTCTTATCGTTTAAAAAAACCTTAAAATTAAAACCGTCGAACCTGTTAAAACCTCCATAAGTTCCAAGCCACAGAAACCCATTTTCATCCTGGTAAATAGTCTGAACAGAACTTTGACTTAATCCATCGGCGGTTGAGTACTGAGTGAACTTTATTCCGGCATCCTGTCCAAAAAATTGCATTGTAATCCCTAAAAGAATAAGAATTATGAGCTTTTTTGAAATCTTAAACCAGGTTAGTGTACCCATATCGATTACTGAAAATAATTGTTATCTAAAGAAATATAGCAATTGACTAGTATTCAATGTACTGCTTTTTTTTGAGATTTCCATTTAATTGTCAACTCAATTTTAATTACATTGGTTTTCAGGAAATACAACCATTCTCAAAAAAGAAGATGTTGCAATGATATAGATTGAATAAAAGAAAATGAACAAACTACAGACCGGTAATTTTTTTAATCTCGTTCAGTTTATTTAAAGCTTCAACCGGTGTGAGATTATTAATATCTGTATTTTTAATCTCGTCTCTTATTTGCTTAAGTACCGGATCGTCAAGCTGAAAAAAGCTCATTTGGTAGCCTTCACGTTTGCCGGCAATTTTTTCCAGGGGCTTATGTAAATTGTTTCTCTCTTTGTTTACCGACTCCATATCAGAAAGGATTTTCTCGGCTCTTGCCACAACACTCTTCGGCATTCCTGCCATACGTGCAACATGTATCCCGAAGCTGTGAGCCACACCTCCCCGTTTTAATTTGCGCAGAAAGATTACCTTATCTTCAAGCTCTTTTACTGTTACATTATAATTCTTTATCCTGTCAAACGAAGCTTCCATTTCATTTAGCTCGTGATAATGTGTAGCAAACAAAGTTTTTGCTTTGGCTTTCTCATGCTCATGCAGGTATTCAACCATTGCCCATGCAATTGAGATACCATCGTAGGTACTTGTTCCTCTGCCAATTTCATCGAGTAAAACAAGACTTCGGTGCGATACGTTATTTAATATACTTGCTGTTTCAAGCATTTCAACCATAAATGTCGACTCCCCCAGAGATATATTATCTGATGCACCTACACGTGTAAATACTTTGTCGACATAGCCAATTTTAGCAACCCGTGCCGGCACAAAACTTCCCATTTGGGCCATAAGAACAATAAGTGCTGTTTGTCTCAGCAGTGCCGATTTACCAGACATATTAGGCCCGGTAATAATAATTACCTGTTGAGTTTTATTATCTAAAAATATATCGTTGGCAATATAAGGTTCATCAATTGGCAGTTGTTGTTCAATAACAGGATGTCTTCCTTCTAATATCTCAATAACTTCAGATTCATTTATTTCGGGTCTGAAATATTTATATTGATGTGCACAAAGAGCAAAGCTCAACAGACAATCGAGACGAGCAACCAGGGAAGCATTTAATTGCAATGCTTCGATATAATCGGCCAGACTAATAACCAGATCATTGAACAAACGGGCTTCAAGACTGAGAATTTTTTCTTCGGCACCAAGAATTTTTGATTCGTATTCTTTTAGTTCTTCTGTAATATATCGTTCGGCGCTTACAAGCGTTTGTTTCCTGATCCACTCAGGCGGCACTTTATCTTTATGGGTATTACGCACCTCAATGTAATAGCCAAATACGTTATTAAAACCCACTTTTAGAGAGGGTATACCGGTTTTCTCGCTTTCGTTATGCTGAAGCTGAACGATAAAGTCCTTACCCTTAGACTGTAAATTACGCAATTCATCCAGTTCATCAGAAACGCCTTTAGCTATAACATTGCCCCTGTTTACCATAGCCGGGGGATCAGGTTGCACCTCCTTCTCTATTCTTTCCCTGATAGCTTTACAAGGATTGAGCTGTTCCCCAATTTTGATTAAAGCTGCATTTTCTGATCCTTCACAAAGTTCTCTGATAGGGTTAATCGCACATAAAGCGTTACGAACCTGAACAATTTCACGCGGAGAAATTCTTCCGACAGCAACTTTAGATACCAGTCTTTCCAAATCTCCTATCTGCGCGATATTATCTGCGATATCCAGTCGGAAAGAGTTATTCTTCAGGTAATATTCCACAATATCGAGTCGTTCATTTATTGGAGCTATATCCTTTAAGGGTAAAGCAATCCAACGCTTAAGAAGCCTGCTGCCCATTGGCGAAACTGTTTTATCCAAAACATGGGCAAGCGTATTTGCTCCCTCATGCATAGAACCAAAAAGTTCCAGATTTCTAATGGTAAATTTATCGAGCCAGACAAAGCGTTCTTCCTCTATTCTCGAAAGCTTTGAAATATGTTTCACATGGTTATGCTGTGTAATATCGAGGTAATGCAAAATTGCCCCCGACGCAACAATTCCAAGCCTCATGTTTTGAACGCCAAAGCCTTTCAGACTTGTAGTTTCAAAATGCTTTCTTAGTCTTTCGCTGGCAGATTCATCCGTAAAAATCCAATCATCAAGCTTAAAAGTGTAATATTTTGTTCCAAATGAAGACTCAAAAAGTTCACGCTTGCCACTTTCGTATAAAATCTCCTTTGGATTAAAATTACCTATCAGTTTATCGATATATTCTATTGAGCCTTCGGCAGTAAGAAACTCGCCCGTAGAGATATCAAGAAAAGCCACCCCGGCAACTTTCTTTTCGAAATGAACACAAGCCAGGAAATTATTTTCGCGATGGTTTAACACATTATCATTCAGTGATACACCCGGCGTTACAAGTTCGGTAATTCCTCTTTTTACAATTGTTTTGGTTTGCTTAGGATCTTCGAGTTGTTCGCATATAGCAACCCGCTGACCGGCTCTAACCATTTTTGGCAAATAGGTGTCCAGAGCATGATGCGGAAAACCGGCAAGTTCGACAAAAGAAGCTGCCCCGTTAGCTCTTTTTGTTAGTGTAATTCCCAATATTTCTGAAGCTCTTATGGCGTCTTCGCCAAATGTCTCATAAAAATCGCCTACCCTGAATAATAAAATCGCACCAGGATGTTGTTCCTTAATGCCGTAATATTGCTTCATTAATGGGGTTTCTACTGCCTTTGCCGAACTACTCACGTGTACTAAATTTGTTTACCGCTAATTTATACCATGCATGTATGAGCTCAAAAAATCAAAGAAGAACTTTATACAATATTAATTAACAATTATAAGTGAAACAAAATGCCGGACGGAAAGATAACTTGTTATTAAAAAGTTAAATATTGAGATATATACATATCTTTTAAAAGCCAAATAAAAAACCTTATATTTGATGCGCCATTAAAATCTTTATATTATGATCTCAAAATTCAAGAACGCCCAACTGGTGTTCATTGATGGGAATAAGCCTGTGCGCATAAAAAAATCAATTATAAAAGAAGGTAAATTTTTTTATGAAATGCGCGAAACAGGAGAATTAATCCCTGAAGACAGACTTAGTTTACTAAAATCGTAGTTTTCAAATAAACTTTTTTCTGTATTGTTGTGATTTATTACATGCCTGATTTTTAAACAGATATTCAATATTTAGAATTCAAGGTAATAGTCTCTGCATAAATCTTTATATGCTTCAGAATAAGTATTGCCTGATGCGTTTTTCATATAAATTGAATCTTGTTTTTTTTGCAGCTGTACGCCCAGAATCGACTCAGCCAATAACCTTACAGGCCGGGCATCCGGTTTGTCATATATTATACATTCATTAACAATTGAAAAGTTAAATATTTTTAGCTGATTTCTATATTCCGGGCTTCTGCTCCATGGAATTATAAAAGCAAATCGTCCTCCGTGATTCAACAATTTAGCTGCCAGACTTATTAATATTTCAGGTTCAAGATTGTGACCATGCCGGGCAATTGCTCTTTGTTTATTTTGCGATTTTATATGCGAATTATAGAAGGGTGGATTTGTCACTATCAAATCAAATTTTTCTTCCTGCCAATTAAAAGCAAAATTCTGTAAAGAAGTATTCAAAACCTGAATTTGCCCTGCCCATTTACTAGAAGCAATATTTTCCATTGCCTGTTCAGCAGCTGAATTATCAATCTCAATTGCTGTTATTTTAGCTTTAGACTTTTGTGCCATCATTAAACTAATGAGGCCTGTTCCTGTACCAACATCAAGAATTTTTGAGGCTGTTCCCGGCTCAATCCAGGCACCAAGCAAAATTCCATCGGTACCAACCTTCATAGCACATTGGTCTTGCTTTATTTCGAATTGTTTGAATCTAAAAAAATCGTTTGGCATTTATATTATTCCCTTTATATATTCTTATCGTTACTAAAGCCAAAAAGTGCAAAATCATATTTAACAGGATCAACAGGGTCAAATTCACGCAAATTTTTGGTCAATTCCAATACGGCCTTCCAATCGTTTGAGGCTCTGCTAAGGATTTCAAATTCACGAGCCGTTCTTCCGGAATGCACATCTAAAGGTATATAAAGTGCGCTTGCAGGTATATCATTCCACAGACCAAAATCCACCCCCTTGTTATCTTTCCTGACCATCCACCTCAGAAACATATTCAGACGTTTAGCCGACGAACCCTTTTGTATGCAGGCTATATGTTTCATCGACCGTTTTTCATGAGGAATAACATCAAACAAATAAAACAAATCTACTAAAGCCGACGAAAGCAATTTAGTTTCATTATATGCTTTGGTGAAAACATGTTCCAACCCACCGGCATGACAATAAATATGTTTCAATACCCTGATAAAGAAAACCAAATCGGCTCCCTGGAAAGTTCTGTAATAGAATTTATTAATTCTTTTAATATCACTTTTCACAAAATTTTTTACGAAATCGAATGGCGCATAATCCAGCAGTTGCATTAGTTTTTCGGCCTGCGAAATTATTTGTTTCCTTTGCCCCCAGGATAGAATAGCTGTTAAAAACCCTGCTATTTCAATATCTTCCTTTAGCTCAAATTTATGAGGTATTGATATGGGATCAGATTCAATAAAATTACTGTTGTTGTACCTGTCGGTTAATTCCTCAAGTAGTTCTTTTTTATTTTCTTTTAACAGATTCTGCTTATATTGCATCATTAATTACCTGTTTGGCGTTACAAACCCAAAATTAGTTAAGAAATAGATCTCTGCTTCAGGTTTGCTAACTTCAGACATATTATTTAAAGTATTGTTTCAATAAAATTAATGAGATTAATAGCGAATATACTCTGGATTATTTTAGGCGGCGGCATAATATTGTTTTTTGAATACTTAATTGGCGGCATGTTGTTATGCATTACCATTATTGGCATTCCATTTGGCCTTCAAAAGTTAAAGTTAGCTGTATTTGTACTGGCACCTTTTGGCCAAAAAGTAGCAGATAATTATGCTGCATCGGGGTGTTTAGCTGTTTTATTTAATGTTTTATGGATACTACTTGGGGGGTTCTGGATTGCGATTACACATCTTGTGTTTGCGCTTATTTATGCCATTACAATTATTGGGTTACCCTTTGCAAAGCAGCATATAAAGCTTGCCAGTCTGGCTATTGCTCCTTTTGGAAGAACAATGGTGACAAAATAGTAACCCCAACCAACCAAATTTCGTAAATAAAACTAATCCTCCATCCTTTGCTGATTTTTAATTGACATTTAGTTTGATGAGGTATATTTTATTCTTTTTTTTCATCCTTTTTCTCTTGAATGCCCAAGCACAAAAGGCAGCAAGAAACAAACTCTTTTTTGAAACTGGTTATGGACACTATGAGTCAATCTTTCTCGGATGTGGATTACAACTTGATCAAAAACAATCGATAAACCTTAGAGCCGGCAATAGCATAGCGATTCAAGACAAACAACAATTTTCGGCAGCTGTAACATATAACAGAATACTATTTAGTTTTAAAGAAAATAAGTGCAATATACTTCTGAATCCCAAAATCATTTACTGGACTCTCGAAGACCCCTATTTTAAATTTTATTCCCTGGCCTTCGAGCCTGCAATAGAAAGCCGCTTGTTACTGTCGGATTTTTTAACTTTTTTTGCAGGTAGTGGGCCATTAATAAATTTCCAGCTTAAAAGCGTTCGAAAAACAAACGATGCGATAGGCTGGCCAAACAAAGCCGGTTTAAATTTCAATTTCGGATTCAGAATGAATCTCTCAAAGTTATAGTTAAAGGATGAAGATAAAGTTTTCAGGAATTTTCATAATATCAATAGTTTTTCTCATTAGTGCCTGCGAAAAAGTGATCTATTTCGATGAAAGATTCCTCTATTCAGAAAACCCCAGGGCATTAGTTCATGCGGCCAGCGGTGATGCCGAATTTCCGGGTCAGACTATGGAAGCAATAAACTACGGTTTTTCTATACTCGATGGTATCGAAGTTGATATCCAGATAAGTCAGGACAATACACTTTGGCTGAGCCATGATTCCGAAGTTCTTGACTCCTCGGGAAAAAGCCTTGGAGATTTTGCATCAACAGAAGATGAAGTAATAAAATCGATATCCGATTCTACTCATAATTTTTATTATACCCCTCTCGATTCTGTATTGAAAGCAATGAGCCAAATGTGGCCGGATAAATACATCTCTCTGGATATAAAACGCCCATCTAAAATATACACTTTATCGAGCTATCGCAGCATTGCCAGTGAGATTATCAGGATGGTTGAGGAATATGAATTAGAGGAACATGTACTGGTTGAATCTTCTTCGACCTATTTATTAAAGCTGCTGAACAAAAGTGAATACGGTATACAAACCTACTTCTTTTGCATGGGTGACTTTGACAAGGGGGTTGCCGAAGCAAAACTAAATGAATTAACCGGAATCTCATTTAAGATAAACAGTTTCGACCAACTGACAGATGAGTTAGTGAACCTGTTGCATTCAAGTGGCTTAAAAATAGAAGCCTTTTACGCAAATGAACCAGAAGATATTAAAAGACTGTATAATTACGGTGTGGATTTCCTGCAGACCGATAACCTGGAGTACTATTCTCACATTGGCACTGAAGAGTAAATGAAAAGCAAATCAGCTTTCAAGAATAGTTCCGTCTTTCATTGTAATCATTCTGTCGGACATCCCGGCCAATTCCTTATCATGAGTAACAATTATGAAAGTCTGGTTAAATTCTTTTCGTAAATCAAAAAACAACTGATGCAATTCTTCCTTGGTGTGTGTATCAAGATTTCCGGATGGTTCATCGGCTAAAATTGCATGTGGCGAGTTAATCAGCGCCCTTGCCACGGCAACTCTTTGCTGCTCACCACCACTAAGTTCGTTTGGTTTATGGTGCGCACGGTTTTTAAGGTTCAGGAAAGAAAGAAGATCCATTGCCCTTTTCTCAGCGTTGTTTTTTGAAACTCCGGCAATAAACGCTGGAATACAAATGTTTTCAAGCGCATTAAACTCGGGCAACAAATGGTGAAATTGAAACACAAAACCAATTCTTTTATTTCTGAATTCTGCCAAATCTTTTTCTTTCAGGCGATTAACTTCTACATCGTTGTAAAATATTTTACCCTTATCGGTTTTCATTAATGTGCCTGCAATTTGAAGCAAGGTAGTTTTACCAGCACCACTTGTACCAACAATCGACACTATCTCCCCTTTCTTAATTTCAAGGTCAATGCCCTTTAAGACTTCAAGACTACCGAAGGATTTATGAATATTTTCAATCCGAATCATTATTTTCTAAATAAGAAGTAAAGGTAGACACAATAGATTAAGAAAAGAACTATGCCCTTAAACCGGGTAAGAATGCCTCCTTTAAATGGTAAAATAAACAGGAACAGAGCAACTGATATGCCAAGCATCCAGTACATATCAAAGGTAACAATTCTTGAAGCGTCCGCTGCAGAGATGTCCATAGGCGATGCAATTGCTGAGACTCCGATCACAGCAAGAATATTAAAAATATTGCTCCCAATAATATTACCTATTGAAATATCCATTTCTTTTCGAAGTGCAGCAATAAGCGAAGTAGTTAACTCCGGCAAACTTGTACCAAAAGCTATTAGTGTTATAGCAATAACCCTTTGACTCACACCAAAATCTTCAGCGATTTTTGCTGCATTATCAACCAGCAAATCTGAACCAAAAGCCAGACCTGCAATAGAAAGAATAACCATTAACAGAGCTATCGCAATCGAAGTTTTTTTATCTTCATCAATTTCTTCAACTTTATCTTCGCGCCGCGATTTATAGACAATAAAAAGGGTGTAAGAAACAAGTAGTACTAAAAACAAAACCCCTTCAACCCTGCTTACCCGATAATCGAGTAATAGTATATAGAAAAGCAGGCTAACTATAACCATAAAAGGAGCATCGATCTTCACAGAATTTTTTCGCACTGGAATTGGAATAATGATGGCAGTAATGGCTAAAACCAATGCTATATTTGCACTATTTGAACCAATAACATTTCCAAGGGCAATTTGAGGGAATCCGGTATAGGAAGCAATTGAGCTGACGAACATTTCGGGAGCTGAGGTGCCTAAAGATACGATAGTTACTCCAACAACCAATTTAGAAATTTTAAAATGATTGGCAATTACCACACTTCCTCTTACAAGATATTTGCCACTAAAAAGCAGTAAGACAAACCCGATAAGCAAATAGAAATATTCTTCCATAGGCAACGATATTATATCAGGATTTAAAGGTGTTTTTCATTTTTTTTAAATCATCGGAAACGTCATCTGTTTCATTGTTAATCTCCCGTTTGATATCTTCGGTTGCTTTTCTGAACTCACGCAAACCTTTACCCATCATTTTAGCAAATTCGGGTATTCTTTTTGAGCCAAACAGCAATAAAATAACCAGAAAAATGAAAATTATTTCCGAACCACCTATAAAACTAATTATTGCCATAATATCGTTTTAGAAATATAAAGATAAAAAAAGCCCCACAAAAACTGTGAGGCTAATGTATGGTATTTTTATTAAATCTACTTTTGTTTTTTCTTGCTTGCAGCTTTCTCAACCGATTTAATAACTGTATCGTAAACAAGTGGAGTTGCAATAAACAACGAAGAATATGTACCTACAATAATACCTGCTAACAGGGCAAAGGTAAATCCTTGAATTGCTTCTCCCCCAAGAATGAAAATAACCGATAGCACAACAATAGTTGTTAATGAGGTATTTATTGTACGACTCAATGTGCTGTTAAGCGCGTTATTAATTACATCCTTTCGGTCGTGTTTTGGATGAATTGTAACATACTCACGAATACGGTCATAAACAACCACAGTATCGTTTATTGAGTATCCGATTACTGTTAATATTGCAGCAATGAAGGCCTGATCAATCTCAAGCGAAAAGGGCATAATGCCATGCAATATTGAAAACAGACCAAGAACAATGATACTATCGTGGATAAGTGCAACTACTGCTCCAAGTCCGTATTGCCAGTTACGGAAGCGCAAGAAGATATAAATAAACATAAATCCAATTGCTGACAGCAATACCCAAACAGAATTCCTCTGAATATCGTCGGCTATTGTAGCCCCAACTTTCTGGCTGCTTAATAGTTTTGTCTGAGCAAAATCAGTATAATTAAGATCTTCAGCAAAATAAGGTTTCAGTGCGGTATAGAGCTCTTGTTGAATTTGATCTTCAATATCTGTACCTTCTTCGTCAATTCTATATAAAGTTGTAATACGAACCTGATCTTCTTCACCGAAGGTAATAACACTTGGTTCTTCGCCAAATTTTTCCCCTATAGATGTGGCAACATCTTTATTATCAACTGGAGCATCGAAACGAACAATAAAGTTACGTCCTCCTTTAAAGTCAACGCCAAAATCAAGGCCACGGAATCCCAGTATTGAAGCAAGACTTATTCCTACTAACAAAATAGAAACAACATAAAATAATTTCCTTTTTTCAAGGAATTTTATGTTAACATTTTTAAAAGCTCCTTGTGTTAATTTGGTTGCAAATTTAAAGTCAACATTCTTGCTCAGGTATTGCTCAATAATAATTCTGGAAACAAATATTGCAGTAAAAAGCGATGAGAAGATACCTATAACAAGTGTTGTAGCAAAACCTTTAATTGGTCCTGTACCAAACATCAACAATATTATACCGGTAATAAGTGTAGTAACGTTAGCATCAATAATTGCCGAGTAGGCATTTCTAAAACCGTCTTTAACGGCAAGTTTCAGCCCCTTGCCTGCAGCAAGTTCTTCCCTTATCCTTTCAAAAATAAGCACGTTTGCATCAACCGACATACCAATTGTTAATACGATACCGGCAATACCAGGTAATGTTAGCGCAGCTCCCAAAGATGCCAAAACACCTATAATAAAGAACAGGTTAACCACCAGTGCAATATCTGCAACAAAGCCTGCATTGCGACTGTAATAGAACATCATATAAAGCAGAATTACTGCAAATGCAATAATAAAAGAGTTTAAACCTGAATTTACAGATTCATGTCCTAAAGATGGTCCAACAACTGTTTCCTGAATAATTCTTGCCGGAGCAGGAAGTTTACCCGATTTTAGCAGGTTAGCCAGGTCATCAGCCTCAGCAATTGTAAAATTACCTGTAATCTGTGAACTGCCGCCCTTAATTTCTCCCTGAACAATTGGTGCAGAGAAAACCTTATTATCCATAACAATAGCAATGGCCTGACCAACATTTTCGCGGGTTAAACGAGCCCATTTTGTTGCTCCATCGCCATTCATGGTCATGGAAACATGCGCAGAACCTCTTGCATCGTCGAATTCCTGACGGGCACTTGTTATTACATCACCGTCGAGTGGAGCCTTACCATCGCGACCTGTAACTTTAATTGCATAAAGTTCAAAGTTGTTTGTCGGTTTATCATCATCACCCGTAATAGCTTTTGCACTCCACATGTAACGCATATCACGAGGTATAATATTTTTCTCTTTAGCCAGCTTCAGATATAAATTTACCTTTGCCGTATCTTTAAAATGAGACACTCCGATTACCGGACCAGCAGAGGTGTTATCTCTGATTGGGAAAGGCTGCATGATGCTGAAGAATGGATATTGAGCATCAACATCCTGTGTCAGTTCAGCTTTTGAAGTATCTCCGGCAACTTCCTCAAGTAATGATCCGGGTCCTTCTTCTGCCACCTCTTCAGTTGTTTCAGGTTCAGTTATTTGTTCAACCCCTTCCGATGTAGCTTCTTCAAGAGCTTTCTCAGCTTCTTTCTGGTTTTTAACAACTTCGTTAATTGCTAAAAGTACCTGCTGAACGTCTGCTGTATTCTCATAAACTTCCCAGAATTCAAGATTAGCTGTACCCTGTAATAGTTTTCTTACACGGTCTCTGTCTTTCACCCCGGGTAAATCAACAAGAATTCGGCCGGCAGTTTCCATACGCTGAATGTTGGGCTGAGCAACACCAAACTGGTCGATACGAGTACGAATTATGTTGAATGCATTGTCTATTGCACCTTTGGTTTCAACAGCCAAAACAGAAATTACTTCTTCGTTGGTAGCATTGAACGAAATTTTATCGCTTAACTCTTTTGTAAGGAATAAAGATTTAAGACTGGCTCCCGGAGCAACCTCTTCAAAAGCTTTTCCGAAAAGCATCACAAAATCTTCCCCACTGTTTCTTTGATATTCTTTTGCTAAGACCAGTGCCTTGTTAAGTGTTGTATCCTGAGGGCTACTTGACAAATTCCTAATAACATCGTTTACAGATATTTCAAGAATTATGTTCATCCCCCCCTTAAGGTCAAGACCAAAGTTAAGCTCACGCTCAATACAATCGCGGTAGCTAAACATATTGAAAAAATAAATTTTTTCGTTGGCAACAGAATCCAGAAAATATTGCTCGGTAACAGGATCTACTTCATTTGTAGTCTTATCTAAAGCATATTCTACAGCCTGATTTCTAACTGAAACAGCTTTCCAGGTAAAAGAGAGCTGATAAATACATACAAGTGCTAAAGCAATAGCCAAAGTCCAAATGGCTCCTTTATTTCGCATTTCTTATTTAAATTTAATTAGTTACGTGTTTTTTCTGCTTTTTTTTTAGCAGTGGCGCAAATATAAATGAATTTTTTTTAAGAAAAAATTGATTTGAGCATTATAAAAATAGCGAGTGTAAGGCATTTGGAATTCTTTTGTTTAACACAACAAAATTTGTACTTTAAAGTCGTTTTTACACTCAAGCCTGTTCAAATGAAATATTTTTATAAGCAAATAGCAAAAGTCTCTTTACTCATAGTAGTTTTAGCACTAAATACCTCGTGTGATTTCCTGGGATTCAGGTTTGAAAAACCTTCAGGTAAAAAAATTGTCAAGGAATACCATTCAAACGGAAAAATTAAATCAGTAAACGAGGTTGAAGGGGATTTGCGGGACGGACTTTGCAAATATTATGATGAAAATGGCACGCTAATAAGTACCATTGAGTTCAAAGAAAACAAGTACCACGGAAAATACATTAAGTACTACGATGGGAAACACAAAATGCGTGAAGCAACTTATGTTAATCATAAAAAACAAGGCTCAACCTATATTTATGATAAAAAAGGCATCTTAATTGTCGAAGAAAATTATGAAAATGATGAACTTAACGGCATAAAAAGAAAATATTACCTGAACGGTAAGTTGAAAATGGAGAACGAATATAAAGACGGGAGACCTTCGGTAAATTTAAAGGAATATGATATGAAAGGGAATTTGGTTACCGATTACCCTGAAATTATTATTGAAGCTGTTGACAGACTAGCCATTAATAACAAATATCTTTTGAAGTTTTACTTTTCAAATAAGTCAAGAACTGCAGAATTTTACCTGGGTGAACTTGAAGACAATAAATATATTCCGGCAAATTTAATTGCAATAGAAACACAAAATGGTGTGGGCACCTATGAGGTTTGGGTACCTAAAGGCAGTTTAATTATGAAAGAGATCTCTGTTATCGGCAAAAAGAAAACAACAGAAAACAACACCTATATAACTACAAAAAAATACAACCTGGCAGTTAAAAACTAAAGAGTCTGCCTGATATGCAGCAAATTAAAATTATGGGGTGTTATTTCTAAGCCTTTATCGATATATTTTTTGGCCAGCTTAACATTGCCTTTCCCAAAATAATATACAGCAATGGAAGAATATGCATCGCTAACAGCGTTGGAGTTAAGTTCTAAGGATGGATGCGATTCATGAATAATCTCAAATTTATCAAGATATTTAATTCCGGAATTACTGTTTTGAATTCGAAAATACTGCGAGCACAGGCCTAAACAAACATGTGCGTATAAATTGCAGAATGCATTATTGTTTTTAAGTGTGGCATTGTTTTCATACAGATTTTCAATATCTGCAACAACCGACATTAACGACTCCATTGATAATCTTTTTGCCAATATTTCAATTATGGCCGATTGAGCATCAAGATTGTCCGGTTTTATAAGAAATGCATTTTTGAAACATTCCTGTGATTCCTTAATCTTCCCGGTATTATAATAGTTCCTTCCTAATTCATAATTATAGATATACCCCAATTCACTAAGCATAGAGCTATCTGAGACAGCATTCTTTAAATACTTATAACCATCTTTGTAATTATTAAAATCGCCCTGCTCGATTAAAACATGTTGGGTAAATAAACCAAAAAGCTCTAAGAAGAGGATTTTTTGCGGCTCATTTTTAGCATAGTACAGGTATTTTGCGATGTATCGAAGTGTCAGCCTGTCTTTTACCCCATTTAAAATAAAATAGTTGCCCAATGAGGCGGTCATCATGTATTCTACCACTTCGGCAGCATAAAAAACATGCGCTTTCTCAAACTGATTGAATGCCTTCAGGTAATCCTCGTCTTCAAAATACTTCAATCCTGAATTATAATATAATACGCCAACCAGATTCTCGAGTGTAATTTCCTCCTCCTTATTGAAATGCAATTCAAATAGCTCATCAATGCTGTTTTCCTCAAATTCCGCTTTAGAAATAATTTTGCTGTCGACCAAATAGTTAATGAAATCCTTTTTATACTTATTATCGATTACATAGCTGCCTATTAAAGGATTTGTGGTTTCAATTTTAATCGATTCCTTATCAGGAAATAAAGTTAGGTATACATGTCCCGGAATGAGTTTAATGGCATAATTGTACCCCAGCTCTTCAAAGTAAAGTCCAAATATTGCCGAAGCCGTAACACAATTATATCTGCCATCTTTAAAAACATCGTTGAACATTATTTGCACTTCGTATTTATTAAAATACTTATTATGCAAATTTTTATAAAAGACTTTAGCGAATTTTTCTGGTTTCATATGCTGGTATTTCTCCGACTTGAAATCCAGAATAGCCCTGTTAAATATGGCTCTTCTTTCTTTTACTTTACTAAAATTATCATGGCAACCTACTGCATAAAACAATCCAAATAAATCTTCAGTATCACCATTCAGGTATTCTTCAAACAAACGCTTTTCAACTTCATTATCGAAACTAAGGTTATTTACAATAATAGTGTCGGGCTTTACTGTTTGTGAAAACAATACTGAGGTGAAAAAAGAAAATAAAAGAAGAAGGTATTTCAAAATATGCTGTTTTTATGATAGACTTTTAATAACCTGAATTATTTCCCCGGCCAGTCTGTCTGCTTTTTCTTTGTTTGAACTTTCTGAATAAATTCTGATAATTGGTTCCGTATTTGACTTTCGAAGGTGAACCCATTCGTTTTCGAATTCGATTTTCACACCATCTATCAGGATTAGTTTTTTATCGGAATATTTCTGCTTTACAGACTCTAAAATGGCATCAACATTTGTCGATTCAGATAATTCAAGCTTGTTTTTTGATATCACATATTCGGGATATGTCTTCCGAAGCTCCGAACATTTCATTCCTGATTTTGCCAAATGAGTAAGAAACAAGGCAATACCTACCAGAGCATCACGGCCATTATGAAGTTCGGGATAAATTACACCGCCATTACCTTCTCCACCAATAATTGCATTGGTTTCTTTCATCTTTTCCACTACATTTACTTCGCCCACCGCCGCAGTAGCATATTTCCCGCCATGTTTAAGAGTAATATCTCTTAGAGCCAAAGACGAGGAAAGGTTTGAGACTGTATTGCCTTTCGTGTTAGAAAGTATATAATCAGCAACAGCCACCAGTGTGTATTCTTCGCCAAACATGGTTCCATCTTCGCTAACTATGGCCAGCCGGTCAACGTCGGGGTCAACTACAAAGCCAAGATCGGCACCCTGCTCTTTAATAACTTTGCTGATTTCGGTTAAGTTTTCGGGCAAAGGCTCGGGGTTATGCGGAAACAGCCCATTAGGCGTACAATACAATTCAATAACTTCATCAACGCCAAGCTCCATTAACAATTTCGGAAGAACAACTCCTCCAACAGAGTTTACACAATCAATAGCAACTTTAAATTTTGCTTTACTGATTGCTTCAACATCAACCAAAGGAAGATCCAATACCTGTCTGATATGCGTATCTCCGGAGTTATGATTGGTTGAAACTTTGCCCAGCTTATCGTATGTATTGAAATTAAATTCGTCTTTATCAACTAAATCCAATAGTTCTTTTCCGTCAGAAGCTGAAATAAATTCACCTTTCTCGTTTAATAACTTCAGAGCATTCCATTGCGCCGGGTTATGACTGGCCGTTAAAATTATTCCTCCCTGCGCTTTATGATCAATAACAGCCATTTCTGTTGTTGGAGTAGTTGCAAGCCCCAGATCAACAACATCAACGCCCATACTTTGCAAGGTTCCGGTTACCAGTTGGCTTAACATAGGCCCCGAGACTCTGGCATCTCTGCCAACAACAACTTTCACTTTTTCGTCTGTAGCTTTTTTTCTGATTTGATGAGCAAAAGCAGCGGTAAATTTCACTATGTCTAATGGTGTAAGATTATTACCAGGCTTACCACCAATTGTTCCTCTGAATCCGGAAATGGATTTTATTAATGTCATAAGATTATTTTATTCAATAAATCAGTCTAATTTTGTAAACCAAAAATAATTATTCTTTACAGAATCAGGAAAAGAAAAGATTTTTTTCGTTAACAGCACTAAAACAGGAAAACATTTTTGATGAATAAAAATTATAACCAGGGCAGACAAAGACAGATTAGTAAACCAAACCGCGAGAGTGTATCTGACAAACACGAAGATAAACTGCGTCTTAATAAATACATAGCTGCATCTGGTATCTGTTCCCGTCGCGATGCTGACTCACTTATAACCAGGGGGAAAGTTGAAGTAAACGGCGAAGTGGTAAAAGAACTCGGCATAAAAGTAAGCCGCGACGATGCAGTAATGGTTAACGGAAAGCCAATAAAGCCAGAAAAGAATGTGTATATCCTACTGAATAAGCCAAAAGACTGTGTTACCACTGTTTCTGATCCCCATGCAAAAATTACGGTTTTAGATATTGTGAAAAATGCCTGTAGCGAGCGTGTATATCCTGTGGGTCGATTAGACCGTAATACAACCGGAGTATTGTTACTTACCAACGACGGGGATTTGGCAAAAGAGCTTACCCATCCCAGTTCAAAAAAGATGAAAGTATATCATGTCTTTCTTGACAAGGCAATTTCGCCCTCAGATTTCGAAAAACTGGTAAATGGTTTTGAGCTTGAAGATGGCTTAATAAAAGCAGACTCTGTGAGCTATGTCTCAGATGACAATAAACGTGAACTTGGTATTGAGCTGCATAGCGGAAGAAACCGAATTGTAAGAAGAATGTTTGAGCACCTGGGCTATAAGGTAATTAAACTAGACAGGGTATATTTTGCCGGTCTGACAAAAAAAGGTTTACAAAGAAGCCACTGGAGATTCTTAACACAGGAAGAAATTGGAATGTTAAAAAAAGGTGCTTACAGGTAACAAGGTGAAAGAAACAAGAAAAAAGATAAGGATGTCAGGTTTCTTTAATCTTTTCTCATAATCTTTATATTTTCAGTCCCATAAACAATACATCGTCTACCTGGTCGTAATCTTCCCTCCAAAGATTAAAGGTGCTTTTAACATACTCGTATTGCTCTTCCATAGGTTTCTTATGGATATCTTTCAGTAAGTTTTTAAGACGAACCATTTTAAACTTTTTGCCCATATTACCTCCAAACTGGTCAGGGAATCCGTCAGAGAACAAGTAAACAAGATCGCCTTTATTAAGTTGCATTTCGCCACCCTCGAAATCTTTCTCACTTTTTGTGTCGTACTGACCACCAATGGAACTTCTGCTACCCTTGATATAAATCTGTTCCCCGTCTTTGTAAACAATCATCGGACGCATTGCCGATGCATAGCGCAATATGTTAGTGTTAATATCGACCTCGCAAACCATTACATCCATACCATCGTTTGATTTTAATTCATCAACATTCTGGTTCAATGTTCGGGCCAACTGATGATCAAGCTCGTAAAGCATTTGTGCCGGTGATTCTATTTTTTGAGAAAGGCAGATATCTTTAATCAGGGTAGTACCGATCATCGACATAAATGCTCCAGGTACACCATGACCTGTTGAGTCGGCACAAACAATCAGAACCTTATCATCAGAAATTTTATCGAACCAATAAAAATCGCCCGAAACAATGTCTCTTGGCTGGTAGAAAATAAATGAACCTGAGAAATATTGCTGCATTTTCTTTATTGGCGGCAATATACTGTTCTGTATGCGCTGTGCATAGTTTATACTATCGGTAATATCGCGGTTTTTAACCTCTATTTCTTCTTTTTGTTCAACTACTTCCCGTGTGCGTTCATCAAGGCTTTTTTCAAGGTATTCCTGAATTTCTTTTTGCCGGCGTTCGCGAAATTTTATAACTGCAATAATTATAAGAACTCCAAGAACAATCATAGATATAATGAACCACCAACGTTTCCAAAAAGGGGGTTTAATTTTAAGTATAAAACTAACCTGTTGGTTATTGTAAAGTCCATCGGGACCGAAAGATCTCACCATGAATTCAAAATCGCCATCCTCAACCCTTGAAAATATAGCATACCTTAAATCTGTAATTTCCGACCATTCTAAATCATAGCCTTTTAGCATATATTGATACTGAACGGATTCGGGATCGTTATAATATAAGCCAACAAATTCTATGCGCAATTTATAGGGCGAATAAGGTAAAACTATTGGATTTGAAAAATCGTATTCTTTATCATTTATAAGCACATGAAGAATATTTGTTTTTGGAGGAATGCTTTCTTTTTTTCCTTTCTTAACATCATACACAATAAGACCATCGTTTGTTCCAAAAAACAATTGTCCGTTCGGGTTTTTTGCAACAGCATTATAATTACAATCGCCTTCAATGCCAATGCCGGCATCGAAAACTTTAAAACTATTGTTCGTAATATCTATTCTGCTTAATCCGAGCCGGTGACCGACCCAAATATAATTGCTGTCTGCCGTAGCAATACTGTAGCAATAATTTGATTTCAATCCGTTATCTACTGTAAAATTTAAAATGGTATCCTTCTGTAGAAGAAATATGCCTTGTCCGTATGTGCTTACCCAGATATTATCGTTTACGTCCTGGGTAATCGAATTGAAATCAAGTTCAAACTGTTCAACAGAAAAATATTCTTCAATTTCTCCTCTTTCTGTAATTTCATATATACCGTTACTTCTGGTGGCAAATAATAAACGATTGTTTTTATCTACAAAAATATTTTCAATATCGTTGTGGGGTAGACCTTCAGAAGTATTGTAATGAACAGTTATTCCTGTAATTAAATCAAAATTAAAGATACCGTCTTTTGTTGCAACATAAAGAGTATTCTCATCGGCATAAATTGAATTAACAAAATTACCCAAAGAATTATCTGTTTTAAAGAATGAAGTAATAACTCCCCTGGAACAATCGAGTTTGTATACACCATTTTTCTCTGTACCAATCCAGGTTGTATTCCGAAAATGATATAATGCTGAAATGTTATCTTTTGGTAAATTTTTACCTGCCTCAAATTTTTTTGTGATTTTATTATCTCTGATGTTCATTTCCAGAATAATATTTTCTCCTCCAATCCATATAAGACTGTCATTGCTGGCAACCGATAAAATATTATTATCTGGTACTTGTTCTTCAAAAGAAATAAACGAAAATGCCTGTTCTGTAAGCAAATAAACACCCGCTCCGTAAGTTCCTATCCATAAATTATCTTCACGATCAGAAAAAACCGATTTTGCATAATCAGTTGCATAACCCTCAGCCTTAGAAAATCTACTCATATGAGAAAACTCTCCAGTACTTTCAAAATCCGAGAGTTTGATAAATCCACCATAAGTACAAATCCAAAGATTATTATCCGGAAGAAGTTCAACATCCTGAATTGTCTGATAAGCTAAACTTGTATTGGCACCAAGCTTTTTAAGAATTATGGTATCGGGTTCAATATTTAATAAATACAAGCCTTCATCTTCAGTTCCGACAAGGTATTTATTTTCCCAACCGGTAATTTCGAATGTCTGAATATTTATATAGCTGAGCTGCTCTGGCTTAATGGTACTTTGAAGTTCAAACCGTCCTTGAGAAAATGGTATTATTTCCAATCCTTCGCTTGAAGCAAGTAACAGTTCGGAGTCAGTAAAAAAGGCGGCTGAAATAATCTTATCCGCAAATCTTTCGTGAGCTGCTCTGGCTTTGCCGTCTGATGATATTAAAAAACACCCCTGGTTGGAGGTGGCAATAAAAATTTCTCCAAGTGGGGTTTGAGATATAGCTGTAATTGCAGAATTATTTTTGGTGGGTAAGGTGTACTTTTTAAATTCATAGCCATCCCACGAAAGTACCAGTCCATTATTAAAACCGAACCAAAGATCACCGAACGAATCGATATAGCTGGTGTTTACTACGTAGTTTGAAAGACTATCGATATTGGCATACGATTGAAATTCAAAGCCATTAAAACGGCAAAGTCCTTCACCAGTTCCCAGCCAGATAAAACCATTTTTATCCTGGTTTATCGTATAGATATAGGGATGGCAGATTCCATCGGTAACATCGAATGATTGAAAGCGCTCGAATTGCCCGTAAATAATAGGGAAATTGAAAAGAACAATCAGTATAAATACAAAGACTGGTTTTAAAAGGTTAGAAATACGGAACTCTTCCACCATAACAGAATTTATTCATTTACTCTAGTCGCGTTGATACTGTATTTATATTTTGGAACACCTCCAATAGGTAAAACATAAAATGGCAACAGTTCGTTATACTGATTTCGCACATTTACTACAACATTGTTGTTTTTTACCGGAGGTGTTTTCTTCTTTATAAATTGTATATCAAGCGATGTATTTTTTTCTTCATCAAAAATCTTAAACTCGTCAGACACCCAGCTGTTGTCTGATGAAATCTTGCTCATCTGGCCACGACGGGCTATTGAAACAGTTCTTATAAAACCATCCATATCCCAATCGAAATTTGAAAGCTTTACAGATATGGTTCTGTCATCGACATAAGGATAAATATGCGAAATCTGGTTGGGATCGTCATGCATCCTGAACGAATACTCAAAGGCAAAAGCATTTCCACCTTCAACAGGTTTATTTTCGGTGCTGCTTGTACTTAAAAAATACCTGTATAGGTTACCATCATTTCCGGCCTCACCATCAGCAATAATTTTAATTACATAACCTCCAAATTTAGCAACAAATTCACCCTCGGTCGGGTTAAAGGGACCAAAGGTATACCAGTTATTATCGTACCGGGGGTTTTGCATGAATGTCTTTGAAGCCAGCAGGTTTCCACTTTTATAATTACCAACAGGGTCAGTTTCCATGGCATCTTTGTCGGAATAGCAAATGCTCCCTCCATATATTGAATAAGTAACACGAGTATCCCAGGTACCGTTCTGTTCATCAACATCTCCACCAATATCGGGATCAAAAACTCTTACAAAAACCGGTTCTTTAAAAGTTTCAGGTATTAAAAAGAAAAATGTTTGAGAAAAATCATCGTCACCCCAAGATGTTTCAGCTTCATTTCCAAAAGTCATCAAATAGGGAATGTTCTCATCTCCGGCTGGTACAGGCTGAGCCGAACAGATAGTTGAAATTAAATATAAGCAACCAAAAAAGATTGTCTTTAGCTTCATAATCTCTGAAATTATTCAAAATTGCGGAATTAAAAACATAATCGTAACAAATATTGCACCACACATAAAAACGGTTTACGAAAATAAGTCCACAAAGTTTTGAAATTATCTAATAGTATTTTTTATTACAATAATTTGTTTCTGGGAGCAGGCTCTCTTTGAAAAATCAATATCTTCTTCATTCTCCGGTTCATCCTCACCTGTAGTGATACCAAGTCTTATATAAAAGGTTCCTGCCCTGTCATAAACGTGCTCTGTTTCTTCCCCCATGTTGATGTTTCCATCGCCGAAGTCCCAGAAATACTCTTTTGCTTCAAACTTTCTGATTTCAGATAATTTTGCATCCAGCTTCACCTTCTCATTAACATTAACTGTATCCGGAGCAGTAATGTAAGGCTGTTCGCTGGGTTCAATCAATAAATCATAACTGGCTTCGCTAAAATAAACTTCCTGGGTTAAGGTATCAATAACATTTAACGATACCATGTAAAAGCCTGGCTTGCTAAAACAATGTTTTGCATAGGTACTGCGGACTTTCTGCCCATCGCCAAAATCCCACTCGTATTTCAGGCTTGTTGTATCCAGGTCAAGACTACCCTCCTCTTCAAATTCATAACAGAAAGATTCATCAAACTGAGGAGGACATTCTTTAAACAAGGGGAATGCATTTGTAACTATATAAATATCATCTCCCGAAATTCGGTTATTTCTTACAAAATAACCGGTATCCATGGTTGGTGATAAAATATAGCCAAATTCATCTCTGAATGAGTTAAAAGGTGAAGGAAGGTTAACCGGCTTTATCCATTCGCCATCCATTATTTCGGTGTAAAATATGTCTAATCCACCCTGTGAACCATGTCCGCGAGATGAAAAGTATAACCTGCCCACCTGATGATAAAAAGGCCATACTTCATTTTCAGCAGTATTTACTGTAGGGCCAAGATTCATAGGATTTGACCATCTGCCGTTAATTAGTTCTGTAAGGTATAAATCATCACCACCATATCCCCCGGGCATATCAGAGCAGAAAAACAGTTTCTTCCCATCGAAACTTAAAGTCGGGAATCTCACCCTATACGATTCATCGTTAAAAGGAAACTCGCAGGAGAGAATCCAATCTTTGCCTGTGAAGGTGGCCTGAAAGATTCCAAACTTTATTACTTCATCAGATTTTTGAAGCTGACTTAAACTTTCGTCTGACCTGAAGTTTCGAGTAATATACATGACCTTGAAATCATCGGAAAAAGTAGCCGATGCTTCGTTAAGGTTACCTGCTATTTCCGTTGCAAATGGTTTAGGATTTTCGAATTTTCGGGTACTCTTCTTCTTTGTAGAATAAAGTTTATAGTAGTAATTATTGTTAAAATCTGTAGCGACTTTTATAATATTGCTTTTACGGTTGGAACTAAAAATGATACCGTCTTCATAGAATGCAGGAGCCATCTCATCGTAATCAGTATTCACCTCGCGCAATGGTACAACCTTAATATACTTCTGCCCAAAGGAGCAAAGTGAAATGAATAACAATAATATGAGAGCAATCTTTTTTATCATAAATTAAAAATCCCTTGCACTTTGTGTATTAACCTTATACCCGAAATACCAAAACAATCCGGCTTCGTGAGAGGTAGGTGATACGATACTTGCCTTACCTGTGTTATATTCGAAGCTATAAAGCAATGATATTTGAGGATTTATTTTTAAACCCAGATTTGCGAAATACGACGATGTTAAAGCATCATCACTATAAAACTTTTGATAATATTTATACCCGGCTCCGAACAAAATCAGTTCATTTATTTCAGAATTTACTGAAGCCATAAAAGAGACCGGAGAAGACATAGAATACATTATTCCACCATAAGGTTCAATGCTAATAATGTCTGTAACTTCAAACTTACCTCCTCCGGTAAGTATAAAAGCATAAGAACTAATTTCTGGTTTTATTTCATTTAAACCCAACAGATAAGGCACCGAAATACCTGCATAATAATTCTTGCTATAATAAGAAACTCCAAAACCGAAATTCGGCGAAATACTATTATACTCCGATGAAAAAACAGGATCATTTATATCTAATACTGAAAGATTGGGATCAGTTGATAAAGATACTCCTCCGGCCTTTAATGCTAATCCAAGCTTACTGTTACCTAATTCAATCCTATGGCTGTAATCGAAGAATACCTCATTCCGTATTCTACCTGCAATTTGTTCGTGTTTTAATTGCATTCCCAGAGCAATAGACTGCTTTTTTAAAGGAGCATGAAACTCTGCATTCTGATATTCCTGAATGCTTCTGCCTCCTGCACCCATAAAATTAGAACGGTGCATGATATTTAATACCGTTGTTTCATAATATCCCGCGTAAGCAGGATTTACATTTAACAAATTTCGGTTTATCTGGGAGGGTAATGTAAATTCCTGTCCGGAAAGCCGGACAATAATAAAGAGTAATATGATAAATATTTTTATTCTCATTTATCTTCTTAAATCAATAGTACCCTGTTCTGGTTCTGATTGAACACCGTTCAGAGTTTCATTTAAAATATATAAATATACTCCTGCTGGAACATCAACACCTTTTTCGTTGGTACCATCCCATAATAATTGACTCTCTCCATCTATTCTTTTAATAATATTCCCGTTCAAATCAAGAATATACAACCTGCCTGTTGCTCCCTGACTAAGACCAACAACAAATTCATTGTTTAAATTGTCTCCATTATTGGGTGAAAATCCACCATAAATGGTTCTTTTTTTCTTTTCTATCAATAACTCATCGGTTATTGCCTCACAAGGTCCGTTTTCAATTGTCCACAATAAAATGTATTCTCCAACATTAAGCATATCATCTGCCAGAGTGTTCGATAGTGTTGAATCGACAAATGTTCCTCTTAAATCTGATACAAACGACCAATAGCCGCTACCTACATCAGGTATATCAGCCTCCAGCTGAAAAGAATTCTGAGTATAGGCTATGGATGTATCGTTTCCGGCATTTATCTCAACAGGCTGCTCGAAGAATGTAACGAATACATCATCTTCTGTAAAGCACTCAGTCCAGGTTGCTTCAGTCCAAACCAGGTTGTGACTTGTGTAGCTATCAACAGTTACGGTTGCAGTGGGGTTTTCGTTATCATCGAAGGAGCCATTATCAAAGGTCCACCACCCATAAGAGTTATCGACTGAAAATTGAGCATTTAACGGAGTGCTTAAATTACACGCATCAAAATCTTCGCCGGCATTTGCAACAGGAATTTCATATACAGTTGCTGCTACAAGTCCTCTTTCATTTGGTAAAACGGCAGCACACAGACTGTCATCAATAAGTTTTAGTATTTGAATATTTGCCGAAGCATCCATAGCAAAACGAATTACATCACCCGGAGAATAAACTACCCGCTCATGCAGAGTATCGCCTGGCTCGCCAAGTTTGATTATCCAGGGGCCATTGCCAGAAATATCTGAAATTGAAATATTAATTTCTTCACCTTCACAGAGGGTATCAATACTTGAAACAATATCCCCTTCAGGCAATAGATTTGGTCTGATTAACACAAATTCCGATGTATCTCTGCATTCATTATTATTTCCGGAAAGAACCAGCCTGGAATAGTACATAGTATCAATTACTAGCTGAGTTGTATAATCTTCTGCATTAGACGAGCCGGGAGCACTACTCCAGGTCGTACCGTCATCCGAAGTTAACCAGAAGAAGTTATAAGTACCTCCTGATGCCCCTCCAAGAGGACTATCGGCATCTATCAATAAAGGAGAATTATAACATGCATATTGATTCTGCGCGCCAAAAATTGTATTGTTTGTAAGAGCCCTTAAAGCTTCTACCAGTATCTCGTTACTTGCACTATTACATATATCGGAATAAGTAATTCTACGGAAATAATTGTAACCCTGAGGAACTCCTGGTGATTGGTATGATACGAGGTTATTGAAAGAAATATCCTGAAGGGCATCGATCCATGTCTGGCCAGTATCAATCGACCTTTCCCACAAATAAGAGTAACTACCAGAGCCTGCACCACCAGTTGCTTCCTGTTCTGTAAACGCTATTGGAATTTCTCCTTCACATACCGTATCATTCCGGGTTTCCAATACATTTATTATAGGAGGGATTACTTTTATTTTAAGTTCGTTGCTGCTTGCTTTACAGGCATCATCGGCTCCGGAAATAATATCTCTTCGATAGATAGTTGTATCGGTTAATGCAGGAGGATTATAATTTTGGTCAATCTCACCGGTAATTTCCACCCAGGCTGAACCATTATTTTGATACCAGGTATAATTATAACTACCGCCCCCTCCTGTTGGTAAAGAACCGTTTATAATCTGAGCATCGTCACCTGAGCAATATTTTGTAGAATCTGAACTAATATTGAAGTTAGCCAGTTCTGGCAGCACGGTTAACAG
Source organism: Bacteroidales bacterium (assembly GCA_016938235.1). Classification (GTDB taxonomy): domain Bacteria; phylum Bacteroidota; class Bacteroidia; order Bacteroidales; family UBA10428; genus UBA10428. The sequence goes on along the minus strand of JAFGVA010000010.1, from coordinate 24,542 downwards.
GTGAGCTGTTGAAGTATCAATACATGCATTATCGTTACCGGAATAAACTACCCTTTTATAATAAAAGGTATTTGGAACAGACATTACTCCCGGACTATAATTTTCAGCATTAGCACCTGTAACTAAATTATAAACAATGTTATTTGTGCTTTGATACCATTCGATAAAATAGAAACCATCTCCACCTCCCGGTGAATTTGTTTTGATTGTACCCGAATTTAATCCCTGACAAATAGTGGTATCGGGTGAAATAACTGCATCGTTGCCTGTTATTAAGGGCAATACAGTCATGGTATCAACCTCACTTGTATCGAAACAGACTTTTCCTGATTCAACCACTCTCCGGTAATAAGTGGTCACAGTCAGTTGGCCTGTTTCATTCATGAACTCATCGTTACTTTTATCAGTCCAAATAGATGTTCCATCGTCCTGTGCCTGCCAATAATATTTATAATCGCCTGAATTACCGCCGCCAATAACATTAGCATTAAACAAGCCGGGAGCCACATTTGTGCAAATAGTATCCCGGATATCGATTCCATTATTTGTAATTAAAGGGAAAACATGAATGTAACAAGAAAATGCCGTATCGGAATATCCGTCGTCGTTTGTAACAACGCGTGTATAATATCTTGAAACTGTTAATTCGGGAGGTTGCATGTCTTTGTTCACAGAATCATTTACAACAGTCCATGTTGAATTATCTGTACTGGTCAGCCATTTGTAAACCGGGCTGGAAACTCCTTTTGGTGTACTACCAATAATTTTATTTGGTGCCTGGCCAAAACAAATTGTATCATCCCCGGTAACTGCATTAAAAGTAAAACCGTTAAGTAGAGCAACATAATTGAAAATATCATCGCCAATGTTACCATTTGAAGCAATAACATCACCGCAGAGTGAAGAACCATGTTGTCCTCCCATCAAACTGTCGGTAACTGTTGCCGGCTTAGACGAAACGCTGTACCAAATAACACCACCTGCCCCACCGCCACCTGCTCCACCGCAGTTGGCATCTGTGGAGCCTCCATCCCCTCCCTTTACTGAGACTGTCAGGTTACCATCAACAATACCATCAATAACAACAGTACCTCCAGCACCGCCACCTCCGGCACCGGCTGATGCAGATGTGCTTACAGAACCTCCATCTGACCTTATAGAATAGCCGTTACCTACAAGGGTATCTGTCAGTATGAAAACTATCCCTCCACCATTTCCTCCTTCGGAAGCGGTAAAGCCAGAGCTCTCGGTAGAGCCACCGCCACCACCACCAAAACTTAAGGCGGGCCACTGCTCAACAGGGTCGATCTCATAATCACGGGTAAAGAATTTATTATCGAGACCTAATCCTCCACGGGTGTACTGTCCGAACTGACTTGCACAGCCATCGAATTTTTGATAACCGCCAAGTCCTCCGGCGTTCAAATTACCTCCACCACCTCCGCCAGGATGCAGACCCAAGCCACCACCGCCTCCATTGTAAGCGTTTCCATTACCTTTTAAATAGGTAAATGTGGTAGAAAAAATACCTTCTCCCTTTAGTGCAGCTTTATTAACCGTACTATTATCGAAATAGAATGTATCAGGCGTATATTGCGGACGACAAACTCCTGAACTCGATACAACGGAAGCCCCCTGAAAACCATTTGACGAGGCATCGATATTTGCATTTAGTATAAGTTTCTTGAAGGCTACCAGGGCAATAATTCCGCCCTTTTCACCATCCCAGTCACTTGCATTTAGTTCGGAATCAACTGTAATTGTTTCGGCTTCAACAATTTTAACCAACTGTATTTTTTGCGAAGCATTATAGGTTCTCTTGATGTTCGATGTAAACGATACAACTTTAGTGCCGTTGTCAACTGCACTTACGGCCATTAGTTCAAACCTTCCTGCTCCATTATAATTAACATCTGATGAGGTTATATTGGTCGTTTGCCAAGCTCCTGTCTGGCTGATTGTAGCTCCAACCATTTGTATAAGCATTACTTTGTCGCCGGCTTGTAAAGATGAAAGATCTTCTGAGGCATCGCAGGTTATTGTGTTGGCACCACCAACAGCAACAACCTTATAGTACTCATTCTCAACACCTCCGACCGAGAGTTGTGCTGACAAAAGAATAAAAGGAGTAAACAACAATATAATTAATATATAACGCTTCAATTGCCCAAGCTTATAAAGTATACGCACCAAATATAAAAAATAATCATCAGCATTTATATGTGAGCTTTTAACAAGTTCACAAAATTAACTTATTCCTGTAAAGGAATAGTGATATAAAAGGTTGTACCTTTCCCTAAATCGGTGCTAAAATTTATTTCGCCATTAATATGATTTACAATGTTCTGAACAATTGCCAGCCCCAATCCCATTCCACTTGATTTTGTGGTGAAGTTTGGCATAAACAGCTTATTACGAATATCTTCTGTAATACCCTTACCGTTATCTTTTAATGATATCTCAGCCCGATTACCCTTTCTCCGCAACTCGATTTCAATCTTACCCTTTTTATCATCGGGGATAGCCTGAATACCATTTTTTATTATGTTAATAAAAACCCGGCTAAGCTGTTCGGGATCAGCATTTACAATTAAACTTTCCTGACTTCCATGATAGTTTACAGAAATTATCTCGTTATCTTTAAACAACTCAACCACCTTTGTAAGAACCTCATTTAAATCAATATTCTTCATTTTAGCAACAGGCATCTTGGCAAAATTTGAAAACTCGCTTGCTATGGTCGACAGGTTATCGATTTGTTCAATTAAAGTACTTGTTACACGGTTCAGGTATTTTTCAAAATTCTCGTTTTTATCGAACCAGGAACGTTGCAATTGCTGAACGCTTAAGCGCATTGGTGTGAGTGGATTTTTTATTTCATGAGCTACCTGTTTTGCCATTTCACGCCATGCCGATTCTCGTTCGGAGCGGGCAAGAAGTTCTACACTCTGTTCAAGCTCTGTAACCATCCGGTTATATTCTTTTACTAACCTGCCTATCTCGTCCTCGCGTTCGTAATCAATCTTTTCATAATTCTCGCCAAGTTTAAGTTGTTTAAATTTTGCCTGTAATAGTTCCAGTGGTTTAGTAATCTGGTTCGATATAAAAACTATTACAAGAATTGCAATCAGAATAAGAATAACATAAATATTTATGATGGCAACAGTAAGCGTAGAAATATCTTCCTGGAGTTCTTTCTGCTTGGTAAAATACGGAAGGTTTAAATAGGCAAGCAGATTGCCCTCTGCATTTGCAAAAGGAACATAGGCCGACAAATAACTTAAATTCTTTATTTGCTCACGATGAATAAACTGAGCAAGCTTTTCATTGTGAAGTTTATAATAGGCTTCCGGAGCCATTTTTTGATTTTGCAGCCCAATCTGAAATATCTCCGGTCGCGAACTTGCAATTAAATCGCCACGTGGACTATACAAGTTTATGTCGGTGTAAAACACATCAGAGAACTTAGTCAACAACTGTTCGAGGTTATCGTACTTGTCGCCGTTCCAATCAGCTGTTAAAACCTGTTCGTAGGATAATTTGTGTTCAATTTCTACGTAAACCGATTGTATTTTTTCTTTCAGAATCCGAACCTGAGTCTGGTTATACTTACGCACATTGAACCAGGTTGTGCTTCCTGCAATAAGTATTAACGACAATATCAGAACAAGGACAACATAAAACTGAATTTTGTTTCTTAAACTTTCCCTGAAACTTATGTGCCGGAATCGTGAAACCAGCGCAAATATTAATATTAGCGAGAATAAATAATAAAAAACAAACACATAAGAAAAAAGGACTAAAAGGTCTAAAGCCTTTTTCGATTTTGAACTAATAATTATCAGGCTGTTACCATCAGGTTTGTACACCAGATGATTATACCCGTTTTTTTTCAGAGAATAAAAATCGTCAGTGTTCTTTTTGTTAAAAGCTATTGATTTCAGGCTGTATTCGTAATCACCCGAATGTGATATAAGGCTCCCCAGGTAGTACTTTGCATAACTCACCCTGTTCATCGTGCCGTTTTCCTGCAGGCGTTGATCCAGCAATAATTCGGGATACCCAAGCGGCTCAGTGGTAAATCTCGAATCTAATTCGAGGAAAAGAGAAACTTCACCAATTTCATTAAGATTGAATTTTATCCAGGCCAGGTAACTTATTAATCCGGTATAATTATCGAGATAATAAAAGGGAGTTCCGGGAATACTAATTCCTATATCGTTTATGTACGATTCAAAATAATCGTAACAGGGATACCAGTTAAACTGGGGCATTTCAATCAGTACACTATCAAGTTGCCCACAGGGGGTAATTCTCAGGCTGTATTTTTTCAAATACCCCGAAAAGTAATTCCTGGTTAAGTAATCACGTACGAGAATAAAATCAAAATTATTGGGTTCTAATAATTCTTTCAACCCAGCATCTTTGTCCATATTTTTAATACTGCCTTCGAAAAGATACTCGGCTATGGGATCGTGTTCATTTGAAAGGCTAATGGCGAATGATTTATTATGCTGGTAATCTTTTTGGGCAGAATAATGAACTGTAAACACAATAACATAAATCGAAAACCAGAAAAGAAACAAAACCAGTGAGGTAAAAATCGCATTCGCATAAATTTGCTTTTGTAAAACAGTAATAAGCACATACAATCCAATAGCAAAAATTACTGTAAAAAGATCGAACCGGAACTTAATGGCAATGCTTGCAGCAAACAACACCATTAATAAAACAGCTAAATTAAGTATGATTTTGTACGGATGCACTTCTTTAAGCATGTCAAAAATCCAGATTCCAACAAGCAACACCCCGAAGAATAATATTCCAATTAAAAGGTATGCAATAGCAATGGGTATTGTAATCTCGCTAATATTGTGCAGTACAATATTAAAACTTGAATGGTTTATTATCCCTACAGATGTGTGATATGCTATATAAAGAATTAAAATAAACAGAGTGTTCAGCAGGCCAATCCATGCATTTCTATTATAGCTGTTGCTTAAAAACTGCTTAGGTATTTTTACAAAATGATAAAGAAGGTAAACAAAGAATAAAAACAAAATACTGTTCAATATAAGATCACCGAACGTGGGAGCAAGCCGGGTAGCATAGATAAACGGATCGAATAAGTAAAAATGTTCCCTGAAGATTTCTGTATTAAGCAGTAATAACCTTACCAAGGAAATTAAAATGACCAGGACAGTTATATGAATCCACAGTTTATCTCTCTTAACAAGTGACAAATACTGCCGGATGAAAAACAGTAATAAAAACAGACCAAAGAAAAAAAACAAACTAGATAAAACATGTCCTTCCTCCCTAAATTCAGGTATTTTATCGTCAATAATTATTGAAAAAACATAATTATTGTTGTTATCATATATTTTATAAGCTTGGTTTATTTCATCGGAATTAATTATAACTTCCCCAGGAATAACAATGGAAGCCACAGAAATACCATTATTCAGAAATTTGTTTTCGTAGGGATAATTATTCTCCAGGTTAATAAAACCAAATACAGTGGTGTCGGAATACTCGTTTTTTAATACATAATATTTCGAATTAAATACAACAAGAATCTCTCCATTATGTATAGAATCTATCTGAAAATCTTTAACCGGCATGTTATTATCTGACCAGAAAATCAGCCTGCCATTTTTAAACATGGTTATTGAAATACCATTGTTAATTGCGTTTGATGTTTCATCAACCTTTTTCTCAAAATCTAAACTTTTAAGCGACTGAATATAATTACCGGTCATTTCCAGTTTATTTGAAAATGCTTTTTGTACTTTTCGGCCCATAATAGCCTGCACATTGCTGTAATCATGCATAACCGATATTGCAAACGAAATCAGGATCAGAAGAATTCCAACCAATAAAAAGTATTGATACTTAAGTTTTCCAAGAACTTTAATCATTGTGATACGGATGATTATTTAATATGGTAAATGCCCTGTAAAGCTGTTCTGTAAAAAACAGCCTGATAAGCTGATGCGTGGTTGTCATTTCTGAAAGTGATATTTTACCGGATGCTTTGCTATAAACCTCATCGGAAAAACCATAAGCTCCCCCTGTAATAAAAAACACATCCTTATTACTGTAATTCAGCAAATCCTGCAAAAAGTATGCAAATTCCCTTGAATTATAAGACTTTCCCTTTTCATCCAATAAAATAATTTTGGCTCCCTCGGTGATTTTCTTTAAAATAAGTTCCCCTTCCAGCCTTTTAACCTCATCGGCCTTGTATTTCGAAATATTTCTTGGTATAATATAATCTATCTGAAAATTGGTATATCTTTTAATCCGGGTTTCATATTCACAAACCAGCGCATCAAGGTTTTTATTATCTGTAATACCAATATTTAGAAAAGTAATTTTCACAAATCGCACATTTTTTTTTATATAAAAAATGATCTGAAGCTCATCACAAGCATCGTATCGTAAGGCAATATAAATTATTTTAACCTATTTATCCACAGGAATACTAAAGCATTTATTAAGGTTTTAAGTATACTTGCTATGAAAGTATTTTCTTCGAACCTAAATAATCTCTATTTTTACATAAATATTGGCTCATTTTTTGCTTGAGTTTTAAAAACTTAAATAATGAATAAAACAAAAAAAACAGCACTTTTGCTCACCTCCATGGTTTTTTGTTACAGCCTTTTAGCTGTTATTATTGAAATTCCGCAAGATGTTATTGCGGGATTTAAAACCGGGAAAGCAGAGTCTGTATCGAAATATTTTAAAGATTCTGTAGAGTTAACTATTAATAATAATGAAAATATTTACAGCAGCACCCAGGCTGAACTTATTTTAAAAGATTTTTTCAAGAAAAACCAGCCCAAAGATTTTACAATTATTCATGAAGGTGGAAAGGGGGAGTCGAAATATGCCATTGGAAACCTGACAACTGCAAACGGTAATTATAGAATAACCCTTCTGTTTAAAAAGTCGGGTAATACCACATATATCCATCAGCTTAGAATTGAAAAGGATGACGTTTGAAAATTACATTGAAGATTTTATTGATTTAGCATTTAAAGAAGATATTGGAGATGGCGATCATACCTCCTTATCAACAATACCTGATTCTGCAAAAGGCAAAGCCCAGCTTTTAGTGAAACAAGAAGGAATACTTGCCGGAAGCAATGTGGCCGAGCTTATATTTAAAAAACTTGATCCTTCGATATCATTAAAGTATTTCATTCCTGACGGGCATAAGATTGTTGTTGGTGATATTGCATTTGAAGCAGAAGGTAAAGTTCTTGCACTTTTACAGGCCGAAAGACTGGTTCTGAATATCATGCAAAGAATGAGTGGCATAGCTACACAGACAAATATATATGTTAAGAAGCTTAAGGGTCTTAATACAAAAGTGCTTGATACCCGGAAAACAACTCCCGGCATGAGATTACTCGACAAAATGGCTGTAAAACTTGGTGGAGGAGAGAACCATCGAATAGGTCTATTCGATATGATTCTGATTAAGGATAATCATATTGACTTTGCCGGTGGAATAGAAAATGCCATTAAACGCGCTAAAAATTATTTAACAGAAAAAAACAAAGAACTTAAAATAGAAATTGAAGCCCGCAGTATTGATGATGTTCAAACCATTCTGAAGATTGGAGGCATACACCGAATAATGCTCGATAACTTCACTATCAAAGAAACCAGCGAAGCCGTTAGTCTGATAAACGGTAAATACGAAACAGAATCGTCTGGTGGAATAACCTTAGAAAACCTTAGAGATTATGCTGAATGTGGTGTTGATTATATATCGGTAGGAGCCTTAACACACCAGATAAAGAGCCTTGACTTAAGTTTAAAGGCTGTTGACTTTTAGAATGACAGAAAAGAAAACGGAACATAATTACAGGTTTCTCAATAACGAAATCGTAAGATTAGTTGAAAAGCTCAAATCTGTTTCAATACCGGGGTTTGACAAAGTTCCGATTTACGATGTCTTTATGTTCTTTTTCGAAGGATTAAGAAAAGGTTCTTTAAATATGCGGGCAACAGCCATTGCGTTTAATTTTATGCTGGCTTTGGGTCCGGCATTAATATTTTTTCTTGCACTCTTACCATATCTCCCTTTAGGAAACATACAGGGACTTTTAGGAGACTTTCTGAATGGCATTATTCCTGCAAATTCTTACCTGGCTATTGAGCCGGTTATAAACGAAATCTTTACCCGTCGCAGCGGTGTGCCAATATTTGGATTGCTAGCCAGTTTGTTTTTTGCCCAAAAAGGAATTCATGGAATAATTGAAGCATTTAACGCCACACATCATACCCTGGAATCCAGATCATGGTATCGGCAACGATTAGTATCGGTAATACTTGTTTTTATTTTCCTCGGTATTGCTGCCATTTCAAGTATGTTCTTTCTTTTCAGTAAAGACCTGGTAGCATCAATTTCAATTGCAAGTAATATCACAATAAATCCGTTTGTTTACAGCTCCGGAAAATGGGTTTTCATTGTTTTACTAACCTTCTTTATAATTTCGTTTTTATATTACCTGGGGCCTAGCAGAAGGGTTGGCTGGAAATTCTTTTCTGCCGGATCTACCCTTGCAACCTTCTTAACTATAATTGCTTCGTTGGGGTTCTCGTACTTTATGGATCATTTTGCCCAATTAAACAAGTTTTTCGGTTCAATTGGTGCACTTGTTGCCCTTATGCTTTGGATGAATTTTAACGCAATTTCTCTGCTGATTGGTTTTGAATTGAATGCTTCAATAAATAACGCGCATATTAAAACAAACGACGAGTACTAAAACCATTCTCTTTTTTCTGAACTTTTAACAACAAGCTTTGTTTTGTCTTAAACAATCAACCCGGGTTTATGAAAGAGCATTATCATCCACGCCGAGAATATAATGCCAAAGAGTTAAATTTTAACGAATTATTGCCGTATCCGATGGAGCAATTTGCCAAATGGTTCAAAATTGCTACAGAAATTGAAACCCATGAGCCAAACGCTATGGCTCTGGCAACAACATCAAACGGAGAAGTATCAGTCAGGTATGTTTTGTTGAAAGCACATGATTCTGATGGCTTAATTTTTTTCTCGAATTATGAAAGTAGAAAAAGTGCACAGATAAGGGCAAATCCTAAAGGTGCAGCAGTCTTTTACTGGCCAATATTACAACAACAGGTCAGAGTCGAAGGCGATATTATTATACTTAACCAGGAAGAATCGGATGAATATTTCAATATCAGACCTCAGGGCAGCAAAATTGGAACATGGGCATCGCCTCAAAGCAAACCAATACCTTCAAGAGAATATCTTGAAAATCTGAGAAAGGAATATGAAAAAAAATACTCGAATTTTAGGGTTCCCCGTCCGGAATTCTGGGGAGGATATAAATTAATCCCCTCTCTTATAGAGTTTTGGCAAGGCAGACCCGACAGACTGCATGACAGGTTTGAGTACCGGTTAAAAGACGGCTTATGGAAAAAAGAAAGGTTGGCACCTTAAAAACTTTTCATAATAAAAGATTAACGCATTAATAGAATACATCTTACTACCCATTTGCAAAATCAAACACATAAACAACTAAAAAGCAGGTTCTCGACTCCGCTCGATGTGACGGTTACATCAAGCGGAGTCGAGATGTAGATCAACTAAACTATATAAACTCAAAGAACAGATTAAATTTTGCAATTATTAGAATTTAAATATTTTCAACTGAGTTTCTAATGCGTCTAATTTTGCTTCAGCATCTGAAAGTTTTTTTCTTTCAAGCTCTACTACATTCTTAGGTGCATTATTTACAAACTTTTCGTTTAATAGCTTTTTATTAATTGAAGCTATAAATCCTTTGGTATATTCTATATCTTTTTGAAGTGACTCAATTTCTTTATCTGCATTAATAAAATTTCCTAACGGAATATAATATTCTGCATCTGGTGTTATCGAAGTTGCAACTTGACCAGGTATTTCTTCAATATTTCGCTCAATTTTTTCTTCAAGGTTACCGAGTTTTATAATAATATTATCAAAGAAACCTTCATTTTTATCATTTTTCGTCCATAAAATAAGTTTTTCCTTTGGCCCAATCTGCTTTTCAATTCTTGTATTTCTAACGAAGGTAATAACCTTTTTAGCCTCTTCAAATTCTTGAATAATTTTATTATCTACAGCTTTTGCCTTGGGCATTTGGGCATTCATTATGCTCTCATCCTCTGCTCTTTTTGTAATATACTGGTAAATCTCTTCTGAAATAAAAGGCATAAACGGATGAAGAATACGAACAACTTTATCAAAAAATTCAATTGTTGTTTTATAGGTAAGTTTATCTATAGGCTTTTGATATTCGGGTTTAATGGCTTCGAGGTACCAACCAGAAAACTCATCACGAACCAATGTATATACAGTCATTAAAGCCTCGCTAATCCTGTATTTTTTAAATTGGCCTTCAAGAACATTAATTGTATGGCTCAATTCATTATCGAACCAATGAATTGCTGCTTTTGCGGCTTCGGGTTGTTCTGCGGTTTCGCTAACATCCCATCCATTTACAAGTCTGAAAGCATTCCATAATTTATTACAGAAGTTTCGACCCTGTTCGGTTAATGCTTCATCAAAGAGAATATCGTTACCTGCAGGAGAACAAAGCAACATTCCTACACGAACACCATCAGCGCCATATTTAGCGATCAAATCAAGAGGGTCGGGTGAATTTCCAAGTGATTTAGACATCTTACGACGTAACTTATCCCTGACCATTCCGGTATAATAAACATTGCTAAAGGGCTTCTCTCCTTTGAAAGCGTAACCAGCCATAATCATTCGGGCTACCCAAAAGAAAATAATATCTGGTGCTGTTACAAGGTCACTGGTCGGATAATAATATTCCTGATCCTCTTCAGAAAACACAGAAAAAGGCCATAACCACGATGATGCCCAGGTATCCAGCACATCTTCGTCTTGTTTCAAATTAGCAACTGTTAAACCGGAATTCCCCGTTTTCTCAATAGCTAATTTTAATGCCTTTTCAATAGTTTCGGCAACTACATACGAACCATCGTCAAGATAATAAACCGGAATACGATGCCCCCACCACAATTGGCGGCTAACACACCAGTCTTTAATATTCTCCATCCAATGTTTATATAAATTCTTATATTTTGGTGGATGAAATTTTATGTTGTCACTTAAGACATTCTCAAGAGCAGGCTTTGCCAGATCTTCCATTTTCAGAAACCACTGAGCCGAAAGTTTTGGTTCAATTACAACATCTGTTCTTTCTGAATATCCAACTTTATTTGTGTAATCTTCAATTTTTACAAGATTTCCGGCTTTCTCAAGTTCGGGAACAATAAGCTTTTTAACATCAAACCTGTCTTTCCCGATAAATAACTCAGCTTTTTCATTTAAAGTACCATCATCGTTAAAGATATCTATCGATTCGAGATTAAACCGCATGCCAATTTCATAGTCGTTGATATCGTGAGCCGGGGTGATTTTTAAACAGCCGGTACCAAATTCCATATCAACATAATCGTCTTCGATTATAGGAATAGAACGTTCAATTAAGGGTACAAGCACACGCTTTCCTTTTAAACTGCTATATCTTTCATCGTTGGGATTAACACAAACTGCAGTATCTCCCAGAATGGTTTCGGGACGTGTAGTTGCTATGGTAACCCATTCGTTGGCTGAACCTTCGACCTTATACCTTAAAAAATAAAGTTTTGATTTTTCTTCCTTGTAAATTACTTCTTCGTCCGAAACAGCTGTTTTCGCAGCCGGATCCCAATTTACCATTCTAACACCACGATAAATGTATCCCTTATTAAATAGTTCTACAAAAGATTTTATTACAGCAGTGCTTCTCTCTTCATCCATGGTAAAAGCAGTACGATCCCAATCGCAGCTGGCACCAAGTTTTTTAAGTTGTTCCAGAATTATTCCACCGTGTTTATCTGTCCATTTCCAGGCATGCTTTAAAAACTCATCACGGGTAAGATCTTTTTTCTCTACTCCTTCCGATTTTAACTTTCCAACTACCTTAGCCTCTGTAGCAATTGATGCATGGTCTGTTCCGGGCACCCAACAGGCATTTTTACCTGTCATTCTCGCCCGGCGAACCAGAATATCCTGAATCGTATTATTCAGCATATGGCCCATATGCAGTACTCCTGTGACATTGGGCGGCGGAATTACTATTGTATAGGGCTCCCGTTCATCTTTTTGTGACTTGAAAAATTCATTTTCCATCCAAAATGAATACCACTTATCTTCTACTGTTCCCGGATTATACTTGCTTGGAATCTCCATTTTTAATAAAAATCTTGTTTTTTGTGAAAATTGCGTAAAAATAACAATAAATTAGCAGCTAGAATGCTTTGGCATCAAAATTGAATCGTTCTTTTCTGTTGATTGACCATTCTTATGACTAAAATTTATAACTATTGATCAATCATTAATACTGATAAGAAACATTATCATTAAATTATTCGTTGAATCAAAAAAAAATCGCTTGGTATAATTATAAAAACCGAGTGAATATTTAAATAATAATAGTAGTTTTGTAATCAAAAATTAAATGTCATGAAAAGGTTATTCACATTTACAATTCTTGCAGCAATGACATTTGCCATAAGCTGTTCTCAGACTAATACAAGCGAAGAGTCGGCTAATATCGATGCGCAGGGACCAATTATTGAATTTAAAGATCTGGTACACGATTATGGTACCATAAAACAAGGTGAAGATGGTAATTGTGAATTTGTATTTACAAATAACGGTGCCGAGTCATTAGTACTTAGTAATGTAAGAAGTTCGTGTGGGTGTACAGTACCTAGCTGGCCCAGAGAAGCAATTGCTCCGGGAGAATCAAGTGCAATAAAAGTTAAATACGATACCAGACGCATTGGTCCAATATCGAAGACAATTACGGTTACATCGAATGGTTCAGAAAGGCCGGTTATACTCAGAATAACAGGCAAGGTTGAACCTGCAGAAACAGCTGCAGCTCCATCGGCCGAAGCAAAGTAAGAAGAAATTAAAATATTGCTTGATAAGACTCACAGGTCAGACAGGCTTGTGAGTTTTGTTTTATAAAAGATATATAAAGTAAAAATTAATTAAGATGCCAAAGATTTCAAAGAGAGGAACGCTGATGCCAAATTCTCCAATCAGGAAGCTGGTTCCGTTAGCTGAAGAAGCTGAGAGAAAAGGCAAGAACATTATTCGATTAAACATCGGGCAACCCGATATACCAACTTCGGATAAAGCGCTGGCGGCGATTAGAAATCTTAATGTTCAAGTTATAGAATACAGCCACAGTGCCGGGATGGAATCGTTGCGCCGTAAAATGGCTGAATACTATTCCAGACATAAAATTGATGTGTCGTACGAAGACATATTAATTACTACAGGAGGTTCTGAAGCAATAACTCTTACTCTGCTTACCTGTTTGAATGCAGATGATGAAATACTTGTTCCCGAACCTTTTTATGCTAACTACTACAGCTTTGCTACATCAACCGACGTAAAGGTTGTAGCTATTTCTTCACATATCGAAGACGGATTCAGGTTGCCTCCTATTGAAGATTTCGAGAAAAAAATTACTGACAAAACCCGAGGCATAATAATTTGTAATCCAAACAACCCAACCGGGCATGTTTATTCAAGGCAAGAGCTTGAACAAATCAGAGATCTCGTATTAAAATACGACCTCTTTCTACTGTCTGATGAAGTATACCGCGAATTTGTATACGACGACGAAGAGTTTATTTCAATAATGAACCTTGAGGGCCTTGAAAATAACGCCATCTTGATCGATTCTTTATCGAAAAGATATAGCGCTACCGGTTTAAGAACAGGTGCACTTGTAACAAAAAACAAACAACTGCGCGATACCGCGTTAAAATTCTGCCAGGCACGTCTAAGCCCTCCTTATGTTGGTCAGGTGGCAGGCGAAGCTGCGCTTGATTCAAGCGATCAATATATGGATTACGTTTTTAACGAATACCTGACAAGAAGAAATTTCGTGGTTGAAACGCTGAATAAAATCCCAGGCGTTTATTGTCCAAAACCAAAGGGCGCTTTCTATGTAATGGCTAAACTCCCTGTTGACGATGCCGAAAAATTCGCGATGTGGATGCTTGAGGAGTTTGATTATAATGGATCAAGTGTAATGGTTGCTCCGGGAGCCGGGTTTTATACCGAAAGCAATTTAGGAAAACAGGAAATAAGAATTGCCTATGTAATTAACCTGGAAAAGCTTGCTTTGGGTTTAAAATGCCTGGAGAAAGCGCTAGAGGCATATCCTTATTCAATAAAAAATATTAAAGAAAATCAAAAAGCTTTTTTAAAATAAGAATACAAACCCAATAAATAAAAAAGAGGGTGTCTAAAAAGTCCATTTTTCGTCATCCTCAACTTGTACCGATAATTATCGGTAGAGGTTCTCCTTCTTAGATGTACTACTGTAAATTTGGAAATTCCCTCCCGATAATCAACGGGATTCATGGGAATGACGTTGTTTGGGGCTTTTTAGACACCCTCTTGTTTTATGCTCAAAGGGACAAAAATAGCGAACAGTTTACCCCATCTGAAACTTATACTTTATCACTTTACAATTTGAAATGCCCTAAAAGAGTGTGGTGAAATTTTCAAATTATAAACATATTTTTCCGGAGCATATACCTTTCCCCAGAATTTTACTTCGGGCCGAACTTCAGATTCAATTTCCTCCTGAGTAGAAATATCCTTTAATGCCTCTGTTTTCTCCTTCATAACAATTTTAACCTTCACCGTTTCATTGTTGAACGATTCAACAACAAAAGTATTGTTATCATAAAGAAAAAGAGATACTTTGGAAGGTCCTTCAAGAATAAGATCCTGGTTTTTACAAATATTTTCCCGCAGGGTATTCAATACTTCAACCGGAAGATGGTATAAATCAGCAAAATTCTCCGGAATTGTTAAGACATAAAGTGTTGCATTGGCATATTTCCCCTGGTGCAGCACAGGCCATCCCAAACCAGCATCCATTGCAGAAATAATTTCCCATGAATCATTCGTAAAATACTGTATCTGAGGAAACAATATTTCTGTATTACCCTCGATAATTGTTCCACGTATTAGAAAATCTTTAGCTAATGTTTTTCTGGTTGTGTATTCAAGGTTCACAATGTTTCTGATTCCTCTATCCTGCAAAGCATCCAACAAGCCCGAAGTAATAATTATATCTTTACCGTTTCTTAAACGCTGATCAATCTTTGTAACTATTTCCTGATCATGCTTAGCTTGTTCGGTTAAGATTATCATCTCATCGTCCATCGGAAACTCGGGAACCAAATCCATAGGTATTCCTATCATTCCAAAATAATTTTGCAGGAAATCCTCTCCGTTTGAATGATAGGGTTTATAGCTTTTTATGCCATACGGATTTCCAAGTTTACCTGCAATTTCATCAATGCTATTCAATGCATGGCTTGCCGTAACAGCCATTGTTGCATCCTTTTCAATTGGTAAAAAGTTGCTGTAATTAAAGCTTGTTTCTTCATCTTTCCAGAGTGCCTGCCATTCATCTTTTAATGGATAAAGCATTTGCCGATAATCAAACAGTGTCATTTCGGGTGCTTTCGCAAGTATGGTTAACCAAAGTTGTTCGGCATAACGATCGTAATATTTCATGCCACCCGTATCAACCCAACCACCTCCGTTCTTGCCGGACTTTAAATTATTGTAATACCTGAACACGAGGTAGCTAAGGTAAGCTTGTAAATGTTGATTACTCATAACAGCATCGCGTGTTTCAGTGCCGGTATAAATCCCATCAAAGATTTCCGGCTCTGTCTGCAGGTTAAACCCCAGTTCATGAAAATGTTCATACCAATTTGGATACTTTATTATAACCTTTACATCGGGATTAATAGCCTTAGCCGGTTTCATTATAAGGTTTTCAGCAGCCTCAGTCATAAGATTTAACCTGTACTCACTCCAACTTTTATCTCCTTTTGCTTCGACACATAAGTTACATTTGCAACTGGTGAAGAAGAAATCATCCAAAATAACTTCATCGAAGTTTTCTGCTGAATATTCTATGATTTCTTTTGCCTTTTTTCTATGCTCAGGATTTGTATAACAGAAGGTTTCGAATAAATTTCTCTCATCAATTGTGTAGGTGATACCACCAGCTACTTCAACACCTTTTTCTTCGAAGAATTTCTTTGCCTTAGTAAGCGTTTCCGGGTCAACAATTAATAAATCGCGATGGGTTTCAAGGTAAATTTTGTCTACAGCTAACTGCGAAGAAATAATATTCCATGTTGAATCTAACCAATTAATATCCTGCATTTTTTGTACTTCATACGCCCGTGTGTAAACAGACACCTTGAAATTTTCATATTTTCCCTGAGCTACCAGTTTAAAAAAAGGTAAACTAATGAATAAAAGAAAAAAAGTCAGAAACTTCCTCATAAGTGTTGATTTTGGAGTTAATAATTCTATAAATAAAGCTTATTAAACATGCTCATTCTTTCTCACAAATTGTCTGAAATCGGAAATAAATTTATCAAAGTCAATTCCATAAATTTGTCTGAATACTTTATCGTGGTCATTAGACTTTATTAAACCTTTCATATACAACAGAAATTTTGCCTTACCATATTTCAAAACTAAGTAATCAACCAAACAGGCAAACTCCGAGTACATAAAAGTAATTCTATATTTAACATCAAGATGAGTTTTATTTTCTCTCCTTGTTTTAAAATCAAAAGGCGGCAAAAAATTTCCTTGTGCTATGATCTGATAAGTCTCTTCTTTGCTTGGATAAAAAGAAGTTCCCATTTGGTTTGCACTATATACAGCTATGCCTTCAAGCAACCACTTAGGATAGTTTAATTCAGAGAAGAGTCCTTTGTGTTGTAAAATCAACACATGCGAAAGTTCATGCCTGACATAAATTGCCAACGAAATTTTTCCTTTGGCATTTTCGCGTATAGCCCAGGGTGATATAATTAGCCTGCCATTTGAAAACGCACAAAATCTTGCTTTTGTAGGTGAATGATGAATATAGGCCAGGCTATCCCGAAAGATAAATAGCTTTGGTTTTTGTTTAAATTTTAAATCATGAAATTTTTCTACAGAAAGAATTAAAGTATCAATTGTTTCATATTCATAAAATTCGGCTCTATTTTGAATATAAATAGTACTGTTGTTCAGTTCGTGCTTCGAGAAACCCAATATTACCGGAGAATAAGGAAATAGTCTGCCGAATAGAAAAAAATAAGCTATAAATCCAGCCAGGAAAACAAAAAGCCCTATAACAATCAATTTCTTTGTATTTTTCATTGGCAATGCAGGTTTTTCATAATTAAACACATCTTACGGGTAAAGAAGGTATTTTGCTCTGATTATCTTAAAACTTTCCAATTCAACACTCCATGATTTTTGTATACTTTCAAACGATTTCCCGGCAAGAATATCTTTTCTGAACTTGTCTGTACCTGCCAACAAATCAAAATACGAAGTGAAAAAATCCTCCCCCTGGTTTAAGTCTTCAAACATTATCCTGAGGTAGTTTAAATTCAAATTATTCTGCATTTGAAGCGAATCGAGAGGGAATTCACGTAAATCGACTCCATAGCAAATCTGATCTTTCAATTTAGGGTTTAAGCTTGCTCCGGGTTTCGACTCCGGCATAAAAGAAAACTCTTTCCTACTAAAATCGGGATGTCCGAATACCTGGAATGGAAAGTCTGTACCCCGGCCAATTGAAACAATGGTTCCTTCAAAAAAACAAAGGGATGGATAGAGATAAACCGAACGCATATTTGGCAGGTTTGGAGAAGGCTTTACAGGTAAGTTATAAGGAGTGGTATGCGAATAATTTTGATTTAGGATAACCGATAAATCACATTTCAGACCATCACCAAGCCATCCTTCGCCATTAATCATTTGAGCATACTCACCAATGGTCATTCCATATACAACCGGAACCTGATGCATACCAATAAAAGATGTAAAATTTTTATCCAATACCGGTCCATCTACATAGCGGGCATTTGGATTTGGCCTGTCAAGAACTATTAATGAAATATTGTTTTCTGCACATGCCTGCATAACATAATGCAAGGTTGATATATAGGTATAAAATCTTACTCCTACGTCCTGCAAATCAAATATTATTATATCAAGGCCTGTTAAATCCTCAACTTCAGGTTTTTGCTTTGAGCCATAGAGCGAAACTATTGGTACAGCTAAATTGCTGTCATCAGAATCCGACACGTCTGCTCCGGCTTCAAAATTCCCTGTAAAACCGTGTTCAGGTGAGAAAATAGTTTGCACCGACATTCCCATCTTTAAAAGCGTATCAACAATATGCGTATTCTCTATTATTGAACCATAGTTTGCAACTACAGCCATATTTTTACCCTGAATTTGTTCAGACAATAATTGAATCTGATAAATGCCGGGCAAAACGTTCTTCTCTTTTGGAATCTGGGCATTTGAGCAAGCCTGATTAATAAGAAGAATAAAAAATGCAAAATTCGAACAAATCTTCATTATTTGGTTTTCTGCTATATTAACTTAAAACAACCTAAAATTAGTACATTTGGCCAACATCCAATAAAAGCGTAATGAACACCGAATACTTCATTGCCCACAGGTTTATAAAAAGTCAGAAAGGCAGCCGGACATATACAACTCCCATTATCCGCTTATCGGTTATTGCTATTGCCATGAGCCTTGCAGTAATGTTAATATCTGTAGCCGTTGTTACTGGTTTTAAGCAGGAAATCCGCAACAAGGTAATTGGATTTGGAGGTCATATTCAGATATTAAATTTCGACTCAAACAATTCTTTCGAAAACAATCCGATTGACAGTGAGCTTGATTTTCTTGATGTTATTAAAAGTTTACCCGGTATTAAAACAGTTCAGGCTTATGCAACAAAACCGGCCATGATAAAAACAAAAACTGAAATTCAGGGGGTAGTTTTAAAAGGTGTTGGCTCCGACTTTGATACATCTTTCTTTAGTCAGAATCTTTCAGAAGGAAGAATGATTAAAATATCCAATATTGAAAAAAGCAATGAAGTGCTGATATCAGGTAGACTTGCAGATCTGCTTGGATTAAAGCTTAATGATAAATTCATTGCCTTTTTTATTGATGAACGCTCCGGTTCCAACCCAATAAACCGAAGAGTTTTTAATATTGTTGGCATTTATCGGACCAGTCTTGAAACCTTTGATGAACAGTTTATTATAGGTGATATAAAACATATTCAAACGCTAAATGCATGGGAAGATTATGAAATCGGGGGGTTCGAAATATTAATTGATGATTATAAGAACCTGAATCTGTTAACAGAGGCGGTTAGAGATATTGCTGAATACAGATTTTTAGAAGATGGCAGCAGGCTTAAAGTTTTGAATATTAAGGACATAAACCCTCAGATATTCGATTGGCTAAGTTTGCTTGACATGAATGTTTGGGTAATCCTTATTTTAATGGTATGTGTAGCTGTTATAAATATGATTTCGGGGCTCATTATTCTGATTCTGGATCGAACACCCTCAATTGGTTTGTTAAAAGCTATAGGCACCAAAAATAAAAGCCTTAAAAGAATATTTCTTTACCAGGCCGGGTACCTGATAATTCAGGGAATGGTTTGGGGAAATCTGATAGCACTTGCATTGCTCATATTACAAGATAAAAACCATATTATTAAACTAAATCAAACTTCCTATTTTATTGATTACGCGCCGGTTAACATCAATTTTTTCTTTTTCCTAATTGTGAATATTACCTCTCTTATTACAATATTCCTGTTTATGATTCTGCCTGTAATTATTGTTACAAGAATTGAACCTGTAAAAACGCTTAGGTATTCCTAATGATTGAGTTAATTCAAGCTTTAAAGAAAGAATTAGATGGTAATCTGCCAGGCGAAATAATTCAGTTAGAATTAGCTCCAACTTTTAGATTAAACATAAAACCCGGAAATAATAAAACAGATGCAGGGGTATTATTATTGCTATATCCTGATGCTAATAATGAGATTTGCATCGCTTTTATTAAAAGAACTTCGTATGATGGACATCATAGCGGACAAATCAGCTTTCCGGGTGGCAAGTACGAATTATGCGATTATTCCTTTGAGAAAACAGCCCTAAGAGAAAGTTTTGAAGAAATAGGGGTTATTCCTGAAGAAATAAAAATTATTGGGAAACTAACCGAACTGTATATTCCAGTTAGCAGCTTTCTGGTTCATCCTTATGTTGGTTATATTAATTCTGAACCTGTGTTTAGAATTGATGAATCTGAAGTCGAATATATTATTGAAGGCAAATTAAAACATCTTGTCCGTCTTCCAATAGTAACTGAAGTATTTTCTGATGATAAATATCAATTTACTGCCCCTTGTTTTAAACTAAATAACGAAATTATCTGGGGTGCAACATCAATGATTTTAAACGAATTTATACATCTTGTAAAAAAAACGGGATACTATAAATAGAGATATCCCGTCTGTGTTTTTTCTTAATTAACCAGGTTTTTATAATGCTCAAACCTCTCAACCACCTCAATAACATAATTATAGGTTTCTGATCCCCGACAATATCCATATTTTACAATTGTATCGTTATAGTATTTGGGAATTGATTTCTTCAACAGAAAGTCATCCACATTATTCGTCCATACATTAGGATTTTTACCATACTTTTCAGCAAGTTTCATGGCATCCATTACATGTCCGGGACCAACATTATACGATGCAAGAACAAATTTTTGTCTTTCAGCCGGATCTGTAATATCTTCATACAACCTGTCGAGCCATTGAATAAACATTACCCCTGCTCTAATTTGCATTTGAACCGGCGATGCTGAATCAACACCAAAACGATTTGCTGTAACCGGCATTAGCTGCATCAGACCAAATGCACCTGCCCATGATTTTGCATTAGGGTTAAATCTGGACTCCTGGTAAACCATCGAGGCAACGAGTCGCCAGTCCCAATCAATATCAGTACTGTATGTTTTTATTATATCGTCATAAGGCGAAATTGTACCTGAAGAATTAGCAAAGTAATCGCTCTCCACCAAAGTTGCAGTTCGTTTGTTTTTAAAATACTTATTGTATATAACCGCGTATTTCCTTGTATTTTTGAAATTGGTAAGCCATACATCTATAGCATCTTTCAGCTCATCGTCTCCTTTTTTTACTGCCCAGGCTAAATTCTGCGGAAAACTTACTGGTAAAGAAATATCAATATTGTCATAATAAGTCTGATTCACCATTGCAACATTCTCGTCGCATACAGTATAATCGATTTTACCCTCGGCAACCTGTTGTATTAGTTCTTCTACACCTTCTTCGGTTTCAACAATGCTTATGCTGTCTCCAATTTCATCAGAAAGATTTCGAAGTCTCTTAGCATATACACTGTTTTGTTGAACATGGATTTTTTTCCTGGCCAGTTCTAACTGATTAGCTAATAATTCGTCTGTCACAGACTGCTCACTAAGTTGTTTCCAACTTTCTGGTTTTCTTTGTATCAAAACCTGGCGAGTCTGAGTGTGCGGAACAGTAAACTCAAGGGTATTCCTTCTTTCTTTTGTAACCGTAAGATTAACAGCTATTAAATCGACCTGCTGATCATTCAGTAAATCAAATTTTTCTTTTAGGTTGTTATTTGCTGACACCTCAAGTTTAACTCCCATGTGGTCTGCAAGGTTCTGCAACAACTCATATTGATAACCCATTGGTTGCCCCTTGTATATAAAATAGCTGGTAGAATTATAGTCGGTCACAACCTTTAAAACACCCGACTCTTTAATTAAATCAAGCCTCGAAGGTTGCTTAATTTTTGTTGTTGGGCCATTAATGTTTTTACATTGAAACAATAACAGCGATATAACAAAGAATAAAAACTTAACCTTTGTACTCATAATTATCTTATTTTCATTAGGAAACAATATCCGACCTGGAAAGTTTAATCGTAAAAAGCCCAGGATATTCCAAATATGAAAGTCCCTGGATAAGCCGGATAATTTATTGCGCTATAATAATCTTTTCTTTTCCAGGCATCAAAATTTGTATTTAGATGCTGATATTTAAAGAAAAATCTTGTTTGTTTTAATTTAATACTACCCCATATATCAACGTACGGATAATTTCCAATCTGTCTTTCATCCTGCTGATAAAATATTGCCCATGAAGGACTGTAAGTATATCCATAAAATAATGATGTATAACTTAAATCCACTCCTACCATAGTTTGAAGTTTACCTCCAGTCAATTTAAACGTCCAGGTATTATCGAAATAAGCTGAGCCATAATAAATCAGTTTTGGTATTTGTACCACCGATTCCGAAACCTGGTAATGCAATCTGTTGAAGAAATGTAGCTTCCAGACAGCAAATTCTTTCTCTAAACTCAATCCCATAAGGTTTATCGGATTTTCCGCTACCGTTGGTGTTGAGTCTGTGAAATAAATATAGTTGCGAATTAAGGTATAATTTCCCGACAGTTCAAATTTGTTTGATGGAGATGCTATTTTACTTGATAAGGATAACCTGTTGATAAAACTAAAATCATTCTCCCATATGTAATAATTTGAATAATAGTTATTTAACAGGTAAGATGGCTTTAAATTCTCAATAGCTCCCGATATACTAAAGAAATATGGTTTGGATAATATGTTGGCACGGGTCAGCATATATCCATCAATTCTGGTTTCTCCGGCCTTGTAACCAGCCAGGTATAACTTTGCCGTAAATTTACTCTGAAAGTTTGTCCAAAACTTACCATAAATTCCACCAGCAATATAAACATTGGTTAATGCATCATTCCTGTTAATACTTTGAATAGTATCATCTTTATATATGTAGTACTTAACAGAATCTGTCTTTGTCGGAAAATAATAATAAAACTGTCCTCCCAGTGTGTCATAAAACACCTTATTCAGAGTATCTTTTACAATCATACTGTCCAACAATGAATAGTATGAATAACGGGTTAAGTCATGCCCAATAGCACCAAAAATACCGGTAGTTACCTTTCCACGAATTTTGGTTGTAAAATCTAATTGAATTTTATTTGAAACCTTAAATTCAGCCAGTGAGTCAAAAGTTTGCAAAGGATTAACGTAAGTCTTTGAATAGAAGGGGTTTTTTGGGTCAGAATTACTGGACTCTTCATACAATTTTGAAGAACGACGGAACAAAAAAGTGTGACTTAAAACAGGCTCAGCCATACTTTTAGTGCCCGTTGTGTCGCTTTTGCCGCCAATGGTGAAAAGCTTAAGCCGCTGACTTACCAATGCATCAATGTACCTAATCTTATTTGTTGTATAGGCAGCATAGGGTGTTTCTGTAGCTCCATTATAATTTGTAGCATAAAGCTTAAGATAATCCATATTGTCTACATTTCTAAATATAGAATCATTTAGTCCACCACTTTCTTCACCATAATATCGATTAACATTTGCTGAACCATATAAAGTATAATTTCGTCCGTTATAACTTGAAAAAGCCCTGAAATTATCAAGTTTTGTCAATTGGTATCGGTAACGTCCTTTGTTGGTAGTATGCGCAAAATTAAATCCAAAATTCAATTTAGGGTTAATATTTTGTGTATGAAATAATTCTATTATCTCCTCCTTACTTCGTTTATCCTGAACTCCATTTATATATTTTAATAATGTATATGGTTTCCTGGTATTATAGTAAAGTGCATTATTATAGGTGGTAAAATACTCAGTAAATGAGTTTAAGTAGAATAGATCTTCATGGTAATCCCTCTTGAAAAAATTATTTGTAATATAAGGTCTGCCGTAATCTCCTGTACTGGATATAGATATATTTTCCAATATAACAGGACTAAATACCTGAAACTGGTATAAATCTGTATCCATTTCAACCTTTTCGGGATTTATAAATTGTTCATCAAGTATCCAGCTATAAATAACAGCACTGGTATCAAAAGTTGCTTTAGATTTTAAGCCTTTATCACTAAAAAACGATCTGGTAGTATCAGTTTGTGGTCTTTTAATTTCATTTGTCTTAACTAACAGTGAATCTTTATCATTAGCCAAATTGGTAATTATATTTAATGAATCTTTATTGAGCAGGCTATCTGCCTGTAAAACAAATTCATTTGAATCAGTTAGAATACTATCAGCTAAAATTGCAGAGATAGAAAGGGAATCGATGATAACAGCACTTGATGAGTTAGCTGATACAGAATCAATAATTTCTTTTTGGGAAAAGCCATTATTTATCCCAACAAATAATAATATTATTATCAACCAATATTTTAACATGCTTTTTCTGCTATTAAAAAATGTCTCACGAAAATATAAAAATCGGGGGATTATAAGTTATGTAAGAGTAATTTAAAACCTTAAAAAAAGCTAAAAAAAACATATTAGTCAATACTGAATAAAAAAAATCCCGGTATCGAAATAAATCGAACCGGGATTAAAAGAATGGCGGCGACCTACTCTCCCGCTTTCGCAGTACCATCGGCGCTGGTGGGCTTAACTTCTCTGTTCGGAATGGG
>JAFGVA010000096.1 GCA_016938235.1 Bacteroidales bacterium | reverse complement strand
TTTATACGAGGCCTTCATCGGCAAAGCTGTAATACTTGTTGCCGGCAATTATAATATGATCCAGTAATTTAATATCAAAGAATTTTGAGGCTTCTTTAACTTTTTGGGTAATTTCCTTATCCTGCTCACTCGGTGTAAGGTTCCCTGAAGGGTGGTTATGACAAATAATAACCGATGAAGCCAGCATTTCAAGGCATCTTTTCATTATTATGCGAATATCGGTAAGGGTTCCTGAAATTCCGCCCTGGCTCACCTGAAATTTTTCAATTATAGAGTTGGATCTGCTAAGACAGGCTACCC
This sequence comes from Bacteroidales bacterium, assembly GCA_016938235.1. Lineage (GTDB taxonomy): Bacteria > Bacteroidota > Bacteroidia > Bacteroidales > UBA10428 > UBA10428. The sequence goes on along the minus strand of JAFGVA010000096.1, from coordinate 8,801 downwards.
AGAATTCTTCATGGTTCAGATCGCACAGCAAATTCTGAAAAATGCCTGCTGCAAGTTTACTGTCGGTAATTTTTACCTTTTGTTCCGGCTCTGCAGCAGATCTTCTTCTGCCAAGCTCCAGGGCTGCTGCAATGGTAATAGCTTTTGCTTCGCCAATGCCTTTAATGCTTTTAAAGTCGGCTACGGTTAATTTACCAAGTTCCGAAAGGTTGTTGTTACTAAGCGATAATACTTTGCGCGATAATTCAACTGCAGATAACTCACGGGTACCGGATCCAAGCAGAATTGCCAAAAGCTCTGCATCCGACAATGTTCTTGCACCATGCAATGCCAGTCTTTCGCGGGGTCTCTCATCTGCCGACCAGTTTTTAATGCTGGTATATGTCATAGTTTAGCTGGAATAGTTTCAGGCTTCAAAATACAAAAAAAGGAAATAAAAAAGCCGCAGTGATGTGCTGCAGCTTTAAATATTTTGTGGATTTTGTTCTATTCACATTTTAAAACATGCTCTATTTGGTAGTTAGCATGCTCGGCATACTGTCCAACTGCTGCTTTTTTGTATGCAGCGCAGGCTGCTGAATTATCGCCTTTTTTTGCATAAGCTTCTGCAATAATAATGAAAATCTTTGCCTGGGCTTCTGCACCATTGGTTTCATTTTCAACAGCTTTATTGCCAGTCTCAATTGCAGCATCCAGGTTTTCCTGGGCACTGTATGTCTGAGCTAATAAAAGTAAGGTTGTAACATCATTTTCACCGAATTCTAAGGCGCTGTTTAATAAACTAACAGCTTCATCGTGTTTTGAAGCTACTTTAGCATCGTTTCCTTTTTTCAGGAAATGCTTGAAAGCAAGATCTTCAATTTTTGAAAGCATTTTGGTATCATTAGAGCGCTTACATGCAGCAATACCCTCTAAAGCTGTTGCTTTAAAAGCTGCGTCGTCATCCTTCTTTTTAAGTATTACAGCTTTTACATAATAGGCTGATGAATAATCGGCATCAGCTGCAATCGCTTTATCGAGGTCAGCAACAGCACCGTCAAGATCGCTTGCTTTGTATTTGTTAACACCTTCGGCATAATGTGCTTTTGCTATTCTATCGCCGGCTTTTTTGGCAACATCGTCTTTTCCATACCATCCGGCAGTTTCTTTAGCTTTATATAAATTAGCTAATCCTGCTTCAATATTTTCATTTTGCAATTGCTCGGTTCCTAAATTAAGATATAAGTTTGGCAAAACATCTTCAACAGTGTATTGCAGCGTTTCAGCTTCTTCATCTTCTTCTTCTTCAACCAGGTATTCGCAAGCTTCAATACATGCCGTAAATTGTTTAATGGCTTCTTCAGTATTTCCTTCGCTATTAGCAGTAATACCTGCATTGTAGGCCTTCTGCGCTTCTTCAAGAGTTTGTCCCGAAGCCATAATTGTTACTGCAAAAAGGAATAATACAGTAACCAATGATTTGAAATTCTTTGCTATTCTCATAATTATCAGATATTAAATAGTTTGCAATTTAAAAATGACAAAGATAGTCATCGCTATAAAAAAAACAATTTTTTATTTAGTAAAGACAAATACAATGCCAAAATTGCGTATTGTATTTTTCTGAAGTGTTGAAAGCCATGTTATAACTGGAATTCAGATATGAAAGATTTTAGCGTTCAGCTTTGTTTTTTGTGAATTGGCAAGTTTTTTTACTTGTGAAATTCCAATTTCGAAAACGAAGTGCATTGAAATAGTGAACAAAAGTAAGATGTGAGAACAGATATAAAAATAAAAAGCCTGACAACTATCGTTGCCAGACTTTCCTGAATTTATAGCGTGTGCTCATTTAAAGCCATTATTACCATTGCGATAAATCAGTCATCCATGTTTCAAGCTCAATATCGTCTTCGGCTTCTTTAGTCAAGTAGTTGTTAACTGGTTCCCAGAACTCGTTATTTGCATCAAGCATCCAGCATTCCAGATTAATCTCATCTTTCCGACTAAGATCGAAAGTCAATTTTTCAGCAGGATTGGTTCCTGTAACAGCTGATTCTTTACTTTTTGATAACCTGTCCTCATTTCCAAATGGCCATTCTGCCAAATTCAGCATCCAGCTTTCAATATTCAGTTCCAAATCCTGAGTCACATCAGTGTTATTTTTGCGAGGTTCTTCACCAATAGTTGTTGCATTAATTGCCCGGCTTCCGGTTAAAAGAGCAATAATTATTCCCAGCTTAATAAATCCTTCAAATTTGTTTGCCCGTTTTTTCATGATTGATTGTTTTTAGTTGTTAAACTAATATCAGGACTTGTGCCAAAAACTGCAAAAAACAGATATACAGACATATAGAAAATATTTTTAAATTTTGGAATGCATTGTTGTACAGATATGTTGTACGATATCGAACATCATGTGTATAATAAATGAACTATTCTGAAATATTAATTAATTGGTTACTTTTAATGAACATAGGGTTGGCTTATATTTCTTAGCGAAAAATTAATATTGAAGGGCATAAAATAGCCCGGGCGATGATTAATTTTGGAACTCAAATAAAATAACATGAACACAATATCTCCAAAGCAGCAAGCAATAATAATTGCAATTATTTCTTCAATTTGTACCATTCTTGCCGGTATATTAGTATTTCTTTTCGAAATAGGAAATTTGTATGCAACATTTGTTTTTGTGGGCTTGGTTGTTTTTTTAGTGGTATACCTGCTGGTATACTATTCACTTAATAATTTTATTTTTAATAAGCTTAAACCTATTTACAAGACTATTCAAAGCATACATTTTTCTGAAGAACAGTTACGGGCAGATTTGGAAGAAAGAGATCGCGATTTAGTAAAAGAAGTTCAGGATGATGTTTTAAAATGGGCAAAGCGAAAAACCCATGAGATTGCGCAGCTAAAGCAACTTGAAAAATACAGGCGTGAATTTCTTGGAGATGTTTCTCACGAACTTAAAACTCCAATTTTTAATATCCAGGGATATATAACAACATTAATTGATGGCGGTATTCACGATGACACCATAAATATGAAATACCTGGAACGGGCAGAAAAAAGTGTTAACAGGTTAATTACAATAGTTGATGACCTGGAGTCTATTTCGCGTTTAGAGTCGGGTGAATTAAAACTTGAGCAACAAAAATTTAATATTGTAAAGTTGGTTGAAGATGTTTTTGAAGAATATGAGATGCTGGCCCGGGAAAGAAAAATTAAACTTGCTTTTGCGAATAAAACCGATAAACCAGTTTTTGTTTTTGCCGATAAGCAAAAAATATACGAAGTATTAAGCAATCTGGTTGTTAATTCAATTAAATACGGAAACAAAGGTGGGACAACCAAGGTCGATTTCCTTGATATGGAAGACAATATTCTGGTTGAAATAGCTGATAACGGAATAGGAATTGCCGAGAAAGATTTGCCCAGAATTTTTGAACGTTTCTTCCGGACAGATAAAAGCCGTTCAAGAGAAATGGGGGGGTCAGGCTTAGGTCTTTCTATTGTAAAACACATTATTGAGGCCCATAACCAAACAGTAAATGTACGCAGCAAATTAAATCAAGGCAGTGCTTTTAATTTTACCCTCTCGAAGGTTTAGTCTCTGAAGTTGGGCTGAATGTTAATGTAACCTTAGCGCCTGATGGTGTTTTATTTTCTACCATGATATCTGCATTTATTACATCGAGTATAATTTTGGCGGTTGCCAGGCCTATACCAAAACCATGCGATTGATAGTTCAGGTTATCGGCAGTGAAAAAGTTGAACAACTGTTCGAGTGATTTTTCAGAAAATCCGGGACCATTATCCGAAATTATCATTTCAATCTGCTCCGCATTTTTCTTAACAGTAATCTGAATATAATTGTTTGCAGGCGAATATTTTATGGCATTATCAATAACAATTGTAAGGCAACTTTGCAAAAGTTTAGGCTCGTTCTCAAACCATAATTCGTGATAGGGATTATCAATCTCTATTTCAATGTTTTTTTCATTAAAACTGCATTTTTCAATGGCTTCGTTAAGAATAACATTCAGGTCAATCTTTTGAAAATCAAGCTGCTCATCTCTTACTTTAAGCTCTGTAAAAAGCAATGATAATTCTGCAACTTTAATTAGTCTTCGGGTTAAACACTCGATTGCTTTAAGCTGCTCATTATTTTGAGCATCATTTATTGCTTCTGAAAGCAGGCTAACATACCCTAAAATACCGTTAAGAGGAGTACGCAACTCATGATTGATGTGCAAAATAAAATCTGTTTTGGCTTTATCGAGTTTTGCGAGTTTTTGATTGGCTTCAGTTAGTTTTTTATTGGTTACCTGCAACTCAGAAAAAGCTTTTTTTACCTGGATGGTTCTTTCTTCAACTATTTCTTCTAATTCCTGGTTAACCTTTTCAAGTTGTTCGGTTTTCTGTTTAAGCTCAATATGAGTGTTAACCCTTGAAATTAATTCATTGAAATTGAAAGGCTTGGTTATGTAATCAACGGCACCAAGTTCAAAACCTTTAATAATATCCTCTTTTTGAATGCGGGCAGTAAGGAAAATTACTGGAATATGAGCCGTTGACTTATCTTTTTTTAGCACGCGGCAAACCTGGTAACCATCGATACCCGGCATCGATATGTCAAGCAGAATTAAATCGGGTAACTTCTCTTTAGATAAGGCAATTGCATCTTCGCCATTGCTTGCTGCATAAATGTTCATGTTCTCCATTTCAAGAACATCGGTAACAAATTCAATATTGCTTTCAATATCATCAACTACCAATACACTTGCAATTTTCTCCACCGACATTTTGCCAAAAAAAATTTCTGAATAAGAGTTTAAATAAACACAATTTCCCCCGAAAATAAAAGTATTTATTAGAATACTGTTGTTTATCAAACAATGTAATAAATAATTAATTAAAAGCCTGTAAACTCACTATCTTTGATAATTGCCTGACGAAAAAGGCAGCCCATAAATAAGGATTTATGATTTTAATTACAGGAGGAACCGGTTTAGCAGGTAGTCATTTAGTACTTCAGCTTTTACGCAAGGGAGAGAAGCTAAAAATCTTAATTCGTTCGGAATCATCAAAATCGATTTTTGAAAACTTAATTAAAATTTTAGCAGAAGAAAATGAAAATCATTTAAAAACTGTAGAATATTCGTTCGGAGATATTTTGGATAAAGCCTCTCTCGAAGAAGCATTTGTTGGAGTTACTCATGTATATCACTGTGCAGCTATGGTTTCTTTCAATCGATCAGACCGAAAGAAAATGCTTGACACAAATATCAGAGGTACTGCAAATGTTGTTAATTGCTGCCTGGAGCATGGGGTAAAAAAGTTAGTTCATGTTAGTTCGGTAGCTGCTGTAAAATCATCAGCTGAAAATAAGAAAATAGTAGAAGATAATGGTTGGCCAACAGGTAAAAACCTCGATTATGCTTATAGTAAGACAGAATCGGAATTTGAAGTCTGGCGCGGCATTTCAGAGGGTTTAAATGCAGTGATTGTTAATCCCTCTGTAATTTTGGGATTTGGTGACCCCAAAAAGAGCAGCACAAAGTTATTTGGCAGAGTAAAACAAGGAATGAAGTTTTTTACCAGGGGCATTACCGGATTTGTTGATGCAGAAGATGTTGCAAGGGCCATGGTAATGCTAATGGAGAGTGATGTTCAGGCTGAAAGATACATTGTAAATGCCGAAAACCTGAGTTACGAAGAACTATTCGCCAAAATGGCCGGAGCATTAAAAGTAAAACCACCTAAACACTATGCCGGAAGGTTCTTAACAGAAATTGCCTGGCGTGCAGAATTCTTTTTATCGCTAATTCTATTTAAGAAACCGATACTTACTAAAGGAACAGCAAGAACATCGCATGTTAAACAATATTATTCGTCAGACAAATTAACTAATGCTTTCAATTTTAAGTTTACCTCAATCGACAATACCATAAAAAGGGTGGCTTCCCTTATGGAACTTGCATAAATAGATTTTAATATTTAGAATTCCATATTATTTTTGCACTAGAGCATGTTTAGGACCAACTAACCTTTATGGAAGAGATACAAAGCGCAACAAAGAGCTGGTATGCAGTATACACAAGACCAAGGTTTGAAAAGAGAGTTTACACCGAACTGGTAAATGATGATATAGAAGCTTACCTGCCGCTGCAAAAAACTTTACGGCAGTGGAGCGACAGGAAAAAAATGGTTGAAATACCGCTTTTGCCTTCCTATGTTTTTGTGCATATATCTCTCCTTGAATATCTGAAAGTTTTACAAACAGACGGCATTGTAAAATATATAAGCTTTGAAGGTCAGGCAGTTAGCATTCCCGAGAAACAAATAAACACGTTAAAATTGCTTCTTGATGCCAACTCAGAAATTGAGTGTACCCAACAAAATTTTAAAAAAGGGCAAAAAGTCGATGTAGTTTTAGGTTCTCTTAAAGGACTAGAAGGAGAGCTTGTTTCTCATGGTAAAAAGAAAAGATTCCTGGTAAGAATAAACCAAATTAATCAGAATTTGTTGGTAAATATACCCGCCAACTACCTCAAAATAAAAGATTGAAGTCTTATTTTTAATATTTTACTTGGGGATGTACCCTGATTTAGGTAAATTTCTATTAACAAAAAATCTGTTTTTAAGATTTTCTTGTTGTTGTTTATTTGCCTGTAAGCCTGGTCATAACAGAAAAATTATTTGTGACTGACAGGGCGAAGCTGTATAGTTTTGATATATATAAGTATGAAGAAAATTTTAATCAAGCTGACTTTATTAGTTGTTCTTGGAACAGTTTTTACTTCCTGCACAAGGTATAAGCATCTTGTTTATTTGCAGGATACCGAAGAAAATGAATCGGATACAAACTTTTATCCCTATCAGATACCTGATTATCACATTCAATACAGAGATATACTGTACATCAAGATTATCTCAATGAACCAGGAAGTAACCGAGGTTATTAATACAACTCCAACATATGGAACTAATATTTATAACAACGAGGCAAGTTTTTATATTTACGGGTATAATGTGAGCGATTCAGGATATGTTGAAATACCGGTAATTGGTAAAGTTAAGGTAGTCGGAAAAACTTTGGATGAGGCTAAAAACGCCATCATTGCTCAAACTCATAAATTCCTTAAAGATCCAACGGTTATTGTAAAATTATTATCATTTAAGTATTCTGTACTTGGAGAAGTTGTCCGGCCGGGTATTTACACCAATTTCAATAACCAACTTACAGTGCTTGAAGCACTTAGCCAGGCAGGAGATATTACTTCGTTTGGGAATCGCCGGATGGTTATGGTTGTTCGTCCCGAAGTGAATGGAACGCATACCTATCGTTTTGATTTAACATCTACCGAGATATTAAAAAGCGAAGGTTTTTTTCTTTTACCCAATGACATTGTTTATGTTGAACCGGTAAAATCAAGAAATTTCAGGAACAATGTACCTACATTGTCGCTATTATTGGGTGTAGTAACAACAACAATATTGGTTTTGAATTTCTTTAATAATACAAAATCTTCTGGTTAAAGAGCTTTTATCAAAAGAAAGAGGACTTTCCTCATAAAGAAGCAAATGATTCAGATTGACTATATTATTTTTAAATCTTCAAAAAAAACATAAGATATAATGAGTACTAATAAAGTTGCCCTTATAACAGGAACCACAGGTCAGGACGGAGCCTATTTAGCAGAATTCCTATTGAAAAAAGGATATGAAGTGCATGGCACCAAGCGTCGTAGTTCCTTATTTAACACCGAAAGGATAGATCATTTATACGAAGATCCACATGTAGAGAACCGGAACTTTACACTTCACTATGCCGATCTTACCGATTCCACGAACCTTATTCGTTTAATTCAGGAAATTAAACCCGATGAAATTTATAACCTGGCAGCCATGAGCCACGTTAAGGTTTCTTTTGACACACCCGAATACACTGCCAATGCCGATGGAATAGGAACTTTACGAATTCTTGAGGCTGTGAGGTTGCTTGGATTAACAGAAAAAACCAGGTTTTACCAGGCATCAACAAGCGAACTTTATGGCTTGGTACAGCAGGTTCCGCAATCGGAAACAACGCCGTTTTATCCTCGCAGTCCATATGCTGTTGCTAAACTTTATGGTTACTGGATTACTGTAAACTACCGCGAAGCATACAACATGTATGCCTGCAACGGAATTTTATTTAACCACGAGTCGCCAATCAGGGGCGAGACTTTTGTTACCCGTAAAATTACACGAGCGGTTTCAAGAATTGCATTGGGACTTCAGGACAAGGTTTACCTTGGAAACCTCTCGGCAAAGCGTGACTGGGGTCATGCTAAAGATTACGTTAAGGCCATGTACCTGATGCTACAGCAGGATAAACCGGACGATTATGTTATTGCGACCGGAGTAACTACCGAAATTCGAGATTTCGTAAGAATGGCTTTTGCAGAACTTGGAATTACTCTTGCTTTTAAAGGGGAGGGAGTAAACGAAGTTGCTGTAGTTGAGCAATGCAATAACCCAGAATATCAGCTTAAAAAAGGCAAAGAAGTACTTGCAGTTGACCCGAGATATTTCAGACCAACCGAAGTGGAATTACTGATTGGAGATCCTACCAAAGCAAAAACACAACTCGGCTGGGAACCAAAATACGACTTAAAAGGACTGGTAAGCGACATGATGGCCTCCGACATCAAACTCATGAAAAAAGATCAATACCTGAAAGAAGGCGGGTTTAAGATTATGAATTATTATGAATAAAAGTGAAGAGTGAAGAGTGAAGAGTGAAGAGTGAAGAGTGAAGAGTGAAGAGTGAA
>JAFGVA010000095.1 GCA_016938235.1 Bacteroidales bacterium | reverse complement strand
TACATAGTTCTTAAAACAATAGTCCCATCGCCTTCGAACTGACAAACTTTTAATTCGTTGCCATCGAAAACAGCATATGTATAGCTGCATATCCAATCACCGAGGTTTATTATTCTCGAATTATTTCCTAAATCCAAATCCCACGGAATATGACGGTGACCAAAAACAAAAAAATCGAAATGTTCTTTTTTCAGGATTTCTTTTGCAAATAATATTTGCAATTCCTTCTCGGGTCCGGCATAATCTTCAGCTACAATCCCTTTTGAATATCTGCTGCTTTTCGACCAGCTTTTTCCTATCCACATCGAAAAGTTGGGGTGCAACCTGGCGAACAGCCATTGTAATGTACTATTTGTAAAAGCCCATTTAAGTAACTTGTAACTGGTATCTCCGGGACCAATTCCATCACCGTGTCCAACAAAGAATTTCTTGCCGTTTATTTCGCGAATTACAGGTTCGGTAAGAATTTTTATATTCAATTCTTCTTCGAAATAATTGTAAGCCCAGATATCATGATTTCCTGTAAAAAAATGCACTTTAATGCCCGAGTCAACCATTTCTGAAAGTTTCCCAAGAAAACGAATAAAACCTTTGGGAACCACATGTTTATGCTCATGCCAGAAGTCAAAAATATCGCCAACCAGGAATAATTCACACGTTTCATCTTTAATGCTGTCGAGCCATTTCACAAGCTTTTTTTCGCGTTCCCTGCTTTTTTCAATCGGATGAAGTCCGAGGTGAACATCAGAGATGAAATAGTATTTAGTGCGTTTTGTCACAAAAAAAGTTATTTTATAAGTTCTGCTAAAACCTTATTTAAATCAGCAGGATTTAAATCTTTAACAAGAATTTTTTCTTCTTCAAGATCAATAAGGTAATTCGATGGCACCATCTGTACATTATATGCAATTCGCGACTGAGAATAAGGAAATGCTGTGTCGGCTACATTTACAAACGAATTAATCTCCTCGAAGTTCACTGTCTTTTTCCATGCATTAACCGATTTACCCAGGTAAACATTATAAATGTTAAAACCCTTGGGTGCATATTTCCTGAAGCTTGAATTCAGAGATTTGAATATTTCGGAGTTCGAAGGATCGTTATGTGTGTAGAAATTAAGGAAAACATACCTGCTGTTAAGTTTTGTCAAGGCTTTGATGTTGCTGTTCATATCAGGCAATTTTAATTCCGGTAACCGGGTTTCCTCAATATTTTCAACCTCGCTCATTATTCTCTGGAACTGTATATTCTCCATCATTGAACTAAAATTACGATTCAATGCCAAAACATGCCTGTGTTTTGGATAATATTTAGTTAATGTGTCTGAAACAAGCTTAAAGAACTGCATATCTCTTCTCCGGCCAAACACAAACTCATTCGGGCCAACTTCCTGGTATAAAGCTGCAATGCTGGTAAGCGAACTTAAATTGTCGAGAACAAACTGAGTGGAATATCTTTTATAGGATTCTTCAGTTTTAGTGTATTCTTTTACAATGTTGTTTCTCTCAGATTCATCCGTACTGGCATTAAAATCATCTCTTAATCCTTTTAACAGTTCGCGGGTTTTATATAAACTATCATAAAGCAAAGAAAGCTTAGCACTTTCTTCTGAGCCTTGAATATGCAGGTTAGAAATCCTGCCATCGGATTCGCCGGTAATTTTAATATTATCGTCAGGGTATAAAAGCAGAAATATATCGGAGCCCGAGGGAATAATTACATTATAAAACGTAGGCTGTTTTACTTCGAAGGTATATTTTAATTTCCCCTTGGAATTAAAAAAAACAGTATCCAGTATTTTTATTCCATTTACGCGTTGTTCCTGAATAATTGCGGGGTTGTTCTCAAGGCCATTTATCTGTACAGAAACTTTTGCGGTTTCTTTATTTGAACATGAGAAAGCAGTTAAAAGTATTGTTAGCAGGCCAATAAGCCTGATTAAAACATGTTTTTTTGTCTCCATTCTTGTAAGATTTGTTTTAGTTCTGAAGCTTTAATTTCTCTGGAAAATACGATATGGTTTTTATCTAATAAAATAATCTCAGGAATTGCCCGAATTCCAAATTGTTTTACCAACTCAGATTCCCAGTATTTGTAATCGCAGATGATGGGGAACTTAATATTAGTTGAACCGGCAAATGCCAATAGTTTTTCTTCTAATGTGTCGAAAGATATACCAACTATTTTTAAGCCTCTGTATCTGTATTGTTCGTATAACTCATTTAGTTCCTTTACTTCCTGAGCCGAAGGAGAATTCCAGCTTGCAAAAAATAAATAAACTACAGGTTTATTCTTAAAGTCTGACAGCAATATAGAATCACCTGAAATAGACAAAGCCTTAAATGCCGGAGCCTTCATTCCGGGCGAATAGATTTTGTCGGAAAATTTTTTATGTTCCAGTTGCAGTTTAATGTCGGTTACATCTTTATTCAGTGCGATTACAGCAGGAGTGTTAGGATAAAGCATTGTTAAATTAGAATCCACAAATGAAAACACATCAATATCTTCAAACTGGTCAAACAAGCTTTGACCAGATTTTCCAAAATTCTGGTATAAAGCAAAAATTGTTGCTAAGCTTTTCGGATTATCATTTATGAATTTTTTGCTGTATTCCTTATGATTTCTTAAAAGCTCGTCATACAGGCTGTCTAAATATTCTTTTTTCTGCAGAAAGGTTTCTGAATTCTGCTTACTTTGTTCATAAGACAAACTTATGCTTGTAATTTTCTCAAGCACCTTGTTTTGCTCAAATATTAATTCTCTAAGCAACCTTGAATCAACAGAGCCTGTTATGTAATAGCTTGGGTGAGCAAGAGAATTATCAATATCAATTTGAATATCATCTTCGGGTTTAATTACCAGGTATATCTTTTCAGAAAGATATTGAACAACATATAGCGAAGGTTCTGAACAAAATCCTTTAAGTTCAAAAGCGCCTGTTTTATCAGATATAGCAGAATCAACCTTTATGGCCTCATCAACCCCCAGGGTTTTCAGGTATAATTTCGTTTCTGCCGGAATTTTAAATGAGCCATTAATTACAAACTCATTGTTTTGTGGGCTACATTGAAACAGCAATAATAAAACAAGCGCATAAAATATATTTCTGACCATTGCCAAAAGTATTTATTGTGATTGCAAAGCTAAAATACATTTTTAAACCTGAAACAGTTAAACTTATTATTCGTCCTGTAACATAAAACGAAGTTTGTTTTTAAAATTACATAAACATTACACAGAAAACCGACTATTTTTCCCATAATACGGCAATACCGGTTATTATAAAGTATTTAAAAATAAAATCGATGAAATTGCGTTTCTGTAAAAAACGTTTTAAAAATGCTAATAGACGCAAAAATGCCACAATGAGTAATAAAATAAAATTAAATTATTACAATAAATTATAAAGAGTAAGCAAAAATTAAGATATATTAACGAACAATTAAAGTTTTATTTGTGTTTAATAGTATAAAGTTTTAGAATTTTGTAAAAACACGCAATATATAAGTGATGATTTAAGGAAATATCTTTAACTTGTATGTACTGAAATCAGACCCTCATGAGCTATCTTGAATTTGACAAAAAAGAATTAATAAACCTTGAGTATTCACTCAATCGTGAAATAATCAGAAGCAACCGTGCAGGTTCATATGCCAGTATGACCCTTACCGGTTGTAACACCCGTAAATACCATGGATTGCTTGTAAGTCCCATGGAACATCTCGATGGCGATAAACATGTACTCTTATCGTCTCTGGATCTTACTATAGTTTATAATCATGATGAGTTTAACCTCGGGATACATAAATACCAGGGAGATTTGTATTTGCCCAGAGGGCATAAATACATACAGGATTTTCAGATAGATTTTGTCCCCCAGATATATTATCGTGTTGGTGGTGTGCGTATTCTCAGAGAAAGCCTGCTGGTTCAAAACGAACAGCAATTTCTGCTTAAGTATACCATTTTAGAATCAGATAGTACATTGAAATTGAAGTTTACACCTTTTCTTGCTTTCCGGAACATGCATCAATTGAGCAAAGCCAATATGCATGCAAACACCAAAGTTAAACACATTGACAACGGGATAAAATCAAAACTTTACGATGGGTATCCTTATCTGCACATGCAGTTTTCTAAAGAGGTTGAATTTGTTCAGGTGCCCGATTGGTATTATAACATTGAATATATCGAGGAGCAAAAAAGAGGCTATGATTTTAAGGAAGATTTATTTGTTCCGGGGTATTTTGAAGCAGAAGCGAAAGAGGGAGATTCAATTATTTTTTCTGCCAGTACCGATTTAGCAAATCCGGCATCTCTTGCCCGAAAATTCTCGGTAGAATCAAAAAAACGCATTCCACGCGATAGTTTTAAGAATTGCCTTTTGAACAGTGCAGAACAGTTCTTCGTTAAGAAAAACCGAAAGACTGAAGTAATAGCCGGTTATCCCTGGTTTGGATCGTGGGGCCGGGATACTTTTATTGCATTACCCGGTCTTACACTGCCCAATAAAGATTTCAAAACCTTCCTTTCTGTTATTGACACAATGGTTTCAAAACTAAAGGATGGACTCTTTCCGAACATGGGATCCGATGACGATCCTGCATTTAACACCGTTGATGCCTCGCTTTGGTTTTTCTGGGCAATGCAACAGTATACAATTGAGGCCAGGTCTTATAAAGCAGTTTGGGATAAGTATGGAAAATTCTTCAAGAAAATATTAAATGCTTACCAGAAAGGAACTCATCACAACATCCACATGCTTGAGAACGGACTTATTTATGCTGGAGTAAAAGGCAAAGCCTTAACCTGGATGGATGCTGTTGTGGGGGGTGTACCGGTTACTCCAAGAATAGGTTGTCCTGTCGAAATTAATGCTTTATGGTATAATGCAGTATGTTTCAGTTTATATCTTGCAAAAAAAGCCAATGATGAAACTTTCATAAAGAAATGGAAAGATTATCCTGAGCTGATTGAGAAATCCTTTGTTGAAACATTCTGGGATAAATCGAAGGCTTATCTGGCAGACTATGTTGACGGAGACTTTAAAGACTGGAGCATCAGACCAAATCAGGTAATTGCCGCTGCTTTAAAATATTCTCCCTTAGATTCAGAACAGAAGAATTCAATAATTGAAAATGTTAAAAGGTATTTGCTTACTCCACGGGGGTTAAGAACACTTGCACCTAAGAATCCTCTTTACAAAGGAATTTACCAGGGGAATCAGGATGAACGCGATCGGGCTTACCATCAGGGTACAGTCTGGCCCTGGCTAATAGAGCATTATTGCGAAGCATATATTCAAATACATAAACATTCGGGTTTAACCCATATAAAAAAGATAATTGATGATTTTGAGCCCTGCATGAGTGAACATGGTATTGGAACAATATCTGAGATTTATGATGGTGATCCTCCACACACTCCAAGAGGAGCTATTTCTCAGGCATGGAGTGTAGCAGCTGTTATGCGAATAATAGATAAGGTTGAGAAATTAGAATTAGAGTAATTAACTTTTACAGATTAGTGAAACTGTTTATTGAGCCATGGGCTGATTGTTGATGATAGCTCAGTTTATATTGGATCCAGAAAATTAAAACAAAACACAATAAAACGAATGAAGGTTCTGATGTTTGGGTGGGAGTTTCCACCACACATTTCCGGAGGGTTAGGCACTGCTTGCTATGGCTTGACAAAAGGCCTTTACACTGTGGGCGATGTGGAAATATTATTTGTTGTTCCAAAAGCCTTCGGTGATGAAGACCATAAAATTGTCCGGCTTATTGGGGCAAACGAAATTTCTCTTGGAAGTAGTATTCGTAACTATGAAAGTTTTCTTCGTAAGATAAGTTTTATAGAAATTAAGTCTAATATCCTTCCCTATGCAACTCCCGAAGAATATGAAGCGGCCATAGATTTTGCCCGGTCCGAAGGTAAAGAACTTGTATATACCAAAATGGGCCAGAAGTTTGATTTTAGTGGTGGCTACGGAGCTAACCTGTTTCAGGAAATTTCTAATTATGCTGTGGTTGCCGGACAAATTGCCAGTCAGTTTGACTTCGATATTATTCATGCGCATGATTGGCTGACATATCCTGCCGGTATGGCTGCAAAGGCAGTATCAGGCAAACCACTGGTTGTGCATGTTCATGCTACAGACTTTGACAGAAGCGGTGGAAGTGTTAATCCGGGGGTATACGATATTGAGCGCAGAGGAATGCATGCTGCCGATAAAGTTATTACGGTTAGTAATCTTACAAAAAATATTGTAATTAATAATTACGGTATTGATCCGGAAAAAGTTACCACAGTATACAATGCAGTTGAACCTTCAAAAACTATTGAAACACTCAAGGCCGAAAAAGGCATTAATGATAAAATTGTCACTTTCCTTGGCAGGGTAACACTTCAAAAAGGCCCCGAATACTTCATTGAGGCAGCGTATAGCGTTTTGCAGAAAATGAGCAATGTTCGCTTTGTTATGGCCGGTAGCGGAGAATTACTTACAAGAATGATACACAGGGTTGCCGCCTTAAAAATCGGAGACAGGGTTCATTTCACCGGCTTTCTCAAGGGAGATCAGGTTCAGGAAATGTTTGATTTAAGCGATGTGTATGTAATGCCTTCGGTTTCAGAGCCCTTTGGCATTTCACCTCTCGAAGCAATGCAGTCTAATGTGCCTGTTATTATATCGCGGCAGTCAGGTGTATCGGAGATACTGCAAAATGCAATAAAACTCGATTTTTGGGATATTGATGCTATGGCAGATGCCATCTACGGAATATTAAACTATCCGGGTCTGGAGAAGCATTTCAGGCAACATGGGAAAGAAGAAGTAAATAACTTAAAATGGGATAGTGCAGCAACTCATGTAAAAGAAATTTACCAGACTTTAATTTGAAATACTATAAAACTAAATAAATCAAATGAAGACAATTTGCCTATATTTTCAGGTGCATCAGCCAATGAGACTCAAGAGATATCGTTTCTTCAACATAGGTAATGACCATTATTATTACGACGATTATTTGAATGAATCGATAATGCACAAGGTGGCAAATAAATGTTATTTGCCGGCCAATAAGCTTTTGCTTCAACTTATAAAAGAATACGGTACAAATTTCAAAGTTACTTTTTCTATATCAGGTATCGCAATGGATCAGTTCAGACTTTATGCCCCCGAGGTTCTTGACAGCTTTAAAAAGCTGGCGGAAACCGGGTGTGTTGAGTTTTTGGCAGAAACCTATTCACACTCTCTGGTAGCTTTTAAGAATGATGAAGAATTCAGAAAACAGGTTGAACTGCATACCGACAGGATTAAAGAGTTTTTAAATGTTGAACCAAAAGTATTCAGAGGTACCGAACTCATTTATTCTGATGAAATAGGAGCAAAAGTCTTTGATATGGGGTTTCCTATTGTTGTTACTGAAGGAGCAAAACACATTATGGGCTGGAAAAGCTCCAACTTTCTTTATTGTAACGCAATAAATCCGAAGCAGAAAGTTTTATTAAGAAACTACGAACTTAGCGACGATTTGGCTTTCAGGTTTTCAAACCAGTCATGGGCTGAATATCCATTAACAGCAGAAAAATATGTCGGGTGGATTTCTGAGGCGCTTGAAAACGGTGAAACTGCCAATCTTTTTTTGGATTATGAAACATTTGGTGAGCATCAATCTAAAGAATCGGGGATTTTTGACTTCCTGAAACATTTCCCGAAAGAGGTATTAAAAAAAACATCATTTAAGTTTGCTACACCATCTGAGATTGCAGAGAAATTACAACCGGTATCAGCTGTATCTGTTCCACATCCTATTTCATGGGCTGATGAGGAACGTGACTTAACTGCCTGGCTTGGAAACGATTTGCAGGAAGATGCCTTTAACAAGCTATATTCTTTAACCGAGAGAATTCAGAAATGCGAGGATAAAAAGATTTTAATTGATTGGAAATACCTGCAATCCAGCGACCACTTTTATTATATGAGCACAAAGGTTTTCAGCGATGGCGAAGTACATTCATACTTTAATCCCTTCGATTCTCCCTACGATGCCTACATCAACTATATGAATATTCTTTCGGATTTTATTATCCGTTTAAACAGTGCAGTACCTGAAAACCAAAAGGATCAGGAGCTGGCAACACTTGCCGCAATAATTTTCGATAAGAATAAACAAATTGAGAAATACGAAGCAGAAATTTTAAAACTCAAAAAGGGACCATTAAAAACAACATCAAGTAAAGCAACAAAAAAAACTGTTACTACAAAACCACCAAGCAAGACCGTAGCAAAAAAAGCGCCAGCAAAGGCGAAAACATCAAAAACAGTTCAGCCAAAAACCGCAACCAAGAAAAAAACGACTGCAAAAAAAGCAGCAGCAACTAAGAAAGCAAAAACAAAATAACGAGAGCTTTAGTTTAGAACTGTATTGTTTGATTTTATGAATATTATTGTGTGACTTGAAAAAGAAAAATTATGTCAAATACCAATATTAAACCTGATTACCTGTTCGAAGTCAGCTGGGAAGTGTGTAATAAAGTAGGTGGGATACATACTGTCGTGGCAACCAAGTCGGTTTCAATTAAAGAAAAGATGGGTGATAATTTCATACTTATTGGCCCCGATCTTGTAAGAGATGAAGGAGATAACTCCGAATTTGAACCAGACGAACATTTGTTTAAAGAGTGGCGGGAAGAGGCTGGAAAGGAAGGTTTCCGAATAAAAGTAGGGAGATGGAAAATTCCATCACGACCTGTTGCGATATTAATGGACTTCAGTGATTTTTTTCAACAGAAAGATTATGTTTTCAGCCGGTTGTGGGAAGACTATAAACTTGATTCCATTTCGGGACAGTGGGATTACATTGAACCTGCTCTTTTTGGTTATGCCAGCGGTAAACTGATTGAAAGTTTTATCAAGTTTAATTTATCGCCAAGAGATAAAGCAGTTGCTCAGTTTCATGAGTGGATGACCGGAGCGGGAGTGCTTTATCTGAAGAAGAACCTGCCACAGGTAGCTACTGCTTTTACAACTCATGCAACAGTTATCGGAAGATGTATTGCCGGGAACAACAGACCCTTGTACAGCAAACTAAAAAGCTATAATCCGGATGAGGTTGCTAAAGAGTTTAATATTTTATCAAAACAATCGCTTGAAAAAATTACAGCTCAGGTTGCAGATGTTTTTACCACGGTTAGCGATATTACTGCTAATGAATGTCAGCAGTTTTTAGGCAGAGATGTTGATATAGTTACCCCAAATGGCTTTGAGGATACAATTATTCCGACAGACATAGAGCTTAATTTAAAGAGAGAAGAAGCCAGGGCCAAGATGTTGACAATAGCATCGAGCCTTGTTGCTGAAAAATTACCTGAAGACACTTATATCATTGCTACAAGTGGGCGTTACGAGTATAAGAACAAAGGGCTGGATATTTTTATTAATTCGTTGAAACAGTTGCAGGAGTCAGATAAACTTGATCGGCCTATTCTGGCTTTTTTCCTTGTACCGGCACATCACTACGGAGCCCGTAAAGAACTACAGACCGCCCTTGCAAAAAATGAGGTTTGCGAATGCGGATTAAGGTATATGACGCACTATTTGCATGATCCGGAATGGGATCCAATTCTCAAATCGCTGAAAAAATACAACCTGATAAATACAAGTAACGATAAGGTGAAGGTAGTTTTTGTGCCCTCCTATTTAAACGGGAATGATGGGTTATTTAACCTTCCTTATTATGATATATTAATGGGTTGCGATCAGACAGTTTTTCCTTCGTATTACGAACCCTGGGGTTACACGCCTCTTGAAAGTCTTGCTTTTTCAGTACCAACTATAACAACATCGCTTGCCGGGTTTGGAATCTGGGCCAGGAATAATACCGATGTTCAATCGGGTGCAATAACGGTTATTGAACGAACCGACGATAACGATTATGATGTTGCGGTTGAAATAAAGGATGCGATTCTTAAGAATTATAAAATAAAAGGTAAAAATGATATTGAAGAATTAAGGAAAGAATCTTTAAAATCGTCTCAAATAGCACTGTGGAGGGTATTGGTTGAGAATTATAATCAGGCTTATTCTATTGCATTGGATCGTTCCTTAGCCAGATCCGATCAGTTTGTACCCATTGAAGAAAAGCAAATTGCACGGAAATATGAAGAAATCAGGCCTTTGTCTAATCAACCTCAATGGAAAAGAATTATAGTTAAATCTAAGCTCCCAAAGAGTCTTTCAAGGCTGACAGAAATTATGGAAAATATCTGGTGGACATGGGACGATGAGGCACAGGAGCTTTTTGAAACCATTGATCCCGCAGTATGGAGATTGAGCGATTATAATCCCTACATTATACTTGAACAGGTTTCTTTTAAAAGAATAGCTCAACTTAGTAAAGACAGTAATTATATTGCAAAACTTGACAGTGTTTACAGCAGATTAAAGCAATATCTTGAAGGAGAAAAAGAACTGAGCCAGCCAAAGATTGCTTATTTCAGCATGGAATTCGGATTTCATGATTGCCTGAAACTGTATTCCGGGGGCCTTGGAATTCTGGCCGGGGATTACCTGAAGGAAGCAAGCGATGCAAAAGTTAATATTGTTGGAATTGGCTTGTTATACCGGTATGGCTATTTTAGCCAGGTTTTAACCAACAAAGGAGAACAGCAGGCAAATTATGATTATCAGCACTTTTCAAAGCTTCCAATTCATCCGGTAAGAGATGAAAACGGAGATTTTGTTACAATTTCTGTTACCCTGCCAGGCAGATCGATATATGCACGAATCTGGTACATAAAGGTTGGACGTATTATATTATATCTTCTTGACTCCGATTTTGAGAATAATGCGGTTGAAGATCGTGGTGTATCGCACCAGCTTTATGGCGGCGATAATGAGAACCGTTTAAAACAAGAGCTTTTACTTGGAGTTGGGGGTATCAGGGCATTAAATACTTTAGGCATCACGCCCGACCTATACCACAGCAACGAAGGGCACAGTGCTTTTATTGGCCTGGAGCGTATACGCACACTGATGAGGGAAGAACAACTTACATTTTCTGAAGCCAAAGAAATTGTTAGAAGTACAACTCTGTTTACAACACATACACCTGTTCCGGCAGGGCATGACCATTTCGACGAAGATTTATTACGTAAATACATGGGACATTATCCCGACAGGATAAGGATAAGTTGGGAGGAATTTATGGCATTGGGACGTTCCAATCCAAACGACTGGTCAGAAAAATTCAATATGAGCTACCTTGCAGCGCACCTTGCTCAAGAGGTGAACGGAGTTAGTATGCTTCACGGGGAGGTTACCAAAGATATGTTTGTAAATCTGTGGCCCGGATTTTTGCCCCAGGAATTGCATGTGAACTATGTCACAAATGGTGTTCATTGGAATACATGGACTTCATCAGCTTGGAAAAAGGTTTACCAGGAGATGTTCGATGGTAATTTCGTTGATGAGCAGCTCGATTTTGAAAAATGGAATAGAATTTATGATATAGATGACAAACGTGTTTGGAACATTAAACAAAGTCTGAGAACAAGACTCATACATGCAATTAAAGAACGTTATAAAGAGAACTGGATTAAAAGACATGAAGATCCAAGGCACTTAACAGCTATACAGCACTCTTTATCGGACAAAGTATTAACTGTTGTTTTTGCACGCAGGTTTGCTACCTATAAGCGGGCACACCTTTTATTTAAAAATCCGGATCGCTTGTCAAAGCTGATAAATAATCCGGACAGACCCATACAGTTTATCTTTGCCGGCAAAGCGCATCCAAGAGATAAAGCAGGTCAGGATTTAATAAAGTACATCGTAGATATATCTAAAAGACCTGAATTTATCGGTAAGATTATTTTCCTTCAAAACTACAGTATCGGCCTTGCAAAACTTCTGGTTTCAGGAGCAGATATATGGCTTAATACCCCTACCAGACCGCTTGAGGCATCAGGAACCAGTGGAGAAAAGGCCGTGATGAACGGTACTATGCATTTTAGTGTTTTAGACGGTTGGTGGGTAGAGGGCTATAAACCCGATGCCGGATGGGCGCTTACCAATGAGCGAACCTATGAAAACCAGGAATTTCAGGATGATCTGGACGCTGAAGTTATCTACAGTTTGTTCGAAAACGATATTTTGCCGGCATTCTATAATCGTGATGCTGAAGGAATACCTCATGAATGGGTTTCGTTCATTAAAAATACAATAGCAAAAGTCTCTCCTCATTTTACTACACGTAGAATGATTACCGATTATATTGACCGTTTTTACAACAAACAATTTAAGCGAAGTGCTGAGCTGTTAAAAGACGATTATCAGAAGATAAAAGAACTTGCAACCTGGAAAAAGCAAATGATGCATATGTGGGGCAAGATGGAAGTTTTGGATATGAAACTGCTTGAAAAGAACACACAGAGCATCGAAACGGGATCGGTTTACCATGGCGAAGTAGTGTTAAGACTGAATGATATTCCTCATGAAAATGTTGGGGTTGAGCTTGTTATTTCTGAGGGATTTAGCGAATTGGTCGATCGTATGGATTTCAAACTTGTAAAGTTTGATGAAACAACAGCCATTTACGAGCTGGAAGCATCCATGGAACGCCCCGGAACATTTCAGTATGGCGTAAGGGTATTCCCAAAACACGAATTGCTGCCTCACAGACAGGATTTCGGAATGCTTTACTGGATTTAAATATAATTGAGAATTCAGAATGTAGAATGTAGAGTCAATGTCGTTTAGTTAGTGAAAAATAGTTAATAACTATCAATAAACAAGTTCTTTGACAAGCTGTATTTTGGAAGATGTTTTATAT
>JAFGVA010000094.1 GCA_016938235.1 Bacteroidales bacterium | reverse complement strand
GAAACGCAAATCGACCAGCTGGGCGGTAAGCTCGCTCAACAGCCTTTTCTTGTCCTCGGTTTTCAGCATCTGCTGTCCCTGCCAGTAATTGTCGGACGGAAGGGCGCGGAAAACAGCAGTTTTATCTTTCAGGCTGGCGCGAAAATCGCCGTTGTAGCCGATGCCCGAAAACTGTTCGGCATCGCGTTGCAGGAGCGTGTCAATACGGTCGGCGCGTTGGATAAGGTCTCCAAAGCTAAAAGTGAATTTTAAAGCCATAATGAATAAATTTTAATGGTAGTTAATTGGTATTTGATTATGCAAATTAGGTTCTATTATCATGAATTGAAATAGTTAAATTGTGTTTTTCAGCTACTTTTCAAAAAAATAATTCAGAATGATTGGTTTTTCGTATCTGGGGTGCAAATCTGCCCGTATTATGCTTGTAATTGGGTCTGTATGTAAGCAAAATGAGCCAGGTATTGCAGAATAATGCCTTTTACACCTGTTTTTTACGCTATTTTGATCGTTTTGAGCCCCAGCAATGATGTTTTATAGGGGAATGAGGTCCCTAGAGAGGAGAATGACCTTCCTAGAGAGGAGAATGAGGCTCCTAGAGAAGACAATGTGTTTCCTAACGACGGGAATGAGGTATCTAAAATGGAGAACACGTCACCTAGCCAGGAGATTGATACAACTAGCATGGCGAACGAGACAACTAAGCCGTTGAATGCCTAAACTAGCCAATTTTTTATGATTCCGGTTGACGTTGTTAAAAACTTTCGTGCATTTCCGGTGATTAACAGAACATTTTCTGAATGGATTGTGATAAATTTAGGGGCGGGAAAAGTGGTACAGGCAATTACCCAATTAAGATACGCAGTCGCATCGGAAAAATATTTTACATACTTCAGCCGACAAAGTGGAAGTATTTTTAGTTATAAACTTATTAAGACGTTGTGCCTTATTATAAAAAGACATCGAATATGAATACAAATTTTAAGGATGAATATCGAAAATGGATTGAAAAATTATCCAAACAGAATTTTGATGAGTTAATATTGAATTATGCAAAAGAATATTACGAAACAAGAAATGTCTTCATCTCTGATGGACCTTATGATGGAGGAATAGACTTAATATACTCTATTAATGACAAGCAGATAAAAAGAAATATTCAAATAACTGTTCAGCAAAACAAGTATGAAAATAAATTGGAGGAAGATTTAAAGAAATCAAAGGAAAATATTGATGAGTATAATTATTTAAACACCCTTGATTTTTATATTTCTCAACCAATTTCTCCTGAAAAAAAGAAAAAATTAATAAAAAATGCTGACATAAATTATCAAATAACTCTTAGAATAATAGATGCAAATGAATTAGCTGGCTTAGCTCAAGAATTCAAATCTATAAGACAAACCATACATAAATTTAACAAAGCAGTATTTCCCGAGGAAAGGCTTTCAATAGACACCAATACAAAAATACTTTTCGACACATTATCAATGGGGCGAGACATAACTTCCATTAAAAATAATTTCATACAATCCTTGATATTGACTCATCTGTACACTAGGCCCAATGAAACGGTTGAATGCATTTATAATAGTCTATCGAGTATTTTTTACAACAAATTTGAGAGAAATTTCTTTGAGACTGAAATAGGAAAATTGAAATCTGAATCAAAAATTATTGATATTCCGGGTACTTCTCCAAAACAATTCAAATTAACAGACGATACAAAAAATAAGATTGAGGAAATTGAAAATAATTCTCAAACACATGAAGCGGAACTTATTTTTTCATTTAAGGAAGTTTTAGGTCGATTTAACCTTGTGGATGAAACTGAAAGTATTGTCAAACTAATAATTGAGCTTTATAATGCAAACTATGAATTAGATGAAAATGAACTATTGAATGGTGTCACAAAACACAGTAACAAAATTCAGAAGATATTTGAAAATTTAATTAACCATTTGACCAGTAAACATGGAATAAATGTTAATGATGCAAATTCAATTGCAAGACAGCTATTAATAGTTTGCTCTAAAAATGAATTCCTAAATAAGATAAGCGTGTCAAAAATGTTCACTAATCTGTTCAAATCAGATAAGTTAGAATCATATTTGAATAGCTCAAAAAGAAAAGTATATCTAGACACACAGATACTTTTGCAGACAATCTGTTTCAATTATGATGATATTGAATATGATGACAGGCTATATCAAGCCGTTAAGTCTTTCTTAGAAATTGTTGAGAGTTCAGACATCCCAATTTGTCTTCACACGACAATTGGTTATGTAGAGGAAGTTGCTTGGCACATTTTAAACGGGGTTAAACTAGCGAGGTTTCTTGAATTGGATTTTATAAAAGACTTAGGTCCTTCAAAAAATGTCTTTTTTAACTATTTCCTCGAACTACGAGAAAATCATATTGGAGATTTTGAGAGTTTTGCAGATTTTGTCGAGGAATTATTGGATGTGAATGCTAAAATCCAAAACGAAACAAGGTTTATAGAAGAACTTATTCAAAATTTAGTTGAAAGGTTTGAGCTTTTGAATATTGTTGTGGAAACACCACCATTATTTGACAACTATGATGCTTATCGAAGACAATACGAAATTTCATTAAGTTATCTAAGGCATGACCAAAAATCATATGAAGCCAGAAAACATGATTTAAATACGATTCTTCATTTGTCTCAGTTGCATTTTGACATGGAAGATGGATATTTTACTGAACCATATTTAATCACTTGGGATACGTCTTTTTATGAAGTGAGGTCTAGTTTTAATAGATTTAAAGAATTAAGTCATTGGTATGTCTATCCACCAATGAAGTTTGCCAATACCGTTTCTGTAATGAATATGCGCATCGACTCAAATGCTATAAATTATAATATAATTTCATTGGCTGAGGAAAACTTTAATCTTTCTAACGATGCTATTAGTTTCTTGGACATTATTAATGGATTATTTACAGACAAAGATGTCAAAAAATGGAAATTAGTCAACAAACTGGCTAAAATGCGTAAAAATCTACTTCATGAATCTAACATTGAAGACTTTAGCAAAACTAGAAATAATAGTTTGCCAATCGATGAGTTTTTACTTTTAGTTCAGAGACACTATCAAAATCCAATAAACAGAAAAAAATACAGAGACATAGTTTGCCTATTTCAAAACAATGATTATGCAGATAAAATTGCAAATTTGATTGAAACGAATCTTGGAAATTTTCAAATTAAAAATGAAATAAAACCTAGCATAATTACCAAACTTGACGAGTTGATTAAAGAAAATAACGAGGCCCCCAACTCCCCCTCGTCACCGCTTCGCTAAGACGTGGGGTAAGCTTTCGGTCGTTTATAACGACAAACAAGCCATGCGCCCGCAGAGGCGGATTACTTGGCCGACACAGCTACCGGCCTGGCCGGAATGACGATGAAAAATGGAAAGCCTTCGGGTGCGGCGATTTGTAATCGCCGGTTTTTAAAATTGTGCGAATAAAAATTGCCGGTTCTTTGATGCGCGATTAAAAAT
>JAFGVA010000093.1 GCA_016938235.1 Bacteroidales bacterium | reverse complement strand
ATATTGAAAGAAAAAGTCAAACCAAAATCCTTTTTACTTATGGCTGCTATATTTAAAGAAGTCTCAATCCCTGTATTTTGAGTTTCTCCCATATTTCTATACTGACTTACATAACCTGTTCCAGGAACAGGAAAATTAATTAGAAGATCTTTAGTGACATTTTTATATGCTTCTACAGAACCACTAAAACGGCCATTGAAAAAATCAAAGTCAAGGCCAAGGTTTTGCGTAACTGTAGTTTCCCATTTTAAATCAGGGTTTGCCATGGTACTGGATGCGGCCCAATAGGTTGGAATACCATTTAAATAGGTAGTAGTATTCGATTCAAAATTTTGCAAAGTTTGTCCGGATGGGATATTATTATTACCAGCCTCACCATAACTTAACCTAAGTTTAAGTTCATTTATCCAGGATACATCTTTTAAGAAATCTTCCTGTGCCATTTTCCAGGCAATGGCAGCAGATGGAAAATAACCCCAACGATTATTACCCAGAAACTTGCTTGAACCGTCTGCACGTAATGTAGCTGTAAAAAGATAACGATTATTATAGTCGTAGTTTATACGGCCAAAAAAAGACAACAATTTATCATCAGGACTGTAATAGTTATCCACTGATTGCGGAATACCTTGGGTAGTCAGGCTTTTAGCTGTTTCAAAGTCGAAAAACTTCGGAAATCCCTGAATTTCGGTCGTTACCTCATTGTTATGTGTAATTATCATTTCTTCTCCTAAAAGAAGCTTTAAGCTATGTTTTTCACCCAATATTTTTTTAAAGTCATAATTCAGTGTATTCGCATTTCTGAAACGATCTCTTTTTTGATCACTAAAAACCAATGAAGGGAGTCCTTGATTTTCGGCAGATGGTCTGTTATTTGCGTAATAGGTAGAGCGCCCGTAGAAACGGTAGTCTATATAATTATAATTATCTAATCCCAGATCTGATTTAAATTTAAGGTTGTCGATTATTGACCATGAGAGACTACCAAGCATATTGAAGTTTTTCCGAAGCTGTTGACGTTGATTATCAGCAACAGCTACAAAAGGATTTACAAGATATGTAGAAAGTGCTTCGTCTGTATTATCAGTTGTTAAACCAGGTAGTGGAATTGGTGAATAGCCAACACTATGTCTGAGGCGTGCATCTGCCGATGAGATCTCATTTTGTTCATTGGCTCCTCCTCCATTTATCTCAGTATTAGCGTAACGCATTGTAAACGACAAATCAACTTTCTCGCTTGCTTTATTTTTTAATGACAATGAGAGGTTATTTCTTTTGAAATTAGAACCCACCATAATCGTTTTCTCATCATAGAGTGCATAATTAAAATTGAAATTAAAATTTTCGGTTCCACCACGAACGGATAAATCGCGACTATTAATTTCTCCCAATTGACCATAAATTTGTTTCTGCCAATTATTTCCGGCCATGCCTGCATACTGATCGTAATCTTCCCATAAACCAAAATATTTTTCATAAGAAGCTAAGTTATCATCAAGCAATGCATATTCATATTGCCATTTTACAAAATCTTCAGGTTGCAGAACATCAATTGTTTTTGCAATCTTTTTCATTCCATAAAACATATTAAAGCTTGCCGTTATTTTTCCCTCTTTCCCAGTTTTAGTAGTTATAATTACAACCCCATTTGCTCCTCTGGAACCATAAATGGCAGTAGAGGAAGCATCTTTCAAAACTGTAATGTTTTCAATATCCGTTGGAGAAACATCATTCATACTGTTTACAGGAAATCCATCAACAATTATTAACGGAGAACTATCTTGTGTTAAAGATCCACCTCCCCGAACCCGAATATTAATTTCAGCATCAGGCGAACCCTCAGTTGAGGTTACCTGGACCCCAGCCATACGTCCTGTTAAAGCTTCGGCTACACTCGAAATGGATTGTTTTTTCAAATCATCTCCAGAAAGCGTGACAACCGAACCGGTTAAATCTGACTTACGAGCGGTTCCATAACCAATAACTACCACCTCATCCAGGGCTTGAGCATCAGGTTCAAGAGTAACATTGATTGTACTTCTTCCAGCCACATTAATTTCCTGAGTTTTATAACTAATAAAACTCACAATAATAACTGCATCCGGACTAGTTACTTCAAATTTATAGTTACCATCAATATCAGTAGCAGTACCATTGTTTGTGCCTTTTTCAACAACATTCACTCCCGGTAAAGGAGTTTGATCTTCCGATTCTATTATCTTGCCACTAACCGTAAATCGCCCCTGGGCATGTAGCTGGTTTGCTGATATCGATCCTAAAAAGATAAATAATGCTAAATAAAATTTAAAGCATTTCAGTTCCAATAATCTATTGTTCATAATTTAATTATTTAGTTATTTATATTCAACGAATCTATTGAGGGCTTTGCATAAGTTCTCCGTTAATATATGTATCAATCAATACGAGATTTTCAACATTTTCTAACGAAAAGGGTTTATCAACCTTCTCAATAATTACATAGCTAAGTGTTATATTTTTAATGGGAGATTCTTTATAGCCTTTTGCTAAAATACCATAATGGCCCCCATTTTTAACTATTACATTTTCTAAAACTATATTCTGAACAGTGGGAATGAAATCTCCTGTTTGATTATTATAGGTAGCATAGAACATATTCACCTT
>JAFGVA010000092.1 GCA_016938235.1 Bacteroidales bacterium | reverse complement strand
CTTTTGAACTTGCAGAATGCTAATATTGATTATTAGAATGTTAAAAACAAATAATTATTAATATTCCGGTTTACCGGACAACAATGTTTGTTTATGAAAGTTTTCTGATTGAGACATTTCAAACCCGGTCAATTCTCAATTTGGGAAAATTGTTTTCAAAATGAAAAAATTATGGGTTTGGGATGTTTTGTATCTATCAATAAACCAGACTTATATGCGTATTGAATTTTGTGGCACGCATTTCGATTAAAATATACAGATTAAGATTTTCATTTTAGAAGGTATAATCAAAAAAACAAGAAGAATTATGATAAGCAGATTGTTATTCATGTTTGGACAGATAAAAAACATTTTGATGCAGAAAAGTCTGTAATTCAAAAAGGAAATGGTGATTATCAGCTAAAGCCGGTAATTAAAATACTGAAGGAGTCAAACTAAAATAGATTCGTACACGTCAAACAAAACCACAAACGACAAAACTATTTAACTTAATTGTTGGCACCTGTAAGGGTTACGATGAGGCACTGCAAAGTAACCCTTACTTTTAAACCAAAAAAACTATGAAACTAAAACTAAAAAATTTAACCAGAAATTTTGCCTTGCTTGGCATAGCTATAGCAGGACTTATTTCTTGTCAGACTCAAACAAAGTCTGAAATGATTACTGAGCTTAAAACCTCTAATGATTCTTTAACCATAGCTCTGGTAGAAAGAGACTCGCTTTTAAATGATTTTATTGATGCTTTTAACCAGATTGAATCTGACCTTGCGTTTATCAGGGAAAAAAGAGAATCGATCTCAATTGAAACGGAGAATCCTGAACTTCAGGAAAACAAGAAAGATAAAATTGTTCAGGATGTTCAGGATTTGGCTTTACTTCTGGAAGAAAGCAGAACCAGGCTGGCCAGTCTTAATAAGAAGTTGAGAGATTCGGGAGCAAAAATCAGCAGTCTTGAGAAGAAAATTGAAGATTTAAACTCGAATCTTGAAGTTAGAAGCTCTGAAATTCTTGCACTGACAGAGGAGTTAGAGAACAAACATTACGAAGTGAGTGTGCTGAATGATCAAATTCAGAAAATGGAGGAAGACCGGATTCAACAGGAACTTGAACTGGAAAATAAAGACAATCAGATTGCTGATTTGAACAAAGCATATTATGCACTTGGAACACCAAAAGAGCTTAAAGAAAAAGGTTT
Source organism: Bacteroidales bacterium (assembly GCA_016938235.1). Lineage (GTDB taxonomy): Bacteria > Bacteroidota > Bacteroidia > Bacteroidales > UBA10428 > UBA10428. Next base: position 43,662 of record JAFGVA010000092.1, on the reverse strand, counting down.
AATAACTAAAGAAGGCGGAATTCTGGGACTTGGAAGCACTAAAAGCATTAACACAAAAGTAAGCCAGGAGCTTTTTGAAACAGTTGATATGAGAGAAACAAAGCTTATTCCGGTACATTCCGAAAAAGTGAAACTTATTTCTGAGCATCCGGCAGATTCATACGAGTTTGTTACCGACGAAGATCAGGTAGATCACTTAGCTATAAATGACCCAAAAGAGTTTTATAAGTTCACCAAGTATGTTGTTCTTGAGATAAACTAAAAATGAATTACTAACACCAAATAATCAAAAACCCGTAATCTAAATCCAACCCAAACCATTAAACCACAAACCAACAAAGCTAATTGACTGATTAAACTAAACCACAATTCTACTAAACTAAACCTATAAAGAAACTGTTTACTTGGTTTGATAGAGGGAAGGCTGCTCCGGATTTTCGGACGGCCTTTTTGCTTTTGTATCAGCTTATTTAGCTGGCGCGCGTCTTCAACGCGTAACCTAAATTCTAAATGACATTGTAAATGTTGTTCTGTCTTGACAACTTCGGAATAAAAAACCAGGAGAGTCTGTATTTTATGATCCTCACCCCCTGTATATAGAAAGACAGGAAATTCAAAATAACTACATATTGGTTTTGTGATAGCCCTTTTATGCGCTAAAGTTTTTTGCTTACAAATTTGGTTCCTTTAGAATAACATCATGGGCTCCACCTTCAATAATACTGGTTGAAGATACAAGCGTAATCTTAGCATTTTTACATAAGTCGGGAATTGTAGTAGCTCCGCAACTGCACATTGTTGATTTAATTTTGCCCAGGGTAATATCAAGGTTATCCTTCATTTTTCCTGCATACGGAACATAACTGTCAACACCCTCTTCGAATTTCAGGTTTTCTGAGCCGCCCATATCGTATCGCTGCCAGTTGCGTGCCCTGTTAGAACCTTCGCCCCAGTATTCTTTTACATAATTGCCACCAACCATTAGTTTACGTGTTGGGCTTTCATCGAAGCGTGCAAAATAACGGCCCATCATAATAAAATCGGCTCCCATTGCCAATGCCAATACCATGTGATAATCCTGCACTATTCCGCCATCGGAACAAATTGGAATATAAATACCCGTTTCCTTGTAATATTCGTCACGTGCATGAGCCACATCAATTAACGATGTAGCCTGACCACGGCCAATACCTTTTTGTTCCCTGGTAATACAAATTGAACCGCCGCCAATACCAACTTTAATAAAATCAGCGCCGGCATCAACTAAATACCTGAATCCTTCTTTATCAACAACATTACCTGCACCAACCTTTATATTTTTGCCATACGAACTTTTAATGTATTCCAGGGTTTCTTTTTGGTATTCAGAGAATCCATCAGAAGAATCGATACATAAAACATCAACTCCGGCTTCAAGTAGTTCAGGAACACGCTCTTTGTAATCCCGCGAGTTAATTCCGGCTCCAACCAACAATTTCTTGCTGCTGTCAGATAATTCGTTCGGATTATCTTTATGGCTGTCGTAATCTTTACGGAAAACAAAATACCTCAGATGCTGGTCTTTATCTATAATTGGTAAGGCATTAAGTTTATGTTCCCAAATAACATCGTTGGCTTCGTTTAGCGAAATGCCAAGCTCCCCGGTAATAATTTTTGCAAAGGGAGTCATAAATTCTTCAACCTTAGTATCAATATTGTCTCTGCTGGGTCTGTAATCTCTTCCTGTTACAATTCCTAAAAACTTACCTGTTGAAGTTCCATCATGAGTGATTCCAATGGTAGAGTAGCCGGATTTTTCCTTTAACTCAAGAACATCTTGCAGGGTATTATCAGGTTTAAGATTGGCATCACTAACAACAAAGCCAGCTTTAAATTTCTTCACTTTTCTAACCATTTCGGCCTGAGTTTCGATAGACTGCGACCCGAAAATAAAGGACAAACCTCCGTTCCTGGCAAGTTCAATAGCCATATTGCTGTCAGACACCGACTGCATAATAGCAGAAACAAAGGGTATATTTAGTTCGATATCAGATTTTTCGCCTTTTTTGAATTTTACCAATGGTGTATGCAGAGATACCTGAGAAGGCACACATTCTTTAGTTGTTAAACCCGGTATTAATAAGTATTCGCTAAATGTTCTTGATACATCCTTTAGAAACCGTGCCATAGAGAGTGATTTTTAAAATAAAATTGTGCAAAATTAAAAAAATATGTCCAGCTAACAGAAGTTTTTTGTCATTATTTGCAACGAACTTGAAACTTTGAACTTTGAACTTGAAACTTATGAGATTTGACTCCAGTCGTCAATATTTTGCTTCATAACTTTTAATTGCGCCGAAAGAATTGCATTTTCTGTTTTTTCCAGCAAGGGATCAAGCTCAAGTATGGTGTCAGCAATATTTCTGACATATTGTAAAATTTGTCCGTCGCGGGCAATATTTGCCATTTTTAAAACGAATGGAACACCACTTTGCTGGGTTCCTTCAATATCACCGGGGCCTCTTAGTTTTAGATCAGCTTCGGCTATTTCAAAACCGTCGTTTGTGGCTATCATAACTTCAAGTCGTTTTCTGGCCTCGTTTGTCAGCTTATTCGACGACATGAGTATACAATAGCTTTGGTCGGCACCTCTGCCAACCCTGCCTCGCAATTGGTGCAATTGAGAAAGGCCGAATCTTTCAGCACTTTCAATAACCATAACTGTTGCATTTGGCACATCAACGCCAACTTCGATTACGGTTGTTGCCATAAGAATGTGTGCTTTGGCATTTTTAAACACGGTCATGGCTGTTTCCTTTTCCTGTGGTTTTAGCTTACCGTGAACGCAAATAACATTATAATTGGGAGGAGAAAATACCTGAACCATGCCATCAAACCCATTTTCGAGGTTCTGGAGATCGAGTTTCTCCGATTCTTTTATTAATGGATATACCACATATACCTGCCGGCCCATGTCAATCTGCTTTCTCAGAAAACCGTACATGGCAAGTCTCTTGGAATCGCGAAAATGATAAGTCTGTATTGGTTTTCTGCCGGGAGGTAATTCATCAATAACAGAAACATCAAGGTCTCCATACAAAGTCATGGCAAGTGTTCTTGGTATTGGTGTCGCGGTCATTACTAAAACATGAGGAGGATGTTCGTTTTTTTGCCACAGCTTGGCACGTTGTGCCACCCCAAACCGGTGTTGTTCATCAATTATTACCAGTCCGAGATTCGAAAAAATCACACTATCTTCAATTAAAGCATGGGTGCCAATCAGAATATGAAGCCTTCCGGAGGTTAATTCAGCATGAAGGACTTCGCGGTCTTTCTTTTTGGTTGAACCGGTAAGTAACATGATGTTTACATCCATGCCATTGAGCATCCTGGTTAAGGTATTGTAGTGCTGTTGGGCAAGAATTTCGGTTGGTGCCATCATACAAGCCTGGAAACCATTGTCGAGAGCAATTAACATGCTTAAAAGAGCCACTAAAGTTTTGCCGCTGCCAACATCACCCTGTAAAAGGCGGTTCATTTGTTTCCCGGAGCCTACATCGTGCCTTATTTCTTTTACAACTCTTTTTTGTGCATTTGTTAATTCAAAGGGAAGATATTCTTTATAGAACTCATTAAACAGTTCGGCCACTCTGCCAAATACAAAGCCTTTGATTTTATTTTCCCTGCCGGTTTTTAATCTTAGTATACTAAGCTGTATGTAGAATAATTCTTCAAATTTCAACCTGTATTCAGCTTTCTTAAGTTCATCTGTGTTATTCGGAAAATGAATACAACGGATGGTTTGCTTAAGTGGAGTAAGTTTTTCTTTACCGAGGATATAATCAGGCAGCGTTTCTTCAATATTAAATTCGGGCGAAGATATTATTTTAAAAATGAGTACCTGTATTGCCTTTGAATTCAGATAGCTCGCCTTCATTTTCTCTGTTGTATGATATTGGGGTTCAAAAGCAGATCTTGATGTTGGGCTTGTTCTTTCAAGTGGTTCCAATTCCGGATGAGCAATGCTTATTTTACGGTTATACACCGCGGGCTTTCCAAAAACTATATATTCTCCACCTACATTGTAATTTTTAGTAACCCAGTTTATGCCCTGAAACCATACTAATTCTATTGTGCCGGTCTCATCGGCGAATTTTGCAAAAAGCCTTTTTTTATATTTCGTTCCCTCTGTTCTGAACGATGTTATTTTGCCTTTAATTTGAATGTAAGCGTTGGTTGCGTTTATCTCGCTTATGCGATGAAATTTTGATCGGTCAAGGTATTTAAAGGGAAAATGATATAGCAAATCCCTGAATGTATTTATATTCAGTTCCTTCTTAAGGACTTCGGAACGTTTTGGACCGACTCCCTTTAGGTACATGATATCCGTATCGAGGTAGCTGCTCATTTGAATAAAGCCCGAAATATTTGTTTAAAGATGTAAAATCTTGACGAAACAGAAAACCATTATATTTGAACTATGGTTAATTTTTCTGATAAAATCTTTGCTTCCTTGAGCTTGCTAAAGCATTTCCTGCTGTCAAAACACAGAAAAGGCAGGGGAATTCACTCTCCGGCAGCCTTTGAGTTGGTATCAAAAGTTATTTTTCAAAAATTACACAAAAGTGAACCAGATGATGTATCAGAAATAATCGAGGAAATTAAAAAAGACACAAGAATTGTAGAGTTTACTGAGTATGGAGCGGGTTCTTCCAACTTTGGTAAAAAAGATAACAGAGTAATTGGAAAAATTGCCAGAAATGCCGGTATTAAAGCTAAATACGGCGAACTATTATATAAAGCGATATCGTATTATAAGCCATCAACAATTTTGGAGATAGGTACTTCGGCAGGCATTAGTACTCTTTACATGGCCAATGCAATGCCGGAGAATTGCAGTTTATTTACACTTGAGGGAAATTCTGCTGTTCAGCATGTTGCAAAGGAATATCTTAATAAATTAAACGCTCAGGGCATTCATTTTATTTGCGGAAATTTTGACGATGAAATTCCCCGGTTTCTTGGCCAGTATAAGCCCGATTTTGTATTTGTCGATGGTAACCATACCTACCAGGCTACTATAAACTATTACAAACAACTGGCGGCTGCCATGAACAGAGGAATTATTGTATTTGATGATATCTACTGGTCGAGAGGTATGGGCAAGGCATGGAAAGAAATAGGTGAGCGTTCCGATATTGCAGTTGATATTTACTCTATGGGAATTGTAATAATTGGTGAAATGCTGACTCCCGGGTATTACAGGGTAAGATTTTAATTGACCGGAAAAATGAAAAGATAAACCAAAAACCTGTTATAAATAATGCATTAATAATATGTTTGCATTTTTATTCGGGGCTTGATTATTGTATTGGACAAATTGCATAAAATATGAAAATTTATACTAAAACCGGAGACTTTGGTACCACTGCTCTTATAGGGGGTAAAAGAGTACCTAAAAACCATATCAGAATTGAAGCTTATGGCACTGCGGATGAACTAATTTCGAATCTTGCTCATTTACGTGACCATGATATAAAGGAAGAACACAAGAAAACTTTATTTGAGATATTAGAAGATTTGATGGTTGTTTCTTCCATATTAGCATCGGATTGTATAGACTGTTATGATAATTTACCGAAACTTTCTGAAATAAGAATCGTACAGATAGAAGCAGAGATTGACCGACTGAGTGCGGCATTGCCAGAACTTAAATATTTTGTTATACCCGGAGGTCATGTGGCTTCATCGCTTTGCCATGTAGCAAGAACAATTTGCCGTCGTACAGAAAGAATTGTTTTATCGTTACACGAAGTTGATGCAGTACCGAAGCATATAATGGTGTATATCAATCGTTTATCGGATTATCTTTTTGTGCTTGCACGTGCAATTTTATATGATTTTCAAATTGATGAGATAAAATGGAAACCGGGGTTGGATAAGTAATATTAATTTTTATATTTGCAGATTTTTAAAACAGAATTAATTTAAATCTCAATAGCTATGTATTGGACACTAGAATTAGCGTCAAAGTTAGAAGATGCTCCCTGGCCAGCAAGCAAAGATGAGCTCATAGATTTCGGAATTCGTTCCGGTGCGCCTCTCGAAGTAATTGAAAATTTACAGGAAATAGAAGATGAAGGAGAAATATACGAAAGTATAGAAGACATTTGGCCGGATTATCCAAGCAAGGATGACTTCTTCTTTAATGAAGATGAATACTAATTGATGGGATTATAAAAATAATCCCATTTTTTTATTTGAAAATATCGTAACGGTTTTTAGGACGCAGAGCTTCTTTCCATTCAAAACCCTTAAGTATCAATTCGTTTTCGGGAGCCTGATCTAAAGGATATAAAACGCCTTTTGGGTTTTGATAAAAGTTGATGTGTGTTACATCGTTATCTTTGAAATGCATAATCATTCTGGAACATTCAACTTTGTTTACACCAACAATTTCATCATCTTCCTTTGCGTAATAAATTGTTTGCCCATTTCCATCTACTTCAATCTTTACAAGCTGACTGTTTTCAAAGAAACAAACCATATCTTTTCCTTTAATCTGGTTAAAGGAAGCCGTATCGTCCTCTTTGCTTGAAATAAAAGCATCACGTTTAAGAATCATTTTATCGATTAGCTGGTTTTTTGTGATTAAATCGATGGTTTCAGCCGATATCTGGTTTTGCTCCCTCCATAGAACCGGGTTGCCATACAAACGTGCTATTGAATCGACAAAGGTGTATACAATGGAGTCGCTTAAGCCTTGAACATTCTGTCTGTAAAACCTGGCATTTTTAAATGCCTGCAAAACTTTTTGCCCCGAGGTGTCCGGAAAAGTTTTCAGCGAATCAGCATGCAGGAATAAGGTATCGGTTTCTGAAAATTGAATAAACTGCGCCGAATCTGTCATATAGGCATATTCGGTACTGTCGTTATAGCGGGCAATATTTCCGGTTAGTATAATATCTTTCTCCTTGTCGGTTATTTCTACATTATGCCTGGCAAAACCTTCTCCGCTGGCTTTGTTGTATAGAATATAGTCACCTTTAACAAGTTGTTTCATATTATCGGCCCAGGCATTGTCTTCCAGCTCGGCTATTTCATTTTTAGAATCGTACCAGCCTTTTTCACAATATATATGACTACTGTCACCAATCATGTCTGTTGGTCCGAGAAATGTGGCAATACCGGTCTTTGTATGATATTTTAAAGTATCGGAATAAATAGTGTAATCGGGTGTTGTTACTTTTACACTATCGCTGAAATGAAAAGTTTCTTTTTTAGCGTAGTAATACCCGATGTTACTTTCCAGGGTATTTTCCTGATTTACAACATGTGCATATTGCATATAATACCCAAGACTGTTCTGAAGATTATAATCAAGCCTGGTGGTTGTAAGAATTGTTTCATCATCGATTAGTTTTACCTGCCTGCCCGTTACTTCGGCAAGTCTTGATTTACCATCGTAATGCAAAAAGTCGCCATACAGAAATACGGTGTCTCCCTGGTTAATATAAATGTTGTTATAAGCATCGAGCGAATTTGTTTTTGAGTAGAAATAGGCACTATCGCAGTACATTTTAGAACCTTCGTGAGTAAAAACCACATCACCCAACAGTCGTTGAGCCCCACGACCTATCTTTTTATCTACTTCGCTAATCTGGGCTGCATATTGTACCCTTGTCTCCTTTCGCTGGGAGAAAACTCCCTGGCAATTATAAAGTAAGATTAATCCGGGAAGAAGAAACTTTATAATCCCTAATCTCTGCATTATTTTTTCCAGCTTTTAATTGTAAAGTCACAGTTTTTGAATGGTTCTTCAATCCTGGTATAAACCTCACCGGCTTTTTCTTCAACCCAGTCATCAACAATTTGCGAACGTTTCTTATTTAAGGCCATACTCTTTAACATATCGAAATCGTCTTTGACATTAGCTTTATGAGGCTCGGTTCTCGACTTTAACTGTACTATTTTATATACTGTTTTACCTTTATTATCAACAGATTCATAGGGTTCAGAAATTTCTCCGACTTTAAGTTTACGAATTAAATAATATTCGTTGCCTGAGAATTCGTTTATTTTGAACCTTGTGTTCATCGTAGCCGGATTAACTTTGAGTCCGCCGTTAAGCCTTGTGTCTTCGTCTTGTGAGTAGTACATTGCAGCTTTCTCAAAAGTCATGCTGTCAATTCGTATTAGTGTAGCAAGAGAATCAAGCTTATTCAGAATTTCTTCTTTGGCCTCAGTAGAAATTTTTGGTTTCATTAAAATATGTCGTGTTTTTACACGATCTTCTGTTTTATCAAGTAATTGAATGATGTGGAAACCAAAGGCAGACTCAACAATTTTTGAAACCTGGTTTTTCTTAAGTGCAAAAGCTGCCTTGGCATATGCAGGGTCGAGCTCTGCTTTTCCAGACCAGCCAATATCGCCACCCCGGGTAGCAGAAGGGCCTTCGGAATATAAAACGGCCAGAGTTGCAAAGTTTTCACCATTCTGAATTCTTTCGCGAATATTCAATAGCTTTTCTTTTACTTCAAAAATTGCTGTTTCACTTGAACGAGGGTATATGGTTATCTGGTTAATTTCAATTTCAGAGTCAACGTAAGGAATGCTGTCAGGATGCAAGGAATTGTAAAATTCTTTAACTTCCTTTGGTGTTATTGACATTCCTTTAACTATTTCGCCTTGCATGCGCTGCATAAGTATTTGTTCTCTAACCATATCGCGCATATCTTCTTTAATTTCAATAACCGATTTATTGAAATAGGCAACCAGTTTTTCTTCTGAACCGATTTGATTAATAAAATAGGTCAGCCGCTGTTCTAGTTCCATTTCTACCTCTCCGGGCGATATTTCAATACTATCAATCTCGGCCTGAGCCACCATTAACTTTTGAGCCAGCATATCTTCAAATATTGTGCACTTATCCACCTTTTCTCCCTGAGCCAAAAGTTGCATATACTGATCCTCAACATCAGAATATAATATTGTTGTTTTACCAACAACTGCAACAATTTTATCTGCAATAAATGGTTGGCTAAATACGGGCAGTGAAATTATTCCTATGAAAAATACTGTTAAAAATCTATATATCATTTTAATAAATATTGAAATTACCGTGGTTCAAAGCATCGTTATAAATATCTGCTTCGAGCCGGTTAATGTATTGTATTTTACGTTTGTTTAATATGATGCTGTATATGTTATGTCTTACATATTCCAATGGTGCAACAGTACCTTCAAGTCTGTAGTCGAAAATTCTTACAAAATACCTGTAATTATCGTCTTGTAGTTCTATTGTGTTTCTGGTTGATAAAATGTTTTTTGCTGAAGTGTAAAGTCTGGGAAGCTGTTCTTCAATAACCCGGAATTCCACCCAATCATCGTTAAAATAATCATACTTCTCTGCATTGTTAAAGCAATAAGCTTCAAGTTCTTTAATATCTTCTTCTTTATCGGACTGATACCATCGGCGTAATTTCCAGATATCGGGAGCTGATTTGGGAACTTTTATATACAATGCTTTAACCAGGTTGTTGTTTAAAATAAAGTTTGAAGAATTTTCCTGGTAATATTCCAATGCTTCTTCTTCGCTTAGGTTAGTATCAAGTTTTTGGCCGATTAAATTCTGCTCGTAAATAAAGATTAACAGAGATGTTCTGTAATCCTGTATTTGCTTCTCAACATTCTTTTCTTCTTCTGTAAGGTTAAGTTCGGCCTGGTATAATAACAATTGTTTTCTTACCCACTTATCAATGTAATCTTTTATTAGTGCCAGGCTATCAATTTGAGACAGGTTATTGGGTACAACATTCTTTAAGTCGTTTGCATACAGGTATTTATCGTAAACCCGGGCAACAGGAAGTTCTTCTTTGTCAACTTTTGAAGTTGTACATGACAATAATACTACTACTACTATTAGCGATAGAAAAAGAGATTTCATATTATTCGTTTAGTTTGGATTTCAAGGATTCTAACACATCAGTGTTAATAACAATGTTGTATTTCTCCCTCAAACTTTCAACCCATTCATTTTCAAGCTTAGTCTGGTAATCAGAAATATACAAACCACGGGCTTCATTAAGTTTTTTATCAGAAGAAGGAAGAATATCCCTTACATAATAGAAATAATTATCATTTTCGTTATTAAGAACTGTATAAGCTCCTATTTTCCAGGTTAGTTTGTCACAGATAGCGTCATGTCCTTTTTCATATACTTTCTCAGTAATAGTAATGCAAGGAACGGTATCGTTCGGGCAAAGTTCCTGAAGTACGTAGTCGTTGTCAAGTCCTTTTTTTGCTTGTTTTTTTGCTATTTTGGGCAGGGCAGAAGTGAATTGATTTTGCGAATATTCATAAATTCCTGTCCTGATTCGGTCGTTCCATTTATATTTTTCAGCTGTTTTATAGAATTCTTCAAGTCCTAGCGTATCTTCCTGAGCTCGTTTCCACACTTTATCATTAGTTAGGTTAAACAGCAATATACCGTCGTGATATTCCTGAACCAGGTATTTATATTCCGGGTTTTCAAGAGGTAGTTGTTCTTTTGCATATTCATCTATGCAATAGCTGACATATTCTTTGTATTCCAAAGAGGGAATTGCATGCAGTTGTTTATGCATAAATTTAAACTTACTGACTGAAGCAAGATATTCAGCATAGTTATATAAAGTGTATGTTCGATCAGCAATTTTAAACAATGGAGTATTCAGTCCACTTGCCTTTTTAACATCCCATTGTTTTTTATAAATTCCGGAATCTAAAACTTCTGCCAATGGTGCTAAATCAGCATCCATCGATTCGAAACCATATTTTAATTTCAATTCTGAGTCCATCTGGTCTTTTAAGGCCGCTCTTCTTTCATTGTCATTATCGACTTTCTTGGAAATTTTATCGTAGGCTTCTTCCAATGTTTCAAGGCCTTTTTTCTCGATTACTTTTGGAATATGGAATCCACCTTCTGTTTTGATAATATTGCCGAACTGCCCTTTGTCAAGTTTATACAATGCTTCCATAAATTCGGCAGGGGCATTGTTTGAGGTAACCCAGCCAATTGTTCCGCTATCGGCTTTTGTTCTTGGGTTTTCTGAATATTTTTGTACCAGCTCTTTCCAGTCTGCACCATTCATTAGTTCCATTCGTGCTTTTTCAATTTTTTCTTTAGCAGCTTCGATTTCAGGTTCCGAAGCACCTTTGGGTATTCTTGTCATGATATGGGCAGCAAGAATTGGCCCCCTGGTTTCTCTTTTTTGATGAACTTTTAAAATATGATATCCAAAGCTGGTACGAAATGGTTCTGAGACTTCACCAACTTTAGTATTGAATGCAACAGATTCAAAAGGATATACCATTCTGAAAACAGAAAAAAAGCCCAGGTAGCCATTGTTGTCTTTAGCTGAAGGATCGTCGGTAACAGACATTGCAACTTCATCGAATGGTTCACCTGCCATAACTCTGGCACGTATAGCCGATATTTTTTCGTATTTCTTAAGCGTATCTTCCGGAGCAGCTCTGGGACCAATTTTTACTAAAATATGCGATACTTCAACTTCGTATTTTGAGCGCTCATAGGCTTCTTTTATCAGATTCTCATTGAGTTCGGTATCTTGTAAATAAGGTTTCGCCAGCTGATCTCTGTATCCGCCAAACTCATCAATAAATGATTTAAGTGTGTCGTACCCCAGATTTTCAGCTTCTATAACTTTAAGCTTATAATTTATAAATAGATCCAGATAATCATCGATTGACTTTTTTTCTGAATCCAGCGTAATTCCGTTGTTTTTGTTGTAAACTCTTAAAAACTCTTCAGATGAAATTTCATTTCCATCTATTGTCATTAAAATATCTTCGGCATCCTGACTGAAGATTGAAACCGAGAATAAAGCAATTGTTAAAAATGTTGTAATCTTTTTCATTTTTCTTTTACTAGGTTTTTGAAAATGATATTATGCTGTTTATTATTAAGATTTTGGTATTGTATTAAACAATTTTATTTTAACAGGCCAAATATAGCTGAAAGTTGAGTAACTCCAACATTAGTTTTTTATATCAAAACCCATTTAAATTTAGCGTAAAAATTAGTTTGGATATTCTATCGTTTGTATAATAGGGACTTTTGGTGGTTTTATGCATTTTTTTTTCTGAAAGCAACATAAACACAAAAAAATGTTTTTAACGTCTTTTAACACTTTATTTTATGAGGGGTACAGATTGATTTTGATTGTTGTATTTTTATTTTAAGGTAAATATTATACTGTTGAATGATAAACAAAGCCCGAAATATGATATTTTAGTCATTCAAATAACCCCTTTTCAGTATACATGAATAAAACTTTACCTGAATATATAGAGATTCTCAAAAAGATCTGGGGTTATTCGTCCTTTCGTCCTGCGCAGGAAAAAATACTATTATCAATTGCTAATGGGAAAGATACGCTTGGTCTGCTACCAACAGGGGGTGGCAAATCATTGACTTTTCAGGTGCCAGCGATTGCAGCAGAGGGTACATGCCTGGTTGTGACACCTTTAATCGCTTTAATGATTGATCAGGTTGACCGACTTAAAACACTGGGAGTTAAGGCTGCGGCGGTTCATTCGGGAATTGGAAAACACGAAATGCAGATTATTCTTGATAATGCTCTGTATGGAGCTTATAAGCTTCTTTATGTTTCTCCGGAACGCCTCGATAATGCTGATTTCAAAATACGGCTTCAGCACATGAAAATTAGTTTTGTTGCTATTGATGAGGCTCATTGTATTTCACAATGGGGCTACGATTTTCGTCCATCGTATTTAAAAATAGCAAATATCAGGGAGTTATTACCGGGGGTACCCTTCTTAGCCTTAACAGCCACAGCAACTACAGATGTTGTAAAAGACATACAGCTAAAGCTTAAATTTAAAGAAGAAAATGTAATTCAGACCGATTTTTCGCGTTCCAACCTGGTTTATTTTGTCCGGCAATCGGAAAGCAAAATGGTGGATCTTATAAAAGTTGTTAAGTCTCTTCGTGGAACAGGAATAGTTTATACCCGCAGCAGAAGAAAAACAAAAGAAATAGCAGATTACCTGAGACAGGAAAAAATAAGTGTTGACTATTTTCATGCAGGCCTTAATTTTGATCTGAAAAAGGCCAAACAAGAGAGATGGACACAAGATAAAACGAGAGTAATTGTTGCAACCAATGCCTTTGGTATGGGCATAGATAAACCCGATGTGAGGTTTGTTATTCATGTTGATATGCCCGATTCTATTGAAGAATACTTTCAGGAAGCCGGCAGAGCCGGTCGCGACGGTAAAAAATCTTTTGCTGTTTTAATTAGCGGAAGTATTGACAAGCAGATTTTGAAAAAAAGATTAACCGACAGTTTCCCGGAAATAGAATTTGTAAAAAAAGTATACAAAGGTATATGTAATTATCTGCAGGTGCCTATTGGAGGTGGAAAGGGAATTGCATTTGAATTTGATTTACACCAGTTTGTTGCTGCATACAAATTTCATCCCGTTCAAACATACAATGCTTTAAAAATTCTTGAGCAACAAGGGTATATCGAGTTGACCGATGAAATGCTAAATCCTTCAAGGGTATTTTTTTCAGTTAATCGCGATGACTTGTATAAGTTTCAGGTTGAGAATATTCAATTCGATGCTTTTGTTAAGCTTGTATTGCGTTCTTATACCGGGTTGTTTTCTGAATATGTTACTGTTCGCGAAGAAGTGCTTGCTAAACGTTCGGGGCTGACCCGTGACCTGGTATATCAATATTTTGTACGGCTTGCCAAAATGAATATTATAAAATACATACCGGGGAAGCGATCATCATTATTGGTATTCACTGAAGAACGACTTGGCGACAGGTCAATTTATATTTCGCCTGAGAACTTTCATCATAAAAAGGAACGATATGAACTGAGGCTGGAGGCCGTAGAAAATTATGCATTCAGCAATGAAAAGTGCAGGGAAATTGCTTTATTGGAATATTTCGGCCAAAAAAAAGAAGAGGAATGTGGCCATTGCGATTATTGCCGTGACAAATCTATTCGTTTTACAGATGAAGAAAAAAAACTAATCAGGGAATATATACTTGAGAAGTTAACAAACAGTCCCTTATCGCCGGAAAACCTTGTTCACGGCAGTCCATTTCATACCGAGCATTTTTCTTTTGTTGTAAGAATGTTGCTTGATGATGAGAAGATCAGATATAACAGTAAAGGAGAAATCTTCATCTCCGAAACCTGATTCTTTTATTAAGTAAGCCTTCTTGTACAAAGAACCGGCGGAGACATATTCATTATATTTTTATTGGTTTTTGATTTATTTTATTGACATTCAAAAAGAATAAAAACACTTGCAATATTCTGGTATATAGCACGAAACTTATAATTCATCGTTAAGCGCCAGTGAGTTAATTGCAGAATCTAATTCCTGAACCAATCCATCAGTTTTCGAAATAAAGTCAGACATTTCTTTGACTGTTGAATTAATAGCTTCCGTTTTTTCTGATTGATTCTCAATGAATTCAATGATATTTCCAGTTGCTTCTACAATGTTTTCAATAAACCCCACTAAATCATTTATTTTTTTATTGGCTTCCTGGGATAACTGCAGACCTGAACTGGTAAGGCTATCAATATTGTTTGCTACCTCTTGCGAGCGTTCCGATAGTTTTTTAACCTCGTTGGCTACTACCGCAAAACTTTTCCCGTGTTCTCCGGCTCTGGCTGCTTCAATAGAGGCATTTAACGATAAAAATTTTGTTTTCTGAGCAATCTCAAGGATAAAAGAAACTTCGTTACTGATGTTTTGAATGAATCCAACGGCTTCTTCGATTGTACCCAGGCTCTCAGCTGCATTATCCTGAACATTTTTAGATCGATCAAAAACTTTATTTGCTTTCTGGGTGTTTTCATTGATTTCGATGGTCATCTGTTCTATTGTTGAGGATAGCTCATTTACCGATGATGACTGACTCTTGGATGCTTCAAGTAGTTTATTGGAAGCATGTCCCAGGTTGTTCTTTACTTCATTAATAATCACATTAAGCGTAGTTTTTGCTTCTTCGAGTTTTGTGTTTCGGGCTTCCAGTTCAGCAGTTGCCTGGTTAATTTTTAATTCGAGTTCTTTTTTACTTTGATGTAATTTTCGGGTTCTCCATAAATAGATAAATAAAACCAGTGCAATAAAAACCAATATAGCTGTTATTCTAAACCAGGTTGTTGCCCAGATAGGTGGGGTAATTACTATTTCAACAGAAATATCTTCTTCGTTCCAAATGCCATCGTTATTTGAGCCCTTAACCCTGAATGTGTATTCTCCCGGACTTAAATTGGTATACGTAGCTTTTAATTCATTCGTAACATTAATCCATTCTTCATCGAATCCCTCCATTATGTATGCATATTGATTTTTTTCAGGATGGGTGTAATTCAGAGCTACAAATTCAATAGTGAAAACATTTTGCGTATAATCAAGAGTAACTTTATCTATGTTGTTAATGTGATGCTTTAATTGAGCATTTTCGCCTGTCATTATAGATTTATTAAACACTTTAAAATCGGTAAAAACTATCTTTGGTATGAGTGGATTTTCAATAATCTTATCCGGATGGAAAATATTCATGCCGGTTGTGCCGCCAATCGCTGTTTCTCCTGAACTAAGCATAATTGAGGCATTTCTGGAGAATTCATAGCCTTGCATACCGTCAGAAATATCGTAATGTCGAAATTTCATGTTATCAAAATCGAATCGAACAAGGCCACGGTTAGTGCCCAGCCAATAGTAATTTGAGCCATCGTATAAAATACTGTTTATGTTATCATCAATGAGTCCGTCTCGTTTATCAATTCTGCTGAAATTATTGGCCTCAGCATTATACAGATTTAACCCGCCGACTGCTCCAACCCAGATATTTGCAAACTCGTCTTCGTAGATTGTATTTATTGTGTTATCCGAGATGGTCGTGGAGTCAGATTCGTTTGCTCTGTAGTGAATGAAGTTAGCATCATCTGTTTTAATGTTAAATACATCCAGTCCGTCTGTTGTTCCTATCCAGAGTTTTTCTTCGGAATCGAGAAACATGCTGTAAATGTAGTTGCTGCAAATTGTATTGGGTTCTTCCGGATTATGTCCGTAGGTTTTCCAGGTATTTGTGCGAATGTTATACTTGCACAAACCTCCTCCCCAGGTTGCTATGTACATTGTGTTATCTCCATCGAAAACAATGTCGAATATGTTTGCAGAACATAGCTTGCTGTTTGCAGTGGTGAACTTTGAAAATCTTTGTGTTTTAGAATCGAAAACATTAATTCCACCATTCCATGTTCCCATCCACAAATTTCCATTGTTGTCGTATTCGAGGGTAAGCACTGCATCGGCACTTATACTGTTTGGATCATTTTCATTATGGATATACTCACTAAACCTGCCTGTTTCGCGATTAAGATAATTTAAACCTCCACCATCTGTTGCGATGTATAAATTTCCTTTTGCATCTTCAATAATATCTTTTACAATGTCGTGCGATAAACTGTTAATGCCGGGCATGTATTTGTAATGTACAAATTTGCGGTAGTGTTTGTCTATTAAATCGATGCCCGATTGCCAGGTGCCCAGCCAGTACCTGCCAGCTACATCTTCAAAAACCGACCATATAGAATTGAAGCTAATGGAGTTAAAATTGTCACGATCGTATACAAAACGCTTGACCAAGCCGGCCTGGTTGTTGAAGACATATACACCCTGGTTTTCAGCAGATATCCATATTTGTTTCTTCGAATCCATAACCATCTCCAAGAGTTGAACTTCCCGGAGTTCTGAAGCTTCAATGCCTTTGAATTCATTGAGTTTCTCTAATTGGTTGGATTTATATAGATTAGCTTTTATAATTCCCGCATTGTATGCACTAAGCCAGAATGTGTCATCATCGATCTGAACAATATTCATAAAATACCAGGGTAATTCCGACAGGGGATTGTTGTTTCCATTAAAAAACAAAACCATATCATTGGTTTCGGTGGAATAATAATAGATTTCTTTATTAAATAAGAACCATATGCGTCCATGAGAATCTTCAAATATTCTATTGTATGAATCGGCTCTTTCTTCGTCAATATCAGAAATGCCAATCTTGAAATTTATGAAGTTGTCTTCGTCATAATTATAAAGGCTAATATAATCTCCAATAATCCAGAGTCTTTTTTGAGAGTCAAATAAAATATCAGTAAGACTACCACTGCTTATACTATTGCTATTCCCGGGATTATGTAAATATTGTGTAAAGTTTTCCCTGTCCGAATTATACTTGTTGAGTCCATTGTTTGTGGAAATCCATAAATTTCCATAACTGTCACTTTCTATATCCTGGATGTAATAATCTGTAAGCGAATTTTTATTGTTTGGATCGGGATAAAACTTCTTAACGTTAATGCCATCAAAACGGTTTAATCCGTTGTAAGTTCCAAACCACATATAGCCGGTATGATCCTGGTAAATACTGGTTACTGTATTGTTTGTAAGCATGATATCGAGGTGTTTAACCTCTGTTTCATTGGTGATTACAGCCTGACCAAATAAAGTAACCGTTGAGAATATAAGAATAGCGGTTATGCTACTTTTTAGCAGTGCGGTCTGGATTTTTATTATTTGCATCTTAGTTGATTTAATCATCTGTAATATAACTTGTTTTGAATAGTTTTGTTTGAAAGGGTTTAACTAAAGTTAACGATAAATTACCATTTTGAGGATGGATTGGTGAAAAGAAATTTAAATTGCACTGTTTATGAATTTTGTGCTTGATGAGCATATATAGGTTATGAAGCTGATAGTTTTTTTATGGTTTTTTGCAGTATGCCTGACGCTTTCAGTTCAAAAGAAGTCTCCTGAGAATAGCAAAACAATCCCTGTTTTAAATTCTAAGGATGAAGTTGAATATTACCTGGTAAAGGACAACTCAAATTCAGGTCAAAACTCGCTAATTCACACCATTCCCAGCCCGAAGTAGTCAGGAGATCGTTGTATAGTACGAAATCACCATCTGGTGGTCTTATAGTTACGAAAGTTCAATTGATAATATTGAAGGAAGTAGTTAGTTTTCAAGCTTATGTAAAATTAATTTTGAATTATCAGCTTTTTTAAGATTCTTGTAAAACAATGCGAGTTCAGAATACAATTCTTTTGAATAAATACCATTGTTTTTAACACGTTTTCGGATATATATTACCATATTATCCTTTTCAATAAAATCGGTACTAAAAGATCCAAAATCACACTTGTAAGATACATTTTCAGGCAGATGTTCAATTTCATAACCGTCAAGCAAAATATAAGTTATACTATCAATTTCTACATATGCCGAATTAACCTCTATATCGCTGGAACGTTTATCATCATTCGGAAGAACATAAGTAGATTTATTCATCAGGTTAAGTGGCACAAAAAGCCGGTTATTGCTTGATGAACAATACCTGTTTAACTCGAGTTCCAGTGTTTCGGTAACAGTGGGGTTTCTATCCCTGTTTTCATTAAAAGAAAATTCAGAAATAGTAAAATTTGGAATATCAATCGATTGATACAGTTGCTTTTTTTGAACTTCAGGTTTATTGCCTAAATACTTACTAAAAATATTGTCGTAATTTAATCCGTGGTAAGTTGTCTCTACATTTGCGGTTGCATTACCATCGGGATAAAGCTTTACAAGAGCTTTTCGGTACGATTGGTTGATTTCTTGTGGGTAGGTGGGTGTTTTTCGCAGAGCACCACCATTCTCAGTTATTAACAGAGCATACCTGTTGTCGGTAAAATCGCCAAGAAAGCCAAAAGGTATAGACTGGTTTGTGCATTCCAGCCAAACGGTATCATTTGTCAGCGGAACGCATAATATTACATGATTAAATGGTGTATGAACAAATGAGGTGTCGAAATAGGTTTCGTTTAGTCCGGCTTTGATTAAAGCATAATGCGATTTGATACCAACAGATTTAAGCAGTGAATACATGAAATTTGATAGAGCTTTACAGTCGCCATAACCCTTTGCTTCTACAATTTGTGAAGAGAATGGTTTGATACCGCCAATACCAATTTGAATACTTACATATTTTGTAACCGACTGCATATATTCATATATGCTTTTAACTTTATCGATATCTGAATCTGATTCTTCTGTTAACTGCTTTAACCTGATAACTGTTTCTTCGCTCAATATATCTAATCCGGAATTCAGATTTTTAAAAAATAAGCCCATGGTATACCACGATGTGAAATCGCCGGCATAACCATCGTATTCGAATAAAGTAGGACTTAATTTTACGTTCGGAACCATTTTTTCAAGTCTTATTGACCAGGGTTCCTTTTCAATAGCTTTATGGTTAGTAAGTTTCCAGGTAGCTTTGGTACTTGTTGCTTTTTTATTTACCAGACTATCGCAGTTATATTCTTTAAAGCTGAACTTATATCCTTCGGGTACTTCAATACTGTAATTACTTTCTTCAACACTTTGATTAAAAGAGTTTACAGGCATCCAATCCGGAAAACTATAGGTTTTATTCAACACATAATCTACTTCGTAGGAGATCGTTACCGGATACTCATTGATAATGGGAGATAAATAAAGGTAGCGCGTATCTGAAAATAAACTTCCATAGGGGTCGTAACTGTTATCATCAAAATCGTTTTTGGAATAACTGGCTATCGGAAAGCCGTATTTATTGAATAGTTTAGCGCTGCAATCTTTGATTATTCTATCTTCCGAGTAGGTAAATGCCAACTCAGCCTTATTCTTATCATCTTTGTTTAGTATTGTAACTACCTGCTTTACAGAGTATTGGCATTTATCCAGTTCTTTGACGATAAAATTCTGCGAAGAATATCTTAAGACAGAGTTAGCTTGCTCTTTAAGTGAATCGGGAATATTATCAACAGGATAGTGCTGGGCATACAACTGAGAAGCAGAGGTTAATATTACTAATAAAGCCTTGCATAGCATTTTTTTTATTTCAAACATCAGAATCTATAATTTTTCCGACTTTTTTAGTACTATCTGTTCCCCCTCTTTGCCAATCATCATTTCATAAAACTGATTGAGATGTTGATATGATTCACCAGTATAAAGAGTTTCTGTTCTTTTATACTCACTGTTTACCTGGATTATATTGCCCACATTGCTGATAATATAAGTAAAAGAGCCTTTATTGTCCGGCAGGTTAATTCTTATCTTTTCCGGCATTTCTTCAATAGTGTACCCCTCAGGTATTTTAATGCTGTAAATACATCTTTTTTGCGACCAATAATTAAAATCTACCGGATACAAACGGTCTTTATCTGTAAATGGATTTTTTTCTATTCTTCCTAAAATTAATGGATTGAAATAAAGTCTGTCGCCACCATCAACAATATAGTCTTCAATGGTAACATTAGCTTTAAAAGTAACAGATTTGTCTTCATTATCCAGATTTTCTAAAGTGTAATCGCTGAAGGTTACTGCATTTTTTTGTTCAAACTCCCTGACAAAATCTTTTTCACCATCGGTACTGTTAATTTTTTTTCTGATTTCGCGTGAAGCATAATCCTTGGTTTGATATTGAAAAATGCCATTAAAAGTAAGGTTTTCATCAAGTTCAAAATTCCCGTAATAGAACTCGAAGTAGTAATTTTCTGAGCGCAGATCAATCCAATCTCCTTTTTCTTTCACTAACCAGCCTGTTCGGTTAAGTGAATTGGGCGATAACAGTGGGAATGGAGTGTTTTCATCAGTTGCATCTAAAAGATAATTTTGTCCATCGATGGTTACACAAGCAATTACATGATTAAATTGAGATAATATCACCTGGGCAGGTCTTACCAGTCCGTTATCTCTTGTGCTGATAAGCACAGGATTGGCATCTAACCCAAGTTCGCGGCAGAGAGCTATCAGGCTTAAGTTTATGTCGCTGGAGCTTCCTGATTTTGCATCAAGAACAGCGTTTAAATTATCGTAAACATAAATACGGTACAAACCATTCCACGAAATACGTTTCTTAATTTCCTGAAATGCATTTTGCATCAAAACTAAGGGTTCAACTGTGTTTTTTGTAATGGATTCAGCAATTTCAGTAATGCCCCGACTTCCCTTTAAGCGTTTACCAAAATCGGAATGTTCCAGCAAATCTATGTTGATTTTTTCCCATGTAGTGGTGTAATGTTTAATAGGCGACCTGGGAAATTGAGTCCACTGTATTTCAAATTTTACAGCAGAAATGTAATCTTTTTTTGTGGTCATGTATGGCTCTGTTATAAAAGCCGGAACATTGTTTGCTTCGTAGATATACTCAACTGTATTGATTTCAAAATCTCTGTTTTCTCCAGATTTATAACTTCCCCCTAAAACAATAGCATCGACACGATATGTATACCTGGTTTCTCTTGAAGAGGTAGATCTATTTACATTAATATAACCCTGTACCCAGTTTTTATAGTTAAACCATTCCGGAATAAAAACATGGTACTTACTGAAAACTGTTGGAATATCATCCTGGAAATACCAACTCTGCAAATTAAATAAAAAGGGCGAGTCAATTTGATATTCGATATCTATAACAGAACCCTCGCGAACGTTTGGTACCGAAAATTTTTTATGTACCCAGTTTTCATTTACTTCTTCGGTGTAAATGTCTTTAAACTCAAGTTTTGTTTTCACAATTTTGCCTTCTTCCAGGTTGTATGAATAGGCTCTTATTTTACCAATATCTTCTTTATCTGAACTTTGAGAACTAACATATAATGGGATAATAAAATCTCCTTCATCGAGACGATCTTTACTAAAAATCTTAATTCGGGTTTGTCTTGAAAAAGTAATTGTAAAACCTGACTGAACTGTGTAATTAAATCTGGTAATGCCAAAATCACAAAGCACCACAGCTCCGGCGTTTGTGTCAACCGGATGTCTTTTCATTATCATATCCGCCATATCAACATTGCCAACTTTAAATGGTAGTTTTTGACAATAAGTAATGCTTGAAAAAAATAACAGGAACGTTGAAATAAGGAGTGAATTTGAGAGTCTTTTCATAACATGATAAGGGTATAAATTGATTAATAAGGTTGGGTATGTGACAAATATAATAATTGATTTTAAATGGCAAAGTGGTTTAGCTCTTTTTTAACCAATACAATTAATAAGTGAAAAGGTGCTTTCGTTATGGATGTAAGCAAGATACGCCTGCCATATTACGATATTTTTAGGGGTGTCTGTATGCGAATTGCTAATAAAAGCCTTAGGCTAATTATACCGAGAGAATGGAAGATTCTGAAGTTGAATTAATTTCATGGTTTAATATGTTTCTAAATTACAGAGGTAATAAGTTTCGATAAGTTATCCGAAAATAAAAAAGGTTGCCAGATTCCGGCAACCTCTCAATTTTCTTCATAGAAATAAATTAATCAGCAAGCAAAACCATTTTACGTGTTTCTAAATATTTACCAGCCTTTAGCGTGTAAAAATAGGTTCCTTCCGATAATTCAGCTAGACTAAACTCAATACTGTTTTTTCCTGCCTGAAATTCTCTGCCGGCTAATTCAGCTATTTCAACCCCCAGTAAATTGTAAAGTTTAAGTGAAACATAAGTCTTTTGTGGCATTTTAAAAGAAATCGTTGTATTTCCGTTGAAAGGGTTAGGATAGTTTTGTTCTAAAGAATAGCCATTATCAGCGTTTATTTTATCTGTTATTCCAGAGGCTGATATTTCGGGAGTACAAAGATTTGGAGCTTCTTCAGCCACATCAACAGGAGTAATCTGTGCGTTTTTTAATACCAGTTTATCAATTTTGCCGCTATCTTCAGCATAAGCCAGGCTTAGAGTATGATTGCCTGCAGTTAAATCAAAACTGCTCAACTCTATCCATTCCCAGCCACTGGTAGTTAAATTGTCATATAAAACATATTCTCCATCGTCAACTTTTACCCAATAAGCATCAGCATCGGTGCCTGGGTTATCGAACCGGCAAAAGAGATAATAGGTTGTATCTTTGCTTACCGAGAATGTCATTTCTACAGTTCCGGCAGCATCAGTGGGAGCAGAAGAAGTACTTACCATACCATCGGTAATTGTAATATAGGCACCATTCGAAGCTTTAGCATCTTTCTTGGTTTTCCAGCTTTCACCAACTGTTCCACACTCGGTCTCAATATTAATAGCTTCGTATCCCATAATTGACAGCATTTGAACTGCATATCTGCGACCAAATCTTCTGTATCCTTCAGAATCGAAGTGTGCGTAATCCTGACCTGTTAAATTATCAGAAGAAATTACGAATGAATTTGGAATTGTGTCAGGTAGTCTGTTAATAATAGAATTCATACTTGAACAGCAGGCGCCAGCAACATCCAATACCTCTCCGGCCAATATTGGTGTAGACTCCGCATCTAAGGAAAGATCAGTGAGCATGTCGTTGTAAATTTTCTTTACATAAGTTGGCCATTCTGCCTGTCCTGTATTTGTTTCTCCCTGGTGCAGCAGAATACCTTTTATAACTCCATCCTGTTGAGCAAGTTTTGCAAGATCAATTAGGTATTGGTAGGGATTCCACTCATAAGCCTCAACTTTATCTGTAAACCACGAATCGGTATAAGTCGAGTCGTAATCCTCATAAATATCCTTATCGAATAAGCGAATATCGCAACCGCCAATAGCAACGTTAACAATACCGATTGTTATGCTGTCGGGAAGATTGGCAACCATGGTTCTTCCAAAATAATCGGCAGGTGAAAGCCTTGACCAGCACTGGCATGTTGGTGGAACAGCAGTATACCATTCAGCTTTTGTTCTGCTAAGGTTTGAGCAATCTAAAGCCTGGAAAGTCTTAAAGCGTTCATCTACAACTTTATCTTGTGCTTCAATGGGGCCTTGACCTTCCATATTGGATTGTCCGAAACAGATGTAAATGTGAAAATTTGGATCTTGTGCAGATGATTTCAAATTTGAGAGAAATACCACCACCAGCATGAAAGTTATTCCTAAAACAAGTTTATGTTTATTCATAAATACGGTTTTTATTTGTTATTTGTAGCAAGTTTATTCAAAAACAAAGTTACCTGTTTTTATTGCCGATGATTTATTTTTCGCAGACTTTTAATGTTAATCATATTCCGTATTTAAACTTACCCGGTTTCACCGGCAGGAATTTGGAAAATAAATCACTCTTGGAAGTATTACGAAAAAAATATAATATTGAAGTCGATGACGGTGAGTAAAAGTTAACGACTATATTGGCGCGTAAAATGCTACATATGCACTTTAAAGTAAAAGCCGGAAACCCGATTTATGTTAAACCGAAAAATTAAAACGAATAAACAAATTCCTTCATAATACAGTAAGGTTTTTTGTAATACAGAAAAGCAAGAGCTATTATTACATTTTAATAGATAATTATTTACAATTTAAGAATTAAGAATATGTCAAACCAGGTTAAAATAGTTGATAAGAAAGTATTAATACCATTTATTATTATAACCAGTCTTTTTGCACTCTGGGGTTTTGCTAATGATATTACAAATCCGATGGTTGCTGCGTTTAAAACTTTAATGGAAATTTCAAATTCTAAAGCAGCACTTATACAATTTGCTTTTTATGGTGGTTATGCAACAATGGCTATTCCAGCTGCGCTATTTATAAAGAAATACAGTTATAAAAGTGGTATTTTACTGGGGCTGGCATTATATGCTACCGGTGCATTCTTATTTATTCCGGCTGCTCAGTACGAAATATTCGGTTTCTTTTTAATTTCATTATACATTCTCACTTTTGGCCTGGCTTTTCTTGAAACAACAGCCAATCCGTATATTTTATCTATGGGAGATGAAAGAACAGCAACCCGGCGGTTAAATCTAGCACAGTCTTTTAATCCAATGGGCTCTTTGTTGGGGATGACTGTTGCCTCGCAGGTAATTCTTAAGAGATTGCAGTCCGATCAAAGAGATCCTGTTTCAGGTGAACTTATCTACCCGACACTTGATGCCGCAGAAAAGGCATTGCAAAGAGCCAACGATTTGATTTTAATTCGTAATCCCTATGTAATGCTTGGTTTTGTTGTTTTGCTGGTTTTTGTGATAATTGCTGTCACTAAAATGCCAACCCGTGCCGGTGCAGATCATTCAATTCATGCATTAGATTCTTTTAAACGGTTAATTAAAACACCCAGATACAGAGAAGGAGTTCTTGCCCAGGTTTTTTATGTGGCAGCTCAAATCATGTGTTGGACATTTATTATTCAATACGCAGACAATTTAGGGATTAACAAAGCAACGGCACAGGTTTACAATATTATCGCCATGTCAATTTTCCTGACTAGTAGATTCATAAGTACTTTGCTAATGAAGTATATCGATTCAAAAAAATTGTTGATGTATTTTGCTGTTGGAGGCATGTTAACAACCACAGGTGTGATTTTAATTGAAGGAATGGCCGGTTTATATTGTTTGATCGCAACTTCGGCATTTATGTCGTTGATGTTTCCAACCATTTATGGTATAGCCCTTGAGGGAATTGGTGATGACGCCACTATAGGTTCAGCCGGTTTGGTTATGGCAATTGTTGGAGGAGCCTTGATGCCACCCATACAAGGTGCTTTAATTGATTTAGGTACTATAGCATGGTTGCCAGCGGTGAATTTCTCCTTTGTTTTACCCTTTATCTGTTTCCTGGCAATAGCAGTATATGGTTACAGAACAATAAAGTATCATATTAATAGCCAGACATAACAAATGCTGTTAGATTAATCTTGGTTTTTGCAGGGATTCTTTCTTTTGTTTTAACTAAAACTGATACCTTTGCAAAAATATTTAACAATGGATAGTCTTGAAAGTCCGGTATATTCAAGAAATGTAGTTGAATTTGTTACGGTTGCCAATGAATTTACCAAATTCCTTGAAACCTGCCACGAGATGTCGCTTACCGATTTTGTTGATACCAGTCATAAGGTATTGCCCATGGTATATATGAAAGGCACCTTGCTGCCTAAGATAGAGGAGTCATACGAAGAATACAACGAGAAGTTTGTAACTGAAGAAGATTATACCTTTATTCAGGATAACCTTTTAACTAAGTTCGGAGTATACGATACATACGATGAGGTTTTTGATCCATTGAGACAGGAAAACGATGAACCCGCTGAACTTCGATTGTCAGAAAATTTTGCTGATATATACCAGGATTTGAAAGACTTTGTAATGCAATATAAGGTTGGAGCCGAAGAAGTTATGTTGAATGCAATATGGGAATGCCGGCAGGCTTTTGAGCAGTATTGGGGCCAAAAAATTGTTAACGCAATGAGGGCTTTACACCATTTAAGATATTCGGTTGTTGATTTGGAGCATGACCAGGATTCTGAGTCGGATTCGGAATATAATTATAATAAAATTGATACAAGCAACTGGTTGATTTCAAGAAGGCAGGAGGATTACAACGATGAGGAGTGATTTATCATTCAAACCATTTATTACAAAAGAAGAAATTTCCAGTCTGCCAGTAAATAGTTTTTCGGGTGACTTACATTTTATTGACAGTTTTGAAAAATTTTTAGCGGTTATTCATGAATTAAAGAACGAATCTGCTTTTGGATTTGATACAGAAACCCGGCCAGCCTTTAAAAAAGGAAAACAATACGACGTATCACTCCTGCAGTTAAGTGTCAGAGAAAAAGCATACTTATTCAGGCTCAATAAAATTGGTTTACCCAATGAACTTGCTGAAATACTTGCTTCGAAGGATATTAAGAAAATTGGAGTTGCTATTCATGACGATATTCTTTCGTTACGAAAGCTAAATAATTTTGAGCCGGAAGGATTTATTGATTTGCAACAGTATGTTAAAAGCTTCGGAATTGAAGATAATGGTCTAAAAAAACTTGCAGCTAATATTCTAGGATTCAAAATAAGTAAACGTCAGCAAACATCGAATTGGGAAGCCGATGTGCTAACTCCCGCCCAAATTGAATATGCAGCAACTGATGCATGGGTCTGTTACGAGATATTTAAAAAATTAGAAAATTAAACATGTCAGAAAAATACGTAAAAGTCGTACTCAAATCGGGTAAAGATCAGTCTTTACGACGTTTTCACCCCTGGGTTTTTTCCGGTGCAATTAAAAAGATGTATGGCGAACCTTCTGAGGGTGATATCGTTGCAGTTTTTGACAATAAAGATGAGTTTCTGGGTTTAGGTCATTACCAAATTGGCTCTATAACTATAAGGGTTTTTTCTTTTAACGAAGTTGAACCGGATTATGAGTTCTGGAAGAGCAAAATTTTTAAAGCATACGAGGTTCGTCAGAATTTTGGGCTGACAGATGCAGAGCATACCAATGTTTATCGGCTGTTTTTTGGAGAAGGTGATGGTATTCCGGGTTTAATAATTGATTATTATAACGGAAATGTTGTCATGCAGATTCATTCAATTGGGGCATATAAACTGAGGGAAATTCTGGTAGAAATATTAAAGGAACTATACGGCGAGAATTTACAATCGGTATTTGATAAAAGTGAATCGACTCTGCCCAAAAAGGGGCCTGTTGATGCAAAAAATGAATTTCTTTTGGGTGATTCTCAAACTGAAGTTGTAAAGGAAAACGGCTTAAATTTCAGGGTTAACTGGATTGATGGACAGAAAACCGGCTTTTTTATTGATCAAAGAGACAACCGAAAACTATTGCAGAAATATTCTTTAGGCCGCAAAGTTCTGAATATGTTTTGCTATACCGGCGGATTTTCTGTTTACTCAATACGTGGAGGAGCGGAGCTTGTTCATTCTGTTGATAGTTCGGCCAGGGCAATTGATTTGGTAAAAGAAAATGTAGGACTTAATTTCTCGAATGCCCCGCACGAAGCTTTTGCTGTTGATGCTTTTAAATATCTCGACGATATTAAAGATAAATACGATTTAATTATTCTTGATCCACCTGCTTTTGCTAAGCATCTGAATGTTTTAAGTAACGCTTTACAAGGCTATAAACGTTTGAATCAGGTTGCATTTGAACAAATTAAGCCGGGTGGAATACTTTTTACTTTTTCATGTTCGCAGGTTGTGTCGAAAGAAAATTTCCGAAAATCTGTATTTGCTGCAGCTGCAAACGCAAAAAGAAATGTTCGTATTTTGCATCAGTTATCACAACCGGTCGATCACCCGATAAGTATTTTCCATCCCGAAGGAGAATATCTTAAAGGTTTGGTTTTGTATGTTGAATAAATTTAAGTTTCTGGTTCAAAGTTCTTAGTTCCTAGTTTCTAGTTTCTAGTTTCCGGGTTCCGGGTTCCGGGTTCCGGGTTCCGGGTTCTGGTTCTTAGTTTTTTCACTTTTCACTTTTCACTTTTCACTTTTCACTTTTCACTGATTACCGCTACTGTTCACTCATAACCGCCACTGATAACTGCCACTGACAACTGCCACTGATAACTGCCACTGATAACTGCCACTGACAACTGCCACTGACAACTGCCACTGACAACTGCCACTGACAACTGCCACTCATAACTGCTACTAATTACTGCCACTCATAACTGCTACTAATTACTGCCACTCAAAACCGCCACTAAAAACTGCCACTAAATACACCCTTAAGGTTTTTTACCTGTGTTATATGCATCTTTCACTCATGACTCTTGTTAAATTTATACATCAATGAAACTGCGACTTGATTATTCCATAAGTATCTGCTTTCATCAATAATGGTCTGACCATCAGTAGAACCTGATATTAATTCGCTATAATCGTATGCGAGCTTATGCTTATACTCAAAATTAATTGAGATATTTTTAAAAAATGAATATCCTGTACCAATGTTGATTCCTATATTATGAGAATCGCTTATATATTCAGTTCCGGAAGCATTTTTTAAGAGGCCAGAAACAAGATAATTATAATTTAATCTAATAAATGGTTCAATTTTGTGTTTGTTATAATATACTAATAGAGGTACTGAAACATTGTGAAATCCCGAGCCATAATGAATATTTAAGTCTTCGAATTCATATCCTTCTTCTGAATGCCAGATCCCAATTGTTCCATCAAATTTATAATCATTCAATTGAAATTTTGTGCAAATTAAAAGCATATTCCAAAATTTAGATGTGGTTCAAATAGAAAATAATTTGGCCAGTTTTTTTCCTTTTCTAAAAAAGAGGCAGGAAAATTTGTGTTAATTGGCCAATAATTAAAGCTAAGCGATGGTTCTAAAAAAAAGCGTTTTTTAAACAATTCCAACCTGTAACCTATGCGAGCTTGAAGATAAAGCTGAAAGCCACTTTGGTTTTTTTCGTTTTGCTCATCATAAAAATTTTGAAGGAAAGTATTGGCGTGAATTGAAGAATAAACCTGTTTCCATAAAAATCTCTGATATACGATTCCAATACCATACGCTCTCACATAGCCGGGATAATCTTCAGTATGTGCATACTTTTTATCGTCCATTAGTGGAATTCCCAGTGGTTCCCAGTATTTCCACGTGGTAGCATTCACACTTATTGCAGCTTTGTGCGTAATTCTGTATCCATAGTTCAATTCATAAAAATCAGCAGGGTCGGGAAACAAATTGGCAACAGACCACAGTGAAGTAGAAACGAAATGTTTCTTATAAGTCGAATCCTGTTTGGTTGTTTGGCTATAGGTCATAGTACAGCCAAATACAATTATAAGCAAAGTTAACCTCATTTTCATACAATTACATTTTAAAATTAAAGTGCAAATGTATCGAACCCGCTTTCCATAAAAATTGACTTGGGTTAAGAAATGCTATAACCTTTTATTTTTGACTAATCGTTTTCGAAGTCGACTTAATGATTCGGGCTTTAATCCTAAATAACTTGCCAACTGAAATAGAGGTACTCTTTGTAATAAATCGGGTCTGTTTTTTAAAATGAACAAATACCGTTCTTCGGGACTTGTAGTTTTAAAATTTACAAAAGATTCTTGAAAATTTGACATCATTACCTCAGTCATTATCCGACAAACAGACTCAAACTGAGGGTATTTTAAAAACATCTCATTTTCGTGTTCTGGCGTATTAACAGTTAATATGGAATCTTCTATACATTCTAAATACTGCTCCGATAAAGTCTCTTTACCATAGCTTATTGGCAAAATTGGCTGTTCTTCGGTGTGAAAGTCTAATGTTTTATCCTCGCCATTATCTATTAAATAGCTTCTCACACAGCCCTTTAATACAAAGTAACTCTCTTTTGATATATCACCTTCTTTGAGCAGTATAGTACCTTTTTTGAAATTTTTAATAATAGTACTCGCTAGAACAATCTCCGCCAATTCATTCGATAGTGAAGTGTATTTTGATAGATATTTAATAATCTCATTTCCCATACTCAGAGCAGTCCTGCTGGATGTTGTTTATTATGACACACAACTAACGTGTAAATACCCACTCCGACTCGCCTGAAATATGCCCTGTGAATGCATAACCTTCCATATCGAAGTGTTTTATATCCTCGGGAGATTCAATTTTATTGTCAACAATAAAACGTGCCAGCAGGCCTCGGGCTTTTTTAGCATATACGGTAATTATTTGGTAAGCATCGCCTTTCAATTCCTTAAAAACGGGTGTAATTACCCTGCCTTTAATTTCTTTTAGTCTGGCAGCCTTTGAATATTCATTTGAAGCCAGATTTATCAAAGTACCTGAACTGTCTTCAGAAAGTTCCCTGTTCAACGAATCATTGATGTCGGAATTCCAGAAGCTGTATAAATTTTTATATGATTCAAACGATAAACGGGTGCCCATCTCCAACCGGTAAGGTTGAAGCAAATCCAAAGGTTTTAATACCCCGTATAAGCCAGAAAGAATTCGCACCGTATTTTGAGTTACCCCAGCTTGTTCAGTCGAAAGCGAATATGCCCCGAATCCATTGTAAACCTCGCCATTGAAGGCAAAAATAGCTTGTTTGGCGTTTTCAGTATTATGTTCTTTTACCCAACGCTGAAATCTTAAATAGTTTAACTCACCAAGACCATTGTTGATATCCATTAGTTCGCACAGGTTTGCAGGTGAATATTTTTGTAATTCTTGTACCAGCCTCTCCGATTTTTCAAGAAAACGAGGTATGGTGTATTTTTGTATCGGGCTATCAGTTTTATAGTTAAGTGTCTTTGAGGGCGATAATATTACAATCATAAAAACGACTTTATTAATTAACGTTTTCTAAATTTAATTGTTCAAATTTTCAGCAGGCACAAATAAAATCTTTCCCTTCAACATACCCAAGTTCTATAAGAAAGACCCTGATATTTTCTCTTGAAATTCTGTTTTGAATATAGCAAACGATAAAGTGATTACCCGGAGCGGGTGTTTCCTGATATTGAATGACATTTTTTGTTGCATTTGGATGTTTGTCAATGAAAAAATGTGCATTGATGCCCAACTCGTGAAGTATTAAATATCTCAGTCTTGATTTTGCACCGGCTCCCCATACAACAATTTCAGGAAAATGAGGATTGTTTTCTTTCAGCCAGTCAAATAAGTACCTGCTTTTAGTTTCAAATAAGCCCTGCTCAAAGGCTTTATCAGATACCGGGCATATTCTTTCAAAAGTATACGACCATTCCATCAGGTGCTCAGGTATTTTATAAGTTTTAATGCCCTGCTGAAGCAGGTATAAAAGGAATTCATATTCTCCGCCACAATCAATATTGCTCAGAAATACCGAAAAATCTGCCAGTTTCTTTCTGAACAGCATGGTTTGAGGAACAATTGGCATTTCTATAAAGCGGTTAGCAAGAATGTCTTCATGAGAGATAATTCTGTTGATCCAGTTAATATAATGCAATACATGCTCTGAAGATGAAAGATAATCATCGATTTCCATTGGTTTTATCAGGCAACCTACAAGATCAGTTTCAGCATAGTTTGATAGGTAATTATATTGTATTTCAAATCGATTTGGGTAGGCTAAATCGTATTCATTCATAATAGCAACATAATCACTATCGCTATACTCTATCCCCACATTATAGGCATGAACCCGATTCTTTGCGCCCTCTTCAATTACATGCACCCTGCTGTCTAATGAACTAAATTCAAATGCTATTTTATGGGTGATTTCATCAGCATTGTTGTTAATTAATAAAAGTTCAAAATCTTCAAACGACTGATTTAGAATACTTAATATTGCAGCTCCTAATCTCTCTCTCGAATTAAAAAAAGGCAATATAACTGATATTTTTGGAGGCATTTGTAATTTTAAATTTTTTTATTCAGATAACAAAATAAGCTAATTTACTTCCTGATAAAAAGAACAACGGGAATTTTAACGAAAAATCATTCCAATAAAATAGATGTTTTAATCGAAAAATGCATCTTTAAGGTTAATATTTGATGTCAATTCTATTACTTTTAGTTGAATTTTTAAGTAAGTATATTTTCAGATGGAGAATTTTATTCAGGCAATAGCACAAACCGGGAATCTTGATTATAAACATGTAGCTAATACAATAAAATTGTTGAACGATGGAGCTACCATTCCATTCATAAGTCGGTACAGGAAAGAAATGACCGGCAGTATGGATGAGGAAGTTGTAGGTTTTGTGAAAGATGAATACAAGAGACTTCAGGAGCTTGAAAAACGTCGTGAGGCAATTTTAGGTTCAATAGAAGAACAAGGGAAGTTAACGCCTGAACTAAGATCGAAAATTGAAGCTGCAGGTACCATGACAGAATTGGAAGATCTTTACCTTCCATATAAACAAAAGAAAAAAACCAGGGCATCGATAGCCCGGGAAAAAGGGCTTGAGCCTTTAGCAGCAATCATTATGAATCAGCAGGAATATGATATTGAGAAGCGGGCGGCTCAGTTTCTGAATGATAAAGTTGAAACCGTTGAGGAAGCTTTGCAGGGAGCCCGCGATATTATTGCCGAATGGATTAATGAAAATAACCGTTCGAGAAATTCAATACGCCGTTTGTTTAGCAACGATGCTTTTATTTCTACTAAACTGGTTAAGGGAAAAGAATCAGAGGCTGAAAAATTTTCAGACTATTTCGATTTCTCGGAACCCCTGAAAAGATGTCCGTCACACAGGTTATTAGCCATGAGACGCGGAGAACAGGAAGGCTTCCTG
The DNA here is from genome assembly GCA_016938235.1 of Bacteroidales bacterium. Lineage (GTDB taxonomy): Bacteria > Bacteroidota > Bacteroidia > Bacteroidales > UBA10428 > UBA10428. The sequence continues at coordinate 10,598 of JAFGVA010000092.1, read as the reverse complement.
AAACTTTCAATTGCTCCCGATGAGGAAAAGGCTGTTGAGATTCTTGAAGAGCAGTATATAAAGGGCTATCTTGATGTATCTGAGCATGTGCGTAAAGCTATAAAAGACAGCTACAAAAGGTTGTTGCAACCATCAATAGAGACTGAATTCAGAGCAAGTTCGAAAGAAGCTGCCGACGATGTAGCGATAAGTGTTTTTACAAAAAACCTGAGGCAATTGTTAATGTCACCTCCTTTGGGTGAAAAGCGGATTTTGGGTATTGATCCGGGATACCGAACAGGCTGTAAAATAATTTGTCTCGATGATCAGGGAAATTTGTTGCACAACAGTACTATTTATCCACATCCACCACAGAACGAACGTTCGCAGGCAAAACATAAAATTTCAACTCTTGTTGAGCAATATAAGATAGAGGCTATTGCCATAGGAAACGGAACTGCTGGCCGTGAAACCGAGAGCTTCATTAAATCTATTCGGTTTAACAGGGATTTGCAGGTTTTTGTTGTGAGCGAAGCAGGAGCTTCTGTATATTCAGCATCGAAAGTTGCGCGTGAAGAATTTCCGAGTTATGACGTAACCGTGCGTGGTGCAGTTTCAATTGGTCGCAGGCTTATGGATCCGCTTGCAGAGCTGGTTAAAATAGACCCTAAGTCGATAGGAGTGGGGCAGTATCAGCACGATGTTGACCAGAATAAGCTTAAGGAATCTCTTGACCAGGTGGTTGAATCTTGTGTAAACGCGGTAGGCGTTGACCTGAATACTGCCAGTAAGCATTTGCTGACTTATATTTCGGGACTGGGACCCCAGTTGGCACAAAATATAGTTGAATACCGTTCTCAAAAAGGGGCTTTTAAATCGAGGGATGAGCTGAAAGATGTTCCCAGACTGGGACCAAAAGCCTATGAACAGGCAGCGGGATTCCTTAAAATCAGAAATGCATCAAATCCGCTTGATAATAGTGCTGTGCATCCCGAAAGCTACAAAATTGTAGATAAGATGGCAAAAGATCTTTCTGTTTCAGTGAAGGATTTAATGTCGAGCGATGATTTAAGAAAGAAAGTAATTCTACAGAAATATATAAGTCAGACTGTGGGTATGCCAACCCTTACCGATATTATGAATGAGCTTGCCAAGCCGGGGCGTGATCCACGACAAAATATTAAAGTATTTGAATTTGCCGAGGGGATACATAAAATGGAGGATGTTAAGCCAGGAATGACTTTACCCGGCATTGTAACCAATATTACAAACTTCGGAGCTTTTGTTGACATAGGCGTAAAACAGGATGGACTGGTTCATATTTCGCAAATTGCCAACCGTTTTGTTTCAGACCCGAATGAGGTAGTGCATTTGCATCAGCATGTAAAAGTGAAGGTTTTAGAGGTTGATGCTTCAAGGAAGCGAATTCAGTTGACTATGAAGGATGTTTAAGACTTTACAAACTCGCTAATAACTTTTTCGTGCTCTGGAGTTAATTTCTCACTTTTCGACTTTAAAGTTATTGAGATTGAATCAATTTTTCCTTTTAGTTGCTTCTCCATTTTCTTAAACATGCTTCCGGTGGCAAGTTTGTATGTGGTAAACAAAGCAATTTTTTTATTTTTTAGATTAGGTAATTTTTGTGCAAATTCCACCCATTCTTTATCAGGATGTTGAAAAGCAATAAATAAACCATGAGTCCAGCAACCCAATAAAACGACATCAGTATCGGCAAGTTGATTTTCGCTATAATCAAAAACTGAAAAGCATTCGGATTTGATGTTTTGAGTTTCGAGGTATTTTGAAACAGCTCCCGCAAAATACTTTGTGGTGCCTGATTTACTTCGGTAATAGATTACTGCCTTTTTCATATCCATTGTATTTTAGGGAAAAGTTAAAGATAAAAAAAGAGGTTGCAATAACTACAACCTACCTTTTAATTGATTTAATAACATGCTTATTTCGCCTGACGAATTTCCGGAAATATCCTGTCCCTCAGTTCTTTGGGGAAATAGTATAATCCATCCATCACTTTATCGATTACCTCGTCTAAATTTTCATAGATACTTGATTTATGAATATATCCCTTGAATCCATATGAAATAAGCTCATGTAGATATGCCAAATCGCTATACATGGTAATTGCAATGACTTTTAATTTGCTCTGTCTGATTAAGAGTTGCTTAATAGTTTCGAATCCGTCCATTTGTGGCATTTCCAGGTCAAGAAGTATTATGTCAGCCTGTAGAACATTTGTTAATGATAATAATTCTTTTCCGTTAGATGCTTCTGAGATAATTTCCAGGTTATTCTTCTTTTCGATAAAAAAACGAATCCCTTCACGATAAGTTTTGTTATCATCGGCAATTATTATTTTTATTGGGGACTTCATTTCTATGCGTGATTTATGCTGATAAATCGAAATACTTAATAAGTTCCATTAGTTTGTTTGAATAGTTCTTAAGTTCTTCGGCGTTGCTTGCAATCTCTTCAGCTTTTGAGGCATTTTGCTGTGTTAAACCATTTATTTCCTGGATAGAAGCGTTAATCTGATTTGCTCCAGTACTTTGTTCCTGGCTTGCCGATGTAATTTCCTGGATAAGGCCTGTTGTTTTACCCATAAGAGGAATTATTTCATTAAGTTCTTCGCCGGCTTTTGCAGATATTGCAGCACCCTTGCTCGAAACTTCCTCTATCTGTTTGGCTGCTTCCTTGCTTCTTTCGGCTAAGCGGCGCACTTCAGCAGCAACTACTGCAAATCCCTTTCCATATTCTCCGGCACGAGCTGCTTCTACTGCTGCATTTAGTGCTAAAAGATTAGTTTGAAAAGCAATATCATTTACTATTTTAATTTTTTCAGCTATCTGTGTCATTGATTTAAGTGCATTGTGAGCACTTTCGTTTCCGATTTTCACTTTTTCGTTTGCCGAAAAGGCAATTTTTTCTGTTTGAATAGAATTGCTGCTATTATTTTCTATAGTAGAAACCATTTCTTCCATTGAAGCAGAGATTTCCTCAACAGATGATGCCTGTTGATTTGCTGAGGATGATAAACTTTCGCTTGATTCAGCTAATTGAAAACCCAAGTCATTTATTATACTTGCACCTGATGAGATGCTCATTACTACTTCGTTAAGATTGCTGGATAGTTTTTTTATGGAACGTGCCAGAATTCCAAGCTCGTCCTGACGATTTTCAAACTTACCATCCACATTGATATTCAACTTTCCTTCAGAGAGTTTTTCAAGATTTCCTAAAGCGCTATCGAGGGGACCTCGCACTATTTTATACATTACGTATACCAGGATGATTGATACTATAGCACCAATTGGCAGAGATAGATATTGAGGATAAGCCTCATTGTAGATTGTAGTTAGTTTTGTGTTTACAATAATAAACAGAAGATTAATACTCCATAATACACCAATTGTAAAAAGCATTGATTTCTTCAGAAGTAATCTTAAAATAATTATTGTTACAGGGATACCTACTAAAAGGGTAATTAATAATTGCAAAAATACTTTGTTCATAGCATTGAATTTTTAAAGTTATATTCAATGTTACGCCTTTTTCATGCTGAGGTAAGAAGGGGTTTTACCCTAATTCAGTCTTACTACCCTTACCTGAAATCAAGGGAATTCCCTTGAGTATTTCTATGAAATGCTTGCGGTAGGTTAGAGGTCAACGAGTTTGTTCTTTATTGCAAAGACTATCAGACTGGCAGTATTTCGGGTGTTTGTTTTATTCAGAAGACTTGTTTTATGCCCTTCGACAGTTTTGGTGCTGATAAAGAGTTTGTCAGATATTTCCTGATTCGACAGGCCCCGGCATGTTAATTTGAGAACATCTAGTTCCCTTGAAGTTAATTTAATAATGTTGCTGGCTTCATCTTGAGCAATATATTTTGTTTGCCCCATATTAAAGATTATTTTCCGTAGCAGTTCTTGAGAAAAATAGTTTTCGCCTCTTGAAACGCTGAAAATGGCTTGTTCGAGTTCATCTTTTCCCGATTCCTTAAGTAAAAAACCCTTTGCACCGGATTGAATCATTTTATAATAATAATCCTGATCACCAAACATAGAAAGGGCAATAACTTTTAGTTCGGGATATTCTGCAGTTATCTTTTTTGTTGCTTGTATTCCATCAAGTACCGGCATAGAAATATCCATTAGTATAATGTCAGGTTTCATTGTTTTCAGAAGGTTTAATACATCTTCGCCAGTTGATGCTTCGCCAATAACTTTTACTCCTTTAATTTTTTCCAGCACATAGCTGATTCCATCGCGAAACATTTTATGATCGTCGGCAATAATAATATTTATGTTTCCTTCACTCATGCTAGAAATTTACATAAATCTAAATATATAAAATAAATCTGTTTTAGGATGGTTCAATTGCTTTATCCTGAATAACAGGCAGGTATGCCTCAACAGTCATGCCTTTATCGGGTTTAGAATTAAAAATTATCTTGCCGTTTAGCGTATTAAACCTGTTTTGTATATTTATTAATCCAAATCCTTTATTCCGGCTGACTACTTCATTAAAATCGAATCCTATACCGTTATCGGAATATTCAAGGGATATTTTACTTTTTTTCATGGTGATACTGATACTTATACTGCTTGCTTTTGCATGTTTTAAGGTATTGTTTATTAATTCGGTTATTACCCTGTAAAATGTTGATTCAATTGTATCGTCAAACCTTTTGTTAAAATCGGCATTTAGCGAAATATCTATGGTTTGATGCTGACAAACTTTATCAATAAATGTGCTTAAGGCTCTTACCAGTCCGAAATTTCTTAAAATATGAGGGCTAAGATTATTTGAAATTTCCTTAATACTGAGCAAGGCTTCTTCTAAGGTTGAAAAAATCCGGGTTAATATTTTTTTTCGTTCCTCACTGTCCTCCTCATCTTTAAGCGATTGAGTATAAAGTTTGGCTGTTGATAAGATTGGTCCAAGCCCATCATGTATTTCTTTGGCAAACTTACTTTTCTCTTTCTCTTCAGTAGTTATTATGGCGTTTAACATCTTTTTGTCGAATAGTTTTTTCTCTGTAATATCGCGGCCTACATATAAAATATGGGTGCATTTCCCGGCGCTGTCAATAATAGGGGTAATTAGGTTTGCCAAATGTATTGTGGCTTTTGGAAAACTTTGTTCAAATTCAAACGCCGATTTTTCTTTTGTTTTTGCAGAATTTAAAGAGTGTTCTATTAATGTTTTTCTGTTTTCTTCAGACAATTGTAAAACAATTTCAGAAATACTCCTTAGTCGTTTACCTAAAATATTTTCTTTCGATATTTTTAACCCCTGTTTTTGAAATGAGCTGATAAAATTTGAATTTACAGTTTCGAAGATTAATGTGTTTTCTTCAATTTTAAACAAAGCTAGCAGATCGCTAACATGATTAACAATAAGCGAAAGTTGAGATTCGCTCTTTACCAGGGCAGCACTTGCTATATCTCTTTCTTGTATTCCTCTGTGTATTCTGGCCTTCATTCTGTTAATAGCTCTTACAAGTTTATCCAGCTCATCGGGGATTTTATTTGACTTTCTGTTTAGTTTTAGAATAGGTTCATCGGGAGTTAGTTTTATTGATGAGGTATATTTTGCCAAAAAAGAGATATGCCGCGAAACCAGGTTTTGAAAAACAACAAACATTAAAATTGATAAAACGAAAGCAACCATAATGAGCATAGTTAAGAGGAAACTCATGTCTTTTATTATCTGTTTCGTTATGCCGGAATATCCTGCGAATACCTTAAGTTCACCTAAGCTTATTGAGTTGTTATTTACATTGTATATGATTGGGAATGTTCTTTCTATTCCATTTTTGCTGAGAATCTGTCCTTTTTCAAGAAAGAAAATATTTTGTCCCGAAGTTTCTGTAACAATTGCATGTTCAATATTGTTAATACGCAATATTCCTTCCAACAGTAAATTCAGCTGTTCAACGTCTACTTTAAACAATCCGTTCGATATTGCGGGTAAATAGCTTGTTTCGATATGTTGCATTGTTGAGCTAATTGATTTTTTAGCCTTTGCATAGGTATACATAACCTGAACAAGTGTCACCAGAATTATTAGAAATAAATTCAGGAATAAAACGTTTTTTATCAACTTACCAGATAATCGGCCAAATCTGAATTTCATTCTAATGTGTTTTAGTTTCTGAATTTTTCAAGGAGAGTGCGAAACTTTGTGTAAGCAGCTGTTTATATTCACCTGAATTCTTTAATTCTTTTAATACTGAGTCAATCTTCGGAACAAGGTCTGAGTACTTTTTATTAACATAGGGATAGGCATTGTATGTTTTAATAATTCCGGAATTAACTATTCCCATTTCTTTATACTCAGGATGGATTTGCATGAAAAACATAATATATTCATTAACATCAATAAAAACATCAATTCGGTTTGCTGCCAGCATTTTAAATCCCTGTTCGGTATTGTTTGCAAGGATAATCCTATTGTTGTCAACATGTTCGGATATTTCTACCTCCGATTCAATGCTTCCGTTTACTATTCCAATCAGGAGATTGGGGTATTTTTTAAATGAATTCCAGCCTGTAATATTCAGATCTTTATTCATGCTATAGGCAGCCAGGCTTACATCAAAAATAGATTCGTTAACCTTAACAAGATTAGGATATTTTGCCGTATCAATTTCAACAATTCTTCCACCTTCACCATCATATGTGCCATTATTGACAAGCAATAAGGCTCTTTCGGTAGGAAAACATTCTCCTTGAAATTTATACCCAAGTCTTCTGAATATTTCAGAATATAAAACTAAACCCTGCTTAAACGAAGGGGTAGTGCTATCTGCTGCAGTAGCAAGCCGAATAAGTTTTTCTTCAACTTTTTTTGCATCTGTAAGCTCGGTCGAATCTGATTTCAATTCTTTTTCATTGTGCTTACAAGCAATAAGAATCAAAAGTGCAAATTGTATTATCATCAGTTTGTTACCCATTTTTTCTGTTTTTTATATTAAATTAGTAAAAATGTGGCAATTTGATGTAGCTGGCAGCTACGTTATTGTGTTTTAAGAAAAGCTTATTGTTTTTTACAATTGCAGATTTCTTGTTATCCGTAAACATACAGTTCCCAATTTTGTTAAAAAACTAAATACATTAACCATGAAAACTTCGAAATGTACCGCAACAAAACTATTTTTGTTTTTTATTCCAATATTGATAATCAGTTGTAAAGAAAACAAAGTAATGATAAAACCACCGGTAGCAGAAAAGATAGCAAAAGAACTTACAATACACGGAGATACCCGAATTGATAATTATTATTGGTTAAATGAACGGGGTGCAGAAAAAGTTGAAGCCTATTTAAATGCTGAGAATGATTATACAGAGGCAATGCTTTCTGATGTAAAGGATTTCAGAGAGAATTTGTATGACGAAATTGTGGGGCGAATAAAGCAGACCGACATGTCTGTTCCATACAGAGACAACGGCTATTTTTATTATACTCGCTACGAAGAAGGAGGAGAGTATCCTATTTATTGTCGTAAGAAAGGAACTTTAGAAGCTGATGAAGAGATAATTCTGAATGTGAATGAGATGGCAAAAGATTATACCTATTATCAGGTGGCTGGTTATACCGTTAGTCCCGACAACAAAAAAGTTGCATTTGGAGTGGATACCTTAAGCCGAAGGATTTATACGGTATATTTCAAAGACCTTGAAACCGGAAAAATTCTGGAAGAAAAAATTGAAAACACAACCGGTAATGCTACATGGGCAGGCGATAATAAAACAGTTTTCTTTTCAGTAAAAGACGAACAGACTTTAAGGCCTTACCAGGTATTCAGGTATTCGCTCGGACAAAACGGTGAACCTGTTTTAGTTTACCAGGAAGAGGATGAAACCTTTAACAGTTATGTGTATAAAACCCGCTCGAAAGAATATATTGTCATTGGTTCTTCAGCAAGGCTTTCTGACGAATACAGGATTTTAAAAGCCGATAATCCTACAGGTGAATTTAAAGTATTTCAGCCTCGCGAGAAGGAGCTCGAATATAGTATAGGCCATTTTGAAAATAAGTTTTATATACGCACAAACCTTAATGCTAAGAATTTCAGGCTAATGGAAACTCCTGAGGATAAAACGACAAAAGAAAACTGGACAGAGGTCATTCCTCACCGAACAGATGTGTTTCTTGAATCTTCAACAGCATTTAAAAATTACCTGGTACTTGAAGAACGCATAAAGGGAATCAATAAAATAAGAATTATAAATAACAAAACGAAAGAAGACTTCTATATTGAGTTTGGCGAAGATGCCTTTACTGCCTGGGTATCGGTAAATCCGGAGTTTGATACCAATGTTTTACGAATAGGCTACAGCTCATTAACCACACCAACCTCTACTTATGATTACACGATGGATACGAAGGAGTTTAATTTACTGAAGCGCCAGGAGGTTGTTGGCGGATATGAACCTTCGGAATATAAAAGTGAACGTTTATATGCTACAGTGCGTGATGGCGTTGAAGTTCCAATTTCATTAGTTTACAAAAAAGGAACAAAAACAGATGGTAGTGCACCTTTATTGTTGTATGCATATGGTTCCTACGGGCATACCATTGATCCTTATTTTAGTTCTACCAGGCTGAGTTTGCTTGACAGGGGGTTTATTTTTGCTATCGCGCATATTCGTGGCGGACAGGTCTTGGGTCGCCAGTGGTACGAAGACGGCAAGATGCTTAACAAGAAAAACACATTTAACGATTATATAGATTGCTCTAAATACCTGATTGATAATAAGTACACTAAGCCTGATAAACTTTTCGCCATGGGGGGCAGTGCCGGTGGTTTACTGATGGGAGCCATTGTAAATATGAATCCTGAATTATACAAAGGAGTAGTTGCAGCTGTTCCCTTTGTTGATGTTGTAACAACCATGCTCGATGAAAGTATTCCGCTTACAACCGGTGAATACGATGAATGGGGCAACCCTAATGATAAGGAATACTACGACTATATTTTGTCTTATTCGCCTTATGACAATGTAGTTGCTCAGGATTACCCGAATATGCTGGTTACAGCCGGATATCACGATTCACAAGTGCAATACTGGGAACCTGCCAAATGGGTTGCCAAACTTCGTGAGATGAAAACCGATGATAATCTACTTCTCTTAAATACAAACATGGAAGCAGGCCATGGTGGTGCCTCCGGCAGATTTGAACAATACAAAGAGGTGGCTTTGGAATATGCTTTTATTTTAAGGTTGGTGGGAATCAAGAAGTAAATTAGGAAAATATAGTTTTGAAAAAGGCAGCATGTTTTGTTGCCTTTTTATTGTTTTAAAAGATACTTTTTAATTGATTTTTGCTCCAAACCTTCGTAAATTGATATTTAAAACAAATCATTATGAAGAAACAAATTACGGTTGCGGAACTTGCCGATGAACTTAAATTCAGACTCAACAAAAATAAATCGGTTGATTGCTGTAAACAAGAGCTGATAAACCTTGCTAACATTGCCAGTACAAAGATTGGTGATGAAATGGTAGAAGTAAATTGGAAAGATTAAATTCTTTTATATACTTTAGCTGCTTCCATTTTTGCTTTAAACTGATGTTTTAGAGGTAAGAATGGCTTTAAAACTATTTTATGGCAAACAAAACACTAGTAAAAGCCGGTACGTCTACTAAAAACTACTACCGGACTATGAATTCTGCGCTTAAGTCGCTTAATGGAGAATATCGCATGCTCCATTATCCCATGTTTAAAAACTACGACGACGATTTTATTAAAGCACAGGAAAACCTAACAGATTATTGCATTTCAAAACTCCCCGATTTAAAAGATAAAAAAGTTCTTGAGGTTGGATGTGGAAATGGTGTGCAGGCTCTTTACATACACACAGTGTTTACACCGGGTAAAACTATTGGTATTGATTTAAATAGCGATAACATTGAAATTGCCAATAATCTGAAATCGAAATTACCAACGAATAATATTGAATTTTTAGTTGATAATGCCCAGAGTCTGGCAAATATTGAAAGCAACTCGGTCGATTGCCTGGTAAATATTGAGAGTGCCTTTCATTATCCCGATAAGCAGGAATTCTTAAAACAAGTACAACGAGTGCTCAAGCCGGGAGGTCATTTTGTTATTGCTGATATTTTGAGGAAAAATTCAAAAACTGTAGCTACAAAGTCGTGGAAAAACAAAATGCAGTTTCATCACTGGTCTAAGGAAGAATACGATAAAGCTTTCAGTAATGTTGATCTTAAGCTTGAAGAAGAAGATGATATAACTGATTCGGTTATTAAGGGTTATAAAAATGTTAGTAGTTTCTGGGCTGGTAAAGAAGGACTAAACTTCATTAGTAAATCCTTACTTTTTGTTTTCTTTAAAATTAATGTGATAATGAATGTCAGGCTGTTAAGGAAGAAAAGGCAGTATATGGTGTTTTCTGGCACAAAAAGTTAACCAATAAAAAATGGTCGAAGTTGCAAACTTCGACCAAATATTCACAATTCACAATTCTCAATTCTACATTCTACATTCAATGTCGTTTAGTTAGTGAAAAATAGTTAATAACTATCAATAAACAAGTTCTTTGACAAGCTTTATTTTGGAAGATGTTTTAT
>JAFGVA010000091.1 GCA_016938235.1 Bacteroidales bacterium | reverse complement strand
CAGAAGAAAAGACTCACTCAATCGATAAGTAGTCGATACAATCATTGCATTCATCAAAAAATCATGCTGCCTATGGAGAAAACCTGATGAGTTGAATCGGGTTGTCGTGAGTATTGTCGAAATTATTTTAATCTGGCAGGAAATAAGAAAGGCAACACCATCCGAATTGATCAATCGATGCAATTAAGATAATGCTGCCTTTAGTTCACAAATTAATCAGGAATTAATCTGTACCAGGAGCGGTAACTCCTGGTGCGTAAAAGTAAACAATTATGAAAAAATTATTTCTTATTAGTGTTTTATTTATGCTCTTTTTCCAAAATTGCACAAATGATGAATTCGTATTAAAGAAAGAAACAGAAGTTAAAGTTCTTTCTGACAATGAAAAAGAATTGCTGCTAAAAATGGATGAAGCTTCAAAGGTCCTGGTTCAAATGGTGAATAATGATGATGTAAATAAAGAAATGAGAAAATTGATTGCAAAGAAGATGTACATTGATGATTATGTTTTCTTTAAAGATTTATTTGAACCAACTGAGAATACCACTTTAAAAAGTGCTGGAATAGCTAGTACTGTTTTTGAAACTGAATTCGATAATATTACGAAGAAGGGCAACCTGAAATCTTCAGAAGTCAATGATTTAAAAGACTATCTAATTGCTAATGATTTAGTTTTATATGTACCGTATCCAATTGAGGATTACAACGTAGATAACCAGACTCCAACAATTTCATTTCATCCACTTTTAAATGATAGCATAAATATTGGTTATGAACCTATTGAAGAAGGATTAGAAAAATCAATTGCTACGGGATACTATAATGAAGTTATAGTTAATGAGGCATACACCGTTGACAAGCCTGTTTATTTGATTGTACCTTTGGATTATTTAGATGATAGTAGTACTTCCACGGATGTAATTCCTTCTTCAACAGATGCTTCTGATCACTTTGAGATTAGAATTAAAAAAGGTAGATGTAGGGAGCATTACGATAATATATTTAATGGTGGTTCAGAGATATACTTTGGAAATGGGACAGCACAAATAACGAACAATCATGTATCAACATATCCCTATGGTTTTAAATACACTTTCTCTCGCGCAGATATTAGGCATCATAGGGGGAAAGATATCAATACCTTATTCATTTCTGATTGGACACAGGAAAATTCTGAGATAGTAATGTATGTGTTTGAAGAAGATCAAGTTACTGAAGATAAACTCACCGGAATAATTAAACTATTACATGATAATGAAATAGTGGCAAAAATTGATTCATTAATTACTAAAACGGTTGGCAATAAATTTGAAACTTCTATTGAATTTGAGCGTACCTGGAAATCAGATGATGGGATATTATTTAATCAACCTTATAGTAGATCCTGGTTTTTTGCAACAAATAACGATCCGAATGCTGAGTGGGGGAGATTTGATGAAGACGATAAGCTAATATGGAGGGGAGTAAAGGATGACCTGGAATGGACCATGAATGTAATTGAGAGAACATATTAAAAAGCTAAAACCGGGATATGGAATTGCATCTCCATGTATCCCGGTTTTCCATTTATATTAAATACTGTTTTATGTTAATTAAAAAGAGCATTTTAGTTTTCTTTTGTATGGCTTGTTCTTTTTTGTCAGTTGCACAGGAAGAATACAATACTTATTGGGTTTTTGGAACAGCACATGCCTTGCTTGGCACTGGCGATTATACTGGTGTTATGAATGAGTTTGGAGTGCACACGTATATCAGAAAGTATTCTGGTCTTGATTTTAGTTTAAACTACGTAATGTCGGGTAAGGCCGAAGAAATTCAGGACAGAAATGTGTACAACAGGAATCACATCGTTAATTTGGCCTACCTGCGTATGAATTATTTTATTGAACCAGTCAATGTCCGAAGGTTTAGCTTCAATATAAGTGGTGGCTTTTTATTTGGGTATGCAGGTTTTTCGGCTTTGAACAATGTGCGTCAATATCAGACACTATGGAGGCCGGGTTATAATATCAAGCTGAACATGAATTACCATATTAGCAGAAGAATTGGGTGCATGGCCAATGCCGGCTTTGATATTTTGGGAGAGGGAGATCATACCAACGCATATTTGGGCATGAGTATTTATAGAAAATTGAATTCATCAAATTGATTTAAAGTAATGAATAAATGGATATTGGGATTGGTATTTGTCTTAATTGGTTTCGGAGCCAAAGCTCAGCAAGGATTAGCACTCAAGGCTGGAAAAGGTTTTTGGGGCGATGTGTTGCAGTTATTGTCGCCCGGTTATGGATGGGAGGATGACGAGTTATCGTCAAATCCTGAAGTGTATGGAAAAATGTTCACCGGAAGCATAACATGGATGGAGGCATCATATAAAATGAATACAGGATATGCCGTAGCCCTTTTTCTTGGAAACGGTAATACCTCACAGCATTATAACGACTATTTAGGTTTTTTCTGGGAAAAGCAGTACTACTATGTTTATAACTTTTATAGCATCACCTTTTTACGTGACTTTCAGTTGAAGAAACACATTTTCTCACCCGGAGCAGGTGTATCGTACCGGTCGTTGAAAGAATCATACGCTGATTACAGCATAAGGTACAATGGAGATGAACTGATGTATTCGTGGCCAGGAGTTGTGAATAGCGAATTTAATGACCTTGGAATTGAATTAAAGTTTGATTATCAGTATTCATTTACCGAAAATTTGTCACTGGGATTGCGATGTATGGGTAACATTACTTTGGCAATTGGTCTTGAGAATCTGATGGTCTCACCGTTTCTATCACTCAGAATAAAATAGAATTTTGCCGTTTCTGAAAGCCAACCCGAAAGTGAGCTAAAATACGGTTTGAGCATCAGTTTTTGACCAATAGCCTGCAAAAAGAGTTCTAAAGCTGAACTCAACGCTTGTTGAGACCCGAAAGAAGTATTTTTTGAGCCAACAAAACGTGTTGACACCTGAAAGACGTCTTTTGGGCTTCGCGAAACGTGTTGAGACGCTCAGGAAATTTTTTTCAACATTCAACACATAAGATGAAACCTGAAATAATTATTTCAGGCAACTTTTTGCGTGTTGAAGGCAAAAAATCGTTTTTACAGGTCCGAAGAAAAATATTTTCCTGCTTTAGAATTCTTTCAGCTAACGCGCGATGGTGTAGGCGCCCGAAAGCGCTTTTTCTGTTTCCTTTTTTGTTGTGACGCCTGTTTATACGTCAATAATGCCCCGCGAGGCGTGTTGATGTCGATTTAAATGTATTTCAGCTAAGTTGCGCTGTGGTAAAAAAGATATTAGATAATAGACTATAGACAATAGATAAAAGGATGTGAATTTTTCTAAATCCTGTTTCGAGTATGCGTGCGGTCGTATAGTCGTGCATTTACCTCTAAATCTTCCAGGCTAATGGCTTAGTGACCAATGACTTTTTCCTTTTTTTTCATTTTTTTCATTTTTGAGGGTAACCTTTTTGCCTTTTTCGGAATTAACAGGTAGTAGAGCACCAGCATTCACGCTGTCAGCCTTTTATCACTTTGAATGAAATAGAACAAAATATTAATTGCTTGCGCTGGTCTCGAATTGCCTTCAACTGCTCTTTATCTCGTGCTGAATTATCTATGGTGGGCCGATTCTTTTAGTATAGAAAATATGGACATAACCATTAGAATTGATGACGAAAAATCATTTGTTTTTACTAATTAATAATAGCTTGCCTGCTTACTTCGTTCTTAAGAAGTATCCAGGCAAGAAAAACATGAAAGGTTTTCTATCATTTATAATGCTGGTAGCTTTAGCAAGTTGTATTCAGGAAATTGAGTACGAAATTGATGCAGTACCAAAGCAGCTTGTGGTCAATGCTGTTGTTCAGGAAGGGCAATATGTTAAAGTGAATGTTTCGGCATTACAGTCTATTTTTGATTCCACTTATCACTTTATTACCGATGCGGTCGTTTGTGTACAATTCAATGGCGACGCAGATACCCTGATTAATTTAGGGGATGGAAATTACAGGTCTCATACCATTGCAAAACAAGGGGATGCGATTGCTCTTTCCGTAACAAAACAGGGTTATGACCGGGTTTATGCTGCCGATACGGTCCCTTTACGAACTGAAATTTTGAAGGCAAAAAGAATAAAGACCAACGAAACAGTAGCGTACGGTGATCCGGTGTATGAGTATGCAATAACATTTAAGTGCAATGAGCAAGCTCAACTATATGAATTCTTCATTGCAGAGCAGGTGATGACAAAAGACGGACGTTACGGTGTTGGATTTAGCAGCTATGATATTGAAGTGGACCCGATTATTTCTCAGTCAGGGATCAAAGGACTTAATTCTTATTTTTTTTCCTCTGAAAGGATTGCGGGCAGCGTTTATACATTAACAATGAAGATGAGAGGGGCATGGTCTCCAGGTGGTAGTTTTAGTACGCCTTTGTTTACGGCCAGTGAAACTAAAACAGCGGTTGTTTTGCGTACGATTAGCCAATCGTATGTCGATTACCGGATTTCATCAGAAAAACATCTGCTGTTAAAGAACGACAGCTCGATCGTGGAAGATTTAATCCTTGTCCCATTAATTGGCCCACAACCCGAAATTTATTCCAACATCGAGAACGGGCATGGTATTTTGGCCAGTTTTTGTCAATCGTATTTCTTTATTGATTAATCCTCGCTCAATGTAATTACTATATGAGGTACAAAACGCTTCTTTTTTTGCTGATCTTATTTCATGGCATACACGGATTCTGTCAAGAGTCAACCGTGGTATCGGGGTATGTTACCGATCAGGAAACGGGCGAGTTCCTGGTTAATGCAACTGTTTATGATGCAATAACTTTAAAGGGAACGCTTAGCAACAAATATGGATATTTTACCTTGCTGGTCAACCCAAAAGACAGTGCAACGATTGCATTTAGTTATGTAGGTTATAAGGGGTTCCAAATTACAGTTGGGGCACAGAAAGATACCCTGGTTGATGCAACGCTTGAGAAAGGCATTGAAATTGAAGCGGTGAATGTTAATGCATTTAAAATAAACACGGGCCTTAACAGCGTCGAAACCGGGATCATCCAAATGGATGCCAGGCTTGCAGAGAAACTTCCGTCACTTTTTGGGGAGCATGATGTTCTGAAAGTTTTGCAGTTAATGCCAGGTGTCCAGGGGGGAAAAGAAGGAACCGGAGGCTTATACGTGAGGGGTGGTTCCAGCGATCAAAATTTGATTTTACTGGACGGGATGCCGGTTTTTAATGCCAATCATTTGGGAGGGTTTGTGTCGGTATTTAACCCGGCTTCTATTAATTATATGAAGCTTTGTAAGTCGGGCTTTCCTGCCGCATTCGGAGGACGGCTTTCTTCCATTTTGGATATTCAGATGAAAAACGGAAACAGGAAAGAGAAGTCAGGGGGCTATACTTTTGGAACGCTTACAGGAAGCTATTTCTACGAGGCTCCAATCAGAAAAGATACCTCATCTTTCATTATTTCTTGCAGGAGAACAGTCTACGATTTGGTGTTGAGCGCCTATAACTTTTTGAGTACTGAAGGTCAATCGAACGGGGGCTATTCAATATGGGATGTCAATTTGAAATATAACAGGAAGCTTAACAATGAACGGAGACTTTACTTTAGTTTCTACAAAGGCAGGGATATTCTGTACCGAAAAAATGCAATTTTATCGGCAGATGAAAATGCTAAATCAACGTCGAAATACAGAAATTACTGGGGAAATAGTATTGCTTCGCTGCGTCTGAATAAAAGGTACAACAGTAAAACCAGTGTCGATTATATCTGGGGACTGTCTAAATACGAATATGTAATTCGGAATGAGGTAAAAAATAAAGAGAACTATTTGACTGGCAAAATCCAAAGGGAATTCTTATCCGATATGTCACAATGGATTTTCAAAGCAAATTTTGAAAGTATAATCAATTCAACTCACCATTTTAGTTACGGTGTCAATTCGGCTTTGCATTGGTTTAACCCTGTACGTAATGAGTACTCAATTATTGAAAATCAATATGCCATTACAGACTCAGTTTGGGGCAGTAAACAAATAAGCACTCCCGAAATTTCATTGTATTTCTCCGACCAAATAAACATCAACGAAAAGGTAAAGCTTGATGCAGGGCTAAGGCTAACAAATTTCCGGATTGAAGAAAAGTATCGGATTTTGCCAGAGCCGCGAATAAATTTGAATTACAGGTTCAGTAATAATGCCGCGTTGAAATTTTCCTATGCCCGAATGAGTCAGTTGGTTCATTTAGTAAGCGCAAATGGTCAGGCTTTACCAGCTGATTTTTGGTTCCCTTCAACTGCTGATATTGGACCTGAATTTTCATCGCAATGGTCTTTGGGTATGCTTCATGTGTTTCAAAAACAACAGATCTACAAACTGACCTTCGATTTGTATTATAAGCGAATGACTAACCTTTTAGAACAGAAAACCGCTGGCGTTTTTTTGGGTGAAAGTAACATCTGGCAACAGCAGATCGTAAGTGGTGGTATTGGAAAAGCCTATGGAGCTGAAATCCTTTTGGAAAAAACAAGGGGTAAAACAACGGGCTGGCTGGCGTATACCATTTCGAAGAATGAACGGAGATTTGCTGATTTGAATAATGGAAACTGGTATCCGTTCCATTACGACCGACGGCATGAACTGACACTCGTTTTTAAGCATCAATTGAATAAGAGGCTTGATTTTAATGCCGTGTGGTTATATAAGTCGGGTGAGGCACTTAGCCTTCCTTCTTCTAAGTATTTGATTAATGTTCAGCAATTTGGTGCCGAAGATTTTGCTTTCGACACCTATGCCGAAGCCTATTATTCTCAAAGCAAAAACGATTTTCGGGCACCTGCTTATCACCGTTTGGATATCAATATTAACAGGACAAGAGAAAGAGGAAACGGAAAGGTGATATGGACGGTAGGATTATACAATGCCTACAATAGTGCCAATGCTTTCTATTATTATCTGGCCAGAAACAATCAGGGCGAAATAAAACTCCATGCACTCACTTTATTCCCTGTTATGCCGGCAATAAGTTATAGTTACCGGTTTTAGAACGCTTTCAGCTAACGCGCGATGGTGTAAGCGCCAAAAAGAGCTTTTTCTGCTTACTTTTTTGTTGTGACGCCTGTTTATACGTCAAGAATACGCCGCGAGATATACTGGTGTGGATTTAAACGCATTTCAGCTAAGTTGCGCTTTGTTAAAGAAGATATTAGACTATAGATAAAAAGAAGGATGTATAATACGTTCCCAGATCCATTTTCGGGTAAGCGTGCTGTTGTACTGTCGTCTAGTCGTAGAGTAGTTGAACAGGGTTACAGTCGTGCATTTACTTCTTAGTCTTTCTTACTAATGACTTAGTGACTAATGACTTTTTCCTTTTTTTTCATTTTTTTCATTTTTGAGGGTAACCTTTTTGCCTTTTTAGGAATTAACAGGTAGAAGCCTTCCTGGTGTTATTAAACTATCATATACCGAAAACATGCAGCCACTCCATTTATTAAGCTATCAAAACATTGGCACACCCAACGATTTATGGATGCCGGCAACAAAAAAT
>JAFGVA010000009.1 GCA_016938235.1 Bacteroidales bacterium | reverse complement strand
TTACGAAAGTTTTTACGATGGCCAAAACACTTTCAAAGAATTGAAATGGGATGGTGAGTACCTTATGTATTATATTAAGCCCGGCCACTTTTTAATGGACGACGATGCAATATCGATGAATGGACATTTTTGGGTAGAATTAACAACCCCAAAAATCATGAAAGGAAAATATATGCTCCAGGGCCATTTCTTCAACGGTCCGGCATGGGCTAAAACATCCTGCGAAGTAGATGGCAAATACGTTGGTATTGCTGATCCGGAAACTAAGGGCTGGGGCACTGATCCTATTGATATTGCCGAGGTAAACTTTGAAGTAACACAAAAACATACTATTAAATTATCAAGTCTTGAACCCGGACAAATGTTTTGGGATTATGTATTATTTACTCCCATTGAGTAATAAATATCCTGAAAATGAAAATCACTGTAATAAATGAAATGAAACACCCTAAATACTTCGTCTTCATGACACATAAACACCTTAACCTACGAATTCTGGCTACATATATGTTGGTTGCCATTAGCAGTTTCGTTGCACTTTTGGCACAAGATACAGGCGGATACAAGTTATATGGTACTATTCTGGAATCTGGAACCGGAAAACCCATTGAACAGGCTATAGTTTCTGTTGCATCAGCAACAGAATATACCAACTCAGATGCCGAAGGTAAATTTACCCTTGACCTACCTACAAAAACCGAGAGAATAATAGTTACCTATCCGGGATATCACACCGATGAAATTTTTACCAACGGACAGGAATTGCTCGTAATTTATCTGACACCTTCAGAGAATATTTCAGAAAATGAGTTGTATTCGTCGCCATTTGGAACAAATAAACTGAGAGAAGCAACAAATTCTATTACATTGCTTCCAAATTCAGCATTTGAGCATACATCAGCTGCTTCGGCCAATCAGATTCTTTCGGGAAAAGTAGCCGGTTTGAATGTTGTTGAACATTCTGGTATGCCAGGTCATAGTTCTTGGATGAATCTTCGGGGAATTTCCTCAATTTTTGGAAGAAACGAACCCTTAGTTTTTATCGATGGATTAATACATGAAGTAAATTTCCCCAATAATTATCGGATTGAAGGTTTTTTATTTAATCCGCTTAATGTTGTTGATGTTGATGATATTATTGATTATACCATTAATAAAACAGGCGAAGGATATTTAGGTAGTACCGGCTCAAATGGCGTGATCTATATTAATACAGAACAAAAAAAAGAAACCAGTGCCACAATTAAAATAAGTTCGTATGGTGGTGTATCATTGCCTCCTGCAACGCTTGAAGTATTAAATGCGGATCAATTCAGGTCATACTATAACAGTATGATTAATTCCGAAGGTTATTCCTTGTCAGAACTAGACAAACTCAATGCCTGGAAATATGAATATTACCGGTATGGCAATAAGACTGATTGGCAGAAAGAACAATTCCAACCTGCGCCAATGCAAAAATATCATATCTTTCTTAAGGGTGGAGATGATATCGCTACATACAATATTTCAACCGGTTACGTAAGACAAGGTGCCGTTTACGATCAATGGAGTTATTCAAGATATAACCTTCGATTAAACGGTAAAATTAATATTACTAAAAGGTTAACCATTTTACCGAATACTAAACTTGCCCTTGCAGATGTGAACCTTTCAAATATGGGACCTACTACTGTTCTTAATCCGGTTGCATCTTCGGTGCTTAAATCTCCCTTGATGACAGCTCATGAGAGAAGCACAACCAATGGAACTGAATTATATCCGTACGACGATGTCGGAGCTTTTAATATAAGTAACCCCGCAGTTCTTATTGATAAAGCGCTGGGATCTGACAGAAATTTCCAATTATTGACTTCGGCAAATGTAGTATATTCCATAAGTCCAAAATTGAGTATTTCTCACATAATCGGTATTACTGTTAATAACGATCGTATCAATATTTTTATTCCTGATATCGGAGTTGTTCAAATAGATTCGGCTAAAAACAGCCCTCAGGATATGGTTACTGAGTATAGATCAAATCAAAATCATACTACACTAAATTATAAAAATACCTATAACACCTACCACCACCTTAATATTCATGCAGGAATAAGAAATGTCTCAAATTCATATAAAAACAGTCAGTCTATTGATTTGAATACACCTTCTGACGATTTTAGAAGTCTGGGGCAGGGAGCTGAATATTCTTACCTCAGAACCCAAAATGGTGATTTGAATGAAGTGAAATGGCTATCGTATTTTGCAAATGCCGATTATAATTTCCGCGATAAATATTACTTGTGCTTATCAACTTCCTTAGATGCTTCATCGGTTTTTAATAGTGAAAACAGATATAACTTTTATCCCTCTGTTTTTGGCGCCTGGAGATTGAGTTCTTCAGAATTCATGAAAAACAACACAAAAATAAATGACCTCAAGGTTCGCGCATCCTTTGCACAAACAGGAAATATGTTCAGCAATATTTACCAGTATTCGAAATTAACCTATACCGGTAGCAGATTCCAAAACGTAAGTGCTGTTGTGATGGATTATAATCCGAATAAAGAGATGAAAGCAGAAAGAAAATCAACCTTAAACACGGGGATTGACATGACTACCGGTAAAAATGCTGTTAATTTTCATCTCGATTATTACATGTCATTTGTAAATAACCTAATCATCAACCAACAATTGCCTTATAATTTTGGATTTACCGATTATTACGACAATGGCGGTAAACTGGCAACCAGTGGTATAGAGTTTGCTACGGATGCCAGGTTGTTTTTTGGCGAATCTGAGTTATTGTTGGGAGCTACGGTTACTAAACAAAAAACCAAAATTACCGGTCTTGAATTTATTAATCCCGAAACTGAATTCCTGACCAGGGAAGTTGTTGGAGGAGAATATGTAGCCATGGTTGATAACCCGATAAATGCATTTTATGGATATAAAACACTGGGAATTTATAATTCCGATGTGGAAGCCAATGGAATAATTGGCCCGAACGGATGGCCCATGAGTGCTGGCGATGTTATTTTCGAAGATGTTGATGGCAACAACATTATTGATGACAAAGACAAGCAAATTATAGGTGATCCGAATCCTATGATTTTTGGTGGGTTAACAGCTGACTTAAAAATTAAGCGATTCAAATTTTCTACCCTCTTTACTTACAGTGTAGGAAATGACATCTACAATTACCTGCGCTATAAGATGACAGCCATGGAAGATTTTAGTAATCAAAGTACCGATGTATTAAACCGCTGGCAAGCAGAGTCTCCGAATCCTGCAGCTGAATTACCGAGACTGGCTTTAGGCGATCCGAATGGAAATAATGCTTTTTCTGACAGATGGATTGAAGACGGCTCGTACCTGAAACTGAAGCAACTTACTGTTAGCTACAATACACCCCGGATATTCAGCCTAAGAAAAGAAGCTACTCTTTATTTAACGGCCTCAAACCTGTATACTTTAACCAAATATTCAGGATACGATCCGGAAACAATGTACCTTAGCAACCCCTATTACATGGGAATTGATTATGGTAAAATCCCTCAAACTATTTCAGTCATAATTGGTATTCAAATTAGCCTCTAAAACCCGCACCTATGAAAACAATAAAATACATTTTCAGGCATCCGATAACTCTAATTTTGGCTCTTGCAATTCTTGGGTCGTGTAGCGATGATTTTTTCGATACAGAAACAGGTGGTAGAATTGATCCTTCAAAACACTACAAATCATACCTCGATGCTGATTTATCATACACAGGTGCTTTTACTTTTTTACAGGAAATTGCTGAAAAACAAGTACTTGTTGATGGATTGCGTTCGGATCAGATCGATATTACTGCCAATTCCGACAGGGAAATGATAGATATTTACAGGCATAATCTTACCTCTGATAACCAATACCTTGATCCTGCGGCTTATTATAAAATGATTATTAATATCAATGAGACATTGCCAAACTTAGCGCAAATTTTATCAAAGGACAGAGATTTTGATCAAAAGCTTTACGAAAATTTCAAAGGAGCACTTGTAACCATGCGCTGTTGGGCTTATTTTACCCTGGCTAAACTAAACGGAGAAGTTGGAATGGTTGACGAGGATATAAGCAATTTTGATCCGTCGAAACCTCCAACATACCTGTCAAAAGATGAAATAATTAACGTACTAATAAACGAACTTTTAAAGTATTACGACGAAAAAGATATTTATCGGTATGCCATTGACCATTATATTTTACTCGGTGAACTTTATCTTGAAAAGAATGATTATTCAAATGCCGCAAGATTCCTGAAATATGCCTGCGATGGTCCTTTTTATCGGGTTGCCGCTGCACTCCCGGGTACTTATGGTCTGGAATTGTGGCAAAACCTGTTTATTAATTCATTCGAACAAAGTCTTTTTACGGCAGTACCCTATTCCTATGTAAATGGTCAGCGAAATTACATCGAAGAATGGACTAATTATGAATTCGCTTATAAAGTTAAGCCTACGTCTTTAGTAATTCATGCTTTTGAAAATGAAACCCAAAAATCAGGCGACCCCGGAGATATATACCGTGGGTATGGCATTACATACGATTCTACATCGACCGGAGAAGCATACATTAGTAAATATTCTCTTGACAAGGGAATTCCCCATAGTGCCGATGTAATTTTATATCGGGTGGCAGATGTTCATCTTTTGCTTGCAGAAGCACTAAACCGTCAGGGATTGCATGATTATGCGCTTTATCTGCTAAACGATGGCTTTAGCAGCATGGTAGGTGAAAAACCAGCTGATTACACTAAATGGTCTCGTAATAAAGGCGTTCGTGGCCGGGTTTACCTCGACCGTAAAAAAGTACCTGCAAGTGTTGAAAACACAACCGAGTATATTGAGGATTTAATTATGGAGGAACGGTTTAAAGAACTGGCATTTGAGGGCAAACGTTGGTTCGATTTGGTGCGCATTGCTACGCGAAGAAATGACCCATCGTATCTTGCCGACCGTGTATCGGCAAAATATAGTGACCCGGCTGAAGCAGAGGCAATAAGAACCAAATTAATGGATCCTGCAAATTGGTATTTACCAATACCCAAGGTGGAATAAGCCTATTTTGGAAATTACGATAAATAACAAAGGCAGGAAGTTTTTAAACAACCTGCCTTTTGCACTTTAATAATGCTGGAAATTACTGCAGGCTTAAATTTATTTTAGTATTTCTGGTAGTCGATTAGGAAATATGTTTTACAAACCCGGAAAAATAATTTTCTGCCAGCGCAATGAGATTTAAATTGCTATTTGTTTTTTTCACCGATTGGTTTTATCTTTTCCTGCCAATCAAACCTATCTGAATTGCATGCTAGTAAAAACCTTTGGAAGCGCTGTTTATGGCATCGATGCCGAGATTATCACCATTGAAGTTAATGCCATACAAGGCTCCAAATTCTTTCTTGTTGGACTCCCCGATAACGCTGTAAAAGAAAGTCAGCAGCGCGTTGAGTCGGCTCTGAAAACCAACGGGTATAAATGGCCCGGCAAGAAAATTATTATTAACATGGCTCCGGCAGATATCCGCAAAGAAGGTTCGGCTTATGATCTGCCCATTGCTCTTGGTATTTTGGCTGCCAGCAACCAGATACAATCAGAAATACTTTCGGAATATATAATAATGGGCGAGCTATCGCTTGATGGAAGCATACAACCCATAAAAGGAGTTCTGCCTATTGCCATTGAAGCCCGGAAAAACGGATTCAAAGGTTTTATTCTGCCAAATCAAAACGCACGGGAAGCAGCAGTTGTAAACGACCTCGATGTTTATGGCGTCAACCACCTTTCGCAAGTAATACAATTTCTTGAGGCAAGTGTAGAACTTGAACAAACTGTTGTTGATACGCGCAATGAATTTTTTGAAAACCTGAACGATTACCAGGTCGACTTTTCAGATGTTAAAGGACAGGAAAACGTAAAACGTGCCCTGGAAATTGCAGCTGCCGGCGGGCATAACATACTGATGATTGGCCCTCCCGGAGCCGGGAAAACCATGCTCGCGAAACGACTGGCAACCATAATTCCTCCCCTGAATCTTCACGAGGCATTGGAAACCACAAAAATTCATTCGGTTGCCGGTACCCTTGAGAAAAACTCTTCCCTGATCACAAAAAGGCCTTTTAGAAACCCTCATCACACAATTTCTGACATCGCGCTTGTAGGCGGGGGAACATATCCTCAGCCCGGCGAAATTTCTCTGGCGCATAATGGTGTATTGTTTCTCGATGAACTTCCCGAATTTAAGCGAACAGTGCTTGAAGTGTTGCGTCAGCCGCTTGAAGACCGTACAATCACAATTTCGCGCTCAAAATATACGGTTGACTATCCGGCAAGTTTTATGCTGGTAGCCTCGATGAATCCATGCCCATGCGGATATTATAACCACCCCGAAAAAGAATGTGTATGCAGCCCCGGGGTAGTTCAAAAATACCTGAACAAAATCTCTGGCCCGCTGTTAGACAGAATTGATATTCATATTGAGGTTGTACCGGTTCCGTTTAGTAAACTCTCGGAAGACTATGAAACTGAAGACAGCGAAACGGTAAGAAACAGAGTTTCGTTAAGCAGAAAAGTGCAGGAAAAAAGATTTGAAACCCAGAATGAAATACATTGTAACGCACAAATGAACAGTTCTATGCTCCGAAAACACTGTAAGCTCGATGATGCCTCTAGCGGTCTTTTAAAGACTGCTATGGACAGACTTGGCCTGTCTGCAAGAGCCTACGACAGAATTCTGAAGGTTTCACGTACTATTGCTGACATGGAACACTGCGAAAACATTCAGCCTAATCACATTGCCGAAGCTATTCAATACCGCAGCCTGGACAGGGAAAACTGGGCCGGAAACTAAAAACAATTATCATGAAAATTAGATTTGTACTGCTACATGTCCTTTTACTTATGTTTATTAATCCTGCCCTTTTCGCCCAGCAAGATCACGAGCATCATTACAACTACGAAATAAGTTTTGGCGCCGGTATTGTGCCTGTTTTCGATGAAAATATTATTGCTCCCGGATTTCATCTGCATCTGATTAAAGGCTTAGGAGAAGAAGGTAAATTTGGTATTGGTCCGGGATTTGAAGTTATTATTGATGAACATATGCATTACTCTTTATCATTAGTAGGACATTATACTGTTTACAAAGGATTGATATTTGCTTACGCTCCCGGTCTTCTCTTAATCAAAGAAGAATCTGAAAAATTGTACAGGTTTTCTCAACATATTGAGCTGAATTATGAATTCGGGATTGGCGAATTTCACTTAGGCCCTGTAGCCGGATTTGGATTTTCAACAGAAGGTTATCACATTATGGCCGGTATACATTTCGGGAGGGCATTTTAAAGGCATTTCTTCGTACATTTCAGAGGGTTTTCTATCGAACTTACTTCGAAATCATGCCAACAATAAATCCTGTGATTAACACTGAATTCTTAAGATAACAAGTCATTAAGATGTTAAAACCTTGTTTTGTAGATAATTAGCATTCTCCATTAAAATAAGCATTCTGACACATTACGTATATAACCTAATTTAAAGCTTAATTTCAAAATCGATAATCATGTACAACCACCTTAAAACAGGGTTTCTACTCGCTGTCATCCTGCTATTCAGTCCTTCAACAAAAGGTCAGGAAGATTCACTGCAAATTGAGATGAACCCAAATGTAATTCATGCTGATTTTGGTATTCTTGGCGTAAGTATTAGCTACGAAAGAACAATTCACCAGTGGGAAAAATCGCATCTCAATGTGCGGGCTGGAATTGGACGTGTCATCACTTTCACAGGTGATGAAGCCAGAAACATTTTTCCCAGTTTACAACTTATCACCGGCAATGGATGGTTTCATTTTGAGGCAGGTTTAGGCATAAACATTATCCGTACTGATTATTATAAGGAATATGAGCCTCTTCCACTTGCTCAGATCGAACTAAGAATTGAACCTCCCGGAGAAGGTTTTGTTTTCCGGGTGGGAATAGGCTTAGAAAACAATATTATAAATACAGGATTTGGCTGGAAGTTTTAAAAAAAACAGCGACCAAAAACAATTTTGGCTATTGTTAATACTTTTATTTTGCAATCGATTGCATTTTTCAACTTCCTTTTATATATTTATTCCACTTTTATAATATTAACGCAATATGAATAACATCCCTTTATTGAATTACCTGTATATATCAGAAAATAGTGTATGTTCTTCATCTGTATATTGAAAAGAAAAATTATTTCAATTCTCATTTTATAGGTTAGCACTGAGAAGCCGCCTTTTGCGGCTTCTTTATTTTTCATAACTGATTAAGGAATGAAAATCTGCATTCAGAAATTTCTTAAACGGTAAAAAATGCGACAACCGACCGGACTATTTAGATTAATTCTAAAATCCCTGAGTGTAACCATGTTAATATATATCCGTAAATACTTTGTTACAAACCCTTTTTAAGACTTATGAAACACCTCCCATTAATCTCTGTTACCTGTTTCCTGTTTATACTTTCGATTCAGTTAAGTTTTTCCCAAACCTCAGTTACCGATAGCCTGGTGTCAGGCACCTGGACACTTTCAGGCTCACCTTATAAGGTTTATCGAACTGTTACCATTGAAAACAACAGTACGCTAATTATCGAACCGGGCGTTACAGTAGTATTTCAGGGCGAATTCGGAATTCGTGTAAACGGAAGAATTTTAGCTGAAGGAACAAGCTCAGATTCAATACTGTTTACCGTTAATGACACAAGTGGATTTTACCGAAACGATTCTCTTACAGGCGGATGGAATTCGGTATATTTCAACTATACCCCAACAGGTAACGATACTTCTCTTTTTAGTTATTGCCGTTTCGAATATCATAAAGGACATAATGTGGGTGCTGTTGGATTACAATACTACTCAAAAGTTAAAATTGAAAACTCAAACTTTTACCATAATAAAAACCTTTCGGATTATTACAGCAAAGGTGGTGGTGCAGTTTCGGCCTATTCATCAAGCCCTGAATTGAGCAATAATGTTTTTCATAATAATTATTGCCAGAGATACAAGTCGAGCAATTATACTGTGAATGGAGGAGCAATTTCATTGAACTATAGTAATTCTGTATTAACTAACAACAGGTTCTTTAAAAATGCTGCGCTGTATAATGGTGATGCAATATCGGTTTACAATTCGAAAATACAATCTGTTGGCAACCTCTTTTATCAGCACAATGGTAATGCAATTAATTCTGAATATTCAAAGATCCATGTCGTAAATAACACATTTACTGATAACCAGAGAGCACTGTATATTTATAGAGACACAATTCTAATTTACAATTCTATATTCTTTGATAACGAATCGACTTATGGTGGAGATATTTATACTTATCAGGAACAGGGATATGTTGAGATTAATAACTCAATAATAGGACAAGACTATGAACATATTCGCGTTGGAAAGCTCAATATAGTATACAATAGTGTGATTAACCAGGACCCTTTATTCACCAATGCAACGAATCACGATTACTCCCTGCAAAATACTTCTTTTGCCATAAATAATGGAATAAACAGTATTGCAGGTATTGCAATGCCCGATGAAGATTTAGCAAATAATCCCAGAATTTACGGATCAAATGTTGATATTGGAGCTATTGAATACCTTGGAACACCTGTCAACAGATTGCCTGTTGTTTCAAAATCGGTGAACAACTTATCAATCCTAAAAAATACAGCAGAAGAGTTTACTATAAATTTTCTCGACAGCGATATCGGCGATAGTTATAAAATCAATATTGAATCGCTAACAGGTAAAACAAATATTACCAATCTTTCAGGAAATAGCACCCGTTCAACGGTTGATTTTACTCCACTTCAAAACTGGCGTGGAATAGATACTGTTATTATAAGCGTACAGGATAATTCCGGTATAATAGCTCCCGTTAATTCCGATTCTGTATTTATTTATGTTGGAGATTTATTTGGCACGATAGATAAAGACTCAACACTTACCCAGGATAGTGTTTATATTGCTGGAAATGTAATGCTTACAAAGGATAATACACTAAACATTGAAGCTGGTTGTAAACTTTTCTTTCTGAATAATTTTGGCTTTGATATTTTTGGCAATATTCAGGCTATTGGAGAAACGGGCGACAGCATTCTGTTTACATCGGCCGAGGGACAAGAATCAATCGGATGGAGAAGGTTCAATATTTTTAATTCTTCGAATGATCAGGATACCTCAAGTTTCCGGTACTGTATTTTTGAAAATGCGCGCAGTCTCGACGGCGGTGGTGCGTTTATGCTAAACAACAGCTCAGCCGCAGAATTTCAAAATTGCCGGTTCTCTGACAATACTAATACCACCCGCTATTCAAGCTATGGAGGAGGTGTATTTCGTTGTTATTATTCCTATATCAATATTGAAAATTGCCTTTTTGAAAATAATAAATCCCTTCAATTTCCCGGAACATATTATCAGAGCGAGGGAGGAGTTTTAGAAATTGATAAATCAGTTGCACATATTTCGGCATCTGTTTTTGAAAACAATACTTCCAATACCCTTGGAGGAGTGCTATCATCAAGACAATCACTCATTCATATTGACAATTCAATATTTTGGAAAAACAGTGGCAATTCAGCCGGTACCATTAGATCATATGACTCAAAATTTTATGTTTCTAACTCTACATTTGCGGATAATAAAGGTTTAGGTAGGAATTTTTATACTTATGATGACAGCTTATTTATCCAAAATTGTATTTTTTGGGGTTATGAAGATTCATTCAATAAAAATTTTCAGCTTAATGGAAATGGAAATTATGTCTCGCTGGTAAATACTTTTGTCGATTTAAAAGACTACAACTACGATCTAAGTCAGTCATCAGAATGGTTTTATAAAAAAAATGTTTTTTATACCGACCCCTATTTCATTGATGGTGAAAATGGAAATTTCCGTTTAAGCGACTCTTCGCTCTGTATAAATTTAGGAACCACCGATACTTCAAATTTCCATATTTCAAATACAGATGCTTATGGCAATCCCCGCTTTAGAGATAGTATTGATATTGGAGCAGCTGAATTTGCCGGAACTTATGTAAACAGACTTCCCATGTTAATAAAATCAGCGAACAGCTGCCTCGAAAGCGATATTCAATTCATGGAAGTTAGTTTTATCGATACTGATCCGGGCGAAAGCTTTACAGTTTCTGTTACATCGGATAATGAAAAGGTTCAGATTGCAAACATCTCGGGTAAACCTCAAGGAGCAAGCTATGAAATTATTACCCCATCTGACTGGAAAGGTAAAGCCGGCATTCAAATTTCGGTACTCGATAATTCCGGTTTACTTTCTGAAATAAATACCGATTCGTTTTTTGTGTATAAAGGTGATATCTGGGGAGAAATTAGCTCTGACTCAATTATTGGAGGCGACACCATATATGTAGCCGGCGATGTGAAGGTAAATCGGGATATTACACTTAATATTCTGGCAGGTACCAAGGTATTGTTTCTCGATAATTTTGGGTTTGACATTAAAGGCTCCATTCATGCTGTTGGAAATTCTTCTGATAGCATAGTATTTGATAATATTCAGACAGATACTACCACTCGTTGGAAAAGGTTTACATTTAACGATGTCACAGAACAGGACAGTTCTGTATTTAAGTATTGTGTTTTCAGAAATGCCCAGGATATTAATGGCGGAGGTGCTTTCCGGATTTATTACAGCGATTCTATTTATTTCAGTAATTGTAGTTTTCTGAATAACAAAGCATTAACGCAAAATACCAATGATGGCGGGGGAGCAATATACGCAAGAGAATCTGAAATTAAAATTCATGCATGTTTTTTTCAAAATAATTCTGCGTCGCGGTTTGAGGGTACCTATTATTCTACGGATGGAGGAGCGCTTGATTTTGACTATTGCGATGGTACGATTACCAATTGTATTTTTCAGGACAATGAAACCTCAGAATCTGGTGGTGCAATAAATTTCAATCGGTCTGATATGTTTATAAGCAACTCCATTTTCTGGAACAACAAAGCAGGTTTCGGGGGAGCTATTGGGGCAGACTATTCGGTTTTACATGTCTCCAATTGCTCGTTTGTTGAAAACACTGGAACTGGCAATAATCTTTATCTATATAGCGACAGCTTATACATTCAAAACTCAATAGTCTGGAACAGCATAGGTGACTATGATAATATTTATATTAGCGGAAACTCAAGCTACATTTATGCAAATAATTCATTGATGGATCTTAGCGAAAAGCATCTCAGCTCTTATAATACATACACCTACGATGCTAAAAATCTTTTTTACACCAATCCCTGTTTTGAAGATTTAATTAACGGGAATCTAAGGCTAAGCGATTCTTCTTATTGCATCAACTCCGGAATTGCTGATACCTCTGCTTTTATTATTACAGACAAAGATGTTTACGGTAATCCAAGATATCATGACAATATTGATATAGGTGCCACAGAGTTTGAAGGTACTGTTGCTGCAAGGACACCTCTTTTGGTAAAGATTTCCAATCAAATGCTTGATAATGAAAATTACCTCATGGAGGTTAATTATTTCGATGATCTGACTGAAATTCATACAATTTCAGTTACATCTTCCTCAGAACATATCTTAATTGAAAACATTTCGGGCGATACCACCGGTTCAACCTATGAGATTGTTACAGATTTGGATTGGCGAGGCTCTGGCAATATTTATGTTTCTGTTGCAGATGAATCCGGTATTTTATCCGATCTGAACACGGATACATTCCGTGTTTACAAAGGCGATATCTGGGGTGAAATAACAGCCGACAGTACAATTGGAGGCGACACCATTTATGTAGCAGGCAATACTATGGTCAAAAACAATTCTACCCTGACAATTCTTCCGGGAACAACTGTACTGTTTCTTGATAAGTTTAAATTCTCAATTGATGGCCGAATAGTAGCATCCGGAACTCCAAACGACAGTATTGTTTTTGACGGTTCCTGGAAAGGGATGGAATTTACGAATACATCTGGTAATACCGATACTATTATCTATGAATATTGCATGTTTAAAAATGCTGAGCTGGTTGAAAATGAAGAGCTTATTGCCACAAATAGTAATAACATAATTCGAATCAGAAACTGTACATTCGAAAACAATTCAAAAATTACAACCCAATATTATTCTCCTGTTGTTTGTGCTCCCTACGGCAGTTATCTTGAGATTACCAATTCAGTATTTAGAAACAATAAAATAAGCAGGCCTGAAGGACGATACAATACAGTTTATAGTTCAATTTTATTACTAGACTATTCAAATGGTTTAATACAAAACAATTTATTCAGTAATAATTCAAACGAAGTATACGGCACAATTTATTTATATAATTGTGATATGCTGTTTACAGGAAATTTTTTCGATAAGAACTACAGTGGTTACGGCACGGAAATTTATGCCAACAATTCTGATGTAAGATTTTACAACAACACGATATTGAGTAATTTAAATATAAATAAAAGAAACACGATAGAAGCTGACAATGGAGGAAAATTGGATATCAGGAATTCGGCATTGATCAATAACCCGGGTTACTCATGTTTATATGTGTATGAAATAGAGTCGCTTAATGTTAAGAATTCTTTATTTGATACCACCTTTCTGAATATCATAGATGTGCCCCTGGTAACACTTGAGAATATTATAACATCTTCTCCCTATATCTTTACCTCAGGTGAATCTGCCGGACGTTTAACTGGTATTTCTCCGGCAATTGATGCAGGTTCGAATTCAGTGATAGATTCTCTGCTGGCCTTTGATATGGATATGAACTCAAGAGTTTACGGCGAACAGATTGATATAGGTGCGTTCGAATTCCATGGTGAGAAACTGCAGGCTATAGCCGGTGTGAAAACTATCGGCGGAACAAATCCCGACTTTACTGCCATTGGCGAAGCTCTGAGCTATTTAGCAGAAAATGTTCTTGTTGATAGCATAACTTTCCTTATACGCGATGGCATCTATTACGAAGACATTAATATAGAGAATTACTTCGTTCCGGAAAATGGCCATATTACCTTTAAATCGGAAAGTGAATCGCCGGCAAATGTTATTATTTACGATACCGTTCCAGGTGATGACTTCATGATGCGCAACGGAGCAGTGCAGCTTAGTAATGTAAATAACTTTACTTTAGAAAATGTTACTGTCAGACGTCGCGGAACAGCGCAGGATGCAGCCATAAGCATAGGCGATAGTTGCCATAATATTCACCTGATTTCCAACATTATTATTTTTGACAGTACCGATATTCTAAGTGGTAACGGTATACACTGCATGCCAATGTGGATGCCTTCCGGCGATATTGTAATAAGGGATAACACCATTATCGACTGCGGTACGGCCATTTATATTAACGGTGCAATGGATGGCGAAACATCTGATGTAAGGATTGACAGCAACAAGATTGAAAATGCCCGTGAAACCGGAATAGGTCTGATTAACACAAACTCTGCCTATATTTCGGCAAATACTATTGAAGTAAATTCTCTTATTGGCGGTTATGGTATGTATGTGGTACAGTGTTATGATTTTCATGTTTTTAACAACCGAATTAGCGTACTGGGCGATTACGGCTTAACAATGAACGATGTTCGTACCAACTTGGGCAGTATCTACAATAATTTTATTTCGTTACAAACAGGCGAGTACCATAGTGGATACGGTTTGGATATAAACAACGTAAACGGGCCGCTATTTGTACATAATTCGGTTAACCTTCAAATAGGTAATCCTTCGCTAAAAAGCAGTGCTTTGCACCTTACAGAGGTTGATAGCATAATTCTCGTTAACAATATTTTTAAAAGCGATAGTTCCTGTATTATTAAGTCCGATTCTTCTGTCCTGAATCATGTACGATTAGATTATAACGGCTATTTCAATAATTATGTGCCGGAAAACAATTTTGCTACGCTTGGAAGTTTGGAAATTGGTTCACTCCCCAACTGGGTAAGTTTTACAGCACACGATTCAAACTCAGTTTTTGCTGACCCTCAATTTACCTCTTTCACGGATTTACATGTAAATAACAAAGCAGCTTACGATTCGAAAGGCACAGGCACTATAACTTCCAGCTATGATATTGATGGAGAAGAACGCAAACACAACAGCCGCCCCGATATAGGTGCTGATGAGTTTACCTATACTGCTTCTATAATTTCACAACCTGCAATAAATCCTGCTTCCAATATAGTGAAATGCTATCCGAATCCGGTTTCCGATATTTTGAATATTGACTCAATACATGAAATAGATAACATTTCACTTTATTCGATTGAAGGAAGGCAAATTCTTGAAAGAGATAAAGTATTGTCCAGCAGTATTATTCTCGATTTAGGCTCATACGAAAATGGCATATACCTATTAAATGTTGTGCTTTTTACGGGTGAAACTGTGAATCAGGTTATTGTTGTAAGCAGGTAACTGGTTTTAAAAAATAAACTACTTATGATATGAATTTATGTGCCGTATAAATGGCGCATAAATTCGTTTATTCAGTTACCAATAAAACAAGACTATACAAAAAATCCCTCCCCCCTGTTGCAAGTCCATTGTCATTAAGTAAGAGAATAGTATCGTCATCGACGAGTCCCGAAAACTATCAGGAGACGAAGCGAACTGTTTATATGTCAACAGATTACTTCATTCTCCTTCGCCGAATTTCGCAATGACGTGTTATAATAAAACTTAACTTAATAGCATTGAACGCGCGCTAGTGGGTTTATTTTTATTTAGACTAAAATTAAACTGACGCCTTTTTGAAAAATAATTCATTGTTTATCTTTTTAGTATCTCCTGTTTTTTCCCAAGAGTTGGAAATAAATTCAACAGAAGTAGTAATAACAGGCCATACCAGAATTGATCCTGCGGGCCCGGGTTATACAGACTTAATTTTTGATAATACTGGTTATTACAATGGCGCTGCTTTTCGCCCGGAAGGTAACTATGCTTCTAATGTTGGAACTTCTGCTCATCAATTTAAGTATATGTATGGTATGAATTAACTTTTGAAAAATAGTTTGCTTTCCTGCCTATATTACTATTAATACATTAACCTAAATTAAACCTAATTGTGCTATGTTAAATTTTAAAGTAAAATTCCATTTATTATTTTTAATTGGACAAATAATTTTGTTTAGTTCTTGTGAAAAGAATGAAAATAACACAACCAATAAATCAGAAGTTATCCAAAATGGATTTAGTAAAATACTAAAAGTAACAGATCTTGGGAGAGAAAATTTCATTGAACTTAAAATAATAGGGGACGATCAAGAGCATGTAAACTGGTATCTTGAACAAACTGAGTTCTCGCTTGAAACATTTATAAAGGTTGTAAATAAAGATAAATCTTATGAAAACTTGATTATAGATAATTATGAAATAGATGAACTATTTACAGAAGAAGAATATAATAATACGAGTGAGGAAGGAGCTATTTATAGAGAGGAGGGAGCTATTTATATTGAGGTAGTAAATACACATATCAAAAATCAGCTTGAGTATTGTTGGAAGGCACTTATGAAACCCCCTAAATTTAAAACAACAAATGATATACATACAGATAAAATCACCTTTATAAAAGAAGGTACTAGTACAGATGCAACGGTTACAGGAAGAATAAGTTTTAATCATGTACAATGTATCTGATGATGTTGTTTCTTGCCATTGGTATAGGAGATGGCAAACAGAAGCATATTGTGACTTAGGGGAAAAAATTGGCTTATGGGGTTGCCCTCCAAGTACTTGGACATATACAAAAACAGAGGTTCTTCAATACTATGTTAAAGCATTTACAGAATTAGAATATAATGGAGGAGCCATTGCTTGTTACGTGATGCACAATTATGGAAATTATTATTATTCAGGAGTAAATTGTTCAAAAATATTAATTAAGGCTTTAAATTACGTCAACCCATATGCTAATTAATAAATAGAAAAAATTAGAAATGTATAACTTTGTCAAAGTATTATTTTACTATTAATTGTACCCAAAATGCATGACTCCTATCCGGAATATAAAATGCAGAAATTTTATTTTGCTTTTATATTCGTGTTTTTGTTTTTTTCATGTACTGAAAGAGCAGTCATAAATCTTGATAATAAAAGCAGTCTGTCTCTGGATTTGTTTTTGACTAGCGATAGTAGAATATCCTTTTTACCTAAGAAAACAACGGGTTTCTATTCATTAGAAAACAATGAGGCTATAACCAATCTGCAGTTTGAATTACTTAGTAAGGGCAAGCTATTGGAAACTATTGTTTATAATTCACAAAACAATTCTTATACTACTGATATTGATATTCAAAATGGGCGATCATATGAAATCAATTGCATTTTTGATGGGGAAAAAATAAATTCAAAAACTACAGTTCCTTTACCCGTTTCAATCAATTATATAAATGTTGAACCTTTGG
>JAFGVA010000090.1 GCA_016938235.1 Bacteroidales bacterium | reverse complement strand
TCTAATGTAAAACTTTACTAAAAAATGAATTTATAGCAGGATTTTATTTTTTTATTGGTTTTCTGCAGATGGCTTATAAAGAAAAAAGACTGAAAGTTAAAGCTAAAAAACGACTTAAAAACGAAACTATTTACCGCCAACAGCGTGTAAAAGTAATATACCAGGAGGCGCTCGGATACTTTATCACTCAACATCCATTGCTGAAAGCAAAGCATGTTTTTAGCAGCAGCCAAAGAGCTTTCGCATTTGCTCAAGCACTTTTCCAGGCGCTTTGTTTAACTTTGAGTGAAAGGAATAAAACCTAAACTACTAAAACACGCAAACCTTTATTATAAACTAAACATAAGATAAATATTTGTGATATGAATATTCTTTCCTTCAACCCTGTAGTCGTTAAACTTGGGCGATATGCCCTGGAAATTAACACCTAAGCCAAGCTTTTTATAATTTGCACCCATTTCAAACTTATACATTAAGTTTTCTTTGCACAATAGGTAATAGCTTATTGCCGGGATGTGAAATTTCGTGATATTATAGCCCAAAGTACCCGAAGCATACGCTCTGATGTTTTTAAAATCATTATATCCTTTTATTGATACTCCATAATTCCTAAAGGAATATATTCCGTATCGGTCTACATCTATAGTATTGTTTTTGTTAAAATTAATTGAGGCCCCTATTGCCAGAGGTTTTTTGGGTAAATAGTAGTAAGCATTAAAGCCTATAAGGCGTCCCGGGAGGCATGTTACTCCGCCCGATCTGTTATCTTCTACAATTCCAACAGGCAAAGAAACTCCGGCACAAAGCTCAGCCGATGCCTGCTGAGGTTTCTTAATAGTTGCCAGACGGGGATCGTTGCTTTTGTAATAGTTATATTTCTGAACAATATATTGTATATCTCGTTCTGTGAATTTTGTTTCCGGAATCTCCTTTCGAATATCCTGGTAATCGAAGCAGAGATAGTTTATAATGCCAATATATTCTTTACTCATTTTTGAAAAGGTTCGCTTTGAATATATTGGAATGTGTTTAAAATATGTAGCATAATCCCTTTTTCTTTCTATCACTATTTCTTGCTCTGAAAGCGAAAAATAGGAAGTATCTCTTTTTATTACAAAAGCAAACCCTTTAGGGTTACCGTAGGTATAGATTTGTTCGTTTTTGGTAAGTTTTAATCTGTACAAACTTAAATAACCTGAAGTTATCTGCCTCGCAAATCTTTGCATCAGCACAGTATCTGTCTGGTTTTTAGAAAGAAACTCTACCGACTCATAAATGGTGTTGTCATCTGTAAAAACAATTTTTGTAATGTCTTCAGGGTAGTATTCAATTACCTCATTCGATTGTTTATTTGGTTTGAATTTAATTTTTAGTCCCTCCGATAGTTGAATACTTTTATCGACATAACCATATACTGTATCGGCTTCTTTAGTTATTATTTAAGCACTTTCAAAGTTAAATGAATAAGCTTTTGTTAATGGATTCAAGAATACAAAAGCAAGAATTGCAATTTTTATACGCATACTATGAAATATTTTAGTGAATAGATATTTTTTCATTTAGGTTAAGATTTCCATATTATTTTGTGCCATGGCCAATAACGATCGGGTCGATACACCAAACGGACAAGCTTTTTCACAAAATCCTTCGCAGGTGCTGCAAACCTCAGCCGGCTTTTTTGATTTTAGCTGCGCAAATTTTGCAATGGCTCTCTTTTCCTGTCTTTTGGCAGTGAAGTAATAGTTGTAACGCAATATTTTGTTTACAGGGATCTTTTCGGGGCAGGCAGAGTGGCATGCATTACACCCAATACGGCAGGCGAATTGTCCCATGTGTTGTTTATATGTGTTAAGAGCAAGTTTTTCTTGTTTTGAAATCTTCTGCCCCGAAAGTTTGAGCATCCTGGTAACTTCATCAAAGTTCGAAAAATCCCAGAGAGTAGAATGGGCACTATTATTGGATAAAACATACTTCGATGCGGCTTCCATCAATTCTTTTTCTTCAGTCACTCCAAAGTCTTTAAAAAACTCACGGGCATGGTCGTTCATTATTTTATATTTGTCAAAGAACGCCTGGGTGTATTCATCAATTTCTTCTTCTTGCTCGTTAAGTTTATTAACACGGCCTTCCATTAGTCCATATATGTAAACAGGGTTCGACTTCATGATTAAGGTGGCAATATTGTTTTTGTCGCATGCTTCAAGAACTTTTTCACCTATCTCGGCATTCATGAAATTATATGCCAGAAGAAGAACATCGAATCTTCCGTCTTCTATAGCTGCAAGCATAATTTTATCCAGCGATTCTTCGGTATTGTAGGCCCAGTTGCTGCCGTGACACGAAACGCCCAGATGCCTTACCTTCCCTTCTTTTTTAAGTTGTTCCATAGCAGAATGAAAAGCTTCATCTTTCAGAATAGCGGTATTCTCGGCAGAGTGTATCTGCATACAATCCACATAATCGGTTTGCAGGCGCTCAAGGCATTGGTTTGTCCTGTCTATAACTTCCTGTTTCGATGGGAAGGCCTTTTCAGTATATAACTTGGAGTTTATAAAAATTGAACTCCTGTCAAAGTCTTTGATTACCTCACCAATTAAACGTTCGCTGTTTCCATTGCCATAGGCTTCACCGGTATCAATAAGATTAACGCCACTTTTAAGGAGTGCTTTAAGAACCGCCTCATTTGAAGGGTTTCCGCTGCTTATGTCTGAGACTTCGAATCCGGTTTTTCCGAATTTCCGGTATTCTTTTATTTTTGGTATTTCAGAATCATCATATATAGTAGTTTTCTGGCCCAGGGAACTTTTTGTTGCTAATACACTTCCAAATGCCGTTAGGGTACCGGCTCTCAGAAAATTGCGACGGGTAAATTTGCTGTGATGCATGTTTTATCGAATTGTTGGTTGAATTGCAATATACAATAAAAAAGAAATGAATGAGACAGTGGCATATAATATTCAAAGCAACGCTTGGGCATAAAACTTCGCAGTTTGCTATAAATTTGAAGGTTTATTTTTCAAATCCATATTTCTTCCATAATGCTATTGTTTCATCTGATTTTAGAAAATTCATAAATTCTCTGGCTTCTTCTTTTTCAGAACACACTCCGGCCAAATAAATAATAGGCGTATGCGAAAATTCAGGAAAATATGCCAGCACTTTTACTTTTTCTGACTTCAGAGCATCCGTTTTAAATACTATGCCCAAGGGTGTTTCCTGTAACTCAACAACCATCAGGGCAGAGCGAACATCTTTTGCCGGGAGCAGTTTGCTTTCCAGGTCTTTGTACCAATCGTAGTATTCAAGCGCTTGTTTTGCATATTTTCCGGCAGGGACATGCGCGGGATCGCCAACAGATAATCTGCCATCATCCAACAAAGGCAATAATTTCAAGGTGCTGTCGATTTTCAGAATATTTTGTTTGCTCGTTTTGGGAGCAATTAGAACCAACACATTATTAGCAACTTCTGTTTTTTGACCGGGAAGAATATAACCCATACTGTCAACATAATCGGCCCATTTTTTACTGGCTGAAATAAAAATATCCGGAGAACCTCCTTGTTGTATTTGCATGGCCAGTGTTCCGCTTGATGCAAAGTTTACTTTAATATTCAGCTTGTATTTTACCTGAAATGAATCGACTATTTCGGTAATAACATCTGTAAGGCTTGCTGCTGCATATATTAAAACCGGCTCTTGTTCGGAGGTGTCATTCTTTGATTTGTCATTTTGGCACGATAGCAGTAATACGAGGGCTATCAATCCTATAAGCATTTTTATTTTGAAAACAAGATTTTTCATGACCATTTTTTTAAAGTTAGTGAATATAAAACAAGATTTTTAAAGTCTGAATTGAGCGTTAACACCATAGTAATCGCCAACATTTGTAGAAACTGTTGCATTCTGGTAAATATAGTGAAGGGCCAGCTTAAGTTTATCTTTGTTTAAATACCAGTTAACGCCAATATCAAGCGTTTCGTCTTCGCCTGTATATGTATATATTGAATTTGGGCCGGTTCCTTCATAATTTTCATACGATATGCAAGGTTCAAAAAATGTCTTACCTGTTTCAAAGGTATAAGCCATCCTGATATGCCAAAGTGCACCTTCAAAATCGGTTAAACTTTCAGCCGACCGACTTAATAAATAATACTGTCCATCAATGCTTAAACCCACATAGTTTATAAGGATGTCAGCACCAAATGTGTTCGATTTAGTATAAAATAGAGTATCGTTTATCTTGCCGTTCGATTGTGTTGATGCTCCGAATCCAAGAGTTACTCCAGTGCGCTTTCTCCATTGATTTCCGCATAACAGATAGCTGTATTTTGGGAATTCAGATTCCAGGAAACTAACCATTAATCTTCCCGTGTATAGCCGGCTTGCATACTCACTGCTTAAAAAAGCGGATGGCTCAAAAGTATTGAGCAGGTAGCTGATTCCGAATTTATTAAAGTTTTTTATTCCTGCAATTCCGATACCACTTTCAATGCCGTTGCCTCTGCCTGTTGTGAAATCACGCAGGTACCAATCGGCCCTTGTTTTATCGAAAGAACCCACGGCCCATGAACTGTATTGTGTTTCACGGCTTATCACGGCCCAGTAATACCCGGCATTTAGATATAATAAATCACTTTTCTGTAGCAGTTTAGCTGATATATAAGCATTCCAGATATTCGGACCAGAGCAGGAACTTTTTGTTGCAGCATACGAATCTTCACCCAATCTGTCCAGGCTAATCTGAAAGCTGTATCCTAACCAATTGTAGGGCGAGCCTTTTGCACCAAGCCTGAATCTTCTGAATAACACATCAGCCCGGTTTTCAAACTTTTCGCCGTTTTTTTCTTCTCCCATTGAATATGTCAGCCAGCTTTCCATACAAATCAAGGGGGTAAAAAGATTCTCCTGGTTCAAGGCAAGAAAATCCTGTAGAGATGTCTTTTCAGCTTTATCAGGCTGTTGTGACAATAAAGGTTGAAACTTTGTGATAATTATCAGGAGAATAGAGCATGATATTATCTTATCAGAAAAGTTTTTTATAAAAATTGTTCTTAACATAACGGTTTGTTTTATTAGTGAAATTTATCTCTGATATTTTAGTGATGCAATTTATTTGAGCTGTTGGTTTTTAAAGCCGTTATTCAAATAAAAGAATAACGAAAAAAAAACAATTCCAGGTTTCTTTATTTAAAAGCGCAACTCTTTTCTTTGTCAGAAAATACTTGCCATCTTTAATAATTTCGAGTTCAGCTTCTATTTTATATGAATTCTTCATGTTATCAGCCTCAATAAATTATGTGCTAATATTTTTAACTAACAGTATAATAATCAGATACTGATTTTTCAGTGTTCCAGAAAGCTACATTTTTGTGTGTTATTCAGTCTAAGAATACGAATATGTTGGTAATAATAATACGATTGATCGACTTCTGTAAAATATATTGTAAGGGCTATAGAACTTGCAATCTAATATAAATGATTTATATTTGCGGTAACACGAAAAATAAAAACGTAACACGATATTGACTTT
The DNA here is from genome assembly GCA_016938235.1 of Bacteroidales bacterium. Lineage (GTDB taxonomy): Bacteria > Bacteroidota > Bacteroidia > Bacteroidales > UBA10428 > UBA10428. The sequence continues at coordinate 5,787 of JAFGVA010000090.1, read as the reverse complement.
CAACATTCAAAATCTATAGAAGATCATGAAAAAACCTCTTTTTTTAATATTGACATTTGTTTCTGTTTTGGCCTATTCTCAGCATAAGATTGACACAAATAAAATATATCCTGTTGATGAGGTAGTTATTTCAGGAACAAAAACTGAAGTAAACCGCAGCCAGGTACCATTAACCATTTCACTGGTTAACCAGGAACAAATAAAACAAAGCAGCGAATCGGCTCTGTTACCTGTATTGAGTGAGTATGTACCCGGTATGTTTGTTACAAAACGCGGCGTAACAGGTTTTGGTGTTGCAACCGGAGCTGCCGGTCAAATATCTATGCGAGGCATTGGAGGCTCACCAAACACTCAGGTTCTGGTTCTTCTAAACGGGAATCCGCAATACATGGGTCTTATGGGTCATCCGCTGCCCGATGCATACCGTTCTTCAAACGTTAAACGAGTTGAGGTGATTCGGGGACCGGCATCAACACTTTATGGTTCAAATGCCATGGGTGGGGTAATAAATATTATTACAGAAGAAGCAACAAAAGAAGGTTTCTCCGGCAATGCATCTGCCAGTTATGGTTCATTTAGTACACTAAAAGCATCCTTAAACGGAGGCTTCAATAAAAATAAAGTAAGTGTTTTTGCAGGAGTTAATTATGATAAAACAGATGGGCATCGCGAAGCTTCTTATTTCCATATTATGGATGGTTATTTCAGGGGGTCATACGAGATAAGCAAACACTTTAAAGTTAGTGGTGATTTTTCTTTGGCACAGTTTGAAACAGCCGATCCGGGTCTTGATACTTCAGAAGTGATTGTTCATGGCGATTCACTGGATATTCAAAGAGGATTGTTCTCAATTTCGGCCGACAACCAGTTTGAGAGAATTGATGGGTCAATAAGGTTTTTTTACAATTTTGGGGAGCATAGTATTTGGAACAGTGCTACACCAAGTGATTTTCTTTCAAATGATTATAATTATGGCATTATTGCATACGAAAACCTAAAACTTTTTACAGGGAATACAATAACATTCGGAATAGATTATAAGCAATTTGGGGGCGAAGCTACACAAAGAGCATTTAACAAGCAATTGGTTGATACTTCTGTTTATGAAGCTGCTGGATATGCCTTAATACAGCAACGCTTATTCAATAATAAAATAAACCTTAATGCAGGCTTTAGACTAGAAAACAACGAGATGTTTGGTTTGGAGCCGGTTCCTACCGCTGGGATTAATTACTCCGCAGGATCAGATACTTATGTAAAAACTTCTGTTTCAAAAGGATACAGAAGTCCTACAATTCGCGAACTATATATGTTTTTCCCAAATCCAGAATTAAAACCTGAAGAACTAACAAGTATCGAAGCAGGAGTTGAAAAAGCATTTTCGGGAAACAGAGCCCGCGCAGAACTCACAGTTTTTTATGCAAAAGGAGATAATATTGTTAAGCTTGTATCTGGCGATGGCGGAATGAAATATCAGAATACCGGGGAAATAGAAAACAAAGGCATAGAACTTCAATCAAAACTTAAAGTAAATGAGGTTATTTCATTAAATATGAATTACTCATATATAAATATGAAATATCCAGTATTAGCAACACCCGAACATAAATTGTTTGTTAGTGGCATTTATAGTTATAAAGGTTTAACAACTACCTTATCTATTCAGTATATCAATAATTTATATACGTTCATTGGAGCAAATAGTTTAACAACTGATTTTACTCTAATAAACACAAGAGTTTCATACAACATTAATGATTTTATAAATGTTTATTTAAAAGCGGAGAATTTATTAAATACCAAATATGAAATTAATTACGGGTATCCCATGCCTGGAATATTATTTTTCGGTGGAGTTAACCTGCATATTTAATAAATAAGCTAAATTTGAGATGATGGAACAGAGCATACCTTTTTTAATCGGAACTGCAGCCAGTTTAGGCTTTATACATACCGTTTCAGGCCCCGATCATTATTTGCCCTTTGTTGCAATGGCTAAAGTAAGAAAATGGTCTGACATGCGAACAGCATGGGTTGTAAGCCTATGTGGCATAGGTCATGTTCTGAGCTCTGTACTAATTGGTTTTATTGGTATCGCAGCCGGAATCGCTATTGGAAAAATAGAGTTTTTTGAGGACGTTCGCGGTAGTCTGGCTTCGTGGTTGCTCTTTACAGTTGGTCTGATATATACTGTATGGGCAATTATTCATCGCTTAAGAAATCCGCATCATACCCACTCGCATGCTGATTCAAAAACTTCGGCAAAAAAGACAATGACTTTCTGGGTATTGTTTACCATTTTTGTTTTTGGACCCTGCGAACCGCTTATTCCTATCCTAATGTATCCTGCAGCCGATCATAATATGATGGCTGTTGTACTTATTGCTACAATATTCTCAGTTACCACCATATCCACTATGTTGATTATGACTTTCCTGATTCTTAAGGGTATTAAGGTTATGAGTTTCGAAAAACTGCATCATTACCAGCATATACTGGCTGGAGCAACACTAACCATCTGCGGTGCCGGTATTATATTTCTTGGACTTTAATTCCTAACGTATTATATCAAATGAAATTTTACAGGACTCTTTTTGCAGCTTTAGTTTTAGTCTTTTCTGTAGCTATCTCCCATGCTCATCCCTGGAAACCGGATCATTATGTGATTATTGATACTGACGGGGGGATTGATGACATGCGTGCAATCACACTAATGCTTGCTTCTCCGGAAGTTCGTGTTTTAGCTATTACAGCTTCTTCGGGGGTTTTGCCTGCCAAAGAAGCTTATTTTAAGGTTAGAGAATTACTCCTTGAATATCATCACGAAGGTATTTTAACCGGGGTAAATGAGGATTTAAAATCTGACTTTGTTTGCGAAGCAGCATCAAATTTTCATTGGGGAACTGCTGAAGTGTTAGAAGATAAAAAACCTGAAGATGCCGCAGTTGTAATTGCTAAAATTCTGAATAGCTCTGAAGAAGGGGTAGAGTTTGTGAGCCTGGGCAGTTTAAATACCATTGCATCATTTCTTTCAACGCATGCCCTACTGAGTAAGAAAGTTACTTCTATTTACTGGAGTATTAATTTAGATGATATATCGCAATCGCTTAATTATAAATTAGATAAAAAGGCATATAAATATATTTCAACAAGCACCAATATTCTTACTTCGGTTCATTGCCGCAACGAGAATTTTACATGGGATAATTTTACGCAGGAGCAATTTTTATTCCCTTCTGAAACCTATAAGGCTAACTTTTATAGAAGTATAGAAGTTAAAGCAGATTTCAGTAAATCATGTTTCGATGAAAACATAGTATTAATGCTTCATGATGAGAACAGAGAATTTTTTACCAGACATGAGCAAGATGGAGAAATTAATTTTGAGTTTAATGCAGAAGTTTCAAATGAACAATTAGCATTAAAATTTAGAACGATACTAAACGGAGAAACCATAAATCGCAACCAGGTATTTAAAACAATTCCCAGTGACACAACATATTATCAGCACGATGTTCAGGAATTTGTAGAAAGAGCCTACTCAAATTACGGTAAAGAAGAATGGCAGGCAGCCGTTTTGGCCAATGAGATGCATCGGCATTTAGGTGCAGTTGCTACTATAGGAGTTAAGATGGGTATCAGGGCACGAGAGTATTTCGGTGCCGGAATCGACGAAATGTATGTTGTTTCGTATGCAGGTTTGAATCCGCCTGTTAGCTGCATGAACGATGGGTTGCAGGTAAGCACCGGAGCAACGGTTGGACATGGCCTAATAGAAGTAGATACTTCCTCAGCAATAAAACCGGAAGCTGTTTTTAACTATAGGGGAAGGCAATTGAAAATTAGTCTTAAGGAAGAATATCGTAAAAAACTATTTTCAGAACTCAAAGAGCTGAATACAATTTACGGCCTGAACAGCGATATTTACTGGGAATTAGTTCGTAATGTGGCACTTAAATACTGGGCGACCTGGAGCAGATACGAGATTTTTGAATTAAATGAGTTACCCTGACAGGATTGGCTTTCACAAATGTAAATACTTATCAGGGTTTATGAGTAGGCCGTTTCCAAACGGTTAATATTACCCCTGTAATAACAGTTAATGCGCCAAAAATAGTAAGCAAAGTATAGTTTTCAGCTTCTATCCAGCTAACTTGTTTTTTTGAAAGCCAGGCCATTACAGTAAAGGTAATTAGCGGATTCAGCGTGATAATCACACTTATTTTATTTGCTTCAAGATATTTTAAGGCAAAAGCCAGCGAGCCATAAGCTGCTAAAGTATTCAGACCCAGAAAAAGCAATATGAGCCAGTCAGTTAAATTCAGGTTAGCAAACATAGAAAACTTAACGAAAGGAATCATAAGTATTGCAGGTAATCCAAAAATTACCAGGTTCAATTGCATGGGATGGTGGGTTACCACTGCCTTTTTCTGCGAAATGGCATAGATACTCCAGCTAAAGGCACCAAAAAGCACCCAAAGCACTCCTTTTTTATATTCACCCAGTCCATGAGCAAGAACAACAATTTGTTCTCTGTAAAAAACAAGCATACCCAGAAGTACAACAAGAAGTCCGAAGCCTTGCCGCACCGAAACCTTTTCCTTAAAAATTACAAAGCCGGCAATTGCCAGAATAACAGGACCGGTTTGAATAAAAACCTGGCTGATTGAAGGACTCGTCAAGTGCACCCCGGTGATAAAGCCGATATAGTTTAGTCCGAGAAAGCACCCGGCAAGCAATGCCAGTCATGGAGGATGTTTAAAAATTTTGATTTTTGGCCGGTCAAAAACCAGGTAATAGGTTGTGAGCAACACAAAAGCTGATGCAAACCGAAACCAGGTGACTGTAAGCGGGGGTAATTCATACAATGCAACTTTTAGTGCAATTGCCAGGAAACCCCATAAAAGTGCTGTAAATGCAGCATAATAAACACCTTTATTCATTTTGCACCAACAAGTATTTTAGTATTATGTTCCGATATTTTTAGTATTTTTTAACCAGAACATCAACAAGTTCAGATATAGGGTTCAGGTTACTGTCAACAACCGGAAAATCATTTTTATAATTCCAGTGTGCCCAGGCTATATCGTTTTTTTCAAAGATTGCTATCATATCGGCATACCATTGAACCCTCATTTCTATTGGGGTTGTCGGGTAGCAGCCAAATTCACCGCAATACAATTGCAATCCATTTTTTTTAGCTACTTCGATTGCGGGTATTATTTCTTTTTCAAGCGATTCTCTCGAATAGTTACCATAAGATTTCAAGATCTCGTTGGTGGCTGCTATATCAAGACCCTTCAAATCATTGGTATCGACAATAATTCCGGGATAATATACGGGTCCCAGGTATGTTCTCATTGGATTCCACGCTGCTTTATAATGTGTAAACGGCATAGGAGTATAAGTATGAAAACTAAGGATGATATTTGTATCGTTTTCTGGTATTTTTAAATAAGGGAATGTACCTGGTTGTTGCCACATGTTTGAGCCCATGATAACAGTGCGTTCCGGCTCCAGCTTGCGAATTTCTGCAATAACCCAATTAATAAGTTTGTTCCAGTCTTCGTGATCCTCAGCTACAGCCTCGTTCATAGGTTCATAAGCCACCATCCTGTTTGGGTACTTTTTTAATTCAGCCGAAAGATCTTTCCAGTATTGAATAAAATCTTCCTGAGCCTCTTTGCTGTTAAAAAGTGTGTTGGCATTTCTTCCTTCTTCGTTGGGAGCATTGAAATGATGCGAGCGCAAAACATGTAAATCGACAATAACACGAAGGTCATGCTT
>JAFGVA010000002.1 GCA_016938235.1 Bacteroidales bacterium | reverse complement strand
TGGGAAGAACTTGATGTAATATTATTCTCGGGCGATGCCTATGTAGATCACCCATCGTTTGGAGCAGCAGTAATTGGTCGGTTAATTGAGTCAAAAGGGCTGAAGGTGGCAATTGTTCCCCAGCCCAACTGGCGCGATGATTTGCGCGATTTTAAAAAGCTTGGGAAACCCCGCTTGTTTTTTGGGGTAACATCGGGATGCATGGACAGCATGGTTAACCATTATACAGCGAACAAAAGATTGCGCTCCGACGATGCCTATACTCCGGGAGGCAAGGCCGGATTCAGACCGGATTATGCTGTTACAGTGTATTCAACTATTCTAAAGGATTTATTTCCGGATGTGCCGGTTATTATCGGAGGCATTGAAGCTTCCTTACGGAGGGTTACTCATTACGATTATTGGAGCGATTCTCTGAAACCTTCAATTTTGGTTGATTCTAAAGCAGATTTATTGGTTTATGGAATGGGAGAGAGACCCCTGCTTGAAATTATCCGCTTAATGGGTAAAGGTGTACCGGTGCAATCCCTCACAAACATTCCTCAAACCTCGTTTATCCAAACCGAAGATATTCCGGTACGACCGGTTAAATTGTGGGAAGAAATAGAAATTGCTTCACACGAAACCTGCCTGAACAATAAAAAGTCGTATGCAGCTAACTTCAAAATTATTGAAGAGGAATCGAATAAATGGAATGCAAGCCGAATTCTTCAGAAACACGGTAAAAATACTATTGTAATCAATCCGCCCTTTCCACCCATGGAGGACGGAGAACTTGATGCATCGTTTGATTTGCCTTTTACTCGTTTACCTCACCCGAAATATGAGAATAAAGGAGCTATTCAGGCATTTGAAATGATAAAATTCTCGGTGAATTTGCACCGGGGTTGTTTTGGAGGGTGCAGCTTTTGTACCATTTCGGCACACCAGGGAAAGTTTATAGCTTCCCGCTCAAAAGAATCTATCCTGAAAGAGGTTGATCAGATAACACTTATGCCCGACTTTAAAGGGTATATTTCTGATTTGGGCGGGCCAAGCGCGAATATGTACATGATGAAGGGCAGGAATCTGAAAATTTGTGAACGCTGCCGCAGGCCTTCCTGTATTTATCCGAAAGTATGCGAAAACCTGAACACTGACCATACGGCCATGCTGGATATCTATAATTCGGTGGACAGCCATCCAAAGGTGAAAAAATCGTTTGTGGGCAGTGGCATCAGGTACGACATGCTTTTAAACGAACATGCACCTGAACCGGAACGCCGAAGCCATGAAGTATACACCCGCGATTTGATACAGAAACACGTCTCAGGAAGATTAAAAGTTGCTCCCGAGCATACCACTCAGCAGGTACTTAATTTAATGCGAAAGCCCTCTTTTGAATTATTTAAAAAATTTAAAAAGAAGTTTGATCGGTATAACACTGCAGCAGGGCTAAAACAGCAGATTATTCCATATTTTATTTCCAGTCACCCCGGAAGTACCGAAGAGGATATGGCAAGCCTGGCAGTAGAAACCAAAAATCAGGATTTTAAACTGGAGCAGGTACAGGATTTTACTCCAACGCCTATGACGGTTGCTACGGTGATCTATTATTCGGGGTACAATCCCATCACAATGGAAAAGGTATATACAGCAAGGTCAAAAAACGAAAAGCTGAACCAGCGGATGTTCTTTTTCTGGTATAAAAGAGAGTTCAGGCACCAGATAGAGTCTCGACTTGAAAAAATGGGAAGAAAAGATCTTAAAAAGAAGTTATTTGAAACCGATAACGGGCTTGCAAAAAATTCTAAAAAGTTTGTTCCCCACCATGCGCGCAATAAGAATAAAACGGACAACACTACACGGAAACATACGTAGTTGATAATAACAAGCATAAAAACTTGAAAACTGCCAAATCATCACTAATTTTAAAATAAAAATAAGCTTATGGCCTTAAGTGAACATGCAAGCCGTTTAAGAATTTTAATAGAGAAAGCAATTGAAGATCACCTTATTACAAGAGCCGAGTTTGATAGCATTATGAACATGGCGCTTGAAGATGGAATAATTGACTCTCAGGAGCAAGCCTTGCTTGATCAATTACATGAAATGATAGAGAATAAATCGGTAAAAGTTATTCCATAAGGAATTTATACGTCAATTCTTGTGAATTAACTCTTTTGCCTGGGTGCCAACCTTAATTCGGATTAAAAATCATTTCAGTTTTATTATTCCCTCTTAATAATAATAAAGCCACTAGTGTATTTGCTACTCGAAATAGTTAAAACATACCAGTATGTGCCATTATCGATAGAATTACCATTATTGTCTGTTCCATTCCAGTCGTTTTGATAATTCCCGGTTTTGAAAAGGATTTGGTTTTTATCGTTAAATATTACCAGTTCAGAATTCTCCGGCAATCCGTCAATTACCAGGCAATCATTTAGGCCGTCGCCATTGGGAGTAATAATGTTTGGGATTCTTAAAGAAGATTCTTCAATTACTACTATTTGCTCACATTCAGCTGAATTGCCAGAGCTATCGATTACTGTCCATGTTACATAAGTAGTACCAATTAGAAATGAATCGGGAGAATTGTTAGTTATGCTTAAAATAGAATGGTTGTCATAGACATCCGGGGTATCTAATATGATTTCAGAATAAAACATACCCACTGGCAAGCTGTCATAAACATCATCCGGACAATTTATTGCCGGGGGCTCATAGTCTACAACAGAGATACTTTGATTACATTCAGAACGATTTCCCGAACTATCAAAAGCAGTCCAGTAAACAAAACTGGTTCCTATTTCAAACGTATCCGGGCTGAGGTAACTTATTGAATCAACAAAAACATTATCACGCACATCAGGTTCCTCAAGGTGAATTATTGCATAATCTTCTCCTTTAATTGCAGGAGAATAATAATCTTCAGGGCAGTTAATTACCGGTGCTTCGTTATCTAATACGCTTACTTTTTGAGAACAAGTAGTTGAATATCCCTCAGAATTAATTGCTGTCCATTCAACGATAGTTTCTCCGACAAAAAAAGTATCAGAAGCATTAGAACTGATTGATACGATTTCATAAACATCAAGAACATCGGGTGATGGAAGTTCCAATATTGCATAGTTTTCCCTAAAATCAGTGTAGGCAATAGTATCTTTTGGGCAATTAATTACAGGACCTGTAATGGAGCCAATGGTTATTACATCGGATGTATCAATACATCCCAGTTTATCCTGTACAACAACCCTGTAATATCCATCCTCCTGAGGTACAATCGAAGAGGAATTTTCACCGTTCAATATACTCCAGTTATTGAACCAGGAATAGGTGTCAAATTCACCGGTGCTAATAGTTGTTCCATCATAATAAATATCAGCCTTAGGAGCCTCTCCCAGACTATCCATAAAGGCAATAATGTTTGCCCAAAATATATCCTGGTTGTTTTCAATGTCCTGACTTATGGATAATCCCCCTAAATCAGTAAATGCATCTGTATCTGCACAGATAAGATCCATTGTTGAACAATCTATATAAAGCGTTGCCCTGCCTCCACCATCCGTAGCTAATACAGAAATATTCTTTGGCAATCCAACAAAATACCCCTGGGCAAAGCCTCCCTGGCTCGCTCTCTGTATCTCACCAAAAGGGCCATTAAAGATTTTTGTCTTTAGACCTTGCTCATTAGGAATGATAGAAGAAGTAGAATAATTTTGAATGTGATA
>JAFGVA010000089.1 GCA_016938235.1 Bacteroidales bacterium | reverse complement strand
TCATTTCCAGGGAATTAAAAAGATACGCCGGATTGGTCATAGTTATGAATTTGAACAGATAAAACAATACGTCAGTGGCGACGATACGCGCAGTCTGAACTGGACAGCCAGTAGCCGGGCATCACAATTAATGGTTAACCAATACGAAGATGAACGTTCTCAACCTGTATACTGCCTGATTGATAAAAGCCGGACCATGCGTATGCCCTTTAACAACCTGAGTCTGCTCGATTATGCCATAAATACAAGCCTTGTAATTTCTAATATTGTACTTCGAAAACACGACAAAGCCGGCCTGCTTACTTTTAGCAATAAAATGGGAAACTTTATAAAAGCTGAAAAAAGCAGTAAACAATTAAATAAGATAATAAACACCCTTTACAGTGAAACAGTGCAATGGCTCGAAGCCGATTATGAACTACTATACAGTGCAACCCGTAACTTTATCAGGGGAAGGAGCCTATTATTGCTGTTCACCAATTTCGAAAGCACCTACGCACTTGAACGCGTTCTTCCTATACTCAGAAAGCTTAACCAGATGCACTTATTGGTTGTTATGTTTTTTGAAAACACGGAACTGGTATCTTTTTCGGAACAACTGTGCGGCAATTTACTGGAAATAAACCAGCAGACAGCCGCTAAACAGATAATTCAACATAAAGATTTGGTTCAGCAAATGCTGCAAATGCATGGCATACAATGCATCAAGACCAAACCCGAAGAACTGTCGATAAACACTATAAATAAATACCTTGAATTAAAAGCCCGTGGTTTTATTTAATGAGGAAAACAGCTTGATTACCCTATAATCAGGCAGCTACTCTCCCGGTTTTAACCTGCTCTTTTATTTCAGGAACAAAAACAGAATGAACTTTAATGAGTTGAATTAATTCATGTAAGGCATCGCCAACGTTGGTAATGTATAATCTCGATTGAAATTTTCGTGACATACGTGCTGCCAGATTCAAAGCATCCACAATGGAATTATCGATAAAATTAACCCCTTGAAAATCTACTTCAAGAACCATTTGACGGGTTGTAACTATATCTATAAGCAAAGACCGTATAGCCTCTGATTGTTCAAGATTTAAGCTGGCTACACCATTGAACGAAACTCTTGCTTTACTTTTATTCAAGCTCAGTCTCAATATGTTTAAATTTAACTTTTTCATAGCCTGTGAATTATATTAATCCTAATTCAAAAGCTGTGCCAAAACCTTAAATAACTGAATTACTGAAATATAACTATTGGCGCTTTTAACATATTTTATTTTTTTGTTTGAAAACGAACATTCATTGTTCAAAATAGACCAATGGACAGGCTTAGTTTAAGTTTTTTTGCTAATTTTAAAATTATAACAAACAAATTATGGCAATTAGCATACTTACAGGCATTATATTAAGGTTTAGCCCATTTGCTATAGTTTGTCAGATTAGCAACATCGATATTTTCATGTATACTCTGAGCTTTGTTTTGCTAACTACAGTAATTGTTCTCCTTTTTTCTCTTATGAAAAGATCAAAAATAAATGAGAAGATAGCCAGGGAACTAACACAATCGAACTTTAAGCTTGAATTAGAGGAAGAAAAACTTAAAGAAGTCCTTCAAAGAAATAACGATCTCAAAGAAGTTGTTGAGTCACAACTAAATCAAATAAAAGACCTCAGAAAGAATATAGATTCGATTGAAGGTAAAATTGATGAAGAGGTACTTAAAAGAACCAGCGAACTTCATACGCTTTTAGAAAAAACTGTTGAAAGCAACAGGATTAAACAAGCTTTTCTTGAAAAAATTAGTCGTGAAATAAGAACTCCGTTAAACTCTATTTTAGGTTTTGTAAATCTTTTAAATGACTCTAATCTGGCAAATATTGACAGAGAATATTACTTGAAATTTATTCGTGAAAGTGGCAACAACCTTCTTACTCTTATCGAAAATATAATTGATTTTACTAAAATTGAAACGAAGGAATTAACCATTGAATACAAAAAATGTAACCTGAATGTTCTCATAGCTGACTTAGTAGATAAATACCGTTCAAGGTTGCTAAGAGAAAAGTCGCCGGTTTCAATACTTTTTAATAAACCCGATGAGACTGTTGAGTCTTTGGCAGACTGCAGACGAGTTCTACTGGTTGTTGACCAGTTAATAAACAATGCCATAAAATTTACCCACGAAGGAAAAATTGAAATAAGCTATTCCATTGACAACAACAACCACGTATTTATAATTAAAGATACCGGTATTGGAATAGACGAGATTCATCTTGATATAATATTTGAAAGATTTTACCAAATCGAGAGTGAAACACAGGAATATTTCCAGGGTGCGGGGCTCGGACTTACAATTGCAAAAGGCATAACCGACATGCTTGGCGGAAAAATAAAAGTGAAATCTGAACTTGGTAAAGGTTCAGAATTTACCTTGTTAATCCCTTTCAAATCACTAAATGAGAAAAATATTCAATCGAAAAGGATCGAAAACAATTACGACTGGAAAGATAAGACAATACTTATAGCTGAAGATGAAGATTCAAATTATCATTTTCTTGAAGCACTATTAAGAAAAACAGGGGCCAAATTATTATGGGCACCTGATGGAATTAAATTTTTAGAGATTGTTGACACGAATAAAAAAAATATTGACCTTGTTTTACTTGACATTAAGATGCCCGGCATAAACGGCATCAATGCTATCAAAGTTATTCGACAACAAAATATTAGTATTCCTGTAATTGCTCAAACAGCTTTTAACCAGCCTGAAGACAAACAGCGCTGTCTCGACAGTGGTTGCGACGACTACCTTTCAAAACCAATTGACAGGGATTTACTACTGAGCAAAATTTCAAAACATTTCAATTAAGCCCAATAGCTAATGCTTTTGTAACACTAAGCAGATTTTCTGCGTATCAGATAAAATCAAAAACCAAACATACTATCACATGAAAAAACTACTTTTTATTCCGGTTTTACTTATTAGTATATGTTTAAATGCCCAGGTATTTAACACATCATCAACCCTGAAAAGAGGCCAGTTCAGCGCAGGTTTTGAACCCGGAATCTATGCCTCCGGCTCCGATGCATATATTTTCCTGCTTGGAGGTGTTGGTATAACATCGGGCGTTGATTTAGGTGTAAAAATTGGAACACTTAACAGCAATACCTATATTGGTGCTGACGTAGAATTTGAGATGGGAAAAAGATTTTCGATTTCTGCAGGGGCACATTCCTGGGGAAATTTCGGATTAGACGGAACAGCCTTGTTTACCGTGCCTATTAAAAGCAGCGTTAAACTGTTTACAGGATTAGATTTAGATATTAATCTGGATGACGATATCTCAATTCCCCTTTGGGTTCCACTAGGCTTAGAGATTGGTATGAGTAACCGAATGGCATTTATATTCGAATCGGAAATATGCCTGACCAATGTTGGAAGCCACTGGATTGGTGGAGGATTGAATTTTTACTTTTAGAACCTAATCCTTTAAAATTTCTTAAACAGAATAGTTTTTGGGTTGCAGTATCCTTCAACCCAAAAATTATTCGTTCAATTCTTTTATTTATAGATACATAAATAGGGAGTATCCTGTTCTACTTTTACTTTGAATTTCGAATCTTTTTCCACCCTAAAAGAATCAAACTTCTGGTATGTTTTCCATTCTGATTCTCCTGGAAACATAATTTGCATTTCACCCGAAATAACTGTCATTATTTCTACAGTGGAGGTGCCAAACTCATATTCTCCGGCTTTCATTACTCCAATAGTGGCTTTACCTTCTGCTCCGTTGTGGCTTATCGACACCACTTTTTTATCGAAATATGTATTTACATCAAACATTTAAATAGTTGTTTTAAATTAATATCAGGCGGCAAATATATATTGAAATCACTTTTCCGGAATCAAAATGAAAAAAAACCACTATTTTTCATCAAAATTTTTCTATGCCTTACATACAGCCTCTGCAAACTATTGTTTACCTGCTCCTGTTTTTATTCGTTTTATCGACTCTGGAATTTCTTTACAGATTTTTTAAAATTTCACCGGAATATACTCGTAAAGCAGCACACATTGCCTGTGGTATAATTAGTCTTAGTTTCCCGGTTTACTTCAATTCTGTTTGGCCTGTACTTATAATTGGCTTAATATTTCTTCTAATCCTGGCTTACAGCAAAAAAAAGAAATTCCTACAGTCGGTTAATGGAATTAAGCGCAAATCGTTTGGCAGCGAACTTTACACGGCAGCCATAGTTTTATGCTTCTGGGCATTTAAAAACACCAACGACCGTTCTTATTTTTATATTCCACTGCTTTTACTATTCATTAGTGACCCTATTGCTGCACTTGCCGGAACATATATACCAATAAAGAAACATCGTTTTAGTTCGGAGGGTAAATCGATGGGCGGCACACTGTTCTTTTTTGTTTCTGCCACTGCAATTATCTCTATTTATTATCTTATATCTGAGCCTGTATTGCCCCATGGCATTGTGGCTTTAATATTAATACCGGCAACCGTTTCAACAATTGCTGAAACAACCAGCAAAAAGGGAATCGATAATATTTCAATTCCAGCCTCACTTATTCTTACTTTAATTATATGGAATAATTTTTTTTAAGATAACACAGAAAATAATTCTGCGGTTTAATAAAAACTTTAGCCAATCTTATATTCAAAAGCAGCATATTCGCGCACTACCTTAACATCATCAAGAGGGAAGTATTTGACCTTGTTTCCCTTACGAACAAGCGCATAGAAGATTTTTGCAACCCTTTGCTGTTTTGCATCAGAATGAATTTTATGAACCAGTGCTTTTGCAATGCCCTTTTGTTGAAATTCTGGATCCACTGCCAGGGTTTTCATTATTAAATTATTCGCATAACTCAGATTGCTGCAGAAACCAACAATCTGGTTTTGAAGTGATACTATATAGATTGAAGAAATATAATTTTCTATTTTCTCATTGGAGTATAAAGCTTGAAATTCTTCGGGATTTAGTGGAACATAACCCCAACTTTCATTAAAAATTTTGAAAGAAAGAGTATAGATTGCAACCGCTGTCTGCGAATCTATATTACCAAGTTTTTCAATCGAAAATCCCTGATTTATTGCTTCTTCAAAGGCTTTTCGGGTATGACGTATAATAAAATTATAGCGTTTGCGATAGGCTGATTTATACAGGATTACATTTTGAGGACTAATTCTCTCGAAAAAATCGTTGTAATAAGATTCTATGATAGGTTCAGAAGGGAAAAATCCGGAATCACCCATAAAGCTGACAACCCTGTAGGAATGCCATATTGAACCATTTACCGGACCCTTAAAAGTCTTTATCCCTTTTGAAATTCCGTATGAAGTAACAAGCTCCCATAATTCGCGAAAAACCTCAAAATCATGAACACATTCAAAAAAACCAAAAAACGCCTGATCAGGGGGCAGATCACTGTGCTGAAACAGAACAATATGTGCTTTTATTTCTTCCTCTTCCCGAAGCTCAAACGAAGTTGTAATAATCTTTTCAGAGTTTAAACAATAGGCTGCTCCGCTTTGTAAATCCTTGAAATAATACCCGAAAGACTGCTGTTCACCATACTTACTTTGGACAAACTTCCAGTAGGAATCAGAAAATGATTCGTTTTCTTTTATCAGATGTTCCATTACTTGCCACTAATTTTTATTACCTGCCCGGTACTGCCATTCAAACTCACCTTTTCTCCCGTTTTCAACTTTTGAGTGGCTCCCTGAAGTCCTATTACCGTTGGTATTCCTAGTTCGCGTGACACAATTGCTGCATGCGACAAAACACCTCCATGCTCAATTATTAATGCTTTGCTCAAACCAATTAAGGGAGTCCATCCCGGATCGGTATGCGATGTAACCAAAACATCAAAATCGATAGTTTCCGGTAAAAAATATTCAGGAAATACTCTCACAGTTCCTTCCATTGTTCCGGGAGTGCAAGGCCTTCCATTCAATATTTCATCTGCAAAATATCCTTCCTGAATAACCGGCACTTCATCGCCATCTGCCAGTTTAAAATACGGTAATGGCTGCACTATATTATAACTGCTGTAAAGTTGTTTACGTTTCTTTATTTGTGATTGCAGGTTTTCAAGTTTTGAAACTGATTTAGCTTTCAAAAG
>JAFGVA010000088.1 GCA_016938235.1 Bacteroidales bacterium | reverse complement strand
TGACTCATTAAAAATCCAGTGAAATACCTCGGCAGTTCCCGATGAGCTTAATTGAGTTTCGTTAATATCGGAACAGAATTCAGTTTCACCAGTGATTAGAATAGATGGTTTGGGAGGAAGGGCATTTACCTGGACATCAACAGTATCTTTACTGAATTTCATACAACCAAACGGATTTATAACAATAAGCGAGTAGTTCCCTGTTTGGGTTACCATGAGGTTACTTAACGTATCGTTAGGTAAAAGCTCACCGTTTTTATACCAGCGATATTTTAGTAGAGCAACTTCTTCAACACTTAATAAAACATGTTCCCCAAAACAGAATTCCTGATCTTGCCACGGGTTTATTGATGGCACTTCCGGGGCTTCAGTCACAGCAATTTCAAAGGTGTCGGATATTGTATTTGAGCAGCCGGTAAGACTGTCGGTTACTTTGAGAGCGTATTTTCCAGCCTTGTTTACAAATATCTGTTCAATATTTCTGGCTTCGAACGATTCTCCCCTAAACCATTCATATTTGTGCCCGGGTAGCATATTTGTCGATAACAGGGCATCTTCACCATCGCAAAGATAGCTTGCATAGCCCGGTTCAAGGGAAATGGAAGGTTGATCCGGATTTTCATCTATCAAAATGCTTATATTATCTTCATCAGTACAATTAGCCAACGAATTTGTTACAACTATTCCATAGTTGCCATTTACAGATTTAACAATCAGAAATGTATCAGTCTCGCCAGTGATGTCAACACCATTCAGTGTCCACTGAAAGTCAAAATTTTCATTTCCTTCAACAAGCAGAACCGTACTGTCGTTTTTGCAAAAACTATTACTATAGCCAGCGGCTAAACCTATTGATATTTTTGGAATTTCAGCCACTATAACACTTTGTGTGTCAGTATCCCAACAGCCATTGGTGGCATATATGGTAAGTGTTGCAGTGTCTGATGCGGTATAGGTTTGTATTTCATCGTCCTTAACGTCTGAGGTTTTAGAATTGCCAAAATCCCATAACCAACTATTTACTGTTATTGTTGAGGTATCTGAATGGTTTGTAAAATAGGAAACATCGCCAATACAAACTGGATCAACAGAAAAGGATGCATCAGGCGCAGGGTATACAATAACTTTTTGAGTGCGGCTGCTACTATCGCCTGATTCTGAATATGCCCATAGTGTAACATCGAATGCGTCAGCAGTTTGGAAGAGGTGTGTTGGGTTTTGTTCGGTCGATGCTGTCCCATCGTCAAATAGCCATTTCCATGCAATAATAGTATCGGTTGTAACAGATAAATCAGTGAATGTCGTTGGTGAGCCAAAGCAAACATCATTAAACGAGAAATTAGTACTAACTTCTGTTACATAAAAAGAGTCGATTACTGACCAGCTACCACCCTCAAATGAATGATCAATGGCCTGAACTTTCCAGTAATATTTGCCTAACTCAAGCCCTTTAAGGTTCCAGGAAGTATCGCAACCTGTGTTTCCAATCGAAATAATTTTACGGAATCCACTTGTTAAATCAGAAGCCGGGGATACTATATCTGCAATATCCGGACTAGTGCCGATGAAGATATTATAGGTTAATCCGGCAGAGTTTTCTGCATCATTTGCTTTATCCCAGATTAAGGTAATATTATTACTATCAGGAGAATAATGAGTTAAATTTTGAGGCGCAGACGGTGGGGTATTTATATTGCCCCAGTTATTTATATATACTCCGTTTAAAGTAAGTAAATCAAGTCGGCCATCCTTATTAAAATCGACACATTTTACCGGATTTGAAACCATATCCTCAGACTGAACGAATATATCATTACCTACGTTGAAATACACATAATCTTCAGAGAAAAAGTCCATTAAACCATCGGCATTAAAATCGCCCCAACCAACTGCACCCATGTGGTTTAATTGTAAATCGATATAATGAAAACTGGTTATATTATTCTTGTATAATGAAGTAAGTTGATTTCCCCCTTCATCTTCTCCCGAAATCAATAAATCCAAATCACCGTCATTGTCATAATCAGCCCAATCAACTGAGGTTTTGAACATAGGGATAAATCCGAATTCTTTTTTAGTGAATTGCATATTATTGTTTTCATAAATATGGCTGTAGTAGTTTAGACTTTCATCGACCCCCGATATGAAAATGTCGTTGTCCAAATCGTTATCGTAATCAATAATTGCTATAGAAGTAGTAAAAGTATTTACATGATCAGAATACGTGCTGAACCCCTGAAAAATATCGGGTAAATTATGATTATAGAGGTTGTAGATTCCATTTTCGTTCAGGTATATTTCAGTGTTATAAATATTAGAATAAGGGTATTTTAATGAAAACAACTGATCACAACTCCCATCATTGTTTAAGTCGCCAAATACTCCAAGGCCTTCCCTTAAACCCAACAGCGGATTATTATAGATATCCGAAATTGTTAATATACCAGAAGATTCGGTGTATGTGTAGCCCGTAAAACCATAACTGATATTGTTTAAATAATTATATAAATGAACAAAACCTCCGGCAAAAAGATTTAATCCAGTTTCATGTACAACAATGCTATCGGGTGTATAATTCAATATGCTTTTAGCATAATTTTCATCAGGGAATGGTTCTTCAATGTACCCATCTGTGTAAATAATATCAATCATACTATTATTATCAATATCACCAACTGCAACAGTTGCCTGGTCATCCATATAATAGTTAAAAAACTTGGTAAAATTTTCTTCAATAGTAAAGGCCTGTGACGTTGTAAATGCTGAACTGTTATATTGCTGGTCGATGGCTTGAACACTCCAATAATAATCTCCAGCTGGTAGTTTAAGATACCAATTGTTGTTAAAGCCTACATTGCTTGATTGGTTGAGCAAAAAATCACCGGAAATTGTTGAGAAACTTTCAAAAACATCATTGCTTCCGGATGTTGTTCCAATTCGTATATTATACATTAAGTGAGTTGATTCTGTATCTATACTTTTTTTCCAGCGAAGATTTACAAATTGTCCGTTGATTTTAGAACTTACAGCACTAGGTGTGCTGGGGGAGCTATTATTATATGTCCCCTGGTTAATGTATACATTTGTTGGGTTAACTATATCTATATCACCATCTCCATCATAATCGTAAAAAGATGCACTTGAGAAGTTAATATCAGTAAAAATATGAACCAGGCTGTCTATGTCATTCCGGTAAATAGTTGAGGGAGGTATAAAATAGTCCAAATCTCCATCATTATCGAAGTCTATTAATACAGGGCGGTAAGTGCCGGTATTTTTATGAATCAGATTATAGGGTTGTTTTGAGAAACTGTTATCTCCATTGTTTAATAAAATTTCACCAATATTTCCGGTTAAATATGTTTTGGTATGCAACAGGACTAAATCAGACAATCCGTCGTTGTTAAGATCTCCTGCAATAAATTTCTGAATACTTCCGGGTAATGCATAGGGGACTTCTTCAAACTTATCATTCCCTATATACTTGTATATCTTAGTATATTTATTGGCTTCTGCCCAGCCATTAATTATTATTTCTTTTTGCTGGTCATTGTCAATGTCTATAAACAAAGAATTTATATCAGAAAGGTTTACTAATCCGCAATCAGATAAAGGTGTATAAGTACCTTCATCATTTCTGTTTAAAACATCACTGATTATGCTATCTCTGTCTCCATCATTATCAAAATCACCAGAATTATAAATCGAATAATGTTCTTTATAAAGAGAGCTGTTTGTAGCTTGTTCCTGAAACTTCCACAATTCTGCACCTTCTTTGACTGAGATATCATCAAATTCAATGGCCGAAAGTTTACTGTCTGCCATTTTTGTTGCGGTTTCAAATCGTATTACAAATTCGGAATTAAGAGACAAACCATTTTCCAGTGCATACTTTTTTATATCTACGGAATTAATTTGCCATTTTCCGTCACTTGAATAGAAAATGCCGATTTCTGTAAAAGAATCTCCCCCATCATCTGAAAAATATAGTTTGTTGTTTAAGGGATAATAATTTTTTAATTCTCTGTATTTAAAAACTAATTCAGGGTTTATACTTGAGGATAGGTCAATAAGCAGGTCGGCCTCGCCAAAGATATTGATAACATTAACAGTTGTTTTGGTAAAACTGAGGACCATATTTTCTTCGTTTGAGGCAGTGCTATGTTCAATTTCGTTTAGTCCGTTATCAAGGTCCCAGTATTTGTCAAGCACGTTAAAATTTGTTGAGTATGGATAGGGAGCTGCAGCTTTTATTTCAATGTTATAATCTTCGGTTTCACCATAGCTATGATAATCGCAAGGTGTTGGGCTGGTTGTATAGGTGCATCTTACTCGCAACCTGGTTGATCCAACAGGAATATCCGATGGCACAGTAAAATTGATTGTACTTTCTTGGTTGGCAACAGATGTTCTAAAACTACCGAGAAACTCTGTACTTTCAAATATGCCATTTTGATTAAAATCTATCCATGCAGAATATGTATCAAGTGAATAATTTCCAGCGCGTATTAACAGGCTGTATGAATGCCCCTCAATGAGATTTGCTTTTGAATAATATCGGGTATAATTAGTGTCACCTTGGCCACCAGTATTCCAATTGTAAATCTCTTCAAGACTTACTCCATCAATAAAATCACCATAAATTGTCCCGTTTGTTGGATTAGGAATGCAATACTCCTGACCGGTGAGCGCAGCTAATAGTATAGATTGAATTAATAATGCTAAAAAGCATTTGGATTGTATTTTATGGGGTATAGTAAACATTTATGAGACTTTTATTGAAACACAATATACAAAACAACTATTTAAAAGCCAATCAATTATTGACAAACGAGTCGTTTTCTTATTCAACTACTAAATGCTCTGCCCAAACATTTGTTCCCGTTATTATTTGAAAAGAATAGATCCCAGGAGTTAACTCCAGCTTATAGTCGTTACTTGTTGAATAAACAGATTTTTTAAAAATATCCAAGAAAACTACTTTGCCTGTTGAGTTGTAGACAGCAATTCTTACCTCGCCTAGATACAGGCTTTCAACTTTAATCGTAAAGTTTCCGTCATTAGGATTAGGATAAACTTCAAGTTGAGTTGGTAGTTTCAGACCAGAAGCACTTTTAAAATTGGCCCTATCAGCATAGATCTTTTCAGTTCCCGACCAGGCTGTACATCCATAAATGTCGGTTACTTTCACCTGGTAATACAGTGTGTCGGAACCATTAACAGCCCCAACCATACAAATTTTATCCTTTTCATCCAAAATAGGTTTTCCATTTTTATACCATTGATAGGCAGCTATGTTTTTATTGCTGCAGCCAATGTACCAAATGGTGTTGCCAAAAACAGTTACATGGGCAGAGTCAAGGTCTGATGTTGTTTTAATCTTCACAGTATCAGAAGTGTTTTCGCAACCCGATTTTGAACGTGTAATCCAGTATTGCTTATTCTCGAAAGGCTGGCTGTATTGGAAATTCGTTCCTGCAGAAGTTCCATCTGACCACGTATATTGATACCCGGTTAATTTATCTTCGAGTTCAAGTGTGATTTCACCCGATGGACAGGTCTCCACAACTCCTGTGTAATTCAGTTCTGGTTTTGGAATGGTTAAAACCGTTATTGCTGAGGGTTCGCTAACAACAGAACAAAAATTGTTGCTGATTTCGACTATGTAATTTCCTTCTTTCTCTATGTTAAGCGTATTGTTGTTAGCCCCGGCCTGCAATATATTGTTTTTATACCATTTGTAGTTAACACCGCTTCTTAGGGGAATATACAAAGGAATACTTTCGCCGTTGCACAAGGTGGCTGAAGAAGGATTTATAGTTTCCATCTGTGGCGACTGGTGTATGGTTATTGTCTTCGTTTTGGAAGTGTCGGAAACGCAACCGTATTCATTCTCAAGAACGAGCCTGTACGTGCCGCTTTCATTGGCTGAAGAAATTGTGTGAGACGAATCGTTTGCCAGTTTCTCTGACTCATTAAAAATCCAGTGAAATACCTCGGCAGTTCCCGATGAGCTTAATTGAGTTTCGTTAATATCGGAACAGAATTCAGTT
>JAFGVA010000008.1 GCA_016938235.1 Bacteroidales bacterium | reverse complement strand
TCCATGGACCATTGTTTATACCGAGGTTTATGAGAACAAGGAGGACGCAGAAAAACGAGAGGCTTATATAAAAGGCCGAAAGTCGAGGTTGTATATTGAAAGTTTAATAAAAAGGGGGCAGTAGCACAGTTGGTAGAGCATCCCGCTCCTTTTGAGCGGGAGTGGTACTGGGTTCTCCCGATGTACATCGGGACAGCTGAGTCACCAAGTCGAGAGAGATTGTCGTAAAGATGGTCTCTCTTTTTTTTATCTCTCTCTGATGGGAAATTTTAGTTAAAAATGTCGATACAAGACGACATTAATATGTTATATTTGTCGTTGTAAATCGACACAAATATGAATATTCTATTTGAATTTCAGGAAAACCTGTTGCGTCCGGTAACGAATAATTTTCGAAGATATTTACATAAACAAATAAACTGGGAGCAAAGGATGGTTGGTATTAAGGGGCCACGTGGAGCAGGTAAGACTACATTGATGTTGCAGCATTTAAAATATGATATAGGATTGCCTGCCAAGGCACTCTATATTACGGCTGATCACACCTGGTTTTACAATCATACCTTATTGGAAACAGCCAATGATTGGTATAAACAAGGTGGAAAGATTCTGTTTATTGATGAAGTGCATAAATATGCCAACTGGTCCGTAGAGTTGAAAAACATTTATGATGGTTTACCTGACATGCAGGTTGTTTTTTCTGCTTCTTCGGCGCTGGATATTTATCGTGGTGAAGCCGACCTCAGTAGAAGGGTGGTTAGTTATTCCCTTGCTGGTCTTTCTTTTCGGGAATTCT
This sequence comes from Bacteroidales bacterium, assembly GCA_016938235.1. GTDB lineage: Bacteria > Bacteroidota > Bacteroidia > Bacteroidales > UBA10428 > UBA10428. Next base: position 6,122 of record JAFGVA010000008.1, on the reverse strand, counting down.
TGTTGTTTACAAATGCGATGAACTTTGAGGCGGTGCGTATTGATAATATTATTCACGATCATCTTAAATTAAGCCGGATGATAACGGATGGCTTTCGCCCTTTACCTGCTTTTCAGAAATATTTGCAAGTGGGGTATTTGCCCATAATTGGGGAAGGAGAAGATTCTTATTTATTGAAATTAAACCAGATTATAAATGCCATTGTCGATACGGATCTGGCCTATATTGCAGGCTATAATACAGGGACAGCAACAAAAATAAAAAAACTGTTGGGTGTTATTGCTGAATCAGTACCATTCAAACCTAATATTGCAGCATTATCCCGTAAACTGGATCTGAGCAGGGACAGCGTGTACCAGTACATCTACCAATTGAAGGAAGCAAGGTTGCTCAATACCTTGAGTGCAGAAGGGAAGGGAGTATCTACTTTACAGAAACCAGATAAGATATTTCTGGAAAATACAAATCTGGCCTTTGCTTTGAGAGAAAGACCTGACATGGGGAATATCCGGGAAACCTTCGTTTTAAACCAGTTGTTGAATGCCGGTATGCAATCCCGTTCCTCGTCGGAAGGGGACTTCTCTGTTAATGGATTAACGATAGAAGTTGGCGGTAAAAATAAGAAGTCGTCTCAGGTAAATCATTTGGATAATTTTTTGATTGCTGCTGACGGCATCGAAATTGGGAATGGGAATAAAATACCAATTTGGCTCTTTGGCTTTTTATATTGACATGACCCATAGCGTAGATTGCCAGAGCATAATCGCCGCAAGGCAAAGATACCAACCGGGGAATTTCGCTGGAAATTGTTTATGCCGAAGTTTTTGAAGTCAAAGAGGAAGCTGAAAATCCACCCTTATCCAAGATATTAGAAAAAGGTGGATTTCGATTAAGTTTTATGACCTAAATTGCTGAGAAGTATTAGTTTTCCAGTTCAAGTAAGGCAAAAGAACGTCCTTTAATCTTAATTTCTTTATTTGATAATACAACGGGTTTGCCGGTAAGTACATTGATTGCATTGGAAGGGTCAAAGGGCAACTCATCCAGATATTTTTCAATATTTACAGTCATGTCTGCCTGGTTTTTATTCAGAATCAGAACTACACCTTTATCATTATTATAGCGACATAAGGTATAAATTGTATTGTGGAATTCTGGTGCAAAATGTTTTAGTTTTCCGTAATGAATTACCGAGTTTTTTTTACGCCAGTTTAGTAAATGTTTTACAAATGTCTGCGCTTCTAATTGAAGAGGTGATAAACCTTTACCGGTAAAAGCATTGATTGTATCCTTTTCCCATCCACCCGGAAAGTCACTTCGGATTATTCCATGCGATTCAGTTCCTCGGTTGGTCATCAGAACTTCACTGCCATAATAAAACTGGGGGATACCCCGAATTATGGTCAGATAAGCCATCCCCATTTTAAAAAGACTGAAGTCTTCATTTAATTGGGTGTAAAAGCGACTCATGTCATGGTTGTCGGGAAAAACAACCATTTGAGAAGGATCGGCATAAATAAAGTCATTGGCAAGCGCGGCATAAAGCTTAATCAAGCCATTGCCCCATTGTTTTTCATCTTCAATTAAAGCTTCTGTCAGAGCTGTTTGGAGGGGGAAATCCATAAGTCCGGGAAGAGCGGAAGTATATCCGTTGGAGTTGATTTTGCCTTTTTGCCAAAAGGAGATTAGCGATGGATTATTAGTCCATTCTTCCCCTACCATATTGAGGTTGGGGTATTCTTCAGTTAAGCGGTAGGTCCATTTGGCCATAAAATCCTTGTCAGGGTAGGGGTATGTGTCGATGCGGATTCCGCTGAGGTGGGCATATTCCACCCACCAGATGCTGTTTTGAATCAGATAATCGGCTAATAATTCATTGCGTTGGTTTAAATCGGGCATGGTTTCAGCAAACCAGCCATCGGCATGCATCTGTTTGTCGTAGTCTGAGACGTAAGGGTCTTGGATGGTCTCACGCCGATGAGACGTGGGTTTCCATTTATTCTGGAAGTTAAGCCAATTCTCGGTAGGCAGATCTTTTATCCACCAGTGCTCTGAGCCGCAATGGTTCAAAATTACGTCCATTATGAGTTTGATGCCCTTTTCTTTTGACTTGATGGCCAGTTCTTTATAAAGCTCGTTGGAGCCAAAGCGGGCATCTGTTTTGTAAAAATCTGTAATGGCATATCCGTGATAGGAGGTGTTTTTCTGGTTGTTCTCCAGCAGGGGGTTGATCCATAAAGCGGTAAAACCCATGTCGTGGAGGTAATCAAGGTGATCGATGATTCCTTTAATATCGCCGCCATGCCGACCGTTGCTATCGGCCCGGTTAACCTTTTCATAAAATCCTTTGATGTTATCGTTGGATGGATCTCCATTGGCAAAGCGATCAGGAGTAATCAGAATCATAACATCCGACGGGTCATAACTGGTTCGTTCGGCCGATCCATTTTCCCGTGGATAAAGATGATAGGTGTGAGCAATTACCGTTTTGTTGTTTCGGGTAAACACCAAATCAAAAGGGCCTGGCTTAACCTCTTTGCTTATGGTCAGGTAAATGAACAGATAGTTTGGCGATTTAACCATTACTGTTTTTTCGAGCTTAACACCCGGGTAGTTAATTTCAGGTTTAAGTTCAGAAATATTTTCTCCATAAACCATTATCTGAAGGGTCTGGTTTTTCATACCTGTCCACCAAAAGGAAGGTTCCACCCGTTCAATTTTTTCTTTGGCCTGTAACCATGATGCAGAAAGGAAGAGCATTAATAAAGGTGCAACAGGAATTAGCATTTTTCTCATTGTGATAAGTTTTTATGTCGGTTATTGTTTGTTGAGGAAGTTTGATGTTTTAACGTCTTTGATGCCTGTTAATTGGTTTTCTTTAACAGAAATTCAAGAGGGATTGGCAACCGCTTTTTCCAGGCACTTTCGGTGTGGGCTTCTCCTTCGAATTTCTCGGACAAGTAATTCAGGCCCGGTTGATACCCTCGTTTCATCATTATTGAATCAATTCTTTGCTGGAAGGGTTCGTAAAGGGAGTCGAGTGTTTCAGTGCCATGGTCGTAATATATTTTGTTTGACTTAGGTGCAGGCAGATGATTCTTTACGTAACGGAGGGTAATTCCCTCGAGGGCTGGCCAGTGGGTTGACAAGCAGGCTGCCCCTCCAAATATGCCCGGGTATTCGCAAAGGCCGTACAAGCTGATCAAACCTCCCATGCTGGAGCCCATTAGGAATGTGTTTTGTTGGTCGGGAAGAGTATGGTAGGTTGAATCGATAAAGGGTTTAAGCTCCCGGACAATAAAACGGAGGTAATTATCGGCAAGTGGACTGAAGTTGCTATGTAGGTCATTATTGAGGCAAGGCTTGGATGCTATGGTTATTTTTTCATTTCGAGGTAATTCGACCCAGGCGCGTTGGGGAAAATATTCAGGAAAGCGTTTGTTTCCATTGTTCCAGATTCCTACTACGATACAATCTCTAATTATTCCTTTGATTTGAAGCTGACTCATGGCTTCATCAACGCCCCATTCCTGATTATTCCAGGTAGTGGTTGAATCATACAGCATTTGTCCGTCGTGCATATACAATACCGCATATCTGTTATGAGGGCTGTAATTTGCGGGTAGCCAAACATCCACATTTCGTGCATCCACAAATTCGGATTTGAAATGTTGGTGCCGGATAATTTTTCCGGAAGAAACCTTAGGGCGTAATTGTCCATAAATGGCCGTAAGGATAAAAAGTCCTGTCATCAGAAAGAGAATTCGTTTCATTGTAACTTGTTTTTGTGAATATATACAAACAGCCTTGGAGGTAAAGAGCACTGCAAAAAAAACCTACTTGAAAGGCTTATACAAAGTTTTGGGATAGAAGACTTATCTACAGGGACAAAGAGTTGCTGGCAGGCTGATAAGCGGTTTGTCCTAACCAATGGGTTGTTGGTAGCACCAAGGGAGTATTTTGTCCTTAAAAATTGATTCAGCTTTAAAAATTTGTAAATTCGAGGGTTGCAATGAATTGGTTTAGAAAAAATGCAGGTGTTTGCTGCCAAAAAAGGTGTGTTAGCCGGAATTGTCAATAATCGCTGGTTTCAGCATTTGACATACTGGCTTGTTTTTGTCTTGTTTTTTGCTTTTACCTGGGGTTCTTATGATCAGAATTACGGAAAAACCTTGCTGGTTGAATTAATTAATCTTCCTGTTAAAGTTGTTTTAGTGTATGTTGTTATTTATTTTCTTTTCCCAAATTTTCTTTTTAAGGGTGAAGTATGGGGGTTTACAGTTCTGTTTTTGTTTTTTCTCTTTTTTGCTGCCATTATTCAGCGCTTAAGTGACAACTATCTTATCATTGACAGCTTCTTTCCCGACTGGGAGAAGGCGCCCACTTTGAGTGTCGTTCAGGTGGTTCGCAGTGCTATTAATCTTGGAGCGGTTTTGGCGATTCCCATGACCATTAAAGTGATGGAGTATCTCTCCCAGGTATGGCAACATGAGCAGTTGATGGCTCGCGATAAACTGGAAGCCGAACTGGCTTTTTTGAAAAACCAGGTGCAGCCCCATTTTTTGTTTAATACACTCAATAGTTTGTATTCCCTGATTCTTAAAAAGTCGGATCAGTCGCTGAGCGTGATTCTAAAACTTTCCGGGTTGTTACGGTATATGCTTTACGAAACGAATGGTGCCCAGGTGGAATTGCATAACGAAATTGAATGCGTCAGAAGTTATCTGGAGCTTGAAAAAATCAGGTATGGTGACCGTTTGGATTTGAGCTTTAACACCTGGGGCGAATGGAAAGGCAAAACCATCGCCCCTCTGTTGATTTTGCCTTTTATTGAAAACAGTTTTAAGCATAGCACCAGATCTGTTAATGGGAAAGCCTGGATTACCATTGAGCTGGGGGTCAGGAACAGAGATCTTATTCTGAAAGTTGAAAACAGTGTTTCATTCGATCGTTTGGAAGCGGCAGAGCCATCAGTTTCGGGAGGTATCGGATTGAAGAATGTTCACCGCCGGTTGTCTCTTTTGTATCCCAATAGCTATGACCTGAAAATTGAAAGAACCATCGACTCTTATCTTGTTATCGTTAAACTTGAATTAAAAGAATCTAGGCAATGAAAGTCAGATGTTTGGTTGTTGATGATGAAGAGCTGGCCATTGATGTGATTACCGAGTATATTGGCCGAATTGAATATTTGGAATTGGCGGGCACCTGCAAAAGTGCGCTGGAGGCCTTGTCTGTTCTGAATCAAAGAGAGATTGATCTCATGTTTTTGGATATTCAGATGCCTGGTCTGACTGGCCTTCAGTTATTGCGAAACCTGTCGCATCGGCCTGAGGTGATTTTTACAACGGCCTATTTGGAATATGCCCTGGAAGGGTTTGAACTTCAGGCTTTGGATTATCTGATAAAGCCGGTTGCCTTTGAACGTTTTGTGAAAGCCATCAATCGCTATTTTAAAGGGAGGCAGCAGGAGGTCTCCCTCCCGGAACAAATTTTAAAGGATACTTTTCAGGAGCCCTTCATTTTTGTTAAATCGGATAAAATGATGGTAAAGGTTATGCTGGGAGATATCACGCATATTGAAAGCCTCCGTAATTATGTTTCCATTTACATGAAAGACGGAAAAGAGGTGAAGACTCTTAATACTATAAGTAATATTGAAGAGAAACTTCCTGAGATGAACTTCCTCAGAGTTCACCGATCCTTTATTGTCGCAATTGATAAAATTGATTGTTTTATGGCCGGAAGTGTTAAAATTAGGGGGCAATTTATTCCCATTGGCAGAAACTACAGAGGTTATGTTAAACAGAGGCTTGATCAACGGAGTATTGGGTAGTCTACTCCAAAATAATTAAGTAATATTATTAACTAAATGAAAGTTGGTTGGGCCTCAGGTTTTTGCCTTTGCCGATCTTTTATCCATCTGTTTTTGTTTGAAGTTATCAGGTGTTTTAAAGGGCACAAAAGGTTACATTTTGGTAAGTTAGCCAAGATAATTTTTGGGAGATACGCCAAAGTGCTTTTTAAAGCTCACGGAAAAATGTGATGGTGTACTAAATCCGGTAATATCAGCAATCTCTGAAATATTCATTTTTCCTTCGAGTAAGAACTCAGCGGCTCTG
>JAFGVA010000087.1 GCA_016938235.1 Bacteroidales bacterium | reverse complement strand
GTGGTGGACACTTGCTCGCATAGCAGGTTGGGATGGAACGCAAAGTGGAGAAATTGATTCGGAGCCACCTACAGCGCCAGGGAATTTAACTGCAAATGCGAGTTCAGAAAACGAAATTAGCTTAAATTGGGATGCCTCAACCGACAATGTAGGAGTAAGCTTCTACAGGATTTTCAGAGATGATAGCCAGGTTGGAACTTCTGTAACAACCAGCTATGTTGACGGGGGACTTAACCCAAACACTGAATACAGTTATTATGTTGTTGCCACAGATGCCTCAGGAAATCTTAGTTCTGCTTCAAATACAATAACTGTAGAAACAGGCAATGCAACAACATCAGTTATAAAAACAAATGCTGAATCGATTAGGGTTTTTCCAAATCCTTGTGCTCATGAGCTGACAATTATCCTGCCTGTCAAAATAAGTGAAACAGCGGATTTAAAGTTTATGCTCTATTCACTACAAGGTGAAGTAATTTATTTTCGGGATGTTAATTTTAGTTTTGGAAGTGTTCAACCAATAAAACTTTCCGAAATACAAAGTGGAATGTACATATACAAGATAATAGCCAATGATCAGATATTTCAATCAGGAACAATAATTAAACAATAATTGAATATTCTTTCGGTTTATGGGTGGTTTTTAAAATTACCTGCAAGAATACCTGGATTAAACTGGTGTGTTATTACAGCGAATATTGAAGTTTTAGAGAAAAAAGATGATTACTTAAAATATTAGAGTACCTTAGCGGCAAAATTTAGATTTTAGAATTTGTGCTTTTATTTACTAATTAAAATTCTCACCATTAGTTCATTACTGCCCTTTTTTTAATCCGAATTTTATTAAAGGCTTTCTGAAAATTGTTTGAATTAAACAGACAATGATTTTAAGCTTTTAAATTGTAAAACTTTTAATTATAAACTATGAACATTTTTGTAGGAAATTTAAATTTTAAAGTAAGCGACAGTGAGCTTGAGAGCTTGTTTGAAGATTATGGACAAGTAAGTTCAGCAAAAATTATTACCGATAAATACTCTGGAAGAAGCAGGGGATTTGGTTTTGTTGAAATGGAAGATTCCACCGAAGCTAAAAATGCTATCGAAGGATTAAACGGAAGTTCATTTGGCGGAAGAGATATCGTTGTTAATGAAGCTAAACCAAGAACCAGTTAGATTAATTGAAATGATAAAAGGAAAAGTTAAATGGTACAATGAGGTCAAAGGGTTTGGCTTCATTGCATCTGAAGAGGGGAATGATATTTTTGTGCATCGCTCCGGACTAACAGATTCTTTTCGAGGGCTGGAGACAGATCAGGAAGTTGAATTTGAAACTAAACAAGGTGATAAAGGTTTAGTGGCAATTAATGTAAAATTAATAGATTGAAAGGTAGAGATTGAAATCATTTAATATTGGGGATTTAAAAATTCCTGTGCCTATTATTCAGGGAGGAATGGGTATTGGTATCTCCTTATCTGGCTTGGCTTCTGCGGTTGCCAACAGAGGAGGTGTAGGGGTTATTGCAACAGTGGGTATTGGGCTTGTTAATGGTTATTCAAACCAGGGTTACAGGATTGCAAATATCGAAGCTTTAAGAAAAGAAATTCAGAAAGCCAGAAAACTAACTTCCGGAATTTTGGGTGTGAACATCATGTCGGTACTTACAAATTTTTCCGATATGGTAAAAACCTCCATTGAGGAAGGGATTGACATTATATTCTCGGGAGCCGGATTACCTCTTGATTTGCCAAAATATTTAAGCAAGGGTGTAAAAACTAAACTTGTTCCTATAGTTTCGTCTTCCAGAGCGGCTTCAATAATCAGCCAGAAATGGAAACAAAATTTTAATTACCTGCCCGATGCATTTGTGGTTGAAGGACCAAAAGCCGGAGGCCATCTTGGTTTTAAGCCGGCAGAGATTGACCAGGAGGAGAAAAAACTTGAGAACCTTGTGCTGGAGGTTAAACAGGTAGCAGACGAAATTCAAGAAAATTATCAAAAAGAGGTGCCTGTAATAGCAGCAGGAGGCATATTCACCGGCGAGGATATTCACAAGGTTATGAAGCTGGGAGCATCGGCTGTTCAGCTTGGAACAAGGTTTGTTGCCACAACGGAATGCGACGCTTCAGAAACCTTTAAAAACACAATTATTGAAGCTGGCGATGAGAAAGTGCAAATAATTAAAAGTCCGGTAGGAATGCCTGGCCGTGCTATTTATAACAACTTTCTTGAAGAAGCTGTTGCTGGCAAAAGAAAACCTGAAAAATGCAGCTTTAATTGCATAAAAAGCTGTAATCCTAAAACAACACTATATTGCATCTGTGAGGCTTTACTCGCGGCTTATCATGGAAATATGGCCGATGGTTTTGCTTTTACAGGAGCAAATGCTTCAAGAGTTACAAAAATGTCAACGGTAAACGAAGTGTTTGACGAACTGGAAGCAGAGTATTCAGAATGTGAGAAAAAGGACATAGCAAAAACTGATATTGGTTAATAAGGTAATTATAAAATTATAACTTACCTTTGTTCTGATTTTGGTTTAAGAATTGGTGCTTTTTCATATTCTAATTTTCACTGCATTAGTTTATTGCCGCTCTTTTTTTAAACTTCATTCAGATTATTCTCAATGCGATTCAGACTTAATATCAGCCTGTATTACTAGTACATAACTTTAATTCTATTTTTATTTATGGGTAGATCTCAGGAAACATTTAACAAGAAAGAAAGAGAAAAAAAGAAAGAGAAAAAACGCAAAGAAAAAGCAGAAAAGCGTTTAGCAAAAAAAGACAACGACAAATCAACAAGCTTCGACGATATGATTGCTTATGTTGATGAGTTTGGAAATATTACATCAACTCCGCCGGATCCGGCCGGGAAAAAGAAAGTTAAAGCCGAAGATATTGAAGTTAGTATTCCAAAGAAAGGTTCGGAGCCGGAAGATACTACAAGAAGAGGCAAGGTAAAATATTTCGACCACTCTAAAGGATACGGTTTTATTAAGGACCTGGAAACACAGGATAGTATTTTTGTACATATCAACAATATTCTTGACGAGGTAAAAGAAGGCGATCTTGTTACTTTCGAAATCGGAAACGGACCTAAAGGTCCGAATGCTTTTGAAGTAAAGCTTGAAAAATAAAACCTTTACTGTTTATGTTTATATTCAAAAGGAATTTCTATATAAAATTCTGAACCTTTTAAAGGTTCAGATTCTACCCATAGTCTCCCTTGCAGCATTTGAGCATAAACTTTAGAGATAGCCAATCCTAAGCCAACACCATCATTAGTAGGCTGAAAAATCCTTTCAAGTTGCTGGAACCGCTCAAAAATCTGAATTTTTTCTTCAGCATTAATTCCGGGTCCGGTATCCTTCACAACAAATTGCACGTCTGATTGATTGATTTTACACATGAGTGTTACACCTCCTCTATCAGTAAACTTGATAGCATTATTGATTAAATTTGAAAGTATCTGATTTAGTTTCAATTTATCTGATTTTATTACAAAGCCCTTGCAGTCAGAAGTTTTGGTATGTTTTAAGAAAAGTCCTTTTCTGGTTGCCTGTGGTGTAAAAAATTCTATCAATTCATCTATCAGTTCCATAATTTGTATTTCACTAATCGAAATATCTACCTGGCCAGCTTCTATTTTAGAAATATCAATCAGGTCATTTATTATACCCAGCATTTTTTCTCCACTGTTTTTTATTAGCTGCACATACTTGTTGTGTTTTTCAAGCGTGATATTCGGATTTTTAAGTAACTCGGCAAAACCCATAATTCCATTCATGGGGGTTCTTATTTCGTGGCTTATGTTGGCAACAAATGCTGACTTTAAGCGGTCAGATTCTTCGGCTTTAAATTTTTCATCTTTTAAATTTTTCTTCTCCTTTTCCAACATGTTTATGAGTTGGGTTTCCTTCTCAAGCGATTCATATATTTTGGTAACTATAACTGACAATGAGACCGAAGCCAGGAAATTTGCAATTACGAAATTAACAACATTTATAAGCCATGTAGCTGGGGTATAGTCCATTATTTTCAGATAAAAAGAAAAATCAGGAATAATTAAGATGGTTAGTAAACACAAACTAATAAAAATAATCAATGTTGAATAAATAACCGACCTGAAATCCAGTAACAGCCCGGTAAAAATTGTAAACAGGAAAAGCCAGGTAAAACCTGCGCCAAATGGACCTAATACAATAATAAGTACAATACCTAAAATGTAAATGTTGCCAAGTATTATAAGGCTTTTATTGCGTTTACTGAGAGACTTATTGAAACATAAAAATATCAAAACCAGGTATGCGAAAGTATCCAGAGCTGCAATTATCCATTCTTTGGTTATTATTGAATAAATGAGGCTGGGAATATATGCAACAGTTCCAAAAACCAGAAAAGAAACCAACAGTATGAACAGAAGTTTTGATTTCCAATATTCAAACTCACCAGGCTTTTCTTGTTCAGGATAAGGCAAAAATCTGGCAAAGAAATTTATAGGCTTCTCAAGAAATACTGTAAAATATGAAATCATTTTCTTCATTCGTATACCCTTGATTCATATGTGTGCCTGGATATTAATCCCTTTTGTTTACGTTAATTTGTGTATGATTTTGAACTCTGTTTTTCTTATCGTTATTTATAAAGTTATATATTTCATCCGGTTTGTTCTCAAAATACCACGAATGAATTTCATGTCCCGAGCCCGATAAGGTATATAATGTTGCACTGCAATCTAACAATACCAGGTGATCATAAATCGATTTTGAACCAAAAAGCATGAGCCATCCCGGTGCATTGGTTTTACAAAAATGATGAGGCGCAGTAGCGTAGGGAACAAGTTTGTCGCCATCGCCATGAAAAAGAAAAGTTGGTACCACATTATTTTTTGTAATTAAGTTTAAATCCATTATGGCTCCAGAGCCCGATATAATTCCTGCAAATTTAAAATCTACCGACAGCTGATTAGGATAAATACTCATTATTTTCCTGTCCCAATAAGCTGAATGTAAGGCTACCTCAGCTCCTGCACTATTGCCGGCAATAAATATTCTGTTGGTATCAATATGGTATTCATCTGCATGTTTTATGAAATAATCCGTTGCTAACCATAAAGCATTTGTGCCATGTTGTATTGCCTTTATTTTTTCACTTAAGATTCCATCACAGCCAAAGTTTTTATCTTTCATATAAAGTGTATACGATATACTGGCTGAAACAAGCCCCCTGCTTGTCATTTCCCGACAAAATTTGTGTCCCGAATTTCTGTTCCCATTTTTAAAACCACCACCATGAACGAATATCAATAAGGATACAGATTCTGGTTTTTCATTTTCAGGTATAAATACATCCAATTTCAATTCCAAAGTATCATTATTAAAAAAGGTTATTGTTTTATAATCTTGCGAAAAGGAAATGTATACCGGCAGAAATAAGCAAAGGGTAAAGAACATAATTTTAAACCTCATATTTTCACTTTTAAGCATTTTAAAACTAAATATAGATTATACTTTAGGTTTTAGAAACAAAAGTTTACTTAATTGACGAAAAATCACCGGAAATATTCTCTATGCCGACAAGAATTTTCAGGTTTATTTTTCAATTTTGGCATTTTAGCAATAACTTAATATCGAAATAAAAACTGACTAACATGAAACATTTAAAATTTATTTTAGTGCTTTTACTTATGACTAATTTATTATCCTGTAAAAACGAAAATACCAACCCCGAATCAGTTGCATTTGATTCGTATATACCGCCTGTTTCATGGGAAGAAGCAGATGCCAAAGCAGAGGCTCTACTGGCTGGCATGACAGTTGAAGAAAAAATTGATTATATCGGAGGGCACAATTATTTCTTTGTAAAAGGCAATGAAGAATATAACATTCCCCGTTTATATCTTTCAGATGCAACACAAGGTGTACATATCAGGAAAAATCTTGACGGACAGTTAGAAAAGTCCACTGCTTTCCCTTGTCCGATATCCCTTACATCAACATGGAATACCGAACTGGCGCGTAAATATGCTACATCTATTGGCGAAGAATGTCGCGCCGGAGATATCGCTGTGCTCCTGGGGCCGGGCATGAATTTGTACAGGGTTTCCCAGAATGGCAGAAACTTCGAATATTTTGGAGAGGATCCGTATCTGGCTGCCCGAATGGTTGAAAACTATGTAGTTGGAGTGCAAAGTACCGGTACTATCGCAACCTTAAAACATTTTATTTGTAACAATACCGATTTCAGACGTCGTACTTCAAATTCGGTGGTTGGCGAAAGAGCATTAAATGAATTGTACCTGCCGGCATTCAAAGCAGGTGTCGATGCCGGAGCTTTAGCGGTTATGACAGCCTATAACCAGGTAAATGGCGAATGGGCCGGGCAAAGCGAATATGTAATTAACAATATCCTCAGAAAGCAACTTGGTTTTAAATGGCTTGTAATGACCGACTGGTGGTCGATATGGGATCCGGTGAAGACCATTAAATCAGGTCAGGATCTGGATATGCCCGGTCATGGTTTTGAAGAGAACTTACCAACTTTTGCAAACCAGCCTAATCCTTTTTTACGATATAATGCTAAACGCCTTGTTGACGAGGGTAAAGTAAAAGAAGAAGATATTCACAGGATGGCTAAAAGCGTTCTCCGGGTATCTTTTGCTATGGGTCTTGATAAGCGGCCTGTAAAAGACACTACTTTGTTGGCTAAGTTTCCGGAGCATAAAGAAATCGCGCTTCAGACTGCCCGCGAAGGTATTGTTCTGTTACGAAACGAGAACAATATTCTGCCAATAGATAAATCAAAATCGCCTAAAATTCTTTTAACCGGTATGTTTGCCGAGAAAGTGCCTATGGGTGGTGGTTCTGCAGAAGTTGAAGGTTACGATAATATAACTATGCTACAGGCTTTACAAGATGAGTTTGGCGATTTATTATCCTATGAAAAGGAACCCGATGACAATCAGATAACTTCGGCTGATATTGTAATAGTCAGTATTGGAACTTCTGATTCAGAAGGGTACGACAGTCCTTTTGAGTTGCCAAAAGAAGTTGATGATATGATTCTTAATGTAGCTTCAAAGAACTCCAACGTTATTGTGGTAGTTAATAGTGGTAGAGGAGTGGGAATGACCAAATGGAACAATATGATTTCTGGCCTTATTTATTCATGGTATCCTGGTCAAACAGGAAACGTGGCACTGGCCGAAATTCTCTCAGGAAAAACAAATCCATCCGCAAAATTACCCATAAGCATCGAAAAGAAATTTGAAGATTCACCTGGCTATCCTTATATGCCCGAGGGAGAAGATTTTTATACCGGTTGGGATACCGATTTTGATATGTCGTTACCGATATACGATATAATTTACGATGAAGGAGTATTTACCGGTTACAGATGGTTCGAGAAGAAAGAAATTGAACCTTTATATCCTTTTGGATTTGGCCTTTCCTATACAATCTTCGATTACAACAAGATGAAAATTTCGGCTTCTAAAATAGCTTCCGGTGATCTGGTAACAGTTGAATGTGAAATTACCAATAGCGGAAAAAAAGCTGGTGCAGAAATCGTACAACTTTATGTTTCTGATCAGGAAGCCTCTGTTCCCCGGCCTGTAAAAGAGCTAAAAGGATTCAAAAAAGTAACACTTAATCCGGGAGAATCTAAATCAGTCAGCTTTGTTCTCGATAAGTCAGCCTTCTCTTTTTGGGATGAGGAAAGCAAAAACTGGAAACTGGAACCGGGAAACTTTTTAATACACCTGGCAACTTCTTCTGTTAATATTAAGGAAACGCTGGAATTAGAAATTCAGTAAGCCTGGGTAATTTTAGATATAGCTCAGAGAAGAGTATGGAATAATAACCTGAAACTGGCTTCCGGTTTCAAAAATAATTAGAATAAATTCTGAATAGCTATTAATTGTAATAACTACAAGATATCAATTAACATATCATGATTATTTTATAATATTACACCTTAATATACTATTCCAAGTGAGTTAAAATGATAGATATTCTCGATAGTAATTCTTACAATCATTTTTCAAAGCATTTTGTTGCAGTCGATTGCGTTATTTTTGGTTACGAAGAAGATAATTTAAAGCTCTTGCTTTACCCTCGTGGATTTGAACCCTCGCAGGGCAAATGGTCTCTGATGGGAGGTTTTGTCAGAGACAACGAATCTATGGATCAGGCAGCCCGTCGTGTTTTAAATTTTACTGTAGGTTTAGATAACATATACCTCGAGCAGGTTCGTAGCTTTTCTGATCCTGAAAGAGATCCCGGCGGAAGAGTTATTAGTATGGCCTATTTTGCCTTAATAAGAATAGATCAATACGATAAAGAACTGGTTAGAAATCATGGGGCTCATTGGTGGCCGATAACTAAATTACCTCCGCTTATTTTCGATCATGCCAACATGATTGAAAATGCACTTGAAAGGTTGCAAAGAAAAGCAAGTCTCGAATTGGTCGGTAAAGAATTACTACCCGAAATGTTTACTCTTACTCAACTGCATAATTTGTATAATGCCATTTTTCAGAAACAATTCGATGCAGGTAACTTTCGCAAAAAGCTTTCCTCGTTAAATCTGCTGGATCGTTTACCCGAAAAGGATACATCCAATTCAAAAAGAGGCGCATATTACTACAAATTTAAATACAAAACATCAACAGACAATATCGATAGAATAGTTAAACTTTAAAAGGCTTAATTTTATGTAATACAATAAAATAACATTCACAACCGGTTAATGATTTGCTATTTATTTTGTTTAAATTGAAATATATTTTATATTGCAGCTTTAAAAAATGTAAAAAATACAATTAATAAATTCTTATGGATACAAGTATTTTTAAAGAACTGGAAATATGGTTTGTTACAGGTAGTCAGCACCTATATGGCGAAGAAACTTTAAAACAAGTTGCTGAGAACTCTCAAACCATTGTAAACGGATTAAACTCTGCACAAAAATTACCTGTTAAGCTAGTTTATAAGCCCACAGTTAAAACTCCTGACGAAATTTATAATATTTGCTTAGAGGCCAATACCAGTAAAAATTGTATTGGATTAATTACTTGGATGCATACCTTTTCACCTGCAAAAATGTGGATTTCGGGTTTAAGTGTATTAAATAAACCTTTTTTGCATTTGCATACACAATTCAACAGGGATATACCATGGAACGATATCGATATGGATTTTATGAATCTGAATCAATCTGCTCATGGTGACAGAGAATTTGGTTTTATTTGCACCCGCCTGCGTCTGAATCGCAAAGTTGTTGTTGGGCATTGGAAGGAAGAAGGTGTTCAAAGTAAAATAGCTCAATGGATGAGAGTTGCAGCCGGACTTAATGAGTCAAAAAACCTTAAAATTTGTCGCTTCGGTGATAATATGCGAGATGTTGCTGTAACCGAAGGTGATAAAGTAGAAGCACAAAAAGTTTTAGGCTGGCGGATTAACGGACATGGAGTGGGAGATTTGGTAGCCAGTATGGATACTGTTACCGATGCCGAAGTTGACGCATTGTACCAAGAATATAAAAAAAACTATAATATCATCGGAAACGATGTTGCCAATATTAAATACCAGGCCAAGATTGAAATAGGAATGAAGAAATTTCTGGATCAATATGGCTATAAAGCTTTCACCACAAATTTCGAAGATCTATACGGATTAGAGCAGTTACCGGGGTTAGCCTCACAAAGGCTTATGGAACAAGGCTATGGCTTTGGTGCCGAAGGTGACTGGAAACAATCTGGCTTGGTTAGGATTATGAAAGTGATGTCTGCCGGTATGAAAGGCGGATGTTCATTTATGGAAGATTATACATACCATCTCGATCCGAAACAACCTTCGGTTTTAAGTGCTCATATGCTGGAAATATGCCCAAGTATTGCTGCGGATAAACCAAATATCGAAGTTCATCCGCTGGGTATTGGAGGTAAAGATGCTCCGGCTCGTTTTGTATTTAATGTACCTCTCGGAAGAGGTGTTAATGCAAGTTTAATAGATATGGGCGGACGTATGCGTATGATAGTAAATCCAGTTGAGGTTGTTAAACCTGAAGATTTACCAAAACTTCCGGTAGCCCGCGCTCTTTGGATACCTGAGCCAAATCTCGAGATTGGTGCTGCTGCATGGATTTTAGCCGGAGGAGCACACCACACTAGTTTTAGTATGGCATTAGATGTTGAATATCTCGAAGATTTTACCGAAATGCTGGGAATTGAATTCGTACTTATCGATAAAGACACAAGCATTAGAGAATTCAAAAAAGAATTACGATTTAACGATGTCTATTTTAATCTGAAAATATGACGCAATAGTCATTTATTAAATTATTAACACCCTGATACTAATAATTTTATAACCTTAATTATTAATAAAATGAACGCTGGATTCACAACAATTGATTATGTTATTTTCATTACTTATGCAATAATAATTGTCACCCTGGGTTTGTGGTTATCTCGCGGTAAAGAAGGTAAGGATGAAGATTCCAAAGATTACTTTCTTGCCGGTGGAACACTTTCGTGGTGGGCAATTGGAGCATCACTTATTGCTGCTAATATTTCTGCCGAACACTTTATCGGAATGTCAGGTTCCGGATTTGCTGTTGGATTAGGTATTGCAGCTTATGAGTGGATAGCAGCTATTACACTTATTCTGGTTGCTAAGTTCTTATTGCCATTAATGATTGAAAAGAAAATATATACCATGCCTCAGTTTGCTAAAGAACGCTATGGTTCAGGTGTAAGTTTCTTTTTCTCATTCTTTTGGTTGTTGGTTTATATTTTTGTAAACCTAACATCTGTTGCCTGGCTCGGAGCTTTAGCCATGGAGCAGATTCTTGGAGTACCTATGCAATATGGAGTTATCGGATTATTGGTTTTTGCCGGTGTCTATTCAATTTATGGTGGATTAAAAGCAGTTGCATGGACCGATGTTATTCAGGTAGTATTTCTTGTTGGTGGCGGTTTAATCACTGCATTCTTTGCATTAGATGCCGTTGCAGGCGACTCTGGTTCCGCAATCGAAGGGTTTAAAATGGTGCTGTCAAAAGTACGTGAGGTGCCTTCAGACCTTCACTTTAATATGATATTAGAAAGAGGTGTTACCACTATATCAGATGGAGCAGGTGGAGTAAAAGATCCATTTATTGATCTTCCAGGACTGGCTGTAATTTTTGGTGCGATGTGGCTTACAAATCTTGGGTATTGGGGTTTCAACCAGTATATTATTCAAAAAGGGTTGGCTGCTAAAAACCTGAAAGAGGCAAAACGTGGACTTATATTTGCCGGTTACCTTAAAATATTAATTCCAATTATTGTTATTATTCCTGGAATTACTGCATATGTTATGTTTAATCACCCCGACTTGTCACACACTATCGAGGGGCTTACCGGAACTATAGATAAAGCAGATCAGGCATACCCGTGGTTGCTTCGTAACTTTGCTCCTGTTGGGATTCGTGGCCTTGCATTTGCTGCATTAGTAGCTGCTGTTGTATCATCTCTGGCTTCTATGTTGAATTCAACTTCCACAATATTTACTCTTGATATATATAAAGATCAAATAAACAGAAATGCATCTGAAGCTCAGTTGGTAAAGGTTGGTCGTATTACAGCTCTGGCAGCCCTTGTAATTGCTATGGTTGCAGCAAAACCTTTGTTAGGAGGTCTTGATCAGGCTTTCCAATATATTCAGGAATATACAGGATTTATTTATCCGGGTGTGGTTGTAGTATTCGGAATGGGATTGCTTTGGAAAAGGGCAACAAACCGGGCTGCATTATGGACTACCATTATAACACTTCCGGTGGGAATTTTAATGAAGATTCTTCTCCCGGATTTACCATTCATTATTCGTATGGGATATGTATGTATGGTTTTAATATCAGCTGCGGTGATTATAACACTTACCGACAAACATCAGATTACTGCATCGGTATTATCCGATAAGAACAAAAGTAATCTTAAGAAAGCGGGTAGTATTTTTGCCATACTTTCGGGCATAACCTTTATATCAGGATTACTTTGGGGAACAGATTTGTTTGGAATGAGCCTTGTAAGTTTAGGTTTCCATTCAATATTTATGATGACTTTCCTGCTTGGATTTATCTCAGTTATGATGTATACCAATGCTGGTTCTGTCACACAGGATCCTAAAGCCTATGATTATGAACCCGAACTGTTTAAAACAGATAAGATTTTCTTTATTGGTGCATTAGGAATTGTTGTAATAATTGTAGCATTATACGCTTTCTTTTGGTAGAATTATATAAACTTTGTTTATGTTGTCGGAATTAAAAGAAAAAGTCTGTAAAGCAAATCTCGATTTGGTAAATCACGGATTGGTGATTTTCACCTGGGGAAATGTAAGTGGAATTGATCGGGAGAAAGGTTTGGTTGTTATTAAGCCAAGCGGTGTTTCATACGATGATATGAAATCCGAAGATATGGTGGTTGTCGATCTTAATGGTAATGTTGTTGAAGGGAAACTGAAACCTTCCTCAGATACTCCGACACATATCGAACTATATAAAGCATTTGCTGAAATAGGAGGAGTGGTACATACACACTCCTCCTATGCAACAGCATGGGCACAAGCCGGTAGGGATATCCCTATTATTGGCACTACACACGCCGATTATTTTGCTGGCGATATACCCTGCACTGCTGATATGACTGAAAAACAAGTGTTTGGAGAATATGAAAAGGATACAGGATCTGTTATTGTTGAGCGGTTTATTGGAATAGACCCTCTGCATATTCCGGGCGTCCTGGTTAAGAATCATGGCCCGTTTTCGTGGGGAAAGACTCCTGATTCTGCTGTTCATAACAGCAAGGTTATGGAAGAAGTGGCCAAAATGGCCTTTATCGCATTTTCTGTTAATCCGAATTTAACAATGAATAAAGCTTTGGTAACTAAACATTTCGAAAGGAAGCATGGTGCTAATGCTTATTACGGTCAATAACAAATGCGGGTAGCTGAACTTACAGGAATAAGAGAACTAGCCTTTTCAGAAAAAGAAAAGCCAAAAATAGTTCACCCCGATGAAGTTTTAATGAAAATTGAAGCTGTGGGCATCTGTGGTTCTGATATTCATTACTATAACGAAGGTAATATAGGCAGCCAGGTTATTAAATATCCTTTTGTTATCGGGCATGAGTCGGCAGCAACAGTTGTTGAGGTTGGAGATAAGGTTCGCAGCGTAAAACCAGGAGATAAAGTGGCCATTGAACCTACACTTTGGTGCGGAGAATGTGAGCAATGTAAAAACAACCGCAGGCACACCTGTTTAAATCAAAAATTTTTAGGCTGCCCGGGGCAAATTGAAGGTGTTCTTAAAGAATATGCTGTACTGCCCGAAAAATGCTGCTTTCCCGTTTCAGACGATATGCCTTTTGATTTGGCTGTATTTGCAGAACCTTTATCAGTTGGCATTTATGCTGTTAAACTCTCAGGTATCGACATTCAGAATGCCAATATTGCTGTTCTGGGTGCCGGACCCATTGGTCAAAGTGTTTTATCCACTTGTGTTAAAGCTGGAGCTAAGAATATTTTTGTTACAGACAGGCTTGATTACAGGCTCGATGTAGCTAACAAAATGGGTGCAAAATGGCTTGGAAATACCGATAATGCAAGTCTTACTCAGGTTATGAAAATGACCTGCGAATTTGATGTTGTTTTTGAATGTTGCGGTAAACAAGATGCAGTCGATCAGGCTGTAGAAATTTTAAAACCCGGAGGAAAACTAATGTTGATCGGTATTCCTGATGTTGACAGAATTTCTTTGCTTATCGATAAAATGAGGCGTAAAGAGCTCTGCTTTCAGAATGTTCGAAGACAAAATGAATGCTTTCAGAATGCTATTGATATGATCAATGATGATCGGGCCTATTTTCAGCGGTTAATCACACATCATTTTCAATTCGAAAATACCAAAGTGGGGTTCGATTTGGTCTTAAACTATGCCGATAATGTTATGAAGGCTATTGTAAATGTGCAATAACCTAAATTATAAGATATAAGAAAAAAGATAAATTACGATTCGCTATGAGTAAATATGTAATTGGACTAGATTATGGCAGCGATTCTGCCAGAGCTGTTATTGTTGATGCAACAAATGGAAATGAACTGGCCTCGTCTGTTAAGTACTATCCACGTTGGGTAGAAGGGAAATATTGCGATCCTTCAAAAAATCAGTACAGACAACATCCGCTTGATTACATTGAGGTAATGGAGTTTATTGTAAAAGATTCATTGTCTCAGTGTAAACCAGACGTAGCAAAAAACGTTGTTGGTATCTCCATTGATACCACGGGTAGTACGCCTGTGTTTGTTGATGAAGCTGGAATTCCGTTGGCAATGAAAGATGAGTTTAGAGAAAATCCAAATGCCATGTTTGTGCTTTGGAAAGATCATACTGCAGTTAAGGAAGCCGACGAAATTAACAAATTAGCCAGGAACTGGAAAGTAGATTATACTAAATACGAAGGTGGAGTATATTCTTCAGAATGGGTTTGGGCAAAAACCTTGCACATTCTTAGAGAAGATGAAAGTATTAAAAATGCTGCAGCATCATGGATTGAGCATTGCGATTGGATGCCCGCTATTCTTACAGGTAAAATTGCTCCTAAAGAAGTTGTTCGAAGCAGATGTTCTGCAGGGCATAAGGCACTTTGGCATGCCGAATGGGGCGGATTACCCCCCAAAGACTTTTTTGAAGCACTGGATCCTGTTTTAGTACCCTTTCTTGATAATTTATATACCAATACGTATCCAAGTGATGTAAAGGTTGGAAATATTACCGGAGAATGGGCAAAAAAACTTGGCCTTCCAACTGATGTTGCTATTGGTGTTGGAGCTTTTGATTGTCACATGGGAGCAGTGGGAGGCGAAGTAACTCCAAATGTTCTTGCAAGGGCAATTGGCACTTCAACCTGCGATATCATGACAGCCAAATACGAAGATGTTGGTGATAAGCTTATTGCCGGTATTTGCGGTCAGGTTGATGGTTCGGTAATTCCAGGGTACGTGGGCCTTGAAGCTGGTCAGTCAGCTTTCGGCGATGTTTATGCATGGTTTAAAAAACTAATCGCCTGGCCGGTAGAAAAACTTATTGCAGGTTCTGACCTGATTAGTAAAGAAACCAAAGAAAAGCTGATCGCTGAAACACTAGATAAAATTATTCCGGTTCTTAGTGAAGAAGCAATGATAATTCCAATGGAGGAGTCAACTATTGTTGCTCTTGACTGGATGAATGGCAGAAGAACTCCTGATGCCAGCCAGGAAGTGAAAGGTGCAATTACCGGTCTTACATTAGGTTCAGATGCGCCAAGAGTTTTCAGGGCACTGGTAGAAGCAACAGCATTTGGTTCAAAAGCTATTGTCGACAGGTTTAAACGGGAAGGTGTTGAAATAAAAGAAATTATTGGACTTGGTGGTGTAGCGAAGAAATCAACCTTTGTAATGCAAACACTTGCCGATGTACTTAATATGCCAATAAAAATAGCAACAACTGAACAAACCTGTGCATTTGGTGCAGCTATGTTTGCTGCTGTTGTCGGCAAGGTGTATTCAAATGTTGAAGAAGCTCAGAAAGCAATGGGACAGGGATTTGAGAAAGAATATTCTCCAAATCCGACTCAGGTTGCTGCTTACCAGGAAATCTATAAAAAGTATGAAAGCCTGGGTAATTTTGTAAATAATAATCTGTAAAGGAATTTTTAAATTACTAAACCCTAATACAATGAAAAAAACAATTTTCGGTCTATTTGCTATAACCCTGATAATGAGTTGTGGCCCTAAAACAAAAGTATCAGAATCTGCTATTATGAGAGAGAATTTTAATAAACAGGTAGAACTGGGTAAAACCGACTTGTACACGCTTAAAAACGAGGGTGGAATAGAAATCAAAATGACCAATTATGGTGCAAGAATTGTGTCGATACTCATGCCTGATGCACAAGGTAACTACGATGATATAGTGCTAGGTTTCAACACAATTGATGATTACATAACCCGGGATAATATGTACCTGGGATGTATTGTTGGCCGGTTCGCAAACCGCATTGCCAATGGAAAATTCTCCCTTGATGGACAAGAGTTTCAGCTCGAACAAAACGAAGGTACAACTACGCTTCATGGCGGCAAAAAAGGTTATGATAAAGTACTTTGGGATGCTGTTCAGGATGGAAATTCAATAACAATGACCTATACATCGCCCGATGGAGAACAAGGTTTCCCGGGAGAAGTGAAGGTGAAGCAGGTGTTTACACTTACTCCGGAAAATGAAATAATTATGGAATTTTTCGCCGAAACTAACAAGAAAACAGTTATTAACCTTACAAATCACACCTACCTTAATTTAAAAGGTGAGGGGAATGGTGATATATTGGCCCACAAAGTTGAGATTAATGCTGATATGTACACTCCGGTCGATTCTTTATGGATTCCAACTGGCGAGATCGCTGCAGTCGATGGAACTCCTTTTGATTTTAGAACACCAACAGCAGTCGGTGCCAGGGTGAATGATGATAATCAGCAACTAAAAAACGGGAAAGGTTATGATCATAACTGGGTTTTAAAGAAAGATTCTACAGAATTAAGTTTTGCAAGTAGAGTATTCGAGGAAACCACTGGAAGAATGCTTGAAATATATACAATCGAACCAGCATTACAATTTTACTGCGGCAATTTTATGGATAGCTCTGTTAGCGGTAAATCAGGAAAAACATATGTGCACAGGGGAGCCTTTATTTTTGAACCGCAGCATTATCCCGATTCTCCTAACCAGGAAAATTTCCCGTCAACGGTGCTTGAACCGGGCGAAAAATATTATCACAAGAGTGTTTATAAATTTTCAGTGAAGAAATAATAAGTAAAAAATATAATAAAAAAAAGGTCAGAGACACATTCTTTCTGACCTTTTTTTTTGTACTTCATCAAACCCTGCTTTTTCGTCATTCCCGGCAACGACCGGGAATCTCCTGCATTTGCACTTCACACCTGGCGCGCGTTTCCAAACGCGTGCCATTATAAACCTGGTGCTCGATTGTAACTATAATCCACTTGTTAACAGTTATTGCATACACAGCGCGGCAATCTGCTGAATCAAAAAGATTGCTTCGTTTTACTCGCAATGACGCATTGGATGGGAGTTTGGGGAAAGACTTACGGATTTTAGGTTCCAAACGCGTGCCAGCATCAACGCATCAATCGTGCTGGAGCCCGGTGAAAAATATTTTCATAAGAGCATTTATAAGTTTTCTATTCCAAACGCGTGCCATTATCAACCTAGTGCGTGATAGTAACTATAATTCACATATTAACCGTTATTGCGGGCACAGCGAGGCAATCTGCTGAATCAAAAAGATTACATCATTACAAGGCAATGACATTATATTATTGATTTTCAATGTAAACCTAAGGATTTTATGTTCCTAAACTTATCGTTTTTAATTTAGACAATTTCAACAAGCTGTTGTATATTCCTACCCGGCGCATTTTTCCAAACGCGTGCCCTTTTTTAACCAGTAAATACATATTTTCTTTAAAACCATTCTAAAGAGAATAAATTTACGTGTGCGTACACGGGAATTTGTTTTTGTTTTTATATATTTGCCGTGTGCGTACACGAAATATGATTTAGATTCACTGAATGAAAAAATATAACAAGATAAGAATCAAAGATATAGCCCTAATGGCTGGGGTCTCAACAGGTACTGTTGATCGTGTTCTGCACAACAGGGGCGAAGTGAAAGAAGAAACACGAAAAAAAATTCATAAAATCATTGAAGAATTAAGCTATACTCCCAACATTATAGCAAAATCTCTTGCTTCGAAAAAGACTTATCGAATAGCTGTTCTTCTTCCCGGTTCTCAGAATGGAAATCCGTATTGGAAAAAACCTTTGGATGGAATTAATAAAGCTGCAGCAGAAATCAAAGATTTTAATGCTGCAGTTCAGGTTTTAACTTATAACATTGATAGTGAAAAGGAATTTAAAAAGACCTTTGATAAGGTGTTAAAATCAAATCCGGATGGGGTAATTTTCACGCCTCATTTTATCGAAGCTTCTCAATTTTATATTAATCAATGCCAGGTGTTGCAGATTCCGGTAATATTTCTGGATGCTAATCTTGAGAGTGAATATGTGCAAGGTTATTTCGGACAGGATGGCTATATGAGTGGACGCTTAGCAGCGCACTTATTATCTTATAGTATTCCGGGAAACACCACAATTTTGGTTTTAAACCTTACTAAGAATAAGGCTACACTTTCACATTTAAACAAAAGAGAAAGAGGTTTTCTCGATTTTATATCTGAATATAAGAAACTTGATGTTAGCATAATTTCGCAATCGATAGATGTTGACAACAAGATGGAGCCGGAAAAGACCGTAACAAAAATTTTAAAAGATCATCCACATATATCAGCAGTGTTTGTAACTAATTCAAGGGTACATATGGTTGCTTCCATTCTCAAAAAGTTAAAACTGAATAAGCTGTTATTGATGGGGTTTGATCTGGTTGATGATAATTTGAAATATCTCGAAGAAGGAGTAATTGATTTTTTAATCTGTCAGAAGCCAGAGGAGCAAGGATACAGAAGTGTATCAGCACTCTTTAATTTGCTTTTTGCTAATCGTCTGGTCGAGAGGGTTAATTACAGTCCAATTGATGTTATTATGAAAGAAAATATACAATTCTATAAAAAATACAGATAGATATGACTAAACCAAGTTTTGACGATTTAAAAGATCAGGTTTGTGTGCTGACAGGTGGTGCAGGTGTTATAGGTTCTTCAATTGCTTTAGGACTTGCCTCTGTAGGTGTTAAAACAGCTATACTTGATATAAACGAAGAAATGGCTGTTAAAGTAGCAGCCGATATTGAATCTAAAACAGGTACAATAACCAAAGGTTATAAAGCCAATGTTTTAGATAAACAATCACTGGAAGATGTTAAAGTTAAAATCAACAGGGAACTTGGTACTATCACCTTATTAATTAATGGTGCCGGAGGGAATTCACCAAAAGCAACAACTCAGATTGAAACAATAGATAAAGACAACATTTCAGAGCTTGAAAAATCATTTTACGGACTTGAAGTGGAAGGTTTTCAGTGGGTGTTTGATCTGAATTTTAAAGGAACATTACTTCCATCAATGGTTTTTACAAAAGATATGTTAACAGCAGGTGGGGGCGCCGTACTGAATATTTCTTCAATGAATGCATACAAACCATTAACTAAGATTCCTGCTTACTCAGCAGCCAAGGCTTCGATTAACAATTTTACCGAATGGCTTTCAGTTCACCTGGCAAAAGTCGGGATTAGGGTAAATGCAGTTGCTCCGGGTTTCTTTCTCACAAACCAGAACAGGTTCCTTTTGGTTGATGAAAAAACGGGCAATCCAACCCCAAGAGGTCAAAAAATTATCTCAAATACACCAATGGGCAGATATGGCGAGGTGGAGGAATTACAAGGTACAGTTCTTTACCTGCTTTCCGGAGTTTCAAAATTTGTAACAGGTATTTGTATTCCGGTCGATGGAGGATACAGTGCCTTTGGAGGAGTGTAAACCATTAAATTTATAACAATAAAAGGTAGTTTGACGAATATGGGAATGGAACAAACATGGAGATGGTACGGTCCGAGTGACCCGGTAACCCTGGCAGATATCAGACAAGCAGGGGCAACCGGAATTGTAACGGCACTTCACGATGTGCCAATTGGCGAAGTATGGACCGAAAAAGCTTTAACCGACCGAAAAAGGCATATTGAATGGGACGATAGTACAAAACCCGGAAAACCAAGAGGATTAACCTGGTCTGTTATCGAAAGTATTCCTGTTCATGAAGATATTAAACAGGGAAAACCTACTCGCGATGAGTGGATTGAAAAATACAAGGAGTCAATCAGAAATGTTGGTAAAGTTGGTATACCTGTAGTTACCTACAACTGGATGCCCGTTGTTGACTGGACCCGCACAAATTTGCAGATGGAACTTGAAGATGGAGCACGAGCTTTGTCGTTTAATTTTCCGGAATTTGTGGCTTTTGACTTATTTATGCTTGAACGCGAAGGTGCTGAAAAGGAATATTCCGATGAATTAGTTCAGGCCGCAAAAATCAGGTTTGAATCCATGTCTTCTGAAGAACGTTATGTGCTTCAGAAAAATATTATTGCTGGTCTGCCGGGTGGTCAGGAGGGGTATGATATCGATGAATTCAGAAAACGACTTGCTGATTATAAGCATATAGACTCAAATAAATATCGGGTAAACCTGAAATACTTTCTGGAAGCAATTGTTCCGGTGGCTATTGAGTCAGGAGTGCGCCTGGCTATTCATCCCGATGATCCTCCAATTTCATTGTTTGGACTCCCCAGGGTGGTAAGTACCGAAAAAGATTTACAATATATTGTGAATCTACATGACTCAATTTATAATGGTCTTTGTATTTGCACCGGTTCCCTGGGTGTTCGTCCTGATAATGATTTACCAGGAATTATTGAACGATTAGGCGATAAAGTAAATTTTTTGCATTTAAGAAGTACTCAACGCGATCCATTTGGTAGTTTTCATGAAGCAAGCCATCTAAGAGGTGATGTTGATATGTATAATGTTATGGTTTCGGTTCTAAAGGAACAGAAAAGACGACATGCAGCAAACAGACAGGACGAACAAATTCCGATGCGGGCTGACCATGGCCATACCATTCTTGACGATTTGAAGAAAAAAACTAACCCCGGGTATTCAGCGATTGGCTTGTTGCGCGGTATGGCTGAGCTGAGAGGCTTAGAATTAGGTATTGAAAAAAGTGGTGTGATTTATCGCACCTGAAAAATAAGTTGACCAACATTTATTCATAAATGTTTAGGGTTAATGGTTGGTAAGTTTCAATCCGGGCGGTGTGGTAGCCGCCCGGTTTTTAAAACAAAGATTTAACAAAACAACAGAATGATATACTTCAAACACGGTTCGGAAAATACTTCTATGACTCCCCAAGAGCTGAAAGAAGGATTATTTGAAGCATTAAAAAAGCTCGGAGAACGAAAAAATGTACTTGTTATACCACCCGATTATACCAGGTATCATTCCAGGGCAGGCGAATTAACAACTTATGCCTACGCATATTATGGCGATAAGCTGAAAGATATTCTTCCGGCTTTGGGTACACATTTTGCCATGTCCGATGAAGAAATCTCTCATATGTTCCCCGGGGTTCCTAAGAGTCTGTTTCGGGTTCACGACTGGAGAAATGATGTTGTTACTGTTGGTAGAGTTCCCGGAACTTATGTTGCTGAGCTTACCAATGGAGCTTTGGATTACGATTGGCCGGCCCAGCTAAATAAGCTGGTTTATAGCGGAGGACACGATTTAATCCTGTCTGTCGGACAGGTTGTGCCTCACGAAGTAATAGGAATGGCTAACTACAATAAGAACTTGTTCGTTGGTACCGGTGGCGCCGAGGGTATAAATAAAAGCCATTTTGTTGGTGCAGTTTACGGCATGGAAAGAGTTATGGGCAGGGCAGAAAACCCTGTACGGAGTCTTCTCAATTTCGCCTCCGATAATTTTATTAAAAATTTGCCGGTTGTATATGTTCATACAGTTGTGGGTAGAAATCCCGATGGTAAGCTGGCTGTGAAAGGTTTATTTATTGGCGACGATATTGAGGTATTTACCCTTGCTGCGGAACTATCCTTAAAAGTGAATTTCACCATGCTCAATAATCCAATAAAAAAAGCAGTGGTTTATCTCGATCCTTCTGAGTTTAAAAGCACATGGCTTGGCAATAAAAGTGTATACAGAACAAGAATGGCATTAGCCCATGGAGCGGAGCTGATTGTTTTGGCACCGGGATTAAGAGAATTTGGTGAAGACCCTGAAATTGATAAACTCATCAGGAAGTATGGTTACAGAGGTACACCGGAAACCTTGAAATTACTAAAAGAAAATCAGGATTTAGCTGATAATCTGAGTGCCGCTGCTCATTTAATTCATGGGAGTTCAGAAGGCAGGTTCTCAATTACTTATTGTCCGGGCAAGCTTACAAAAGAGCAGATTGAGGGCGTAAACTTTAAACATGCCGATGTGGATACCATGCTTAAAAAATATAATCCGGAAGAATTGAGAGATGGTTATAATACGATGCCCGATGGAGAAGAAATTTTCTATATTTCTAACCCTGCAATAGGACTTTGGGCAACGAAAGACAGGTTTATTAATTAAGTTTGCTGACAGACAATCCAGGCAGTTGAAAAGCATATGAAAACAGTAAAATGGGGCATAATCGGATGTGGAAATGTAACTGAGGTAAAAAGCGGGCCGGCTTTTAATCTGGTTGATAATTCAAAATTGATTGCTGTTATGCGACGCGATGCTGACAAGGCCGCTGATTATGCCTTGAGACATAACATACCAAAGTGGTACAGCAATGCCGATAAGCTTATTAACGACAAGGAAGTGAATGCTGTATATGTTGCTACACCACCCGACAGTCATGTTGAATATGCCATTAAAGCAATAGAAGCAGGTAAACCGGTTTATGTCGAAAAACCCATGGCGAGAACATATCGTGAGTGCAAAGAAATGGTTGAAGCATCAAAAAAACACAATGTACCAATATTTGTTGCTTATTACCGAAGAGCACTACCAGGGTTCCTAAAAGTTAAGGAGTTGATAGATGATAACCAGATAGGTAAACCGCATACAGTTAATATTAAATTATTTAAAGCACCTTCTTACGAAGAACTTAGCAAAGTTTTACCCTGGAGGGTTAAACCGGAAATTGCCGGGGGAGGGCATTTTTATGATCTGGCCTCACATCAACTCGATTATTTCGACTATTTGTTTGGCCCTGTTATTAAGGTAAGTAGCCTGGTATCAAACCAGGGCGGATTGTATACTGCCGAAGACACCGTTTCAGCCGGTTTTCAGTTCGAAAATGGAGTAATCGGAACGGGTAGCTGGTGTTTTGCATCATCTCACGATAGTAATTGTGACAGGATGGAAATTTCGGGAGAAAGTGGAAAAATAACTTTTTCCTGTTTCGGCTTTAATCCAATTGTTATGGATAATATAGCAGGGAAAAGCACATTTCGTTTTGAAAAACCAAAACATGTTCAGCAAAACTTAATCGATTTGGTTGTTAAAGCTATCAGAGGAGAAGGAGATGCGCCATCTACCGGAGAAACCGGAATGAGAACCAACTGGGTTATGAAAGAAATTACTAAAGACTATTATAAAACGCTAAAAAATAAATAATTCTAACTATGGAAAAACTAGCTGATATCGGATTAATTGGACTTGCTGTGATGGGCGAGAACCTTGTTTTAAATATGGAGAGCCATGGATATACTGTTGCTGTATTCAACAGAACAGTTGAAAAGGTTGATAAATTTATTGAGGGCAGGGGTCAGGGAAAAAATTTTATTGGTACACACTCTGTCGAAGAGTTTGTTAAATCCTTAAAAAGACCGCGCAAGCTTATGATGCTTGTTAAAGCAGGTAAGGCAGTTGATGATTTTATAGAACAAATTATACCCTATCTTCAACCTGGCGATATTATTATCGACGGAGGTAATACGCATTATCCCGATACCATACGCAGAACAGCCTATGTCGAAAGTAAAGGATTTCTTTATATCGGAACCGGTGTTTCGGGTGGTGAAGAAGGTGCTCTTTTAGGGCCTTCCATTATGCCCGGAGGTTCTCCAAAAGCATGGGAGTCTGTAAAACCAATTTTTCAGGATATATCAGCAAAAGTTGATGGAAATGTTCCATGTTGTGACTGGGTGGGTGAAAACGGAGCCGGTCATTTCGTTAAAATGGTTCATAACGGAATAGAGTATGGTGATATGCAGCTAATCTGCGAGGCATATCAAATTATGAAAGAACTTGTTGGCATGACCAGCGATGAAATGCACGATGTTTTTGCAGATTGGAACAGAGGCGAACTTGATAGTTACCTTATAGAAATTACCCGCGATATTCTGGGTTATAAAGAAAACGGTGAAGCTCTTGTTGAGAAAATTCTGGATACTGCCGGACAAAAAGGTACCGGAAAATGGACAGGTATTTCTGCCCTTGATCTGGGTGTTCCATTAACTCTTATCGGTGAGGCCGTATTTGCACGTTGTCTTTCAGCGCAGAAAGACGAAAGAGTTATAGCTTCAAAAGTACTTAGTGGACCAAAGCCTGCTTTTACAGGCGATAAAAAAGTTTTCGTTGAAGATATCAAACAAGCTTTATTTGCTTCAAAGATTGTTTCCTATGCCCAGGGATATGTCCTTATGAGAGAAGCTGCCAAAGAACATAGCTGGAATCTTAATTATGGAGGTATTGCCCTGATGTGGCGTGGGGGATGTATTATCCGTTCGGTTTTTCTTGGAAAAATAAAAGAGGCTTTCGATAAAAACCCAGAACTAACAAACCTCCTTTTAGATCCATTCTTTAAAGAAAAAGTAGAAGCTGCACAGGCAGGATGGAGAAGAGTTATAGGCGCAGCAGTTGCTAACGGAATACCTGTTCCTGCTTTTGCTACGGCTCTTTCTTATTTCGATGGCTATCGTTCCGAAAGATTGCCCGCTAACCTCTTACAGGCACAACGCGACTATTTTGGAGCCCATACTTATGAAAGAATCGATAAACCCAGAGGCCAGTTTTTCCACACCAACTGGACAGGCCGTGGCGGAGATACTGCCTCATCTACATATAATGTATAATCTTCAAGATATGAATTTTCAAAAAAACAGAGTAAAATTTTTCACAAGTCTATTTCTTGCTTTAATAGTTTCTTTGTCGTGTGGCACACAAAAGAAAGAAAAGACTTTGAAAATTGCACATAGTCTTGATCCATCTCACCCGGTGCACAAAGCAATGGTATTTATGGCTCAAAGGCTCAAGGAAAAGTCTGAGGGTAAACTTACCATGACAATTTATCCCAGTGAGCAGCTTGGTTCTGAGCAACAATGTGTCGAATTGCTTCAAATTGGTAGCCTTGCTATTACCAAAGTTTCTTCTGCAGTTATGGAAAGTTTTACCCAAAATTTTCAGGTACTTGGACTTCCTTATGTTTTTCGATCAGATGAACACTCATTCCATGTGCTTGATGGCGAAATTGGTAAGGAATTACTCACTTCTACAGAGAAATACAACATTCGTGGTTTATGCTTCTACGATGCCGGTGCACGTAGTTTTTACACAATTGATAAACCTGTTGAAAAACCAGAAGATTTAAATGGTCTCAAAATTCGGGTAATGAAAAGCCAGACAGCCATGAATTTGGTTAAAGCTATGGGAGGCTCACCAACCCCTATATCATGGGGAGAGCTTTATACTGCACTTCAAAGTGGCGTTGTCGATGGAGCCGAAAATAATCCCCCCAGCTTTTTCACTTCAAGACATTACGAAGTATGTAAATATTACAGCCTGAATGAGCATACCCGGGTACCAGATGTTATGATTATTAGCACTGTAGTATGGAATAGCCTAAGTGACCAGGAAAAAAAATGGCTGCAGGAGGCTGCCGATGAATCTGTGATAGCTGAAAGAAAATACTGGGCAGATTCGGAAATTGAATCATTAAAAAAGGTTCAGGAAGCCGGAGTTAATGTAAGTTATCCTGAAAAAGAACCATTTGCCTTAAAAGTACAAGAGCTTTTAGATGGCTACAAGTCAAAACCGGACTTATACAAATTAATACAACGAATTCAGGCCATTGAATAAAAATATTATTTATGAAAGAAAAAATAGATACTATTCTTGAGCGATTTCTCATTTTCATCATGACTGTTTTGGTTATTGATGTGCTATGGCAAGTGCTCAGTCGCTATGTTTTATCATCGCCTAGTTCCTTTACCGACGAGCTTGCAGGCTTTCTGCTTATCTGGGTAGGAGTATTCGGAGCTGCTTATGTAACAGGCAAAAGAGAACATCTTGCGATAGATTTACTAATACAGAAATCGTCCCCTGAAAGACAAGTTAAGCTTATTTTTATAGTTAATCTGATTATTGCTCTTTTCGCAATATTCGTAATGATAATTGGAGGAACATGGTTAGTTATAACCCGTTTTAGGTTCGAAGTAAGCTCTGCAGCTCTTCATCTTCCGCTTGGCTATGTCTATAGTGTTTTACCACTTAGTGGCATAATTATGCTCTACTACTCACTTTATTTCATGTTTTCAAAAAATCAGGAGGGCGCATAATGGATTATTTAGGAGTTATCATTTTAGTTATTAGTTTTATTATTTTACTAACGCTTGGAGTACCAATAGCATACAGCATTGGCATTTCAGGTATTCTTACTATGTTGGTTAGCATAGACACGCTACCGGCTTTTACAACCTTTGCTCACCGTATGGCTACCGGTCTTGATAGTTTTGCCCTTCTGGCAATACCATTCTTTATTTTAGCCGGAAATATTATGAATAGTGGAGGAATTGCTATTCGACTGATTAATCTGGCAAGAATTGTTGTCGGTCGTTGGCCGGCAGGTCTGGCAGTTGTTAATGTTTTTGCCAATATGCTTTTTGGAGCAATTTCTGGTTCCGCCGCGGCTTCGGCATCTGCTATAGGTTCAATAATGGGACCGGAAATGAAAAAGGAAGGTTATAACGAGAATTTTAGTGCAGCTGTAAACATTTCATCAGCTACTACCGGCCTTTCAATACCCCCGAGTAATATTCTTATTGTCTATTCACTTGCCAGTGGCGGTGTTTCTATAACAGCTTTATTTCTGGCTGGTTATGTACCAGGAATTATAACGGGAATATCAATTATGCTGATGGCAATGAGTATGATGGTATATAAAAACAAAGGTTTTAAAGGAGTAATTATTACCCTTCTAAAATTTGTAATCGGTACTTTGGCTTTAATCGGTATAGGTATTGGTATAAAAGCTTCTGGAAATCATTCAGATTTGTTGAAGTATATTCTTTACGGATTTTTAATCCTTGTTTTTGCAGCGTATGTAGTTTACAGATCCCGGAAAAGCGATAACCACGGAAATCATGCATTTAAAACACTTTGGGATGCCATTCCTAGTCTGCTTTTACTAGTTGTCGTAATAGGAGGTATTGTGGCTGGGTTCTTTACAGCAACTGAGGCTTCAGCAGTAGCAGTTCTTTATGCTTTTATATTAGCAGTTATATATAAGGAAATCAGCCTTAAAGATATGCCTATTATAATATTAAGGTCTGTTAAAACAACTTCGATTGTTATGCTTTTAGTGGCTACCTGCATGGGTTTAAGCTGGATAATGGCTTATGAGAACATTCCCCAAACAGTTAGTGAAGGACTACTTAGTATTAGCGATAACCCTGTTATTATTTTATTAATAATAAACTTTATTTTGCTTTTTGTAGGTGTGTTTATGGATATGACACCTGCGGTTCTCATTTTTACGCCAATTTTCCTTCCGATTGTTAGTGGTATTGGAATCGACCCCGTTCATTTCGGAATAATTATGGTTCTAAACCTGAGTGTTGGATTGTGCACTCCGCCTGTTGGTGCTGTGCTTTTTATAGGCTGTAGTGTTTCTGGTGTTAAAATTGAAAAGGTTATAAAACCATTGCTGCCCATGTTTGTGGTAATGATTATCAGTTTATTGCTTGTAACCTATTTTCCGGTATTAAGCCTGTGGTTACCAAGTGCATTTGGATTTTAATGTTAAAA
This sequence comes from Bacteroidales bacterium, assembly GCA_016938235.1. Classification (GTDB taxonomy): domain Bacteria; phylum Bacteroidota; class Bacteroidia; order Bacteroidales; family UBA10428; genus UBA10428. The sequence continues at coordinate 13,719 of JAFGVA010000087.1, read as the reverse complement.
ACTGAAAAACTATGAAAACAAATTACGATCGTCGAAGAGCTTGTCACCCTGAGGACGTTAAAAAATATGACACAGAACGCCTGCGTAAAGAGTTTCTTGTACAGAATCTTTTTGTTAAAGATGAGGTAAATATGAGTTTTTCTCAATACGAGAGATTTATCCTTGGAGGAGCTTTTCCAGTTGATGAAGAGCTTACTCTCGAATCAATTGAAGGAATAAAATCTGATTATTTCTGCGAAAGAAGAGAAGTTGGAATAATCAGCATAGCAGGTGCCGGAGTTATAACTGTCGATGGAGAGGAATATACCCTGCAGCAGAAAGAAGCAATTTATATTGGCCGCACTAGTAAAGAAGTAAAATTTAAAAGTTTAGTTAATACAAATCCGGCAAAGTTTTATTTTGGTTCAACTCCGGCTCATAAGCATTACCCTACCACTTTGGTAAACAAAGATAAAGCCAATATTATTGAGTTAGGTTCGCTTGAGACCAGTAACGAAAGAACCATCTATCAGCTTATTGTTCCTGGTATTGTCGAAAGTTGTCAGTTGGTTATGGGCTTAACTGAATTGCACAAAGGCAGTGTTTGGAACACTATGCCTCCGCATACACACGACAGGCGAATGGAAGCTTATTTTTATTTCGAACTTCCGGCTGACCAGGTAATCTTACACCTTATGGGAGAACCAAAGGAAACCAGACATATTTTCATGAAAAATGAAGAGGCTGTTTTTTCTCCTGAATGGGGCATTCATTCTGCAGCTGGAACTTCTAACTACTCTTTTATTTGGGGAATGGGAGGTGAAAACCTTGATTATACCGATATGGATCATCTTAAACCCTCTGACCTGAAATAATCTGATTTTTAGTTTTTATAAAAGATATTTAAAACTATGATAACCGAATTGTTTGATTTGTCAGGAAAAGTAGCCCTAATTACCGGTGGTACACACGGCATTGGAATGGCAATAGCCAAAACACTTGGAGCTGCAGGGGCAAAAATTGTTGTGAATGATATTTCTGATGAAAAACTTGCCTCTTGTAAAATAGAATATAAAGAAGCCGGATTAGATGTATATACACTGAAATTCGATGTGACAAGCGAAGAAGAAGTTGATACCGGAATAACTGAAATCGAAAAAAACGTTGGTCCTGTTGATATATTGGTAAATAATGCCGGGATAATTAAAAGAATTCCCATCCTGGAAATGGCAGTGAGCGACTATAAGCAGGTAATTGATATTGATTTGGTAGCTCCGCTTATTATAGCCAAAAGAGTTGCCCCCGGAATGATTAAACGTAGAAGTGGAAAAATCATCAACATGTGTTCTATGATGAGTGTTTATGGCAGAAATTCTGTTTCAGCTTATGCATCGGCAAAAGGCGGACTCAAATTACTAACAGCAAATATGACCTGTGAGTGGGCAAAATACAATGTGCAAATAAATGGAATTGGCCCCGGTTATATTGCAACAGCCCAAACAGCACCTATCCGCGAGGGCAATCACCCCTTTAACGATTTGGTAATGACCCGAACTCCTGCCGGTCGTTGGGGCGAGCCTGAAGACGTTGGAAATGCTGCTTTATTCCTGGCATCTAAAGCCAGCGACTTTGTAAACGGCCATGTACTTTATGTCGATGGCGGTATACTTGCTAACTTTGGCTATGTGAAAGGGGAGAACGATTTGTAAAGTTTCCGTCATTGCGATCCCGAAATATTTCGGGAGAAGCAATCTTTAAATATTTGGTGAGATTGCTTCGTCGTTCCTTCTCGCAATGACGAACATTATTCTAATTCGATATTAGAAACTATAAAACAAAATATTATGAAAAAATTTATGGATGATAATTTCATTCTGCAAACAGAAACCGCAGAATACCTGTATCACGAGCATGCTAAAAAGATGCCGATAATTGATTATCATTCTCACCTGATACCTGAACAAATTGCTGAAAACAAGCAATTCGATAATGTTACCCAACCTTGGTTATATGGCGATCATTATAAGTGGCGTGCCATGCGTACTAACGGTGTTGAAGAAAAATACTGTACTGGTGATGCTAGCGATTGGCAAAAGTTCGAAAAATGGGCCGAAACTATCCCTCATACCTTGCGTAATCCTTTATTTCACTGGACACATCTTGAATTGAAAGCCTATTTTGGTGTTACAGATATTCTTAGTCCCAAAACAGCTGAGTCCATCTACGAGAAAGCTTCAGGCATGCTTCAGACTGAGAACTTTCGGGTACAGGGGCTTTTAGAAATGATGAATGTAGAAGTTGTTTGTACAACAGATGATCCGATTGATTCACTGGAACATCATATAGCAATTGCCAAATCAGGTGCAAAAACCAAAGTCTTTCCTACCTGGAGGCCCGATAAATCTATGGCAGTTCAAAACCCAAAAGCTTATAATGAATATCTCGACAAACTTTCAGAGGTATCTGGGATTAATATAAATTCATTTTCAGCTTTGCTTGATGCAATAAAGAAAAGACACGACTTTTTCCACAAAAATGGTTGCCGGTTGGCCGACCATGGGCTTGAGGTGTTTTATGCTGAAAAATCTACTCAGTCTGAAATTGATGCCATCTTCAAGAAAGTAAGGAGTGGAAGCGAAGTAACTGTCGAAGAAGATCTGAAATTCAAATCGGCAGCATTGTATGAGTTTGCAATTCTTAACCACTCCAAAGGCTGGGCTCAGCAATTTCATTATGGTGCATTACGAAACAACAATACACGCCTGTTGACTAAACTTGGACCGGATACTGGTTTCGATTCCATAGGCGACTGGAATGTGGCGGTGAATATGTCGAAGTTTTTAAACAGACTTGATTTGGAAGACAAACTGACCAAAACAATTATATACAACCTCAATCCTGCCGACAATGCCATGGTGGCAACCATGATAGGTAATTTCCAGGATGGCTCCGTACCCGGCAAAATTCAATGGGGCTCAGGCTGGTGGTTTATGGACCAAAAAGACGGTATGGAAAACCAGATGAATGCACTTTCAAATCTTGGTCTTTTAAGCCGGTTTGTTGGTATGCTCACCGATTCAAGAAGCTTTCTTTCTTATCCGCGTCACGAATATTTCAGAAGAATTCTTTGTAATCTGTTAGGAAAAGATGTCGAAAACGGAGAGTTGCCTAACGACAGGGGATTACTTGGTCAGATGGTGGAAGATATTTCCTACAATAACGCTAAAAACTATTTTAAATTTTAATAATAAAATGGCAACATTAAACATAAAACCTACATCTGTTTGTGCCTACGATTGTATTTCGTTAGGAGAGGTAATGCTAAGGTTGGATCCGGGAGAAGGACGCATAAGAACAACCCGTCAGTTCAGGGCTTGGGAAGGCGGCGGTGAATACAATGTTTCACGTGGTTTGCGCAGATGTTTTGGCAAAAAAACAGCAATAATCACTGCCTTAGCCGACAACGATGTTGGGGCCTTAATTGAAGATTTTATACTTCAGGGTGGATTGGATACCCAATTTGTGAAGTGGATGCCCTATGACGGATGCGGGCGTACTGTTCGTAATGGATTGAATTTTACCGAAAGAGGTTTTGGAATTCGGGGAGCAAAAGGTGTGTCGGATCGCGGAAATACTGCTGCCTCGCAATTAAAACCGGGCGATATTGACTGGGAATATATTTTCGGGACACTTGGCGTTCGCTGGATGCATACAGGGGGAATTTTTGCCGCTCTTTCAGAAACCACAGCCGACACTGTGATTGAGGCAGTAAAAGTTGCCAAGAAATATGGCACCATCGTTTCGTACGATTTAAACTACCGTCCATCATTGTGGAAGGCTATTGGTGGCGAAATAAAAGCACAGGAAGTAAACCGTGAAATTGCCAGATATGTTGACGTAATGATTGGTAACGAGGAAGATTTTACGGCATGCCTGGGTCTTGAAGTTAAGGGTAATGATGAAAACCTGAAAGAACTCGACCTTGAAGGATACAAGGGAATGATAAAATCGGCGGTTAAAGCCTACCCTAATTTTAAAGTTATTGCTACAACTCTCAGAACAGTAAAAAGTGCAACCGTAAATTCATGGGGCGCAATATGCTATGCCGATGGTGAAATTCATGTAGCCACACATCGCGAAAATTTGGAAATAATGGATCGTGTTGGTGGTGGCGATAGTTTTGCTTCAGGACTAATTTATGGTTTTCTTGAATTTAATGATGGCGCAAAAGCAGTTGAATATGGTGCAGCTCATGGTGCATTGGCAATGACTACGCCCGGAGATACAACTATGGCAACGCTTGCTGAAGTAGAGAAAATTATTGGTGGCGGAAGTGCCCGGGTAGACAGATAATCTTAAGTTACCAGTTTTAAGTTCCTGGTTTAAAGATAGATTAACAAGAACCAAAAACTATGAACCCGAAACTATGAACCCGAAACTTTGAATTAAAACTTTGAACTAAATAATATGGCACGATTTAAAAGAATGGAAGTACTTAACACCTTTATGGATATTGGTGCAATACCTTTATATTATAATCAACATGCAGACATTGTAAAGCAGGCAGTTAAAGCTTGTTACGATGGAGGTGCGAGAGTTTTTGAATTTACAAACAGGGGCGATTTTGCACACGAGGTTTTTGCCGAGGTAAATAAGTGGTGTGCACAGGAATGTCCCGAAATGATTATGGGTGTTGGTTCAGTGGTTGATCCACCAACTGCGTCTCTATATATTCAGCTGGGAGCAAACTTTATTGTGTCTCCTAACCTGAACCCTGAAATAGCAAAAGTATGTAATCGCAGAAAAATACCCTGGATGCCCGGTTGCGGAACATTGTCGGAGATAAATCTTGCAGAAGAATTGGGTGTTGAAATAGTTAAAATATTTCCTGGAAAAGAAGTCGGAGGGCCTTCGTTTGTTAAAGCAATAAAAGGGCCTTGTCCATGGACAAGCATTATGCCCTCTGGTGGAGTATCTCCCGATAAAGATAACCTGAAATTATGGTTCGATGCTGGTGCTACCTGTGTTGGACTGGGTTCTCAACTCTTCCCTAAGGAAGTAATATCTCAAGCAAATTACAGTTGGATTGAAGCAAAAATGCGCGAGGTAATTTCGCTTATCAGAGAATTAAAAAAATAGCAGATATGTTAATAGATAAGTACACTTTTGGAGTTGGTGATCGTTTTACAAAAGAAGGCGAAGCACAACTTGAAGCCATTCAGGAACTTAATGATAGAGGTATTCCGGTAGCTCCGGTTTGGAATAAGTCTTACAGGGAACATACCATAATAAGAACCAATCACTCTTCGGTTGCAAAAGAAGCTGCAGATGCGGTTGCTGCCAAGGGTTGGAAAGGTAACTACTATGTTGATGCCGATCACATAAGTCTGAAAATAGTTGATGAGTTTATTGATTACAGTAACTTTTTTACAATCGATGTAGCTCATTTTATCGGGCAGGCTGCCGATGCTGGTTCACGTGAAGAGTTCGTTAAGCGTCATAGCAAATACATGGGCAAAATGTCTATCCCGGGTATCGATGAGGAATTTGATGTAACCAATGAGTTTCTTGCAAAAGTAGCTGACAATTATCTGCTGGCTATTCAGGATGTAAAAAAAATTTATGATCATATTTGCTCTAAGAAGGGGAAAGAAAATTTTATTCCTGAAGTATCAATGGATGAGTGCGAAATTGCACAATCACCAATCGAACTTTTCTTTATTCTGGCAGAACTAAAAGCTCAGGGTGTTGAAGTTCAAACAATTGCACCAAAGTTCACAGGCTTATTCGCTAAGGGTGTCGACTATATTGGCGACATAGAGGGTTTTGCAAAAGAATTTGAACAAGATGTAGCGGTTTGCCAGTTTGCAAAGAAAGAATTGAGCTTACCTGCCAGTTTAAAGCTAAGTGTACATAGCGGCAGCGACAAATTTTCAATTTATCCGGCAATTAAAAACGCTATTATCAGATTCGATGCCGGTATCCATGTGAAAACTGCCGGAACAACCTGGCTCGAAGAGGTAATTGGTTTAGCCGAAGCCGGAGGTGTGGGTCTTGAAATTGCTAAAAAGATATTTTCGGGTTCAATGGCTCGATACGATGAGCTAACAGAACCATACGCAACAGTTTTAAATATTGATAAATCTGAATTACCAACAGTAGATGAGGTAAATAAATACACCAGCGAACAGTTTACAAAGGCACTTATTCATGATCAATCCTGTGCCGATTACAACCCAAGTTTCAGGCAGCTTATTCATGTTGGATATAAGATTGCGGTTGAACTTGGCGATGAGTTCCGGATTGCGCTCGAAGAATTCAGGGATGTTATAGCTAAAAATGTGAAATACAACATCCTCAACCGTCATTTATTGTTGTTGTTTTCAAAGAAGTAAAGAAATCATTAAAAGCAGGTTGTAATTCAATTGCAACCTGCTTTTTTATCTCTTTTTAGTGCTCATTATCAACCAAATTAGTTATTTTTAGGATATTCAGATTAGAAAATTATATTACAAATGCACTTGAATAACAGGAACATGATTAGGATATTAAGTATTCTTCTTGTCATACACTTGTATGTTCCGATAAGCGCTGGTCCGATGGGTGCATTATTTGACAATTATTCGGTAGAAGATGGTCTGAACGACAAAACAATTCATTGTATTTTCCAGGATAGTAAAGGTTGGATTTGGATAGGTACCGATTTTGGCGTTTTACGTTTCGATGGTTATGTTTTTCACAAATTCACAATTGATTGCCACGAAAGTAAGATTCTCTCCAATACACTAATAAGGACAATTACAGAAGATTCAAAGGGAGTTATATGGATTGGAACCGAAAATCAGGGGGTTTTCAGATACGACAGAAATTACTATAAAATTCAGCAAATCGGGGGGAATTCTTTAAGTAACAACTCGGTATGGTCAATTGTCGAAGACGACAATCAGAAGTTATGGTTTGGTACTGAATTTGGCCTTGATTATTACAATCCTGAAACAGGGAAGACAGAACTTATAATTAACTCCAGAACTCAGCCGGGTTTGCTTCTGGGTGATTTTGTCAGAAAGGTTTTTATTGATAATGAAAAGCATATCTGGGTGGGTACCCAAAATGGCCTTACTGTTTTAAATCAGGATATAAGTTTATTTAAAAATCTGCTGTCGGAAAAACCGGTTATAGATGAAATGGAAAACCAGGTTTGGGAGATTTACCAAGATGTGCAAATGAATGTATGGATTGGAACTTATCTTGGAGGACTGTCAAAATATAAACCGCAAACTGGAGAAATTCAGCAGATTGTATTAGACGATGCTATTAACCGTTCGCAAACTGTTCGTTCAATTGTTCAGGATCGTCGTGGAAATATATGGGTTGGAACCAGAGGCGGATTGTTTTCGCTTGAGAAAAAAACAAACAAGATTTCAAGCTTTACACAGAATATTCTTGACGAATTCAGTTTGGTTCATAATTCAGTTTTATGCCTTTTGATTGATGCCAAAGGAGATTTGTGGGCAGGAACCAGGAACGGTATAAGTTTTCTTAATTTCGACAGACAGGCCTTTGGTTATATTACAACCTCACCGGGTCAGGAACTTAGTCTGAATAATAGCGAAGTATACGTTCTTTGGGAATCTCCGAATGAAGATATATGGATTGGAACCGAAAGCGGTGGAGTAAATATTTTTAACCGTAAAACAAATTCAATCAAATATTTAACTTCTTACCAAAATCTGAGTAACAATTGTATAAAAGCCATACATCCCGATAGTAAAGGGAATGTGCTTATTGGAACCTATCTGGGTGGACTGAATCAGTATAATCCTGTAACAGGCGAAAATAAAATTTATCAGCACGATGAAAATGATCCCAATTCAATAAGCGACAATTCTATATGGACTATATATACTGACAGTAAAGATCAAATTTGGGTTGGAACAGCAACCGGCGTAGATTTATTTGATGACATAAACGGAACCTTTATACACTTCGGCAGTAAATTTGAAGTCAGTTGGGTATCACTTATTTATGAAGACCCCGAAGGTCGGTTATGGATGTATTCAGGCGACATGAAGAAACTTACCATGATTACGCCAGGTGGTACTATCAGGCATTTTCCCTACAAAACAAGGTCAATTACCAACGACAACGATGGTTACTTATGGATAAGTACAATGGGAAATGGATTGTTACGCTACGATCCGCATAAAAATAAAGTTATTAGTTACACTACAAAACATGGTCTGTGCAGCAATGTGATTTATGGGATGATTAATGTAGATATGAAACACTTGTGGCTGAGCACCAATAACGGCCTTTCAAGATTTGACCTGGAAACCAAAAGTTTTAAAAATTACTATGTTTCGAATGGCTTATTAAATAGTCAGTTCAACTACAGTGCTACACTTCATTGTTCTGATAATACCTTGGTTTTTGGAGGTAAAAAAGGCGTTGATTTTGTCTATCTCAACGATTTAAGAGAGAATACCTATGTGCCACCCGTAGTGTTAACCGGAATAAAAATTTTCAACAAAGAAGTGTCTATTGTATCAGATACTTCCGAAAAAAGCATATTGAACAATTTCATATGCGAAACAGATGCAATTACGCTGAATTATGATCAGAATATGATAAGCTTTGAGTTTGCAGCTTTAAATTATACCAATTCGAATAAGAATACCTATAAGTATAAACTCATAGGTTTTGACAAAGATTGGAACGATATAGGAACTAATCATTCGGCTACATACACAAACCTTGATCACGGAGAATATGTTTTAAGGGTTTTAGGATCAAACAGCGATAATCGGTTTAATCCTGATGGGCTTTCACTCAAACTGAATATTCTGCCACCTTTCTGGAAAACATGGACCTTCAGGTTTATTATTATTGGTGTTATTATTGCCTTGTTTTATTTGATATATGTTTTTATAATTAATCGTGAGAAATTGCGCCATCAACTAATTTTCGAACGTCAGAATGCAAGACAGATACAGGAACTGGACCGTTTGAAACATCAGTTCTTTATGAATATATCGCATGAGATAAGAACCCCACTTTCACTAATAGTCGGACCCTTAGATAAGCTATTAACGGTAAACATGGATCGCGACACTGAACTTTCGCATTTGAATATAATTAAGCGCAACACCACCATTCTGAGCAGGCTTGTAAACCAGTTGCTTGACTACAGAAAACTTGAAACCGGAAACCTGAAACTGGAACTTCAACAGGGGAATCTTAGTGCATTCTTAAAGGAGATTATTGATCAATTCAGACAATTATCTGAAAATAAAAGTATTGATCTGGATTTAAATATTTCACATAAATCGATATTTTTTGCTTTCGACTCTGATAAGCTTGAAAAAATTTTAAATAATTTAATTAGTAATGCTATAAAGTATACTAATAATGGGGGCAAAATAACGGTATCTGTTTCATTAATGTTTGTTGATGAGCTGGAGAATACCAATAACTTCATACCAACTATTGACCTTGCTCAGGAAGAAATAAACCAGTATGTTAAGATTGTTGTTCGTGATACGGGTATTGGCATTCCATCAAATCAAATTATGAGAATTTTTGACAGGTTCAAACAAATAGAAAACAAGTACCGCAAGTCTGCTCCCGGAACAGGAATTGGATTGTCACTTACCAAAGAGCTGGTTAAACTGCATAACGGGCATATCAAAGTTAAAAGTGTCGAAGGGAAAGGAAGTAAATTCACACTTCTTATACCCTACATACAGATTGAGGAAGAAAAAACTACTGAAAACAGCATAATTGATACTCAACAAGAAACTTTCGGCATGGAAGAAAATGAAATATTGATGCAAGAACCCGTTGAAAGAGTTGCTGATAAACACCAGGCAATTATTCTGGTTGTTGATGATAATGCTGACTTACGACAATTTATTAAGCATCATTTCGAACCGGAGTATCTTGTTATTGAAGCAGAAGATGGAAGGCAGGCATTTGATAAGGCTCTGGATACAGTTCCAGATCTTATTGTTGCTGATATTATGATGCCCCATACAGATGGCGTTGAACTTTGCCGGAAAATAAAAAATGACGAGAGAACTTCTCACATTCCTTTACTCTTATTAACGGCATTAACTTCAAAAGAAAAACAACTGGCCGGAATAGCTGCCGGTGCCGATGATTATATTGTTAAACCTTTTGATATGACGCTGCTTAAAGCCAAAGTCGATAATTTATTGTATATCAGAAAAGCTTTGCGTGAAAGATACAGCAAAGAAATGTTGCTTAAACCAAAGGATATTGTTTTAACTTCTCCCGATGAAAAATTCCTTCGTAAAGTAATTCAGGTTATTGAACGCAATATTGCAAAGCCGGATTTAGATGTCGATTTTCTTGCAAAACATGTAGGAGTAAGCCGCACACAGTTATACCGTAAAATAAGTGCTCTTACCGATATGGCAGCAAAAGAATTTGTTAAGGATATAAGGTTAAAACGGGCTGCACAGTTAATTTCTCAAGATAAGCTTAATATATCAGAAATAGCTTACGAAGTAGGCTTTAACGATATTTCTTATTTCAGAAAGTGTTTTAAAGAAAAGTTTAATATGAGTGCCAGCAAGTATCTGAAACAAACTTCATCATAGATATTCTAAATAAAAAACATAATTCATGAGTCGCATATTCACATTTCTCGTCTTATCCTTATTTATTTTCCAAACACTATTAGCGAATGAGCTTGAAGAGTTACTTTCAGGAATACCTGACATTACTTTTGAAAAAACTCAAACTCCAAAAGGATTTATTGAGGCATACGAACTGAGGGTAAGGCAGCCTCTTGATCATAAAAACCCCAATAAAGGGTACTTTGAGCAGAAGGTTTACCTTACACACATGGGGCTTAATAATCCAACGGTATTTGTTACAGAAGGATACAGTTTGGATGTGTTCAGACCAACAGAGTTGAGTTACTTGCTCTCGGCCAACCAGGTTGAAGTTGAGCACAGGTATTATGGTTGTAGCTTGCCAGACTCAATGGATTATCGTTTTTTAAATCTTGAACAGGAAACCGCAGACCTGCACAAAATTTCGGAAATGCTGAAAACTATATATAAACAAAGTTGGATTAGCACCGGAATTAGTAAAGGCGGTCAGACAACCATTTTCTATAAATATTTTTTCCCCGACGATATGGACGCCTGGATTCCTTATGTTGCACCTTTTAATCTTTCGCTTGAAGACCAGAGGATATATGATTTTCTTGACACAATTGGTAGCGACGAATGCAGGCATAAGATTTTTGAAGTGCAAAAACGTATTCTGACAGCAAGAGATACTATACTGAAAGTTTTAAAAAGCTACTCTGAAAAGGAAAACCTGAAGTTTACTTACCTGAATTTTGATGAAGCATTTGAATATACGGTTCTGGAATACCCTTTTAGCTTTTGGCAATGGGGTAATAAATGTGAAGATATTCCTAAAGTCGATGGTCCTCTTTTCGATGTTTTTACACATCTGTTTTCAATATCAGACATAGGTTTTTTCTCCGATGGAGAAATGGAAGCCTATGGTTCACATTATTACCAGGCTGCTACTGAAATGGGGTATTATGGATACAATATTGATAAACTGAAGGATTACATAAAAGCACTTCCGACCGATAAAAATCCGCTTGCAACTTTTCCGCCAGACAAAATGCAAACAGAATTCAGCGACAGTCTTGTTCGGGTTGTATACAATTGGATAAATGAGCATGGTGACAATATGGTGTATATTTATGGAGGTACCGATACCTGGTCGGCTACAGCTATATTACCCTATGAAAACACTAACTCCATCTGGTTTTTTATACCCGGAGCAAGCCATAGTGCGGCCAGAATATATAATCTGTCAAAACAGGAAATTATTCAACTGGCTAAAACACTTGAACAGTGGATGGGCGTGAAAATAAAACGAAGGAATATTAAAAAATTAACTGCTAGCTTGATTTAATCAGCTCAGGGTATTTAATGTAGCTGTTTATTTTTCTGAATTCAAAAAGGATAAAAATACCACAGACTATTCCAGATACAGCATCAGAGATTGGTCCGGCAAGCCATACACCAGTTAATCCCCAGAAATTTGGAATTAAAATAAGTATTGGAATAAGCACAATAACCTGGCGCAAAAGAGAGAGAAAGACTGCTGTTCCTGCTTTACCTGTTGCCTGATAGTAGCTGCTTGCAACAATCTGAAAGCCCACAATGGGCCATGCACAAAGAAAAATCCGGAGACCTGTTGTGCCGATTTCCAAAAGTTCGCTGCTTTCGTGATTAAACAGCTTTACAATAGTTTGTGGAAATAACTCAACAACCAGGAATCCACAGGTTGATATTATCGTAGCTGCCCAAAGACTCACTACCAGTGCTTCTTTAACTCTTTTGTAGTTTTTTGAGCCATGACTAAATCCGATAATGGGTTGCGAAGCCATATTTATAGCAATTATCGACATTAAAATAAGCATGGTAATACTTATAATAATACCCATGGCACCAACAGCTATGTCGCCGCCAAATTTAATAAGCTGTGTGTTAAAGGTTCCCTGAACAAAACTTGCAGCAATTTGCATCGAAAAGGGAGCAAAACCAATGGTAAGTATATACCATATTATTTTCCTGTCGAGTTTAAAATTTTTAAAGTGTAATGAAATAACCGATTTCTTACTTAAGAAATGGTTTAAAACCCAGATTGCTAAAGCAAGTTGCGAAATGATGGTAGCCCAGGCAGCTCCTTTTACACCCATGTCAAACACAAAAATAAACAGAGGATCAAGCAGCATATTTAGCCCGGCACTAATAAACATGGAGTACATAGCAATTTTAGCATTTCCTTCGGAACGAATTACATTGTTTAAAGCAAAACCCATCATTCCGAAAGCTGTGCCGGAAAGTATAATATTGAGATAGCTGTTGGCATAGCCAAAGGTTTCATCGCTTACACCAAACATGTTTAGCAAGGGAACTTTAATTATGAAACCCAGGATAGTAATGAAAACCGAAATTATAAAGATAAGTACAACAGAATTTCCAAGGACTTTCTCGGCCCTGTTAATGTCTTTTTTGCCAAGATTTATCGATATGCGAACACTTGAGCCTATGCCTATGAGCATACCAAATCCCATTACAATAAGCATAACAGGAAACACCGCGCTTATGCCTGAAAGGGCTATAGCTCCAACTCCCTGGCCAATGAAAATACGATCGACAATATTATAAAGCGAGTTCAAAATTACGCCGGCAAACGAGGGCAGGAAATATTTCCAAAGGAGTCTTTTTACACTAACATTCTCAAGTTCATCTATATTCCTTTGGGATCGACTCATTTAAACTGCTTTTACATTGAAAATAGCTGCAAAAATAGCTAATAGTTTTTAGAATTCGGGATGAAAAGTAAAAATGGAAAATTACAACAGACAAGGAGGGAAAAGACATAAAAGGCTGGAAATATAGAGTAGGGTAAGATGCTCAACAATTATAAAAAAATGGAAGTGCAACAGCCCTTTACCAGAAGGAGAAAAGAAAATTGCTGATAGCTGGGCGGCTAGATTTAGAAATATCTGATTGTAGTCGCTTATAAATACTTATTGTCGGTAAAGTATTTTTACAATAAGCAAATAAGTTATACTTTAGAATAAAAACAGTTGGGAGCAACGGCGCTGGCATGCTGCTAAATTGAAAAACAAAGTTTTATTGCTATTTAAATCCACAAAATATTCTGAGTAGGGAT
>JAFGVA010000086.1 GCA_016938235.1 Bacteroidales bacterium | reverse complement strand
CAATATAATTCCCGTTGTTACCTCAAAAAACTGAAAGCCGTTTTCGCCCAGTAATTCAAGCCCTGCTTCCCTAAATTTATCCCTGATAAATGCCGCTGATAAAGAATCTCCTGTTGTTCCCGGTTTTCTACCCTGAAGGTCATCCGACGCCAGGTAATAAATGTGGTTTTCAAAATCGGTTTTATCTATTTCGTAATTGTAGGTTTGGGCTGACAAACCGAGGCAGATGCCAAGAAAAACTGTGGTAAATAACTGCATCATCGCATTAATATTTCATTAATTAAGCTCTTCTGGTAAATATCTTTTGTTCCCAATTAAAACTTAACGAGTATAAAATCCTGAATGGGTTCTAATCCCTGACACTCAAGTAAAAACCAGTAAGTGTCTGTCTGATTGGGTAATGTGGGCAAAGCCGTTTCGGGCCAATTGTTTTGGTAATTATCAGTTTCGAAAATCAAAACCCCTGTGCGATCAATAATCTTCAACCGGCTGTTCTCAGGCAGACCAGGAACAATAAAATTATCGTTATAGCCATCAAAGTTGGGTGTAATAACATTAGGTACATGTAAATTTATGCCAATTTCAAAACTATATGTAATTACACAGCCAATTTGATCTGTTGACTGACAAATATAAGTAATTGGAACTTCCGGTCGGGCATAATTTGTCTGGCAGTTCTGGCAATCAAGAAAATCTGTTGGTGACCAGATAAAAGTTTCACCATAGGGAGCGGTTAATTTAACCTCCTGTCTATATTCAATTACTGTGTCGATCAAGGGGGTTATGTACCAACTTTGAATTTCGTCACAAGTTGGTAAATGAATCGAATAACTTTCGTATGTTTTGCAACCTCCCTGCACCATTAACTGAACGATATATGTCATATCTTCTGTTACAGTGAGAGTAGGATTCCGACAATCTGAACAGCTTAAGTTTTCATCAGGATTCCAGCTATATTCATCTGCAGGTGATGCTTCAAGTGTAATTTTGGTTCCTAGTATTGCATCCGGCAAAACAACATGGTTGGTGTCGTATTGATCAAACTCATGAATTACCAGGTTATCGGCAAGTATCATTCCATTTGTGGTGTCGTGATCAATATAATCTGCTTCAAGAAAAAAATAATTGTAATCGCCTAACTTCGGTGAAAAACATATATTGAATTGTTCCCATTCAGTGTTTTCAATTGGCCCGGAAGAAGCTAGTAATTCAACTGTGTCGCAATAGTCATTTCCTGCCCACAGCCTTATTTGAATCGGATGCATTTCGGTTACAATGTCAAACAAAACTACTTCGTAATCGGTAGCTAAGTCGATTGAAAGGCTGTAGTACACATCGCGTCGCAGAGGCTGAAGTAATTGAGCAGATACCATGTCCCGCACTCCCCTGTAATTTCTGCAGCACTCGTTTTCAATATACCCGCGTGCACGCATAGATAAATAGCGTTCTCCATCCGAAGCAGGTAATTCTACCAGAATTTCTTCAGGTAAAGGAGGATTGTCGGGTGATCCGTTACATGCAGGCCAGTTAACGGGGGGTTCATTGTCAATTCCGGCACCTTCAAAAGAAGGATTGGGCAAATACTGAGCATATAATAGACTACTTGTTAAAAATAATATGCCAAATATATTTAGTAAGCGCATTATAGAAACCTTTGTTTTACGTTTTTCCTTATTCCATGAATATTTCGCAGTCCGATATTTCTTCCCAGTATGATTGAATGAGAAGAATATGCCCCACCCGATAAATTGTTCAGAAAAAAACTATACCCATAACCCAGCTGAAACTGTTCGATTACGCGAATAGCAAGCATGCATTCAACAATACCGGTTGACTTATACCCCATTGATATCCAGTTGTTATACTGGTAATAAAGTTTAAGATAGGTGTTCCATTTCGGGTGTGACAAATCTTCATAAAATGCCAGTACCGAAGGCTCAATCTTAAAGTTTCTTCCTGCTCTGATTGTATAACCCGTATAGAAATAATAATCTGGTTCAGCAGAAACAAACCCTTGCTCCGTCAGGTTGTTGTTTTTCAGCAGATTTCGTGCAGCCAGAGAAAGAAATATTGCCTCGTTGGTAAAATTTAAACCCGCCGATGACTGCAAAAAAGTACTAGTTAGTTTATCCACTGCCAGGTTTGGATCATTGATGTCTAACGGATCTAATATACTATAATCTATTCCCATCTGATTTAAACTTAAATCTATCCCGAGTGAAACCGTAGCCCAGTAAAACGGCAAGTGATATGCATAGGAACTGATAAAGCTTGTTTTAGACAAGGGACCGTTTTTATCGGTAACCGCTACAAAACCTAAGCCCAGCCTTTCTCTTGTAAGATACTTGTTTGTGTTCAAAAACATTCGGGGAGTGTAAAAATCGTACTTCCCAAGCCTGAAATTTATACCGGCATAAAAGGTTTTTGGGCTTGATGGCACTCCTGTCCATTGTTTATGATAACTTATGCCAATAGTTGGATAATAGTTTACTCCCGTTGCAGCTGGGAAAAGGGTATGCTCATGAATATAAAAATTCTGAAAAGAGTAATCTTTTTGCGCTAAAGAGCCCCGACTTTGACCAAGAATCAAAGTAAATAAAACATATCTTAAAAGTCTTATTTGCATAGTTTACAAGGTGATATGTATTAATCCGGACATCAAATATAGTAAATAATGATAGTTTGCATTCAGCATGCAAAATTAACAAGCGGTATAAGGCTTAACATATCACCACCCTATGCCAAACAATTATCGCACATTTTAACCTAAAAGACTTTATAAATTGCAGGCCTAAGATTTCACAATAATGAAGAAGATTAGAATTTTTAAGATTTCAGGTTTGTTTATTGTTTTATTGATGGGATTATTAATCTGCTGCAATCCGGACGAAGAGACTGTGAGTCTTGTTATTTCTCCATCGTCAGTTACATTCGGAATTGAAGGTGGAACCCGGGAAGTATTTGTTAAGAGTAATTCAGGCTGGACCATTTCAGCAATGGCTGATTGGTGTAAAGTTTCAACAAGCTCTGGTGATGGGAATGGCTCTTTTACATTAATAGCTGTTGAACAGACTGAAGATAACAATCGATCTTTCAACCTGATTATTAAAGCAGGAGATACAATACGTGAAGTTGAAATAAAACAAACTGGCTTGAATGATACATCGGATTTATACGATGTTCCACCCGATAATACAGACATGCGTGATTTAACAAGCATAGAGCTGTCTGCTGAAATGGGATTGGGCTGGAATATCGGAAACTCGCTTGAGGCTACTAATGGGGAAACTTCATGGGGGAATCCTTTAATCACTCAACAGCTTATTGATTCTGTAAAGGCTGCCGGATTCAATTCAATTCGTATTCCAGTTGCCTGGAGCAAGTTTTCAAACAAAGAATACTTCATAATCGAAACCAGCTGGCTCGAAAGAGTTGAAGAGGTTGTAAAGTATGTGCTTAAAAACGATATGTATGCTGTAATGAATATCCATTGGGATGGTGGATGGATGCAGCCAACCTATGCAGATCAGGATTACGTAAACAACCGTTTAGATATCATGTGGGAACAAATTGCCATTCACTTTCGTGATTACAATGATCGTCTTTTATTTGCAGGTACTAACGAAGTAATGGTCGATGGTGATTATGGTACACCTACCAAAGAATATTATACCGTTCAGAACAGTTTTAACCAGACTTTTGTTTCGGCAGTTCGGGCAACAGGTGGCAGAAATGTATACAGGCACCTGGTTGTGCAGGGTTTTAACACCAATATAAATCATACGATAAATTATGCTGTAATACCCGAAGATGTTGTTAAAGACCGTTTGTTTATGGAAGTGCACTATTATGACCCCTATAATTTTACCTTAAATGAAAAAAGTAATGTTACTCAATGGGGAGAAGACGCCGAAGACCCTTCAAAAACTGACGATTGGGGCAACGAATCATACGCCGACGGGCAATTCCAGAAAATGAAAACCAAATTTATTGATAAGGGTATTGCTGTTATTGTAGGTGAATATGGTGCTATTTATCGAAATGACAAAGATGGACATGAAGCATATCGGGTAACATACAATGAATATATTACCCAATCAATAGTAAATCATGGACTGATTCCTTTTTATTGGGACAATGGTTACACCGGGTTAAATGGTTTTGGACTATTTAATCGTTCTACAGGAGAACAGGCATTCCCGGAACTTATTCGTGCAATAACAAAAGCTGAATCTAACTAATATTCTATAGGCCAATTAATATTTTAATATGGGGAGCTTGCAATTTATGCAACCTTATTCATTTTTAGAATTTCAAAATAGTATATTTGATTTTTCATCAAAATCATTACTATAATGAAAAGGGCTTTAATCTGTTTACTGCATTTTGTTTTAATTATAAGTATGATCGGCTGTTCTAATGCTAAAAAGAAGGATATAGAACCTTCAGGGAAATTCATCCTAAATAAGGGATTAAATGCCAGTCACTGGTTGTCACAATCCGAAAAAAGAGGTGAAGAACGCGATGCTTATATGACTGATAAAGATTTTGCTCTTATATCTGAAATGGGCTTCGACCATGTTCGTTTACCCATTGACGAAATGCAAATGTGGACTGTAGACGGTGAAAAAATTGAT
>JAFGVA010000085.1 GCA_016938235.1 Bacteroidales bacterium | reverse complement strand
TTCAATTCCAGTAAGGTGCGATTGTAAGTATAATCCGTCAGCAAAATCAAAAGGCAAATCGCTCAATTTCAATTCCAGTAAGGTGCGATTGTAAGCAGCAATGGATCGCCGGGAGAAGTAATCATCAAGTAATTTCAATTCCAGTAAGGTGCGATTGTAAGGGCATTATTGCATAAATCATTTAAATTATCTTTATTATTTCAATTCCAGTAAGGTGCGATTGTAAGTCGTTCGACGACTCAAAAAAAATAGTTCATTTTCAAGGAACTACGTTATTCAAAAATACAATAATTAAGTAAAAATGTTGTCGATCCCCCAAACCGTATTTTGCCCGGAGGATCGACAAGTATATATAAATCGCTTATTATCAATATGTCAAAGAACCTGAGAATAATATTTTTAAGCGTATAAAACGCTATGAGTTTTTAAAACGACAGGATCGACAACTCCACTTACAAAAAATTACCAAGATTTTGCCGCTCATGTCCTACAATTTCCTTGTCCAACCACTTTTCCTGGCGTGTCTTAAAAATAATAAGACTATCATCTTCTTCGTCCATAATTTGTATTGCCCTGAATTTAAATTCCTCCAACCGGGCCTCCGTAATTTCTCCTTCAAATACAGAGTTCTGAATCCAGTTCAGGTACCTACGGCAAAGTTTCAGCATTTTGGCCACGCGCTTCTGTCCTACATCATATACAGCAATTACATACATTACCACCACATTTTAAACGGTTTATACTCTTCCATCCCCAACAAATGCTTTTGTATTTTATAGCACTCCAACTTCACGAGGTGTTTATAGCTTACCGAACGATTCAATGTACGGTGCTTAATGGTTTCTTCCAGCCTTTCTTCCAATGCCTGTACAAAGACTTTTTTCCCGTTTGGTTTCAAACTCACACGGTTTAACTGGTCTTCGAAATGATGCCCCTGGATCATTTTTTTATTCATCACTTTGAATATTACACGGTCAACCAGCAAGGGTTTAAAAACTTCGGCCAGATCGAGTGAAAGTGAAAAGCGCCGGTCGCCGGGCTCATGCAGGAAACTGATGGTTGGATTTAATTGCGTTTGGTGTATCGCCCTGAGACATTGACTGTAACACATCATGTTCCCAAACGAGATCAAGGCGTTTACTTCATTCTCGGGAGGACGGTACGAACGGCCGCCCATACTAAAATCGTTAATGATTAATTCAAAGGCTTCGTAGTAATTCTTCCGAATGTTGCCCTCTATTCCCATCAACTCGTCAACAGCGGTAGTCTGGCAAATTTTCGAACTCAGCGCTTCAATGTTTTCAATAATCGGCTCCAGGTCTTTTCCTCTGCTGTTATAATATCGCAGGTTTTTCACCATGTTAAAACTGGCGCCATCCAGAATACGCTGCGCCAGGTCGATCCGGTTTTTCCGGTTTTGCTGACATTTTACCTGTGCAATCAGCATTTTGCCCGAGATAAGTGCTTCACGCGGCATAAACGAACCGGTGTAGTTTTCGTAATAATCAAAAAAATGAATCGGAATCTGTTCCTGTCCCAGGAAGTTATACAAAGCTGAATTTGCATCCAGATTACCGAAGCAATACAATTCACCAACATTTTCTACAGGCAGAAAACGGGGCTTCTGCTCGTTGCCATCTTCGTCATAAGGAGTAAACTTTAACGTGTTGTCCCGGCGCTGTAAACGGCCCTGGTTAAAAAGGTAGTACGTTTTTTTCATAATCAAGTTTCGGCTTCGTCGGAATAACAAAAATCGAAATAGCTGCAATTTTTGCATTTCGGTTCATTTAGCAATTGCGGACATTTTTCATGGTGAATCAACTTATCTATTTCAACAAGAAGTTCTTCGATATAAACCCGGTCGGGTTCGCTTAATAAAACTTCCTCCGTTTTATGCTCTTTCGGATATTCAAGAATTCCGGTTACACCTTTAATACCTGCTTGCTCGAATATATAGATATAATATTTTACCTGCCAAATATGTGAATTAAGCAGTTTGCTTGATTTTTTAATTTCATGAATTACTTTGTTCTTTTTATCGAAGTAATCAATTTTAACTGGGCCCAGTTCAACCTCTTTAAATCGTTCAGAACGCTGCGAGTAAGATGTTTCATGAATCAACTTTCCTTCGTAAACCGTATCGCTGGTTTGCTCCATATTAATACCATTGGCAAACAGCCACAACTGCCGGTGACAATTGAAAAAATAATGAATGTGTGTTCCTGTAACTTGCATAGACTATAAAATTATTGCCGCTTCACCTTTTTCTATCAAACCAAATTCATAATCATAAACCTCATCCCTCTCCCAATGGCTGAGATAATAAATGCCCATACGTTCTTCTCCATGGGCTCCTATTACCAGTTCCTCCATAGCCTTTGAACGGGTCATTAGCGAAAATATGAATTGGCTCATTATTCCCTGCAACTTCTTTAATTCTGTTTTTCCGTCCACAAAATCATCGTTTTTTTGTTGAATCAAACGTTCATACAATTCAAAGACTTTTTCACCTGAGACCGTCAGGTCATCTTTTCCTGCAATGTGATACCTATCTAAAAACATCATCTCTTTTTCAGAAAAGTTCCGTTCCGTCTGGTTGGTTTCTGGCACATAAACAGGAAGTGTTACAGGAACATAAACAGATGTGCTTTTCTGATTTATAATTTGAAAATTTTTATCCACTTCCGGAAAATCGAGCATTTTCAGGAAATTCTGAAAATCGGAAAAGCCCTTTTGGTAAATACGATCGTTCTGCCGGTCTATATTTTTCATTACCCAATCATACATTAAATCGAAATCTTTAGACTGTAAGATTTCCTGTTCTTTGGCTGCCAACTCGCCTTGCATTAGCTGAAATCGTTTATCTCCTTTGTATAGTACCTCGGCATCATCAAAATTGAACAGGTAAAGTTTGCAGGCAGGTTTATTTACATTTCTGTTAATACGACCAGCCAATTGTTCATCGCTATCCAACAGCGATTTGTCTTTGAAGCCTAAATCCATATCAATATCAACTCCCGCTTCAACTACCTGGGTGGTAATTAATAATATTTTTTTATGCCTATTGCCTTCATCTTTCAGGTAATAAATAATTTCTTTTCTCCGGGGCTCCAAAATAGTTCCTGACAATACAAAAATATCGTCAAAAAAGCCATCTGATTTATCTTTTACAACAGAATAAAATTCAGTTGCTGTTTGCTTATAAATAAATTCGATAATGGTAAATACACTATCCGGATACTTTTTGTTCCTATCTGCGTATTCTACCGATTTCTCAATTACTGCATCAGCGAGTCGTTGCAAGTAATCGGCTTTTTCATCCTTCTCAGGAGCAGGCCAATTCAATAACGAGAAGTCGAACAAAACCCTGTTGCAGAAATTTGGGTTCTGAAAAAACTGTTTCCGATGGTTGGTAAGGTAACAAATATCAGCCTTTACATTCGACAGTTTATCCAGCTTTGGCAATGTAGCCGACATTAGGATAAAACGAATATTAAAATACCGGGCGTAATTCTGAATAAAGTAAATAAGTTTATCCCAAATTTTGGGCGGATATGATTGTAACTCATCCACAATTACAATTGAATTTGCCAAACGATGCAACAAATAGTTGGCCTCTTTACTGTTGGTTTTAAGAATATCGAAAAACTTTACATGCGACATCAATGCCACCGGAAAATTTAAGAACAAGTAATCAATATGATTTTTCTTTTCCTGTCCATACTGGTCATCTTTTTCCTTAAAACCTACTTTAGAGTGCAGCTGAATAATTTCATCTTCGTCCAGCCCCATGGTTTCTTTTACTGCTTTGTAAGTTTGTGTTATAAGCGTTGTAAAGGGAAATACGTAATACAAATTGCGAATCATGGTATTCGCTGCCAGAAGTTCGGCCGCAGCCAATATCGACAAATTGGTTTTTCCCCCTCCCGTTGGCGCTTCAATGTAAAAAACATTCTTGTCTGTATAATTGCGAATGTTTTGAACCACTTCAACCGACAACTCCTGCCTCAACCGGTTCAGGTTCTCATTACGTGGTTCTATAGGATAACTAAATTCAAAACCATTCAAATTCTCAAATACTCTCCTATTATACGATTTGGTTGATTGTACATTTCGAATGATACGTTGCCGTAACTCATCGCTAATTTGCCCGAAATCAATTAAGGGTGTTTCCCAATTATTCATGTAATGTGCTGTTGCCAGATAATCGGAAGCCGTTAGTAAAGAATAATGGAGTTTTAAAAGGGCAAAGAGGGGAAAATCTTCTTTTGAATTATCTCTAAGAATATCTTTAACAATGCTACTAATATCGGATAACTCCCGCAGCTTAAGCGTTGGTATTTCTTCTATAGTTGTTAACTCTAGTAATTTATCCACATCGTCCAAATACTGACTTATTTCTCTATCCGAAAAATCAAATTTGTATTGCAAATAAGACGGAACATTGTCTAAAAATGAAGCATGATGTTTAGCTATCTGAAACCCAAAAAGAAACAACAAAACCATATAGTGCTCAAATTCATCAGCGTCCTGAATGGCATTTGCATCTTTTAGTTTGTACTGAATAAATAAAACATATCCAGGAAACGAATGGTCTGAATTATATTTCAGTGCCTTCTTGCTAAATTGACCATTCTTCATTTTAGCAACCTGAAAGTTCGGATTAATTTTTCCAAAATCGTGGAAATAAACAGATTCCAGAAATAAATCATAAAGTTGATAAAACGTTGCTTCTGACCAATTAAGGCTAAATGAACTCGATAAAAGCTTTTTAATAATAGCTTCCAGCCCAAAAGCTTTAATCATTTTTTGGGTATAGCTAAATACAAGGTCACTATGTTCTTTCAATGTCTCCTGGTGTCCTATAGATTCATTATGCGGTACATGCGCCCAATATCTTTCCGCTTGTTTTATCTGATTGTCTATTGTTTCCATTGTATCATAATTAATCCTTACAGGTTGTTGAAACCTGTAAGGATTGGTGTTAATTCAACTGAACGATAAGATTATCAACTTTGTAAAGATTCGGCAAAAATGAATCTTTACTTAAACGCCAATCAGTATAGGCAAAATCAGCATAATCATATTGATACAGTTTCGTGTTGTAAGAAGTCGGAAGCTTTTCGAAATACATAAAACTTCCATTTAGGAAAGAAAGATTATTACGAAATCGTGCCTTATGTTCTACAACCTGATTGACCAATGCATCTTCTTTTATAAAAACGGTTTCAATCTGAAATTCATCTCCACCCTCAAACTTTTGAAAATGGTATTCTTTCACATCCTCCTTATACCACCAGGCCGAATAGTCATTTTTCCCGAGGTAAGGAACAAAGGTTGCTTCCTGTTGCCGAATGCGGTTGTAAAGCGTCTGTTCATTTTTCTTTTCCAAATCGAGCAAAAGAAAAATACGGTATGCCGGATTGATTAAGGTTTGCTCAGAAACAATCAGGTTACCATCGGCATTTGCAAAACCAATGGTATTGGTATATGTGGTTACGTTCTTGGTAAAATTTCCGCGTTCACAACCTTCTCCAATGGGTTTGATACCTACCGGAATGTCTTTGAACGTTTTATAATATTCAGGAAATTCATTGTTCTTTGTAAATCCTTTTAGTCCGACAATTGCGCCCAAAATACCCAATATACAAGGTTTATGGAGCATATTATAAGTAAGATAAACCTTCTCGTTTATATCCGGCTTTTTCAGAAACCCCATATCGGCATACAAATCGAATGAGATAACTGTTTTCATACTTCTTCCTCATTATTTCCAAACAAAGGAAAAGTGGTACATCCTTCCGGTAAATTTGTTGCCGTTGCCGACTGCCCGTTAATATAGAATTCTATTGCTTCAATTTCGGAGCTAAAACCGGATAGCAACTGGCTGACTTTCTCAAAATCAAAAACTGTTTTTCCTTCCTGTTTTTCAGGTAATGTTTTTACCAAATCGGTAAATGCCGGGAGAATAAGTTTAGAATCTTTGTTTAGCTGTACCCAGAATAAAATTTCGTTATCGGTGCCGGCTTTTGATGCCGAATCATAAAAAGTTGCCCCCTGACGCATCGCTGCTTTTAGTTTAGCAATGTCATCCGGAGAAACAGTCTGTGCTTCTTCTCCTGCAAGAGTCTTAATTTCTGTAAGCGTCTCCGGATTAATGGAGAAATGATGCAAGTAATGGCCTTCCTGTAACTTCGACTGACGACCTATGGTTGTCATTCCGCGTTCGGCATCCGGGTCATTTGATTTATTGCTAAACGGCGAAGTAATTTGTTCCGAAAAAATGTTGTTTTCGTGCCAGATATTTATACCATGATTAATTTGTACAGGCCCATGTATTGAAATATTAATGTTTTTCCCGGCAAAAGTTGCCCCGAATAATCGGATATCAAGACAGCTTAGCAGCTTCCCTGCAACAACCTGTTTTATTGTTTTCTTATCTTTTGGATAATCATCAAAGTGTTTCACATAAGTTTCATCGAGTGAAATCGGATTCATGTTTTCATTTAAAGACTTGAAATAAAAAATCGTTTCATCAGGATAAACCGCCCTGAAAAAATTCTTTACGGTGTATTTATAAGCTTTATCTGTTGCATAGACAGTTCCATCGGGCAAAGTGCGTGGCTGTCCCGAAAAATCAGCATTGTAGTTTGAGTTGATGGCTTTTACAACAGCACATCCGAATACTCTGTTTTTAAATTCCATGATAATGATATTTTAATTGTTAATGATTTCTTTTTGTTCTTCTTTCTCCTTGTTTGATTTATAAATAGCCGATGGAGCAAAATAGCCGGCCAGCAAATAACGCTGATAGTTTTTTAGATTTTCATTAGATGGAAAAACTAAGACCTGCCCGGCAATGCGTTGAAATCGATCCTTATAAATAGCTAGTTCATGTTTATACATATTTACCATGGTTGCCAGGGCTGTTTGTAATTGCACAGCATTGGTTTTTTGCAGGAATGGTTCGAGCAATGCTAAGCTTGGATTACTAGCTTTGCTTTTGGTTAGCAGAAAATAGATGATTTGTCCAGCTGCAAACATAAATTCTCCGGTATCGTTATTCTCAATTCTTGCGTCAGGATCATTTGCAATTTGATCCATTTTTTCTAAAAGTTCATTAAAGGTATTTGCCATATTTTCTCTGTTTTTTGAGTTATTACTAAAATTATTGTAAAGGCTAAACCAAATATTCAGCTTTTCTTTTACAGAAGTTTCTTTTGTATGATAACCATCCTTGAATTCATCGTGTTTTATATCGGAAAGGATGCTAACCCACATAATTTCATCAAACATGGTAGATGTGATGGCCTGCTTACGGCTTTTATAGATGTAATCGTAAAAAGCTTTGCGAAACCGGAGAATAAGGTTAGCAATTTCGTCTCCCCCGCTAATATAATTCGGATCAATATCGTTGAAGTAATTATAAGTGAATTGCCCTTGCTTCTCACGAACCAATCCATTATTAAAAATTTTTGTTACTACAAGATTTTCAAAACCAAAAATGGTGCGAAGTTTTCTCGATGGTAAAATTTCCCCTTTCTGCCTAATTTGAAAGAGATTTTCAATTGTAAAATCAGTTAGCTTGTACTGAAAGTTGGAAACAAAATCAAAATCATTCACCACTCCCCGGGCAATATTCAAAAGGTAATAGTTTCCTAAAATCCTTTGTTCATCTTTTTCATAAATGCTTTTTAGTAATTGAGGGTATGAAAATTTTCGTTCTCCTTCGTTATTGAAAATGCTAACGATTTCCGAATTGTTTTTAAATTCCTTTTTATCGATGAAGATTGGAAGAGGGTTGGGAAGAACCCGATTATTTAATAGTTGCTCAAAATTATTGAGTGCCAATGCATCTCTGGCAGTTATCCTTCCTGAAATTCCTTTGTGCAGAGAAGCTGTCTTATGTTCCAGAAACATTTTTTTTGAATTTGCCCCATTTATAAAATTACTTAGGCCAAATGTTTCATCATCAATATTCTTACTACTATTATATTTGTTGTCATTAAACAACTTTTCTCTCATGTAATTTTCATGACAGATTTTATATTCTTCGAGGCTAACATTCTTTAAGTAGATATTAATGTAGAAATCATCTTTAAATGTTTCAATCAATTTTTTTTCAGTAGAAGTACCATCTTTTTCTGAAACAGTTGTAGTGATATTATTAATGGCAC
The DNA here is from genome assembly GCA_016938235.1 of Bacteroidales bacterium. Taxonomy (GTDB): domain Bacteria; phylum Bacteroidota; class Bacteroidia; order Bacteroidales; family UBA10428; genus UBA10428. The sequence continues at coordinate 796 of JAFGVA010000085.1, read as the reverse complement.
CGAGTACATCGGGAATTCTTTTTTTGAAAGCAAGAGCCATTTCTTTTAGTCTTTCTGCATCTTTTGCCACGCAAATAGAAATAGCATTATCAAAATAAAACTTCAAAAGACGGATGATTTTGTCTTCCTTTACTCCTTCAATTTTATCGTTCGAGTAAGATTTTAGTTTGAAATTGACAACAAATGGAGAGCAAGAAAAAATCTGCTTTTTCTTATCAAGAACCTTATTCATGGTATTTCCAACACGCTTTCCCAATTCCTCATGTTGTATAGCCTCCTGAAGTTTTGAGTTAAGGTTTTCTTTTCCATCATACATTACATAATCCTCACCTTCAATGGGTGGATCGTTTTTCCAGTTTCCTTCCTCGTCCAGTTCTACCCACAAGTGCAGGCCGGGCGACGGTGTTTTGTTCAGGTCGAAGACTTCGAGATAGTCTTGTTCCAAACTGTTTACAAAGTTGATTAATTCTCTTATCATAGTGTTTCAATAACGTTTTGCGAACTATTGGGTTTCATCATTATTTATTAATTCACACCACCCAAATCCATTAGAACTTTTCTCACTTATGCCTGCTCCCCAAATCATACGATGTATTTCCAATGGTGCAGTCAGTTCAAAATCGAACAGGTTTCCAACTACACGCGATTCCTGAGACGATTCACGCTTTATTACAAATCCGGCACGCTTAAAACCGGTGGTTCTTTTAAAACTAATTTGTGATGAATTAATGTGATCGGTGTTCCTTGTATTGTTGTATTTCTCCACCAGATGTTTAACTGAGAGCGCTTCAAATCT
>JAFGVA010000001.1 GCA_016938235.1 Bacteroidales bacterium | reverse complement strand
TTTTATATTGAAACCAAGTGTTTATATCGATAGAATGTTGTTAAAAACCATTGGATTTCGCAATTTTAGGCTGGTAAATAGTTACTATAATTCTGCAATTAGCCGATATGAAAGTCACAATTCTCAAAACTATTTGTACTCATACAAACTAGGATAAAACACTATCAAAAACGAAGCATAGGAAAATAATTCCTTTATTTTTACAGAAGTTTATTGAAAAATAAAACAACAAACCCCGATGAAAAAATACAAACACTTTGAGACCAATGCTATTCGTGGACAGATGAGTCGCTCACAAAAGAAAGAACACAGCGTTCCAATTTTTGCAACATCAAGTTTTGTTTTTAATTCAGGCGAAGAAGCCAGAGCAGTTTTTGCCGAAGAAACGGATGGCTATATGTACTCGAGGTATAATAACCCGAATACCGATGAGTTTGTTGAAAAACTTTGTGCGCTTGAAGGAGTGGAAGAGGGGCTTGCTGTTGCAACCGGTATGGCCGCTAATTACCTTGCTCTTATGCCGCATCTCGTACCAGGTGATCATATAGTTGCTTCAAGAAGTTTATTTACCTCTTCGCATCAGATAATTACCCAGATTCTTCCCCGTTTTGGTATTACACATACTTATGTTGATTGTGATGATAATGAGGGATTTGCGAACGCAGTGCAACCCAATACCAAACTGTTTTTTATTGAAACTCCTTCAAATCCGGGTCTCGATTTGGTGGATCTGGCACTAATAGTAAAAATAGCCCGGAAAAACAATTGCCTGGTAGCTGTTGACAATAGTTTTGCTTCGCCTTATATACAAAATCCCGGACTGTTGGGCGCAGATATGATCTGTCACTCAGCCACCAAGTTTATCGATGGACAAGGCAGAACAATGGGAGGTGCTATTCTCGGCTCAGCGGAAGCTATGGAAGCCGTTCGGTTTTATTCACGCCAAAGTGGTCCGACATTGGCACCATTTAATGCCTGGGTGCTTTCAAAAAGTCTCGAAACGCTTCCATTAAGAATGGAAAAACATTGTGAGAATGCCATGAAACTGGCAGAGTTTTTAGAGTCTGCTCAGGGGATAAAAAGTGTCAGGTATCCGTTTCTTCCCAGTCATCCGCAATACGAACTGGCTAAAAGACAAATGCGGCTTGGCGGAGGAATTGTTTCCTTCGAAATTGAAGGTGGTTATGAACGGTGTATTCGTTTTATCGATAAGCTTGAAATGGTTTCGATTACTCCAAACCTGGGTGATTCTCGTACTGCGATTACGCATCCGGCATCTACAACGCATTCGAAGCTTAGTGAAGAAGAGCGGCAGATGGTTAACATTACAAAAGAGCTGGTGCGTACTTCAGTTGGGCTGGAGCACATCGATGATATTATTGGGGATGTTCAGCAGGCTTTGGATAGATCAAAGTAAAATGATTGAATGTGTTAATGCTTGAATGCGTGAATGCTTGAATGTTTGAATGTGTGAATGCGTGAATGCTTGAATGCATGAATGGTTTTGATAAAAAGATAGATAGGCACTCATTACTACCTAAATTCCTATGCTTTAACTTAAAAATCAATAATAGAACGTCATACGAATGAAGTGAACCGAGCTTTGCGAGATCACTACCAAAGGGAGTAACATAGAATCTATTTATTACAACGGATTCCTGTGTTGCGCTCGTATGATGCTAAACATACGGTTTTTAGGTATTAACACGCACCAGTTCTGATTATTTTAGAAATCCTCCTGTTTTCAAGCTTAAATCTAAAATAATTGATTGAGGTCCGGGATTAAAAATAAGTGAACCCGTATAAATAGTCTTAGAAGTGCTTGTGCTTGATTCTGTTTGAATCATCATTAAAGTAATAATATCAAATTTCACCAGATGGCTGTATTTTTCAGAATGTTGTTTTTCGTAGTTTAATTTAATATTTAAAGCTTCTTTATTTACAATAGTTCCAACAATACCTATTGGATTAAAAGTAATTGCTTTTTTTGCTTCATGTTTCTTGAAGGATTTAATTGGGTTTTTGATATTAAAATTATTTGTATCAACATCTTGTGAAAAGCCCCATAGACAATAGGTGAATAGTGAGGCAATAAAAAATAAAGATTTAATAGGCATAGTTGTAATAATTGAAAATTGCCAGGATAAAAAGATATTTAACTTACCATAAAAACTTTCTGGCTTCCACATTTGGGACAGATTTCGAGCTTATCATCTCCAATACAGCCTTCTACAGTTTCATAGTCAAGCTGGTTTTCATCACCAATCCACCCGCAATTTTTACATTCGTATTTATAAATTAGCATATCTGCCATTTTTGCCGCAAATGTAAATAAGTTAAGCTTATTATAATTGTTCTTTAGTAGAAAAAATGCTTCCTTTACGCGAAAATACAAGGATTATGGTCAGACAATTGTTTTTAATCATTTCAATTTTTACAGGCAGCATAACAACATTACAGGCACAAAATAAATTACTAACCGATAAAAAGCTTGCCTCCAAACCCGTTTACAGGTCATACGATGAACTTGATGTTTCAAATAAGAAAGTATATAAGCTAAATCTTGACGGAAAAAACCTGAATGCGGTTCCCGAAGAAATTTCAAAAATGGTTAACCTTCAGGAGTTGTATCTGCGGAATAACAACATAACTTTTATCCCCGATTGGATTTTTGAACTTACCAATCTTCAGAAATTAATGATTGGAGAGAACAACATCCAGGCTGTTCAACCCGAAATAGGCAATCTTGTTAATCTAATAGAATTCGATGTTTTTGACAACGAAATAACAGAATTACCCAATGAGATAGGTCGTTTAAGTCAGCTGAAAAAAATTGATGCCAGCTGGAACAATATTACAAATTTACCCGATAGCATTGCAAGATTAAAGAACCTAGAGATCATATATCTCGAAAAAAACAACCTGGAGTCGTTGCCGGAAAATATCGGAGAGTGTACTTCCATTAAAGAAATTAAATTAAGAGAAAATAAGCTGGCATCTCTACCTGCTTCATTCGGCGAGTTGGTATCTGTTTCGCAACTTGATATCTCAAAAAACAAACTAAAAAAACTGCCCGGTGAAATAAATGCTCTTATAAACCTTGAGGTTTTAAATGTTTCGAACAACCAGATTACAGAATTACCGGAAGACCTCAGTGGATTAACCAGGCTCAAAGAATTAAACATTTCAACCAATAAAATAAGGAAGATTGTTGAGAACTCCATTAACCTATCGTCTTTGGAAAAACTAGATGCAAGTATTAATGAGATTTCTTTTTTAAATTTCAATTACGATAAGTTAACCAATATCGAAACCATTGAATTAGAGTTAAACATGATCGTTTATCCTGAGAAACTCTATAACCTTAAGAGTCTGAAAAGTTTAAATCTGGCAAGAAATAACATCGAAAGAGTTGAAGGAAGCATTGCCGGATTAACTCAGCTGGAATATCTCTATCTGAATAAGAACAAAATATACTCAGTCACCCGATCCATTGGGGAACTAAAAGCTCTTAAGTATGCCGATTTCAGCAATAATTCAATAATGCTTATGCCTAAAGAAATGGAATCGTTGTCTTTATTAAGCGAATTGCATCTCGAAAACAACAGGCTGTCAGACTTTCAGAGAAAGAATGTAAAAAAGTATGTGCCATCAACTACCCAGGTATTCTTTTAAAATTTTCAGGAAGCTGGTATTAATAAAAATTCGTAATTTCAAGTAAATCTTTTCAGAATGGCTAACAAACATCTTGGGATATTAACTGCGGGTGGAGATTGTCCGGGATTAAATGCAGCAATCAGAGGAATTGGAAAAACAGCCATGAGTCAATACGATATGCAGGTTATTGGCTTTTATGACGGGTTCAGAGGTTTAATGGAAAACCGTTATGTACGCATGGACAGCAGCTTTTTATCGGGAATACTTACCCTCGGAGGCACGATACTTGGAACAAGCAGAGATAAGCCGAATAAAATGCAGATTGGCGGGAAAATGATGGACATGACAGATGTTATAGTAGAAAACTATTACAAACATCATCTCGATTGTCTGGTTTGCCTTGGTGGCGGCGGAACACAAAAGAATGCCTATCACCTCATGCAACAGGGTTTAAATGTAATTACACTCCCAAAAACAATTGATAACGATGTCTCGGGAACCGATGTAACCTTTGGTTTTGATACAGCCCTCGGAATTGCCGTTGAAGCAATCGACAGGTTGCATAGCACTGCATCAAGCCATCACCGGATTATTGTTGTTGAAATAATGGGCCACAATACAGGTTGGTTAACCCTGGGCGCAGGAATTGCTGGTGGAGCCGATGTAATTCTCATTCCTGAAATTCCGTACGACATTGAGATTATTGCTGAATCAATCCTGGAGCGTAACAGGGCTGGAAAGCACTTCAGTATTATTGCGGTTGCAGAGGGTGCTGTTTCAATTGAAGCAGCTAAGAAAATTGAGATTCTCGAAGCTAAAAAGCAGAAAGCCAAGGAAGAAAACGACCAGGAAACAAAAAAGAAAATAAAAACAGATTTATCGCAGTATAAAACAAAAGCTATTGGTAATACCATGGAGTTGGCCATGGAACTTGAAAAACTTACTATGGTTGAAGCCCGAGTTACGATTCTGGGTCACCTGCAAAGAGGTGGAATTCCTTCAGCAGCCGACAGGTTGCTCGCAACAAGACTTGGATCGGCCTGTGCCAGCTTTATTGAAAAAGAAAAGTTTGGTATAATGGTGGGCTCAAAAGGAGAAGGTGTGGTTGCCATTCCACTCGAAGAGGTTGTAGGTAAACGAAAAATGGTTCCTGTTGATCACCCGTGGATATTGTCTGCACGAAGCGTAGGAACAAGTCTGGGCGATTGTATGCTGTAGAATTAAACATTTAAGTCTGCTAAATTGCAATTTTAGTAAATTGTAACCACTTTTATATGCTTCTTTATGAGGCAGGATTAGGTTTAACAATATGTAAGGCTTATATCGAAATGCTGGGTGGCAAAATAATGTTTAACGTTTATTTTAATTTAGGGCAGAAGAATAAACTGCGATTCTAAAACCTGGTTTTTTGCCTGTATTTTTAAGATATAATCACCGGGATGGAGGTTGTTCAGCGATAAAATAAATTCGTTTGTATCTGCGTTTAAAGCGGGTGTTTCTATAATGGCCTGGTTACCATTCAAATCAAAAATCCATGCCTGAAGGTCTTCCGCTTTTATAGAATTGCCGTACTTAACCTTAATATTCCGTTCAGCATGGTTGGGACAAATATCAAACACAGAGCTTTCTATAATTTCGGTTTTATTTGAGTTGTCAATAAGTTTGGCAACCCCAAAATGATCTGCATTCTTGTAATGGTCGTTCCAGGCTTCTTCAGGTACATAAACAGAACCATAAAAATTATCGCGTGTTGCCCTTGCAGGAATTTCCTCTGCATCATCGTTGTCGCAATACGCCAGCGATAAGCCCATAATTTTCCCTTCAGTCAGAACAACCCTCGATTTTTCAGGGTTTTTAGAAACGTAACTGTCATTGTATACTTTCAGCGAAAATTCCCAGTAAGCTACTCCTTCATGCATTGCAAGTACAAACTCATCGAAATGATTATTCAACATAATATCAGATCTGTTAAACCAGCTGCTTCCACCCACATCGCTGGCTTCAAAATCGGTATTTGTTTCGCCCTTTGCAGGGAATTTTGAAAAAATGTGATATGCAAAAGCATTTTCAGAATTATCATTACCGGCATCGAAAAGATGTGAACCGCCGGAACGATCCTCGTCGAGAAAAACCTCAAGAATATCGAAATTGTAATGTTCGGCAGTAATACCTCTTTTGTAGGCGTCGCAGATAACATCATCGGCAACTTTTACAAGGAAATAAAGCATATTTGTCTGTGAAGACCAGAGTATCTTATAGGCTCCGGAGAAATCACCTTCAGGAATACTCTCGCCCCAGTTAATCCAGACCTGGTCAATATGCTGCCATTTAGCAATATTCCAACAGTTATCACTGGCATTTCCATCAATCAGGGGTAGTGTTTCTGTCTGGTAAACAAACACGGTGTCGTCTTGAGATGCCTTGCTGGAAAAAGCACAAAGAAGGATAATAATTCCGGTAAAAATACCAGTTAGGGCAGGATTCGTTTTTTTCATTGAAATTTTACTAATTGTTACGTAATTGTTGCGAAAATACAAAATATCAATTAATTACAACGAACTTTGATACGAGAATCGAAGCTCGAATAACCACCTCGTCCCCAATGTTTTATGACCGCGCGTTGTGGTTTCATGGTTTATGTACCTATATGTCCATTATATAAATCAGAAAGAGGAAAAATCAAGTCGTAATCGTTCCAGTTTAAATTCCCATCAGTCAATGAAAAATTCGAGAATTTATTTTCATCTAAATATTTCTTAATCGAAGGATGAAGAGTTTTAGATAAAAATGGTTTGAAATCAACAAGTCTCTCATTTCCATCACTAAATTTTATACGAATTGCAAAATCCGACAAATATTTTGCAGAATCAATTTTCAACTGGTTAAATCCAGATTCCGAATTCTTGTAGTCTAAGATAATTCTCATTTTAATCTTTTTGTAATTTTTATCTCTGAAATCTCGCCATTAACAATATAAAATTCCGCTTTGCTTTCATACTCTCCTTTTTTTGCATGAACATGTATCGGTTCGTACTCATTCGAAAGGAAAAAAATATAATCCCTTAGTATTCAAATATCTTTGGCATTATCCAATCTTGTTATTTTTAACTATTACAAATTTACAAAACCTCAATCTGAACTAAAAATCAATGTTTGCAGTTGGTCTCCCACCATGAACCACAACTTTTATATAGGTGTAAAAATTCTCAACAGTAACTGGTGCCAGGCTGGGATAGAGATAAATCAATATCTCACCCATGCTGGTGTATACTATTGCCTTTTCAACTCTTTGTTTTTCAGAACCAGGATATTAGTAAAAGTATTGTTAAAAAAAAGCTAACCAATAATAGTTTCAAAATATTTTGCGTAACTTAAATTGTGTGTAACCTGCTCATTAATAATAATAAAGCGAATTGTAATTTATATGGTTTCTAAATAATTTGATAATAGACAGATAGTCAACAATATAAATAAGATTGATATTACTATCATTCAAATATAAATTTATAAGTAGATGAATATTAATTAAATAAACGATTTGTTAATTGTTTGTTAATAAAATAACAGCAAAGAGTCATTTCCGTATATTTGAAATAGTATATCTATATAAATATATATCTAAATTTTAAAATACATTAGATTATGGCAACCAGAAGAGACTTTATAAAAATTTCGGGATTGGGTCTCGGTGGTTTAGCATTGGGGGGAAATGCTGCTATGAAAGTTGTTGCTAATTCGGTAAATGGCAAGCTTTATGGTAGTTTTAAGGACTTCATGCGCACACCAACCTATTGCGAAGTTTGTTTCTGGAAATGTGCAGGCTGGGTTTATAAAAACAAAGACGGTGACGTCTGGAAAGTAAGCGGCAACGATGAAGATATGAATTCCAACGGAAGATTTTGTCCGAGGGGTACAGGCGGTGTTGGAATGTACTACGACGAAGACAGGCTTAAAACTCCATTGATTCGTGATGGAAAAAGAGGGGAGCAGTATTTTCGTGAAGCAACCTGGGATGAAGCATTAGATTACATTGCTGAAAAAATGAAAAAGATTGCCGGGGAGCACGGACCAGAATGTATTGGCCTGTTTAATCACGGTTCAGGAGGTAAATATTTCGGAACACTTATGAAGGCTTTTGGTTCGCCAAATATTGCTGCACCAAGTTATGCTCAGTGTCGTGGTCCGCGTGAGGTAGCTTTTTTATCGACTTTTGGCGAAGGTATTGAATCGCCCGAAAAAACGGATATCAGAGATACCCGTTGCCTGGTTCTCATAGGATCACATATTGGCGAGAACATGCATAATGGTCAGGTTCAGGAGATGTCTGATGCCATTGATAAGGGGGCTACAATAATAACAGTAGATCCTCGCTTCTCAACTGCTGCCAGCAAATCAAAACACTGGTTACCAATAAAACCTGCAACTGATCTTGCACTTCTGTTGGCCTGGATACACGTAATTATTGAAGAGGGATGGTACGATAAAGAATACGTTGAAAAATATACTTATGGATTTGAGCAACTTAAAGCTCATGTTAAAAATATGACCCCTGAATGGGCTTATGGAATTACAACTATAAAACCTGATGTTATAAGAGAATCTGCCAGGGAAATGGCTAATGCTGCACCAGCTGTAATTATTCATCCGGGTCGACATGTAACCTGGTATGGTGATGATTCTCAGCGATTGAGGGCTGTGGCTATTCTAAATGCAATTCTGGGTAGCTGGGGTCGAAGGGGTGGTTTCTATAAACCTGAAACCATGCATTTACCGGATTATCCTCATCCCGAATACCCAAAACCCAGGAAAACCTGGAGAGATGCATTTCCAAACCAGTTTCCTCTAGCTGGCCTTGCATTGGCATCAGGAATCTGTGATGCGTCAATTCCCGCACCTTACCGCGATTGCTCATTTAAAGGGTGGATTGTTCTTGGAACAAACCTGGTTGAAACATTACCCAATCAGAAAAATACGATAGAAGCTATTCAGAACCTTGATTTACTGGTAGTTATCGATACCATGCCAATGGAAATAACCGGTTGGGCCGATGTGGTGCTGCCCGAATGTACATATTTCGAACGATATGATTCGGTTCGTACAGGTCCGCATCGAAAGCGGCAGCTCGCATTAAGAATGCCCGCCGTGGCTCCAAAGTATAACTCAAAACCAGCTTATTGGATTGCCCGTGAATTGAGTAAAAAGCTGGGACTTGAAGCTTATTTTCCACATGAAAATTTGGAAGATTTACTTGACTGGCAGCTTAAACAAGTGGGTTCTTCTCTCGAAGAGATGCAACGCATTGGCGTTAAAACTTTTGAAAGAGAATACGACGATTTATACTTTGCAAATGGCGAAGACATAGAGTTCTTAACCAATACAGGTAAGATTGAACTTTACAGTACTGAATTTGAAAATGCAGGATTTGATCCACTTCCGAAATATACACCTCATCCCGAACCGCCGGAGGGCTATTATCGACTGATATACGGAAGGGGGCCGGCTCATACTTTTAGTCGTACAGCCAATAACCCTAATTTAACCGATATAATGAGTGAAAATGCTCTTTGGGTGAACCCAAGAGTTGCAAAAGAATGGGGACTAACCAACGGACAACCTATCTGGCTGCAAAACCAGGATGGTTTAAAATCGCGGTTTTCTATTAAGGTGCGAGTCACTGAGCGTATTCGCTGGGACTCAGTTTATATGGTTCATGGCTTTGGACACGAAAACAAAAAACTAAGCAGGGCTTTTGGAAAAGGGGTTAGTGACTCCAAGCTTATATCAAGAGTTCATATTGATCCGGTGATGGGAGGAACCGGCATGAGAGGTAACTTTGTTACTTTCTTATTTGAAGAACCTAAAGAACAGGAGGTGCAGTCATGAGATACGCAATGGCAATTGATACAAAAAAATGTGTAGGCTGCTCAGACTGCGTTGTAGCTTGTCAAACAGAAAATAATGTCCCTATAGGCTATTGCCGCGATTGGGTAGTTGAGGTGATGGACGGAACTTATCCCCAACTCGAAATTGAAATCAGGAGCGAGCGCTGTAATCACTGTGAGAACTCCCCCTGTGTGCGTTGTTGTCCAACCGGAGCAAGTCATTACAGCGATGGAGGCATTGTGTTGGTAACTCCTGACGAATGCATTGGTTGTGGAGCATGTATAACATCTTGCCCCTATGATGCACGATATACGCATCCAGAAGGTTATGTTGATAAATGTACTTTCTGTATACAAAGGGTTGCAAAAGGACTGCAGCCGGCATGTGTTTCGGTTTGTCCTACAAAGTGTATGTATTTTGGTGATATGGATGATCCGAAAAGCGATGTTTCTCTAATTCTTAAGAAAAGAAAATACAAAACACTAATACCCGAAGCAGGCACGAAACCTCAACTTTATTTCTTAATCTGATAAATAAATACAAAATGAGAGAAGAAATTATAGTAAGCGGCAGAAATAATCCACTGATAGACCCGGTATTGCATATCTGGCACTGGCAAATTCCTCTTTATTTGTTCTTAGGAGGTCTGGCAGCCGGAATATTATTTTTTGCCGCATTATACCGCATCATGGGAAAAGAAGATAAATATCCTGCAGCTGTTAAAATTGCACCCTTGTTGGTGCCTGTTTTTCTTGTATTGGGTTTGTTTGCCCTTTTCCTCGATTTAAAACACAAACTTTATTTCTGGCAGTTGTATACCAATATTAAGTTGCAATCACCAATGTCATGGGGAGCGTGGACTTTAATGGCTATAACTCCGCTTTCTTTTGTTTATGCAGCACTGCATATTAAGGAAATTTTTCCGAAATGGGACTGGAAGTTTCAGTTTTTAAAGGATTTTGAAGCCTGGTGTAACAAATATATCCTGCACATGTCGTGGATAATCATAGTCCTCTCAGTAATATTAGGGGTATATACCGGTATATTATTTTCAGCTTTTAATGCCCGTCCACTATGGAATACGTCAATTCTCGGACCATTGTTCCTGGCTTCGGGTTTATCTACCGGGGCTGCAACAATAATGCTGCTTAGTAAGGAGAAAGCAGAAAGAAAACTTTTTGCACAGATAGACTTACTCCTGATTGTTATTGAACTGTTTCTTATTACGCATATGTTTATGGGATTTCTTGCAAGTACACAGGTGCAGATAGATGCGGCAAACCTGTTTCTTGGAGGTCCGTTTACCTATTCATTTTGGATTTTTGTTGTTGCACTTGGTTTGGTATTGCCTGCAACTTTAGAAGTTCTTGAACTAAGAAAATATCATGTTCCTGTTATTATCCCTGCCGGATTGGTTTTATTTGGCGGAGTAATGCTCAGATTCATTATTGCATATGCCGGCCAGGCCAGTCGCTGGCTTTATTGAAACAGTCGCTGCAAGTGGGAAGATACTAAACCCGGTAAAATCATAAATATTTAACGTTTAGCTTCGGACTTCCAGCATAAAAAAACAAACATTAAAAAACAACATATTATAAATGAATACAACAGAGAAAAAAACGAAGTACCTTAATCCATACATTGGTGGTATTTTATTAGGTCTGGTTCTTCTTGCTGCAAATTATGTTTCCGGCAGGGGACTTGGAGCCAGTGGGGCGCTTAAAAGTGCTGTTGTAGCCACTGTAGAAACGGTGGCTCCTTCGCATACCGAAAGCGCCACCTTTTATAAAGAATACAAAGAAGCGCATCCTCATCCGCTTAAATCGTGGCTGGTTTTTGAAATGTTAGGCGTATTGGCAGGAGGATTCCTGTCAGGGGTTATAGCCCGAAGATTAAAATTCAAGGTAGAACATTCACCGCGAATAACTTCAAAACGCCGGTTAATATTTGCTCTGGCTGGCGGAATATTCTTTGGCTTTGGATCTCAAATGGGACGAGGCTGTACCAGTGGTTCTGCCCTAAGTGGTATGGCGGTACTCTCGTTAGGCGGGATTATTACCATGGCTGCAATATTCGGAACTGCCTTTGCCTTTGCCTATTTTTTCAGAAAAAACTGGATTCAATAAGTAATGAATAATGTATAATGTATAATGTATAATGTATAATGTATAATGTATAATGTATAATGTATAATGTATAATGTATAATGTATAATGTATA